>JAJFLQ010000065.1 GCA_021772615.1 Verrucomicrobiota bacterium | reverse complement strand
GCCACGGCTCTGTGAGCCGTGCCACGCAACGCGAAGCAACGTAAAGTACGACACGTCTCACCGAGACGTGGCTACACGCTGCCGCTTCCACCAGCGTTTGGCGTACAGACTTTTGACGTGTAGCTGCAAGCGACGTTGGTTGCGGGGTGTACGCGACCGCTTTACAGTTACTCGGCCGGGTAACCTCAAAATCTGCGCGAACTGTAAAGCGGTCGCCTACACCCCGGACGCGGCATGTTTAAAAAATGGGCGTTCAACCTTACAGCTCTGTCGAACTCTGGTGGAATGAATAGAGCTCTGGTTGTGGTGCGGAAGGGAATGGGCCGGGGTGAGCGGGAGCCGAGAAAACCTGTGAGCTTGTCGTAGGTAGTGCGCGGCAAGAACTGCGCGATGAAATCAGCAACATCCACGGCCAGGCATCACTCTTGAATGTCCCGGAACGCGACCTCCTGCACAATTTGGAGATCAGGCTTTTATTTCGACCAGTTTCAGCTGTGTATCGCCGATTGTGACTTGATCGGCATGGCGAACGATGCAGTTATCGGTGATCCGCCCGTTCACATACGTACCGTTGGCACTGTCGAGATCTTCCACGTAATAGGTGTTGTTGCGCAACGAGATCTTCATGTGACGCCGTGACAGTTCTTCATCGAATACCTGCAGGTCGTTCTCCGGCGCCCGTCCGATAGTGAACTCGGGCTTGTCGAGTTTGATGCGGAGTTGATGGCCATCGGCAAACCGCACCTGCAATGCCATTTCCGCTTGGAGGTGCAGTGCTGCGCGGGATAGCTCGCGTGTGCTCGCCGCGAGGTGCTGTTCGTCGCTCAAAGCGATCCGCCGGCTTGCAGGCGGTTCCGCAGCCGGCTGTTTCATGCGGTCAATCGCAATGGTCTGCGACGATTCGAGACGTGACATATCCGGGTCTTCGAGATAAAACAAGAGTATGGCATCTCCGATTTCGATGCGGTCATTGTGATGTAGCCGCGTTGTTTTCTCAACAAAGGTGCTGTTTATGAAGGTGCCGTTGGTGCTTCCGAGATCTTCAATAAACGGTTGCGAATCATTTAATGTTATCTTTACGTGTTTACGGGAAATATTATCGTCGCGTATCTGCAGGTCGTAATTGGGCGAGCGGCCGATTACAAATTCGTCCTGGCCGACGCAAATGGTCCGATCATCGTTTCCGGGGGCCTTGATTCGCAAGAAGGCGCGCATTTTCGATGTCTCCGGCTGCGCGATTTGCTCGAATGAATTTCCATCGGAAACCAACTGTTTTTTGCGATTCGCCTTGAGGGCGATTTCAAATTTGCTTTCACCGTCTGTAGGTATCGTAATCTGTGCAGCTACCCGTTCCCGTGTCAGTTTCCGCTGCTTTTGACGAACGGCAGTGATGACGCTCCTGGAGAAGGCCATTCGACCAGCCTGCTTGTCCGGCTCGAAGACGACCGTTTTAGATTCGTTGTGCATGGTGACTCTCCCAAAATCCGTATATGTCTTGTGCGATCCAGTTTTCTGTATCGGTTGCGTAAATCACTGCTTAGCAGCAAACCCCCTGCCATCTGCGATTGCTAAATTGTTACTTATTCCATTTACGTCAATTATATATTTCTTCCGAGATTCGGACTGGTCCAATAGTCGACGATACTTCGCCATTTCTGTACATGTTCCGGCCCGAATATGAGCCCGCCGCTCCGTAGTGTGGGTGGAGCGCGATTTACAGCACCCGATACCAGCGCTACATTGGCGGATGCAGATTCAGAAGACAGGCGGCGATTATCAATTAACGATCGAGCAACCGGACGATCTCGCCAATATTGGCGAACTTGATCCCGCGCACTGGATGGCCACTTCCGCCCCATGCGGCAGCTTTACCTGTGATCAATCGTTTCTCGACTATCTCGATAGCGACGGAAATGGTAAGGTTCGCAGCAACGAAGTGTGCGACGCGCAGGCCTGGCTGTTTCGTATGCTCTGTGATCGCAGCCGACTGGTAAAGGGGTCCGATGTCCTTCGTCTCGACGCTATTGATTGCAGTCATGCCGATGGCAGAGCGTTACGTGCTGCCGCAGAACGGATCCTGGCTAATATTGGGGCCGGCGGCGGCGACGAAATCACGCTGGCTCAGGTTCGAAATCGGCGGCGCATTGTAGCCGCCGGAACCTGTAACGGCGACGGTGTTATACCGGCGACATCGGTGGACGATGCGGATCTTGCAGCGTTCATTCGCGACATCGTGGCGTCTGTCGGCGGAACCAAAGACGCAGGCGGCCATGTTGGTGTAACGCAGGTGCAGGCGCGTCGTTTTGTGGAACAGTCACAGAAGTACCTTGCGTGGCGGAGCGAAGCGGATCCTGCACCGGAATCGTCGGGATCAATCCTGGTACTCGCTGACGACACGGAAGCGGCATTCGCGAGCCTCCGTGCTCTTGAAGACAGGATCGATGATTTTTACCATCGCTGCTGGCTGGTCCGGCACAATACCCGATTCGGTGTTGGCGGCGATATTCGCCGCGGTGACGGTGATGATGATGATGATGCGGGTGACGAGAGGTTGTCGCTGGCGTTGCCTGAGATCGAAGAAACGCTGTATTTTGATGACCGTGTCCATCCCGCTGAGCGTGAGGCTCTGGCGCGATTTCGGGAATTGGTGTTGCGGCCGTTGTTTCCCGACCACGATCACACATCATTGCCCCGGTCTCTTTGGATTCAGGTTCAGAAACGCTTCGAGCCCTACGCCTCGTGGCAGGCGCGCAAGGAAGGAAGTGAGGTCGAAAACATTCCTCGTGATGCGCTCCAGCGTTACGTGAGCGGCGACTACAGTCAACGGCTTCAGAAGCTGATCGATCACGACCGCAGCGTGGCCAGCGAGATCGAGTTGGCCGGTGCGGTTGAAAAACTTGTATTGTACCAGCAATGGTTCCTGCGTTTTGTAAACAATTTCGTATCTTTCTCGTGCCTCTTCGACCCGACGTCGGCGTCGATGATTCAGGCCGGCTGCTTGATCATGGACGGCCGTCGTTTCGATCTGACGATGAAGGTATACGACCGTGCGTTTCACAAGAAGGTTGTCGAACAGAGTAATATCTGCGTGATGTATCTGACAGTGACGCGTAAGGACACGGACGCTGACATGCGTATGGAGATCGCCGCTGCGGTCACGTCCGGCACGATGGGGCGTCTGTTTCCCGGTAAGGCCGGTGTCTTTTTCACGCCTGATGGCCGGGAATGGGACGCGATAATCGTGGATTTTGTCGCCAATCCAGTTTCGATTGCCGAAGCGATTCGTAAGCCATTCAAGCAGTTCGGCGATTTCATGCGCAAGCAGATGGAACGCTTCAGTACGGCCGGCTACCAGCAGGTCGAAGCGCAGTTGGGCAAAGGCATCGTCGAGGTCGAGGAGACACTTAAAACAGGCGACGGAAAGCCTGCGGAGTCTGCGCAGCCCGGCGGCGGAACCATACGAGACATGATGTTGAGCGGCAGTGTCGCAGCGGCAGCCCTCGGCAGTGCCTTCGCTTTTGTTACCAAGACCCTGCAGAACGTGTCAATATGGGAGATGGCATCGGTTGTTTTCGGCCTCGCTGTAATCGTTTTTGCTCCGATTATCATCGTCGCCTTACTGAAGCTGCGGCATCGCAACCTAAGCATCTTTATCGAGGCCTGCGGGTGGGCGATTAACGGACAGATGCGTCTGTCGATTCAGATGGGGTTGCTGTTTACACGCGAACCGGGACTGCCTCCCGGCGTGTACTGCAAGCCCGGCGACCGTATTCGGCAACTGGCGCGGCAGGTAGATTTAAAACGTCGATCGTGGTTGCTATGGATATTGTGTTTGGTGATTGTCATAGTAACGGGAATTTTTCTTGCTGGCCGGTACGCGTGCGATGCGCCGTGAACCGGTGGCCCATACACGCTGTTCGGCGCGGCCGCAATGACAGCTCCACGACCGTAAGGAAGGACGAGAAATAATGAGAAAACCCCGGAATATATTCGTTGCGGCTACGGGCCAGAACGTCGGAAAAACGACTACTTGCCTGGGGCTCTACGATAAATTGGTAAAATCCGGTATGAGGATGGGGTTCATAAAACCGGTAGGACAGCGTTATCTCAATGTCAAGGATGTCAAGGTCGACGAAGATTCGTATCTCATACACGAGATCTACAAACCCGACTGTGCCCTGAAGCCGATGAGTCCGATTGCGGTACCGGCCGGGTTCACGCAGCGATATATCGACGGCGCCGGCCACGGCGAGTTGCTCGACAAGATTACAGATGCCTATGCCATTGTCGAAGAAGGATGCGACTTCGTCCTTATCGAAGGCACCGGCCATGCCGGTGTCGGCTCCGTCTTCGACACCTCGAATGCTGTGGTAGCGAGTGCGCTGAATAGCAAGGTTGTACTGGTTACCGATGGCGGTATTGGCCGGGCGATCGACAATCTCATATTAAACAAGAGTCTTTTTGACTCGCTTGGCGTCGAATTGGTCGGCGTGATCGTGAACAAAGTCTACAAGGAAAAGTACGAAAAAATTTATCGCTACGTCGATGTTGGTTTGTCGCGTCTCGGCATAAAGCTCCTCGGTGTGATTCCGTATCAGAAACGTCTCCGGAATCCGAATATGGAGCAGATTTGCGACGTGCTCGACGGCGAGTTCATTACCGGCAAACAGCACAAGATGAATTCGATCAGCAACATCGTAGTGGGCGCGATGTCGGTCCCCAATATTCTGAAGGACATCAAGAAGCAGACACTGGTGATCACGCCTGGTGATCGTGAAGATATTATCCTCGCTGCGTTGAGCTGGAATCTCTCGGAAACCAGCTCCGTGAACCTGATCTCCGGCCTCGTGGTCACCAGCAATGTGAAACCCGGCAAAGTCGTGACGCGGGTGATGAAAAACAGCAATGTACCGATCATATTTACAAGACACACCACGTTCCTAACCGCGTCCCTGGTTCATGATCTCAAGGTGAAAATCAAGGTCACCGACAGTGAAAAAATCGCATTATCGCAACAATTGTTCGACCAATATGTCGACTGCGATTACATCCTGGAACACTGCTGATCGATGGCCGATCTGATCAGGAGGGATATTCGATTCTTTGATTCACTGGCCTCAACGAATCTGTATTGTCTCGAAAATGCAGCGGAATTGCCTTCCGGGACCATGGTTGTGGCCGACACGCAAACCGCCGGCCGCGGTCGCCGCGGTCGTTGTTGGATATCGCCGCCCGGCGTAAACCTTTACGCGTCATTGTACCTTTCTGCGCCGGACCTGGACCGGCCGCATGTCGAGTTTGTACAGATCATGTCGCTGGCGATTTACAACACACTGCAAAGCAGCTACACCGGGCGTTCCCGAATCAAATGGCCGAACGACATTGTCATAGGCAAACACAAGGTTGCCGGCATACTGACGGAGTGTACCACCGCAGGCGGCCTGGTTATCGGTTTCGGCGTCAATTTGAATATGACGCAAGCAGCACTCGACCAGATCGATCAGCCGGCGACGTCCGTCTCTATTGAGAGCCGGACGAACGTCGATCGCGATACGTTTCTCATGAGTGTGATTGGATTTTTCGAGGCATGTTACTTTGAATCCCGCCTCTATGGATCGGAAGCTGTTCACGATGCGTGGACGGCCGCGAGCTGTCTCGTCGATCGTCACGTATCGATCCGATCCGAACCTGACCCGCCGGTAAGCGGTGTTGTCACCGGGTTTGATCGGGACAGCGCACTGCTCATGCGCACAGCGTCCGGCGAAATTCAGCGGTTCATCAACGGCGACGTGACACTGCGTCTTGAATGATGATCGCTCGCCACATCACCGCGGACACAAGATGAAAACACTGAACCTCTATCTCTGTCGGAATCTCGGTGGCGGATTGCTCATCGCCGTTGCGATTTCCACCTTTGTCATGCTCACGGCGCAGTTTGCCAAGGTCTTCGAGCTTTTGTCCCGGGGCGTGCCATTCCAGGTGCTGCTCGCCTGTGTTGCCTATCGCATACCGCAAGCGTTGAGCTATACCATCCCATTGGGAATATTTATTGCCGCGATTCTGCTATTCAACAAGATGTCGACCGAGAACGAAATGACGGCCATACGGGCTGGAGGCATCAGTTTGTGGCAGATCGCAGCACCCGCAGTGATGATCGGTGCGTTGCTGAGTGTCTTGTGTGGCTACTTTCATATCGAATTGGCTCCCGATTTCAAATACCGCTCCAAGTGGCTGGTACAGGAAGAGGGTGTTAAGTCGCCGCTGATGCTGATCGAGGAAGGACGTTTTGTGGAGATGTTCGACGGCTATGTTATTTTTGTGGGGAAGAAGACCGGTGATCGCGTTCACGACATCCACCTATACATGCTCGACGATGCCGATCGTGTGCATCGTAAGGTTGATGCACGATCGGGCGAATTGATACTTCGTGAAGAAGTGCGGGAGCTTGAATTTACGCTCTTCGGCACGACCATCGAAACTATCGACCCCGATTTTCCAAATGATGTCAGCCGTATTCGCAGAATCAAGGGCGAACGGTTGACGATCCCCCTGGCATACGGCGACAAGCTCGATCGAAAATCACTGATTCGTCATCCCAACGAAATGCGGCTCTCGCAGCTTCTCGCCCGCATTCGGATTCAGGCCGAGCGCGGCGTAGATATTACACCGCTGTATGTCGAACTTCACATGCGCGCGGCACTTGCGTTGAGTCCGTTTTCGTTTGTTCTCATCGCCATACCACTCGGTATTCGACGACCGCGCAACGAGACCAACTACGGTCTCGCTGCGTGCTTCCTCGTGCCGCTGGCATACTACAGCCTGATCACGTTCTTTGATACATTCAAATACAATCCGGAAGCGCACCCCGAATTACTGATGTGGCTGCCCAATATTCTGTGTCATATTGGCGGCCTTGTTGCCATCTGGGTAAAGCGGTAACAGCGCTGCTCCCAGGCGCCGCGTGTGCCTGGCCCGTACCCGCCACAATGCCCGGGCATTTGACTGGACATACGGGCGGATTTGCCGCTATGTTGTTGACACCGCAGGACAACCAGATAGTGTATCAACACTACCACCACGGAGGACGATGCCACCACCCGAACACCAACGCAATGGTCGGTGGCGCGGCGCCGGGCCGGCCGTGGCCCTGGGCACCAATATCGCTGTCGGCATGGTACTTTTTTCCAGCCTCGGCTGGTATGTGGATACGAACGTGGTCGGCAGCGGCGACATTTTCACGCTTGGCGGCATGTTTCTCGGGCTGTTCTATGCCGCTTATGAGGTCTGGAAAGTCGTCCGACTCGGTGACGGTTCCGATCGACCGTCCGGCAACGATGATGAAGCATGAACCGATCGGGTTGCTGTGATTCAAACGATTCCACTGCGTATGACATTTCGTCGCTGGCTGTGCCAACCGCACGCCGCTCTGCCGTTCGCGGCCTCGATTGTGCTCTCCGGCGGCATCATCTATCTTACCTACCATCGGCTGTTCCCACTTGAGATGGCGTTCGGGTGGGCCGTTGCCGTAGCCAATGGTTACGCGGCAAATACGATACACCGGGCCGCCGTCAGGGCGAATCCGGCACCGCCGCTCTTCTGGGCGTTGGGGATGAACGGCCTCAGAATATTCGCATTAATTGCGCTTATCTTGCTGGTAAATCGGTTAAACTTTGGTAAGTTCGTTCCGTTTTTCGTGGCCATGATGGCCGGTTATTTCGGGTTGCTATTCAGCGAGATTATTGATTTGCACAGCCGTTCACTGACCTCTGGTGATTCGGCGACGAGTAAGGTAGACATACATGGATAAGGCCAAGGCAGTAGAAAATTACATCCTGCACCATGTAACCAATAACTATCAAGAATGGCATCTGCCCTTTGGTATCCATGTGCCGTTCTCCGGTCCGATGAGTTTGCATGCGGCGATGTTGTTGATTTGTTCGCTGGGGATGATTCTGCTTTTTTGCGTGATTTACGAAAAAAATCTGCGCGTACCGACGGGGATTACGAATCTTCTGGAAGTTATGATTATCTTCGTGCGCGACGAAATTTGCGTGACCAGCTTTGGTCAGGAGGACGGCCGCAAGATGGCGCCGTTATTCTGTACATTTTTCTTCTTCATTCTGGGATTAAATCTCATGGGATTGATCCCGCTGTTTTCTACGGCAACTGCAAATGTAAATGTCACGGGCGGATTGGCTTTTATAACCCTGATGGTGATGATTTTCGGTGCGATATACAAGAATGGACTGATTGGTTTCGTGAAAGCCTTTATCCCGCACGGCGTGCCTTTTCCCGTTCTGATTATACTGGTTCCGATTGAGTTTGCGGGTATGTTCATCAAGGCATTTGCTCTCATGATTCGATTGTTTGCAAACATGCTTGCCGGTCATATCGTGATTTTTTCATTGCTCGGGTTAATCGTGATAATCGGCTACGTCGCCGCATTACCGGCTGTCGTTTTGGCTTTGGTCATATATATTCTCGAAATACTGGTGGCGTTTTTGCAGGCATATATCTTTACATTGCTGTCGGCAATGTTTGTCGGCATGATACATCATCCGGCGCATTGACGGGCGTTTGAGTACGTACGTCATGCACATACTGCCCGCGTTTCGTCGGTAACTGTCGGGGATGCGATGGGGAGTTGATTCTATCACCACAGCAGCATCACATAATACATAACAGAAAGGGAGTGTTCCATGGGGCTTTCAGGTACTCTAGCAGCATTGGGCGCCGGATTGGTTACAATCGGTGCAGCAATGGGAATCGGTCGGATCGGCGCTTCGGCGATGGAAGGTATCGCACGCCAGCCGGAAGCGGCCGGAAAAATCCAGGTCAATATGCTGATCTCGGCAGCGCTAATCGAAGGTGTGGCATTATTCTGTGCCGTCATTTGCTTCCTGGCGAAGTAGGTGGTGTACCCGAATTGCGTTCGATCGTTACGATCGGGAAGTGAACATCGGGAAATGATTATGAAATCAACATGCACACAAATGCGTCGACGCCGCTTTACATGGCCCGCGCCTCGACACGCATCCACCTCGGCATACAATCGTATTGCGGTACTGATTCTGTCCTCAGTGGCCACATGCACCGGTTTCGCTGCAGGCGACGGTGAGGTGAACTTGATGGATCCCAGTAAGGATATGGTTATCTGGACCTGGGTCACATTCGGTATCCTCTTCATTATCCTCTACAAATTGGCGTGGAAGCCGATTCTTTCCGCTTTAGATCAGCGCGAGAAGGATATTCGCGACGCGGTAGACAATGCGGCGCGAATCAAGGAGGAGATGGAGCAGGTCGAGAAGCAGCGCGAAACACTGATCCGCGAGGCGGACGAGAAGGCGAAGGAAATCGTAGCAGCGGCGCGCAAGGCCGCGGTCGAAGCCTCGCGCGTTATCGAGGACCGGGCAAAAGACGAGGCGAAGATCATGCTCGAAAATGCTGCCGCCGACATCAATGCGGCGCGCGATACCGCATCTGCACGGCTGCGCCATGAAAGCGCGGAGTTGGCGGTTGCGCTGGCCGGCAAGCTGATCGGAGAGAATCTGGACGACGAGAAGAATCGGACCCTGGTCAACAAACTTATTGCCGAGGTCTGAGCATGGCCGAATCCAACGTCGCAAAACGATATGCGAAGGCCCTCTTTGATCTCGCCATAGAAACCAATCGTCTTGACGCTGTCTGCGAGGATATGCGCGCACTTCGGACTATCCTTGCGCAAACCCCTGCATTGGCCCGATTTCTGGACGATCCGTTGATGAAGCCTGAACGTCGCGAGGTCATCCTTCGGGCGATCTTCGAGAGCGATCTGGAGGCGTTGGTGTTCCGGTTCATGCTTTTTCTCGAGGCGAAGCACAGAATGGCCATTCTCGCCGATACGTGCAGCGCAGTCGATGCGCTGTACGATGAGCACAAGGGAATCCTCAAGGTGTCCGTGATCAGCGCCAGGGAATTGGCGGCCGACCAGGTAACGGCGATCGAGGAACGGCTGCACCAGCTAACGGATAAAACGATTGAAACTCGGGTGACGATCGACCCGGCTCTGCTCGGCGGATTTAAGGTGATACTGGGCGATCGCGTCCTCGACTTCACCCTGCAGCGGCAGCTTTCAAACATCAAACGCAAGATCATCAGCGGCTAGGGAGAGTGATTACATGGCAATCGACTTAAAGCCAGAAGAAATTTCATCGATACTGAAAAAGCAGTTATCAGACTTTGAGTTTACCGCGGAATCCTACGAAATCGGCACCGTGTTGAGCGTTGGCGACGGCATCGCCCGTGTCCACGGCCTCTCGGAAGTCATGTCGGGCGAGCTGGTTGAGTTTTCCGATGGCCTGATGGGCATGGCGCTGAATCTCGAAGAGGACAACGTCGGTGTCGCGATATTCGGCGACGACACGAAGGTGCGTGAAGGCGACGTGGTGAAGCGTACGGAACGTATCGCTTCCGTCCCGGTTGGCGACGCCTTGTCCGGACGTATCGTCGATGCGCTCGGTGTTGCGATCGACGGGAAGGCGCCGATTGATGCGGAAGAATACCGACAGATCGAGGTAAAGGCACCGGGCATTATCGCAAGGGAGAATGTCAAGGAGCCGCTACAGACCGGTATCAAGGTGATCGATGCACTCACGCCGATCGGCCGCGGCCAGCGCGAACTCATTATCGGCGATCGCAAGACGGGTAAGACCACGCTGGCTATCGATACCATTATCAACCAGCGCAGCGAGAATGTACATTGTATCTACGTGGCGATCGGGCAGAAGCGTTCCACAGTTGCGGGCGTGTATGAAACGCTTAAGAAATACGGCGCGATGGAGTACACTACGATCGTCGCAGCCACCGCCTCTGATCCGGCACCGATGCAGTTTATCGCACCATACGCAGGCTGCACCATGGGCGAATATTATCGGGATAACGGCAAGCACGCTCTGATCATCTACGACGATCTCACCAAGCAGGCGCAGGCGTATCGTCAGCTGTCGCTGCTGTTGCGCCGTCCTCCGGGCCGCGAGGCATTTCCCGGTGATATTTTCTATCTTCACAGTCGGCTCCTCGAGCGTGCCGCAAAAATGAGCAAGGAAAACGGAGGCGGCAGCCTCACGGCCCTGCCTGTAATTGAGACGCAGGCGAACGACGTGTCCGCCTATATTCCAACCAACGTAATTTCGATCACGGACGGACAGATTTTTCTGGAGTCGGACTTGTTCAATTCCGGCCAGCGCCCGGCCATTAATCCCGGTATATCCGTGTCACGTGTGGGCGGTGACGCGCAGATCAAGGCCATGAAACAGACGGCGGGATCACTGCGTCTCGACCTTGCGCAGTTCCGCGAATTGGCGGCTTTTTCCCAGTTTGCATCCGATCTTGATGCGGCCACCCGCAAGCAGTTGGAACGCGGGCAGCGCCTTATGGAGGTCATAAAACAGGGAATTCAGGTGCCAATGCCGGTTGTGAAGCAGGTCGTGATAATCTACGCCGGCGTAAACGGTTATCTTGACGACATCCCGGTAAATCAAGTGAAGGCATTTGAGGAGCAATTGGGTGACGCGCTTGATTCGACGTATGCAGACTTCGTCAAACAGTTCAACCTCGTGAAGGAAATGACATCGGATATCAAGGAGCAGCTTGAGAAGCTGCTGGGCGACTTCAAGCGGTCATTCAAGGCTTGAGGATCATTTTATTACGAATCTAATCAATGCACAGCGTTGCGCGGCTGCCTGCGCGACGTGATGTGGAAATACCATGCCGAGCATTAAAGAATACAACGTCAAACTTGCGAGTCTGAAGAATACCCGCAAGATCACGAAGACCATGAAGATGGTCTCGGCGAGTAAATTGCGGCGGGCCCAGGACGCGCAGCGCAACGCGAAAGTCTACGCCGAGCGGCTGAATGAATTGATCTGCCGCCTCGCGGCCTCGGTACAGTCCAGCGCACATCCACTGCTTGAAGTTCGCAGTTCGGCGAAGCGCGCTCAAATACTTGTGTTCAGCTCCGATCGTGGGCTGTGCGGCGGTTTCAATAACAATATGTGCAAGTTTGTCAATCACTGGATTGATGAGTATCAGGTCGCATATGAATCGATAGACATGAGCTTTTGCGGACGTCGCGGACATATGTATTTCAGCAAACGCCGACCCGTAGATCGTCATTACGAGGGCGTGACACAGAAGCCTGATTTCGCGACCGCCGGGCGCATCGGAAAGGCATTAATAGAAAATTTCACCACTGGAAAAACGGATGAAGTTTACCTGGCATATAATACGTTTCGCAGTGCATTGTCGCAGACGCCCGTAATACACAAATTGCTTCCGATCGAGCCGGGTGAACTGGCAGGCGGTGAGGCGCTCGCGGCGGATTACATTTTCGAACCGGATCAGGCGCAACTGCTCGATCAGCTGTTGCCGCGTTCTGTATATTTTAAAGTCTACTATACCTTGCTGGAGAACAGCGCCGGCGAGCACGGCGCGCGCATGACGGCGATGGACAACGCCACCAGCAATGCCGGCGACCTGATCGACCGGTACACGCTGCTGAGGAACCGGGCACGGCAGGCCTCCATCACCACCGAGTTGACGGAGATTGTGTCGGGCGCCGAAGCGCTATGATGGATCGTCGTGTTGCGGCCGTGCGGTCGTGGATACCTTCCTGCAGCGGTTGAGGGTGTCGTGGTAGAATACGCAGTCTTGACGTGGAGTAATCGCATAAAACACATATTGGTGGAGAGTAAATCATGACAACGACCCTTGCCGCCACAGCGGAAGGTAAGATCAGCCAGGTTCTGGGAGCGGTGGTAGACGTCGTATTCCCGACCGGCGATCTACCGGGCATTTTTAATGCCCTTAAAGTTACCAACAAGTCGATTGATGATAAGCAATGGAATTTGACGTTGGAAGTTGCCCAGCACCTGGGAAATAACACCGTTCGCGCCATCGCCATGGACAGCACCGAAGGATTGATACGCGGTGCGGTCGTGAAAGACACCGGTTCCTTCATGACTATGCCGGTTGGCAAAGGCACGCTCGGCCGGGTTATGAATCTCCTCGGCGACCCGATCGATCAAGAGGGGCCGATCGAATTTGAGAAGCGAATGCCGATTCACCGGGCGGCGCCGGCGTTCGACCAGCAGGATACATCCTCGGCGGTGCTGGTAACCGGCATCAAAGTGGTGGACCTTCTGGCGCCGTATCGCAAAGGCGGTAAGATCGGCCTGTTTGGAGGGGCCGGTGTGGGAAAAACGGTCTTGATCCAGGAATTGATCAATAACATCGCCAAAGAGCATGGTGGCTACTCCGTGTTCGCAGGTGTCGGTGAACGGACACGCGAGGGAACGGCGTTGTATGAAGAGATGCGCGATGCAGGCGTAATCGACAAGACGTCGTTGGTTTACGGGCAGATGAATGAGCCTCCGGGCGCTCGGTCCCGCGTTGCCTTGTCGGCGTTGACTGTCGCCGAACATTTCCGTGACGACATGCACCAGGATGTGCTGCTGTTCGTCGACAATATCTTTCGTTTTACACAGGCTGGATCCGAGGTTTCGGCACTGCTTGGTCGTATCCCGTCGGCGGTGGGATATCAACCCACGCTGGGTACCGATATGGGCGCCCTGCAAGAACGTATCACATCGACGAAATCGGGTTCGATCACGTCAATTCAGGCGATCTACGTTCCGGCCGATGACTACACCGATCCGGCGCCTGCCACGACGTTTGCTCACCTCGATGCCACTACGGAATTGTCGCGGCCGATCGCAGAGCTGGGCATTTATCCTGCAGTAGATCCGTTGACGTCTACCTCCACGGTACTCGCGCCGGAGATTATCGGGCAGGAGCACTATGACGTGGCCCGAGGGGTACAGGAAATACTCCAGAGTTACAAGGAGCTGCAGGACATCATCGCCATCCTGGGTATGGATGAATTATCGGAAGAGGATCGGCTGACTGTTGAACGGGCGCGCAAGATTCAGAAATTCCTGTCGCAACCGTTCCACGTCGCAGAACAGTTCACCGGCATGAGCGGCTGCTATGTACAGCTGGAAGACAGCATTCGCTCGTTCAAGGAGATTCTCGAGGGAAAACACGACGCGGTGCCGGAGCAGGCATTCTATATGGTCGGTAACATCGACGATGTCCTGGAGAAGGCGCGTAAACTCGCGGAATAACACGTTATGCCTACCTACAGACTATCGATTCTCACACCGGATGGCAAAGTTTATGAGAATGATATCACCGGGCTCGTTGCACCGGGAATCAACGGGTCATTCGGGGTGCTCGCGCATCATGCGCCGATGCTGGCCGCGACCGGGCCGGGCGTATTCAAGATATCTTCGCCTGACACCTCGTATTTTGCTGTCGGCGGCGGAATGCTTGAGGTGAGTGATGGCGTGGTGAATTTTCTGGCAGACAAGGCCGAAGCAGCCGCGGATGAGGCGGATGCCCGTGCCAAGGTCAACCTGCAATTTTCCGGACAGTAACATGGAACTCACATACCTAGGTCATTCCTGTTTCCTGCTCGACACCGGAGCGCATCGGCTGATTTTCGATCCTTTTCTAAGCGGCAACCCAAAGGCGACCGTAGCACCGGACGATATTACGTGTGATTACGTTCTCGTTACTCACGGACACGGCGATCACATGGGCGACGCCGTTGCGATTGCCCGGAATAACGATGCCACAATTATAAGCAACAACGAGGTCGCTGTATACTGCGGCCAGCAAGGTGTTTCCGTGCATCCAATGCATATCGGTGGCGCCTGGAATTTTCCTTTCGGTCGTGTGAAATTGACAATTGCGCATCACGGCGCAGGCATCGAAACCGACGACGGACTTATATATCTTGGCAATCCCACCGGCATGCTCGTGACGACGGGTGGAAGAACAATCTACCATGCCGGCGACACCGGACTTTTTCTTGATATGAAACTGATTGGCGAGATGCATCCGATCGACGTCGCTCTACTGCCTACTGGAGACAATTTCACCATGGGTGTCGACGACGCGGCCAAGGCAGTCGAATTCCTGCAGCCCAAGATTGCCGTGCCTATGCACTATGGTACATTTGACCTCATCGATACCGATCCGTTGGCATTCGCAGAAAAGGCCGGCGTCCACGGTGCACGGATCGAAGTCATGCCGGTGGATGCAACGATTACTATTTAGACGTGTCGCGTTGATGCGGCCGTCCCGCCATCACGTTTCGGCCGGTGCTCCCTTTGTTCTGTCCGCCGCTACGTTGCGGTCGTGCGGGGGAACGCCGATTCTGCAGGGAATTCGTGGCGGAACACTAACAAACAACGTTTCTTGAGTAGTCCATATGGCATTTTTCCGATTCCTGTTTCGTTTCATTCGGCTCCCCTTTGATTTTTTCCTTCTCACCTTTCACTGGATCAAGGGGGCGATATGGTTGGTTTGGTACTGGCTGCGTCGCCTGTTGTCCAAGGACGCCAAAGTGAGGTCCTGGCCATACGGTTGCTTCAGCACGAAACAGGAGGATGGCACTTACTCGTGCCTCCCCGGCCGTAAATATGGAAATGCTTTTGTGTTTCGGACCTTATGTTCCGATCACGCCCGGCAAACACCGCGAGCTTGCGACAGCTTCTGTCTCGAAAATATTCAGCGCCATCACAACCGCTGGAAGCCTGGATTTTTCCGTGTTATCGGTGTGGGCACGTTTCTTTTTCTCGTCTGGTCGGTCATGGGATACGGCGTCTACCTGATGTCCCCCGCTTCGTCTCGGACCAATCCCCGAAAGGCTGCGGAGTATTTTACTTTCGCGGAGTCGTTTAATGACGATGAAAACTACGCTAAGGCGTTGCTTGCTTACAATAATGCGGTGAAACACGATCCGGACAACGCGGTGATCCGTCTTGCCCGTGGCCGATGCTACCTTGCACTGCAACGTTCGCAGGACGCCTTCAATGAATTCGACGTTGCTGCCGGGCTGGATCCCACACTTCTCGAGGCACAACTTGAATTGGCGCGATTGACAGCACGTCGCGGCAATGCCGATCGGACGCTGGAGTTGGCGGATAAGATTATCGCACTCAAGCCGGATATCCCCGAGGTGCACTTAATTAAGGCGTCCGGCCTGATCAACAAGCGCCAGATCGAGGAAGCCAAAGTTTCGCTGGAAACGGCGATAAGCTACCCGATCGACGATCACGAACAATATGCTGTCGCAGCATTCTTGTATTTCATGCTGAAAGATTATGAAGCCTCGGAGAAGTGGTACCGCAAGGTGCTGGAAATAAAGAACGACTACGCCGAGGCGCATATCGGACTGTCCTATCTGTTTAATTCCCAAAAAAGGTGGGACCTCGCGCGGGAGCATATTGACATTGTCCTGGCTCAGGATTCGGAGAACCTGAAAGCGTTGACGTGTCTGGCGGAACTCTATGAGGCTCAGGGTGAGATCGACAGCGCAGTCGAGCAGTATGAGATCATACTTGGTTCGGACGAGGAGGAAAACGTGTTGGTCAAGACGCGTTACGCCGCCCTTCTGATACGACAGGGAAATACCGACAAAGGTTCGAAATTGCTGCGGGAATTGATCGATGCGTACCCGCGTTATACAGACGCTCATATTCTTCTTTCTGGTACATACCTCGCGCACCGCATGTTTTCGCTCGCTGTCGATCAGGTGAAGAAGGTGCTCATATACGATCCGGGAAACACGCGGGCGCATAATGTCATGGCCCGGGCTTATCTGGCGCAGAACAAATACGGCGACGCTGTTGATTCGTTGAATAAGGTGCTCGAAGGGGAACCGGAGAATCTCGAGGTCATGCTGATTCTCGGAAGGGCCTATCAGGAGATAGACAACGACAAGATGGCGATTAATGTGTACCAGACAGCGGCCGAAAAGCATCCGGCATCTCCCCTGCCACACATGCAGCTCGGGATTCTACATCGAAACGACGGACGAATTGACGATGCGATAGCGGTCTATGAAGAGGCATTGCAGCAATTTCCTGACAATCCCACAATTCTCAACAATATCACCGTGTTTCTCGTCGATCGCGGCGGCGCCGACGATCTCGATCGGGCCGAGAAGCACGCGCGCGAATTGATCGCAGACTATCCCGGCAATGCCGTGGTGATGGACACGCTGGGACTGACCTTGCTGAAGCGCGGCGACATTACGGCCGCCATGGAATGGTTCGAAAAAAGTATCGCTCTAAAACCGCGGTATCCCGATTCTCATTACCATCTCGGTAAGGCGCAAATGGAGCGCGGGAACCTCGTGGAAGCAGAGGCTTCGTTTCTCAAAGCGCTGTCGCTGTCACGATCGTTCGATGGCGCCGATCAGGCAAGGGCCTGGGTCGAGTCGATACGGGAGCAGGTAAAATAATCGCCGGTATTCCGGGCACAGTTGTTGGCGTACAGTGCTATACGGGCAACGACCCAATGGCGTTATTGACCCGGTAATGTTCCGACATCGTTCGCATGATGCCGATAAACACGTGATCCGTATCGTCCTGGTATTCACTGAAGGATACTTCCAATGGAATACTTCGACCGTCACGATGCAGCCCGGTGAGTCGCACACATCCCCACTGAACATGACGTTCGCCGGTCTTTAGATATCGATTGAGAGATCGCATGTGAATGGCGCCCATGTCATCCGGCATCAGCATTGTTAATGGCGAACCGAATAACGCTCTGGCCGTGTATCCGAATACATCTGACAGCGCTGGATTCGCGTAAACGATGGTACTGTCGCAGTCGATGACGACGACGGCGTCCGTTGCTGTCGTGACGATAATCTCGAAATATTTGCTGTAGTCGCCCATTTCCAAACCCTGCCGCACGTGGTGTTATTTACTTAGTACGTAAAGAATCACGATCAAGAACACGATATTAAGCGCTGCCGAAATAATGATGATTGCCGATTTTGGTGTGCACAAAAGTGCCTTCAACGCTTCTGCCGATCGCATCAGGCGGCTCGCGGAAAAATCGTCGAGCGGGCTTGGGCGTTTTCCCACTGTCGCCGTCGCTTCACGCGCTGCGGTCTTCACGTCATCCCAACTCTCGTACCTGTCGTCGCGATCTTTCTCGAGCATCCGGTCGACCATAGCAGTGCACGCCGGCGAAATGTCTCGGTTCAACGCGCGGATGGGAACGTGTGCTTCCTCGCATTGTTTGTGAATGACCATGACTGGTGCAACGTCGTTGAACGGTGTGTTACCGGTCAGCGCTTCGTACATCACAATACCAAGAGAGTACATATCACTGCGAAAGTCAAGAGCCTCTCTGGCACGTATTTGCTCAGGGCTCATGTATTCCGGCGTACCCATTGTGTAGCCAGCCCCTGTGACGCCGACAAATCCGGACGACGGCATCTTGGCAATATCAAAACCGGTCAAACGTATTTCATTGTGCCGTGTGACGAAAATGTTTTGCGGTTTGATATTGCGGTGTACCAGTTTTTTTTCTTTCCAGATGTAATCCAGTACTTTTGCGATCATTGATGCCAATTCGAGGACGAATCGCTCATCCAAAACCTTTTCCCGCATTAAATACTCATCCAGGCGCAGTGACGGTTCGTAGGGCGTGACAAAAAAGTAAACGTCTTCGTCTTTTCCGGAATCAATGACGCTCCACAGATTCACGTGTTTGAGTTCCCGTAGCACGTCAATTTCCTGCATGAACCTGACGATCGATTCCATTTCAAGATCGCCATAGTCCGATAGCAGGTTTATCCGCACCCGGTCTTTCTTGCCCAACATTTTGGCCACGAAAATATCACCGAGATGTGTCTCGCCAATTCGTTCTTCCAAAACGTAGGCGTTGCCAATAATACGTCGCTTATCCAAGATGTTTTCTTGCGCCTTGTATGGAGATAATGCCGTTTATTTGCCAAACTGTGAACAACGGTACATATGCTGCGGTACGACACATGGACAGTCGCACGTGGTACAGCAATAGAAATATTGCAAAGTACGACGCATTTACAACACGATCATTCGGCACAATGGGATAAATTCCGTTCCGTTTTCGGTGTGAACGATGTAAACCCGGCTCAGCGATTCGACCAGGTTGGACCGCTGGAAATATCGGGGCCGCACATCCCGGAGCATCATAAAGATCGGGAATCCGGTTGAACCGTTTGAATGGGATGGCATAATACCATCATCGACCATAAGGCGACTGATCCGTCGCATACTCAAACCGTCGTAAAAAGAAGGCACCTGGCAATTCAGTGAACGATCAATTCGACAATCCGGAAGACCTTATCTATCAGTTGAATGATGCGTCATCCAAGACATCATCGTTTACCGCAGACGATATTATGGAGGAACTGCGTCTCTATGGTATGACGGGCGAAAAGTATCAGATTGAGGGCGAGATCGGGCGGGGAGGGATGTCGACCATTTTCAAAGCATACGACATGGGGTTGAAGCGTACTGTCGTGCTGAAGGTACTACTTCCGGAAATGGTGAACGATGCCAAAGTGCTCGCGCAGTTTGTGGACGAGGCTCGGATAACCAGCCACCTTGAGCACCCGAATATAATCTCCGTCAACGAGATTGGCATCCTGACCGGCAACGACGTCTTTTTTTCAATGGAGTATGTTCACGGTGAGGAACTCAATCGTATCCTGCGTAAGCTGAAACAGGATGACGAGGAAGCGCGCGAGAAGTACACGCTGTTTTCGTTACTGACCATATTTCGAAAAGTGTGCGACGCCTGCGCGTTCGCACATTCCAAGGGGATCATACATCGCGACATAAAGCCGGAAAATGTCATGATCGGCAATTACGGCGAAGCCATTCTGATGGATTGGGGTGTCGCGACCTTCGAGGACCCAGTCGCGTTCGACGAAACCGCATTTTCCGAATCCCAGTGCTTCCGCCCGTTCGAGGATTTGTACACGACCAATCTCAACGCTCAATTCATAGGCGGAACGCCATCTTTCATGTCTCCGGAGCAGGCACAAGTGCGCCTTGAGGATATCGACCGTCGCACGGATGTTTTTCTTCTCGGCGCCACGCTATATGCGGTCGCCACGTTGTGTGAGCCGTACGAGGGACAGGATATCAAGGAAATTTTGGGTTACGCGCAGAACTGCAATATTATTCCTCCGGAAGTTCGGGCGCCGGAACGTGACATTCCGCCTGATCTCATCAAAATTATTGGACGCGCGATGATGTATGATCCGGCAGACCGCTATCAGACCGTGGAAGAACTGTGTGTCGATCTGGACGCCGTGATGAGCGGCCAGACCGCGCTGTTGAAAAAATACTTTAAGAAGGGCCATTATCTCATTCGCGAGAATGAAGTCGCGAATGAGGCCTATGTGATTTTGAACGGTGCGGTTGAGGTTTTTAAGATTGTCGCCGGAAACAAAGTAAAACTTGGCGAATTGCGCGCGGGCGATTCAATTGGGGAAATGGCCTTGATATCAGCGGAGTCGCGGTCTGCCTCGGTGATTGCCATCGCCGAAACGGAGGTCGCGGTAATCGATAAGGATATTATGGACAAGGGGCTGGAGAAGTTGGCGCCTTGGATGAACCGCGTGATCCAGACGTTGGTGGATCGCCTGAGAACAATTACTGAGAACCCGGGCTACCAGACAAGCATCGAATGCAACTACCAGATCCTGGTCATGATACGGTTGTTGTTCCCGCTCTTGTGCCATCGGGTTTACGACAGCGACGCGGATTCATACGTATTGTTCGCGGATCGCGATACGTTGGTTCGTGAAGTGGCGCTCACCCTGTCGATACCGCCTGGGCGTGTCTCGACGATGATCACCAAATTACGCGAGGTGGAATTGATCCGAATCGGACCCAATGGCGAAATATTTTTGCGCAATTATTTTGCATTCTGCATGTTCGTAACCGCAGTGTCGGAAATGCAGGGCGAGGATTCACATTTGACTGACGACGAGCGGGTGACGACTATCTTCGCCAATGATCGCGAGCTGGTTGTATCGATGGAGCAGTTTCCGCTTGGCGAGGCAACGGGCGATCTCAAGCAGGTCAAGCCGGAATCCATAGAGGATGTTTTCGGATGTAACGATTGGGATCAACTTCCGCTTTACTTTACCGATATATACGAGCGAATTTGCGGGCAGGGTACGACACACGGTTTGTTCTAGCTGTGCCAATCATCCTTTCCTGAACGGAATCGCAGGCGGTGAAACAAACCGCGACGATCGCTCAGAAATGCGTCGAGGTCCCGGACGATATCCGTAGCGCACTGGTAGCGGTCTTCAGGCGATTTCTTTAGCATCTTCGCCAGAATCACTTCCAATTCGACCGGAAAGTCCAGCATCACTTTTCTCGGCGCTTCCGGGGCGCTGTGTCGGATCTCTTCGAGTACGTCGTTGATGGTTGCGCCATAGAACGGTTTGAACTTCAACAGGTACTCGTAGGCCACGATACCGAACGAAAAAATATCGGAGCGATGATCTACCTTCGGCGTCATAAAGCCCTCAGGCGAGAGGTAGTCGGGCGTCCCCAATCGGGCGGAGGCGAAGGTCAAGTCGGAATCTGGTACACGGACGATACCGAAATCCGTTACCTTTGCATTCCCGGCCGTATCCACAATGATGTTCTCGGGCTTGATATCGCGATGTGTGATTCCGTGTTCGTGAATCGCAGCAAGCGCTCCTGCTACCTGCCGCAATATGTCGGCCTTGAATTTGAAGTCCGACATCGATACGGATCGCATATGTCGATCGAGCGATTCGCCTTCGATGTACTCCATTACGATGTATGGGATCTGTTCCTCTCGCGCAAATCCATATTCGAGGACTCGGACGACGTTGGGATGCCGCACCGTAGCTGCGGTTTCGGCTTCGCGAATGAACCGCTCGATCAGGACGTTGTTGCTGGCCGCTGGGATGTCTTGTGATTTAAGGATCTTGATCGCACGAGGTTGACCGGCGCTCCCGTCGCATTTTTCCGCCAACAACACCGTTCCCATCGCGCCCTCGCCAATTTTCCGCAGTATGGAATAGCCTCCAATGATGCGACTGCCGTCGTCGTCCGCTTTGTCTGCTGCCGCGACAGCGCCGTTCAAAAACACACTGGCGACCCGGCGACTGATCGTATCGGTGTCGAATGGTTTGGTCAGGAAATCATTCGCACCCAGGCTTAGGCACTGCACCGCCGCCTTCGACGACTGGTCGCCGGTAACGATAATCACCGGGAGCCCGGGATGCTGTTCCCGAATGGCCTCAAGCAGGCGAATTCCGGACATGCCGGGCATGTGGAGGTCGGATATAACCAGGTCGATCCCGCCGTGTTCCAGAATTCCCTGGGCTTGCACGGCATTCTCCGCCATGCTGATCCGGTAGCCAATTCCAGAAAGCAGTGTCGACAATACCTGGAGGATCTGATCGTTGTCGTCTACCAGTAGAATATGTTTTTCGTCGGTGCCGGGCATTGTCAATCGTCTGGTCGGTGGAAACTTCCGGGGGCTGGTGCGCCTGAATGTCGGTGCAGAGTCGGTATGGTATGCCACTCAGCCGCCTGAACGACTCAGGACAAGTTCTTGATAGTGTGAATGACTTCGTCAACGTCGGGTCGATCACAGTGGTCATGAGCGAGAACGCGGTTTATCAGCGAAGAGAAGGCGGGGCTTAGTGACGCATTCAGCGACTCGACTGGGGGGGGATCGGCGTCGACACGGCTCTTGATGATTTGTACCGGTGAGCCGCCCGAGAACGGCGGCTTGCCGGTGACCGCGAAATACACGGTTGCGCCCAAGGAATACAGATCGGACTTGATCCCAATATCCGGGTCGCCGTAAATCGACTCTGGTGATGCATACTCGGGTGTGCCTTTGAACACATCGTCACCGATGATCGTCTCTTCGTTCTCGGAGCGTGCAAGCCCAAAATCCAGGAGTTTCAAATAACCGGTGTCAGTTATCATGATATTCACCGGCTTGATATCGCGGTGCAGCAACTTGTTTTCGTCCAGGTAGCGAAGGATCTTGGCGATTTCATACATCGCAATACGAGCGTCATCCTCGGTCATGGGGCCGGTCTTATTGATCTGCTCTTCTAGCGTGACACCCTTCAGGTACTCCATCGCCAGGTAGTAAAAATTCACTGTCCCAAAGTCGTATAGTTTGACGATATTCGGATTGTCCAGCCGCGACAACCCATAGGCTTCGCGCAGAAAAAGCGCCATGAATTTCTGATCGCTTATTTTCGAGGGCGGCAGGTCGAATATCTTCAGTGCGACGTCCCGGCGATTTTCATCGCGTATATCTCGAGCGTGGTATACAACGCCGAATGAGCCGCTTCCCAGCCGTTCGACGATCTCATAGCGTCCGGCGAAAACCGTTCCCGGAAAGACGCCAATGAGTCGCGATGCGGTGGTGATTTTTTTGTTGTATGCAACGGATATTTTTGCCAGGAGCTCAGAGGGTTTGATCGGTTTTACGATGTAGTCGTCCGCACCCGCCGAATAGGCGTCGACGATGCAGGCCTCGTTCTCATGCGCCGATACGACAATCACTGCCGTCTCATGTTGGTCGGGACACGTTCTAATAGTACGTGTGAGCTCAAGTCCCGACATGCCGTGCGGCATTTCCATATCGATCAACATAACCGCTGCGGGGTCGGCGCGATAGGACGTAAGGGCCTCTTGTCCATCGACAAACACGCGGATGTTGGGATAGCGTTTTCCAATGATCTGCTGGTACAAACGCAACATCGCCGGGTCGTCGTCCACGCAAATGATCGCAACGGATTCTATCATAGCCGGCTGTGGCTTCCATCGCAGAACGGCGGATTACCGGTCTGTTTGCACATGCAGAGATACACGGTTTCTGTCTCGACTGCTTTGATATGCACCGGTGTCAAACTGCTCCCTCGATGCGATCCGTCGCAAAAAGGTTGATTCTGCGACTTCCCGCATGCACACCAGTAGTAGGTTTCGCCCGCCACGGTTTCAACGGCGCGTGGCGTGGTATCGGCGATGTCTGGTTTGTCCATAACAATTCCTCGTAAATTCATGGGGTTGCTGCGTTCTTGGCGCAAAATTGGCCCCTCGCGTCGCTGCCGGGAAAGACAAAACGCCGATGAGAGATACGTCCGGTATCGCCGGCAGGCATCGCCCGGTGATGTATTATAGTTCGGCCGGAGCACAAATGAAACCCGTGAACGACGATTCGCCGGTGCTGCTGATAGGTGTTGTTGCCAGTCGTACAAAGCTCAGCTACGGACACCGTTTCGCCGACCACGACGCTGCAGGTGACCGGACGCCAGTGTGGTCCGTACGGTATCGGCAAGGTCGGCGACCTTAAACGGCTTGTGGAGTATGGTGTCGACACCACGGGCGTGGTATGACGCATCAGGGGATGGCCGGAAAAATTTGATTTTTCCAACATATGATGTGACAGGCACACACGGCATTAAATATGCGAACAAATTACCCCAGTGCCGGTGCCGGAGGTCGGACCGCCGGAACGCAAGGATTGAATCCATGAAAGTGTTGTTGATCGAAGATGACGTAGTTACCGCCCATTTTATCGCGACAGGCCTGAAACAATCGGGAATCTTGACCATCCATGCCAATGACGGGACGCTTGGGCTCAAGCGCGCACTCGAGGATACATATGATGTGGCGATCGTCGATATCATGCTTCCCGGAATGAATGGCCTCGCGCTGATTAGCGAAATGCGGCGTATGAATATTCGCACGCCCGTGTTGATCGTGAGTGTCAAGGATTCAGTCGATGACAAAGTTTCCGGGCTGCAACTGGGCGGTGACGATTACCTCACGAAACCGTTTGCATTCATCGAACTCCTGGCTCGCCTGCAAGCCCTCGTGCGACGGTCAACCAACAGCAGTGACGCGAACATGATTGCGGCGGGCGACTTGCGAATGGATCTGAGAAGTCGAAAAGTGTTTCGCGACAACTGCGAGATTGTGCTGCAGCCAAAGGAATTCGCCCTGCTCGAGTTTCTCCTTCGCCGCCAGGGCCATATCCTCACAAAGACCATCATTCGACAACAGGTCTGGGAGTATGATTTCGACACTAACACAAACATCGTCGAAGCCCGAATCTGTCGTCTGAGAGAGAAGGTCGACCGGCCGTTTTCCAATCGACTTATCCATACCGTTCGCGGCGCCGGGTATGTACTTGAAGTACGCCGAAGCTGACCCGATGATTGTCGCCCGCCCGCCATCCCGCCCGGAGCGATAGTCTTATTGTAGGGCGGCCGTCTGCGCGAAATACTATCCTGTGGTTGCGTTATCCTACCACCCTGCCCCCTGATCACCATAGCTTCACCGCGTTATCGTTTTTCATCAGGCAATTTAGGACGGACTGCGGAGTTTTGGCGTTCGTTTTGCTACACTTCCTGTCGCCCGGCTTGTGTGGACGCTTTGATGCGTCGCCGCCACCGCCGGACTCGCGCGTGATCATGCATAAAAAAGGGGAGGTTGTGAGATACGGTGTAATTAGCGATATACACGCCAACCTTGAGGCGTTGCAGGCAGTTACCGCAGCATGCGGTAAGCTGGCGGTAGACGAATATCTGTGCACGGGCGATATTGTCGGTTACAACGCGGACCCGGCAGCGTGTTTGAAAATAATCCGGTCGCTGCCGCTTGCCGGTGCCGTGAAGGGGAATCACGACCATCGCGCGGTTACCAGAGCGGGCATTGATTTCTTTCAATCCGCAGCTGCAACAAGTATCGAATGGACCCGTTCCCAACTGTGCCGGAGCAGTGCGAAATGGCTACATCGGCTGCCGATGTCATGTATCGTCGGCAACATCACGCTTGTCCACGCATCACTGCACTCACCCGACCAGTGGTATTACATCTGCAATTACACCGATGCCATGGCATCGCTGCGGCTGTTGAACACGAATATCTGCTTTTTCGGTCATTCTCACGTGCCGTTGGCTTTTGAGAAAGGCGACATGTTGTCCGGGGGCCTTTACCGCAAGATCCATATACATCCTCAGCGGCGCTACCTCATAAACACCGGTAGTGTCGGCCAGCCGCGTGATGGCAACAACATGGCTGCGTTCGCTATTTATGACACCGCGCGTGCAGAGGTCGAACTGCATCGCGTACCCTACGACATCCGCGCAACGCAGAAAAAGATTCTGCGCGCCGGGCTCCCGGCACGAAACGCCAAGCGGTTGGAATATGGCAAGTAATTGATCGTTACCGGATCGGTGGTAGGTTACAGATTTACACGATCAGCCCGTCCGGCCTGTCACGATGCCCGTTTGCCACGCATTCACATTTCGCCATCTCACCACCATTACACTGACTGTCGCTGGGTTCGTCCTGATTAATGCAGGTGCCCACAGACTTGCTGTAATGATCGTCGACGGATGTGTCCCCCTTGGTGCGATTCCTGCCGACAGAATCATTGGTCGGCTTCGCGCACTTATTAACCTTGCCGTCATGCTACCGATTCTGATCATGTTATACGGACGCGCATGCGGTTCTCACGAGATCGTTCTTTACGCGGTATTTTGTGTCACCACAGTGGCGGTGCAACTTGCCTTGTTGCTGGATACCCGTTGGATGACAGAGGAGATTACGGCCGTTCGCTGGTTTCAGTCGGTATATCTCGTTGTCTGCGCGATGGCCGCCCTGTTGAACGCCGCCATCATCCGCCACTTTTCCTCCGTCGGCTCTCGCCGGCTCTTCCGGTTCTGGTGCGCGGTCGCTTTCGGCTTCTTCTATCTCGCTATCGATGAACGTTTTCACCTGCATGAAAAAGCGGCCGCAGGAATGGCGCTTGTATGGGGTACCACGAAGAGCGACGTCGATGGCATCGGCGGCGTGCGGTACTTCGATTCCTGGGTTCTTGTCGCGTACCTTGGTGCGGGAGCAGGCTTGTTATTTTGGTGCGGTCGCGATCTTTATCGGGAATATTGCCGCCGCACGCTCGAAGGCTTCCGGTTTTTCCTGCTGGCGGGGCTCCTGGTCGTGTTGTCTCTGGTCATCGACATGAAATTCGAGCATTACCCGCTAATGGAAGAAATCGAGGAGCTGCTCGAACTGTCCGCCTGGAGCATTTTTCTCGTGAGTTTTCTGCTCAATGCGATTGAGTTCGCACGTGCCGATCCGTTCCTCTCGGACGTTGTTGCACGATATCAGCGGAGCCGCCGTTCATGAATGCACAATCCGAAGGCGATCACGGTGAGCGTGTGTTGGTAGCCGGCGCGAGCGGTTTCATCGGCAGGCGCCTGACCGCGAATCTGGTCAAGGCCGGATATCTCGTGCGTGCATTGGTGCACCGGCCGTCGGCATCGGCCCCGGTCGCCGGCGTGGAATGTGTTGTTGGCGACATCACCCGGCCGGAGACCTGCCGCGGGGTCGAACGCGATGTCAACATCATTGTCAACTGCGCTGGTTGCCTCGGTAAATGGGGAATGGATCCCGAATGCATTCGCGTCGTCAACGCCGAGGGCGCGACGCAATTGCTGAGCGGATTCGGTTCGCAGCCACCGATGCGGTTTATCCACCTGAGTACGGTCGGTGTGACCGGCCCACTGGGGACAGATATCGGCTCCGAACAGACGCGATGTTCGCCTCGCGGCGTATATCAACAGAGCAAATATGCGGGTGAGCAAGGTATCTTGCAGGCGGGCGTTGAATGTGGAATCCCTGTCGTTGTGATTCGACCATCCTTTACATACGGTCCGGGTGACAGCCACAAATTGGCATTGTTTCGCGCTATCAAACGCGGACGATTCGCATTTATCGGGCACGGCACCGCATTGCTGCACCCCGTATTCGTCGAGGATCTCGTAGCCGGTATTATGTTGGCGATCACGCATGGCGCCGCAGGCGGCGTCTACAATGTCGGCGGTGCCGAACCGGTGTCGGTGCGACGGCTGGTGCATTCCATTGCGGACGAAGTCGGCGTGACGCGTCCGATATTGTCGATTCCAACGTTCGCAGCGACAGCACTGGCGGCGTGCTGCGAGGCACTTGCTCGCGCTACGGGTATTCAGCCGATCCTGTCGCGGTCACGGGTTGATCTGATGTCCGGCGGCTACGGCTATGACATTACGCACGCCCGGCGCGAACTCGGGTACACACCACAGTACGATCTCGAAAGCGGTATCTCCAGAACGGTGGACGACTACCGTGCTTCCGGCTGGTTATGAAACCCTATCGTGCGGTCATCGGTCTGTCGCCAATAAAAAGTCGATGTGTGCAGGAATTCGGGAGCACGGATTTCAGTCTGATACGTTTGCCCCGTTCCGTTCGTTCGCGTACGCACGGCCCGCAGCAGCATTGACGCCGGCGGCGAAGCCGCGCATCCAATAAAAGCCGCCAAGCATCATCACTGGCAGCACCAGCGGGTGACGAAGGATTTCGCTGGGTTTCCGGCGCAACGTACGCAGGGTACAGCGAGTGAGTTTGACGATCGGCAGGAGCGGCAGTGCGGCATTCGCGAGAACGCGGCGGCGGATAAGCCACGATCCGCGGAGGTCCGTGACTTTGAGGATCTCCGCGCCGCCACGGCCCATGTCGCGTTGATGCCGCGTAAACGCGTCGAATGAATCGCGATGATTGTGCTTCACACGTATGTCCGAGCAGAAGAGCAACTGCCGACCTGTCTGCTTCACCAGCCGCCAGCTGTATAAGCGATCCTCTTGCTTAAACGGAAAGTCTACCGGGAAACCGCCGGACTTATCGAATGTCTCACGCCGCAGCATGAGGTTCCCGGACGGAATATGATCGACACCGCAGTGGCCGCTCCGGGCGTAGAATTCATTGAACTCCATCACATATCCGGCGCGGCTATAGATGCTTCCCGGATTTGCGTTCTCAATCGGTCCGCCAACGGCACAGAACGCGTCGTTGTGCGAGCGGACAAGTCTGGACAACCAATCCGGCTCCACCACACAGTCGGAGTCGAGAAAGGCAACGTATTGACCCCGCGAGCGTGACGCGCCGTGATTCCTGGCGCCGGCAGCCAGCGTCTTGTGCTCAAGCTGGATCAGACGAACACGTGGAAACGACTGGTTTATGATGTCCGGCATGCGGTCATCGGAACTGTTCACTACGATGATCTCGTAAGGAAAATCCACAACCTGCCGCTCGACGCTTTCCAGCGCGTTCGCAATCGTGGCTTCAGACTCGTAGGCCGGTATGATTACCGAGACCAGTGGATCAGTCGTGTCCGGCATAGCGGAGACAGGCTCTCAATTCTTGCTGACCAGTTGGTAGATGACGGCGTCGATCTGAAGTTGACGGATCTTTTCGCCGCGGCACGCGACGCCATAGGTGTTGTGGATGTATGCAAGCAGGTGTTTGAGGTCCTTTTCGCGGAACACAACGAATGCATCCGGATGATCGATTATGCGCGGAAAAATATCATACGCGCTGTCGATTCCGAGCTGACGCAACGCCATGTAGAACCGCGGTGAATAGATCGTATAGCCGGCAGGTATGGTGTGAAATCGCTGCTCGGCAGGTGCAAACGGATCTGCGAATTCGTTTCGTAGGCCCTTGCCCGGCTGAAACAGCACCATCTTGTCGCCGCAGATCTCATTCAATGTTGTCATGTCCGCCCGATACCGTGTCATTTCGATCCGATTGTACTTGATCACGTCTCGCAATCTCGGCAAGTATGCGAATGCGATAATCAGACACCCGCCCGCCACAAGAAACAGCCATGCTGACTTCAGCCGTTCGAGTGGCGCGCCAATTCCTGTCCGGCGGCCAAAAATCAGATATACCCCCATTAGAAAACTGATCATAAGTAGCGGGATGCCGACGCGGATGGGGAAGCGCTTGAAGTAAAGCATCGCCAGCATGCCCGCATAGATGTATACTGCATAGCATACGGAAAGTGCCACGTTGTATCGACTCCGCGTCGCCGTCGCAAGCAGGATGAGTACCGGCAAGACCCACAGATGCCGGTGATATTCCTGCAGTAACGCCCGATGTCGTTCGCGCAGTCTCTGGACATTTAAGGTAAGCGTGTCGGACGGCAGCGGCAGCGTGTGCTCGAAGATGTTGCTGAGTGTCTCGATATTAAACTTCTTCTCGTTGAGATGCATGAAAAAGATGAGCATGGCGTAATCGGCATTGGACCACTTGTTCATCTCGAAAAGCTTTTTGTTCTTCCAGTTCACGTCGACGATGGGATTCCCGTGAAATCTGCCGCGCAGGACGTTGAAGGTGTCAAAGTACGCCTGATCCTCGCTTACATCTGTCGTCTTGAGGACATGGTTCAGGGATACAACCAACAGAAGCGGTGCGACAAAGGCAGTGCTCCATCGCAGGCTGCGTCTCATGCCGGCTGCAAGACAGGCAAGGGCAAGCACGGGCGCCGAGAATATCGTGATGCCGGTGGTGGCTTGCGGGCGGTACATGTAGCTGAAACTAAAGAGTATGCCAAGCAGAAGCACCACGACAAGCCGACGTCTCCGCGACGGCGGCGGCGCAGCCGAATATGCCACCAGCGCGAATATTGCATGGCCACCGGTGAAAAAAGCGACGGCATTAAATCCGGTTCGCACCAGAAATGTGGTGAAAAATAGCAGGTACATCACCAGAAACGGTAATACAAGTTCGCGAAACCGGTCCAGTGCCAACAGACCGTGGATCGCTACGGCGAGAGACGAACCGAGCAGGATATAGATGAGGATTGGATACCAGGGAATGACGGCAGACACATGCAGGTACAAGACACTTAGAAACTTCCCCAGCACGACGGTCATGAAACTCACCGGGAGACCCAGCTTGATCTCGGTGAGCATGGCCGGATTGTCATTCATCAGGTAGGAAGGTGAGCAGAAAAGGACAATCGCAAGGATGTAAACAAATACACCCGCCAAGATTACGGCAGGCATGGTATATACCAATTGGCACAGTGCGAGATAGCGCGTGCCGAGTGTGGCCCGATGCGCTGGTCGCCGACGCGATCCGGACCCGGAGGACGTGTCATGCGCAGCGTGCGGCGGCAGGGATGCGTCGCGCACGGTGCGGTCGATGGCACTACGCCGCGGATCGTGGTGAACCTTTCGTTTCCGTCCTTTGGCCATGGCTTACACGCCGGACACCGGCGCATCGGGTGCGTCTGCATCTACGGCTGGCTGGTCACCGAATGTCAACACGTCCATCGGGCAGGCGGATACGCAGATGCCGCAACCGATGCAGGATGTATTCGTATTGTCCAATGTGTTCTGCTTAAGCGCAAAGTCCATGACGTTGATGCCCACCTGGCAGTTTCGCGTACATTCCTGACAGCCGATGCACTTGTCGTTCGCGGTGATCTTGAATTTTCCGAAAAATCCCGAAACAATCCCCATCAACTTTGCCAGCGGGCACCAGTAACGGCACCAGACTTTACCGCCGAGGAAAGGGTACAGCGTCACTGGAAGAATCCCGACCAGCCATACGTCGACCAGGATCTTGTAGATTGTGACCGACGATTTCGCCGGTCCTTTTAGAAACGAGAACGTGTCTCGCAGGAGCATCGCGCCCGTGATAAGAAATGCGGTTGCGAGTATCCACTTGTTCATGCGTTCCCAACGCAGAGCCGCATCTCCTTTCGGTGCAAGGTGGCGCCAACGGTCGCCCAACGTTTCTGCGAGGCCGCCGCAACCGCATATCCACGAGCAGTAGCGTTTACCATGAAAAATCGCCAGGAGCGGTATCAGGCCAAATGTCAGTATGACACCCCAGACCACCCAAATCTGATGGGGGTCATAGAAAAACGTATAAAAGAACAACGGCCAGGCATAAATAATGCCGTAAGACCGCCACGCCTGACCGGCGAACTGCGGATCGGTCGACAACGTTTCGCCAAGCCACTGGTATTGAATCGCCCATTGAAACAGAAACTCGGGCAGAATAAAAAAGAAAAACCACTGAAACGACAGTAACGATACGTAGCGCCAGATCTGAAATTTGTCCTTTCGATCAAGCCCCCAGCGCCTCATTGCCGCGATTCCAAACCAGGTCATCAAGACGCTGTATAGGACCGTATACCAGAACGTCCACGGTCGCCCAAACGGCGACAACAGCCCATAACCCCATCCGCGATACGGCCAGAATTCAGAGCCGTAGCCCATCTTGCAGCCGTAGATCGTGTAGCAAACGAAAAACGAAAATCCCAGCCATGCGTAGCGGTTGCCCCTACGGCCCATGGTGATTAATCCGGCGATCGCGCCCACTGCTGCGATACCGGTCAGCCACTTCGGCAGGTGAATGGCGCTCATGCGTGCATCGGGGCCGAAAAGAGACAGAATCACAAACACCAGACCCGTCATCGCGGCCGCCGTCCACAGGTTACCACGCCATTCATTCTCCATACGAATTCCCAGGGAACGGAGAAATCGTATCGGCAGCTCCGCACCAACGAGTACGAAGGCGTGATCATAAGGCATGGATTCGGATTTGCGATCACCCAACTCCATCCGTTCAATCTCGAACGTATTTGTATCGAATCTCGTAATGTTGGAATTCAGCAGGGTGCGAATCCTGCCGTCGGCCACCGCTTTGTGCAGTTTCTGCTCGTTGTCCTTGAAGATGCGCGAGAACGCATCGCGCCGGTACGACAGTGTCACCTTATTCTGTTCCGACAGCACCAGTGCCGCCTCTACCGCACTGTTGCCGCCGCCAACAACCACTATGTTTTCGTCATGGTAGTGGCGCGGCGAGTACAACCGATGATACACCTGTTCTCTGTCTTCTCCCGGCACGCCGAGGTTTCGCGGATTGCCACGTTGTCCTACAGCCAGGATTACTCGCACCGCACGATACGATGCCGTCGCGGTTTTGACCTCAAATATGGCGTCTTTGCCACGCACAACCGCGTCAACTCCCTGTTCGGTGCGGACATCGAGTCCGTTCTCCGCGATGATTTGATTCCAGCGGGCGATAAGATCTTCTTTCTGCGCACCGTCCAGCCACAGCTTACCCTTCGCAGGGCGCGTATCGGGTTCGGCATATACCCATTTTTTTTCGGGGAAATCTTCGATCGTATTTGCGATCTTTCCCTTTTCCAGGACCAGGCAGGACAGCCCGCGCACCTTCGCCTCGAGTGCGGCATTGAGTCCGCTCGCGCCGGCGCCTATGACGAGTACATCGTAAAGGCCGTCGCGTCCGGATTTCGCGTCCGGGAGTGATGCAATATGCTGGATCACATCGTAACCCTGTTCCATCGCAAGCTTAATGACCGGCGCGCCGGCGAGGTCCCCGATAATATACATGTTGGGCACGTTGGATTCGTTATGGGCGCGCAATTCGGGGCGTGGACTCGGCATGTTTCCCAGGGCGAGCAGGGCGTCAAGTTTGGATTTAATCATGTCAGTTGCCATGGCTTCGTAAGAGTTTCGCGGTCTGATCGCTTCGCGGATCTAGGCACCAGCCGACGTTTCCGCGTCGACACGCGACAAACCCACGCGTGCGACTTCGGTCTCGGCTCTTGGCGTCAGGACGTTGCCGCAGTTGGAACACATGCATGCCGCCGGATGATTGGCGTGGCCGCATTGGCACCTGCGTTCGCTGTGAGTGACCGGAACCTTTGTGAGTCCGGCCGATTGAAATGGCGTTGTGCGGCCACGTGACAAGAGCGTAAACGCCACACCGGGAATATTGAAAATAAGACCGATCGCGAAATGCCGGCCGGCGCTCAGGCCTTTCTGTACCGCGAGATAAGCTGCAATACCTCCGCAAATCAGTCCGACTACAATGAAATATCCGAACCAGAAATACCGCTTATTCAGCTGATCTTTGGCCACCAGTGGATGTCGCTGAGAATCTGCCTGAAACAAGGCCGACCGCGGCTCTATTTTTGCCGTGATCGCATCCAGTTTCCCTTCGCGCGTTGCATTGGCATAATGCGCCTCGCAGTCCGGCGAGCACAACGGCAACTTGCGTCCCTTATAGTCTACCACATGGTCGGTCGAGGAATGCGTGTGGCCGCACACCAGGCAGTTCTGAGTGCGCTCAGCAGCGCACGGGAACGTAACCACAGCAGATACGGCCAGAAGGACCGTAGCATATCGAAGGATCGAGTCGTTACTGCCCATACGTTGTGGCCTCGTGGAATTGCCTTTTTTTCTATCGCGCGCTACGTCGGGTTTTCGAAAGCGTCGGGTACGATCGCCTCTACCCCGAGAATGTAAATGACGTAGTATAACACGAAAAGCCCTGCGATCACACCAAGCATCAGTACCGTTGTGCCAATACCGCCGGCGGTTTTACGGCTGGCAAGGTAAACGCCTTCGAGCCATTTCGCGATCAATGGCGAGATGACGAAGGCGACCATGCTGAACCCGGCTATAAACAATCCGAGGATCACGGCCGTGCGCAGGTAGGGATCTTCAACCATTTCGGACTTGTAAATGATCACCTCTTCCAGCGCATTCAGCAGCAGCAGGCACGTCGGCAGGACGACATATTTTCTGAATCCGTATTTTTTGATCATGGCGACCGGCGATACATCTCCTGTTGCCGTTGAATGTATTTTCCGACCATGTCGAATTCCAGATTCACATGGCGCCCTGGCCGCGCCGTGCCGATAGTGGTATGGTCCCGCGTGTACGGTATGATGTGTACGCTGAATGTCGCCGGCGCCAGTTCGGCAATGGTTAATGAAATGCCGTCGATTGCGATACTGCCTTTCTCTACGACCAGGCCGGCGACGTCGTCAGGCAGCATGACGGTGACGACCGTGTCCGCTCCTCGCGGTTTGATCGCCGTGATGGGACTGGTGCAGTCAATATGACCGGAAACCATATGCCCGTCCAGCCGGTCGCCCACGCAGACGGCACGTTCGAGATTGACGGCCCTTCCGGGCGCCAGGTCGCTCAAATTTGTGCGGGTCGCGGTTTCGTGGAGCAGATGAAATGTCAACTGGCGGTTTCCGGTTGTGCATGTTTGTACCGTGAGGCATACGCCGTTCACAGCGATTCTGTCACCGGGAGAAACGGCCTCGGCCAGGTCAGATCGCAGAATCAATGTTGTTGATTCCTCGGAAACGTCGTGCTGCACGACGTGCGCGACGGCCTCAATACAACCGGTGAACATCAGTCAAGTATCCCGTGATCATAAAGTCTTCACCGCATCGGACGACCTGCATATCGCGGATACCGTGAATGTCCGCCAGTGTCTCCGGATCGGGGCCCGCGAAACAGGGGCGACTGTTGCCGCCGCCCATTATTTTCGGAGCCATGAACAATACGAGCTTATCAATGAGGCCGGCGTTCAGGAGTTCTGCTGCGATCTCTCCACCGCCTTCGACCAGCAGCGCAGTTACGCGCTGTTCGCCAAGCCGCAGCAGGTAATCCTGCCACTCGTCCGACGATTCAAAGGTGACAACCTGTGTTTCCGCGCGGTCATCACTGAGTACATTTGGACTGACGCCGAGCTTTTTGCTTCGACTTACAACAATCCTGATCGGCTGGTGCGCCCAATCGCGCGGTGTGCGCACAAGTAATTGGGAGTTGTCGCGGCGGATGGTTTCACCGCCTACGAGGATGGCGTCCGCCCATTGCCGCAGATGCTGTACGCGTTTTCGTGATGCCGGCCCCGATATCCACTTTGACTGTCCACTTGCCGTTGCGATCCGGCCATCGACCGTGATCGCCATTTTCAGAATCACATACGGCCTGTGGTGCCGGATCCAGCAGTAAAAAGCCTCGTTCAGGCGCTGCGCCCGACGAGTACACACGCCGACCATGACGTCAATGCCGCGATCGCGAAGCTGCCGCACGCCACGTCCGGCATGGAGCGGGTTCGGGTCGATATTGCCGATCACGACACGTTTAATACCGGCTTCGACGATGGCGGCAACGCACGGTGGCGTACGACCCGCCGTGCTGCAGGGCTCGAGCGTGACGTACAGGGTGGCGCGACGGCATTTCTTGCCGGCCGCAGCGAGGGCATGTACCTCTGCATGGGGATCGCCGGCGCGGTGATGGTAGCCGCGTCCGACTTCCCTGCCGTTCTTTACGACAACGGCGCCGACCACGGGATTCGGCGATGTCGTACCCCAGCCGCCCCGCGCTGTCTTGATCGCTTTACGCATCCAGAATTTGTCGCGCGCTCCCGGTTTCATGGTGTGTCACTTTCGCTACGCGTTTCGACCGCCAGCCATTCGCTACGAAACTGATCGGCCACTTTATGATCGTCTATACGTACAAGATTCTCCCAACTGCCGGTAGATGCGAGGTTGGTAAAATTATAACTGCCGGTTATGACGATCTGATTGTCGATGACGACGAATTTATGGTGCATATGGCCCGGCCTCGGCACACCGATAAACTCAACCGGCACATCTGCAGCCTTGAGTGCCTTCATTATCGGCCGTCCCCACTTCGTACGGGCCTGGCCGCGGTCTGCCTTGACCCTTACGTCGATACCGGCCCGATGTTTTTCGATCAACGCATCGGCGATCGACACGCGGGAAAATGAATACACGGCGACGAAGATCTCGCGCCGGGCAGCCTGGAGCGCGTCGATCAGCAGTTTCTCACAATCTCTGTTGAACGATGCGGTCACCGCCGCAGTCGATTGCGCGGTACACGGCTGCACCGGCGCTGCAACCATGAGCGCAGCGCATACGATCACATGAAATCGAGGTAAAAATCTTGTGTAAAAACCCATGGGGATTCATTACATTCGGTTGTTGCCCATATTCGGCTCCGCGGATCGCGCGATCGAATCGGATCCGCGTAAGCCGAGCTTTTGTACGATAACCGACACCGTGAATTATCCAACAACGATACCGGATTGTTGTGAATCGTCTATCTCAGCCGCCGCGAAATTGTAATTCACAGTGACTCGACAGTATAATAATCTGCGGTTCCGGCGCGCGCCGTATTGTAGTTGATCTTCGCTCGGCACGCAGTGACCATTCACGCGGTTTGCGCTTTTTGTTGGCGTTCACTGCTTTAGATGTGCTTGCGCTTTTTGTTGGCGTTCGCGCTTCAGCGTGCTTGCGCTATATCACGCGTCTTGCTCGGCGTGACGTGGAACCCACACTAAAGTGCGAACTTACGCGTTTCACATTTCATTTCTGGCGGCAAAGATCCTGGCTCAGCGACCTTGGATGTGTGAACCATCCAGGTAGTCTGCCCGGGAAATGCTTTCCGCGCCTGCGTAAAAATACATTGCCTACGGTACAACAGGACCGATGATGAACACCACGGTAGTACCCGTAAAGCATTGGCACATGTTGCCCAACGGCCGTGTCCAGTGCGATGTCTGTCCGCGTTTCTGCAAGCTAAACGAGGGCCAGCGCGGCATGTGTTTTGTACGTATGCGCCAGGACAATGGCATGGTACTCACCACGTACGGTCGGTCCAGCGGATTCTGCGTTGACCCCATCGAGAAAAAACCGCTCAACCATTACCTGCCAGGCACGCCAATACTTTCATTTGGCACCGCCGGCTGCAACCTCGGCTGTCGGTTCTGCCAGAATTGGGACATGAGCAAATCGCGCGAAATGGATACATTGATGGATTCGGCATCGCCCGAAGCCATCGCTGCTCGCGCCTGCGAGCTGGGGTGTTCCAGCGTCGCGTTCACGTACAATGATCCGGTGATCTTCTTCGAATACGCCATCGACATCGCGCAGGCCTGCCATGCTGTCGGGATTCGTACGGTTGCGGTCACCGCGGGCTACATGTGTCCTGAGCCGCGGCGGGAGTTCTATGCACACATGGATGCCGCCAACGTCGATCTCAAGGCGTTTTCGGACACATTCTACCAGAAAATCTGTGTCGCACGGCTCGATGCGGTGCTGGACACCCTGGTTTATCTCAAAACGGAGACCGATGTCTGGTTCGAACTCACCACACTGCTTATTCCCGGAAAGAACGATTCAGACGAGGAGTTACACGCCATGTGCCAATGGATCGTTGAACACCTCGGACCTGACATACCGCTTCACTTCACCGCGTTCCATCCGGACTTCAAGATGAAAGACGTGCCCCGAACGCCTGCCGCGACATTGACGCGGGCGCGCAAGATCGCATTGGAAACCGGCGTACACTATGCCTACACCGGCAATGTTCACGACTCCGCCGGCGGCAGCACATGGTGCGCAGGGTGCGGCGCGCGGCTCATCGAACGTGACTGGTACGTGCTTGGCGAATGGAATCTCACGGACGACGGGCGCTGTACCGTCTGCGACGCTCCGCTGCCCGGGTGTTTCGAAGGCCCTCCGGGGCAATGGGGCGCAAAACGCCGGCCCGTCGCGTTCGCACCCCGGCGCTGATCATCACTATCGCCGCGCGAGATTCCGTCGCAGCACCATGTGTTCCACCGCCCGCGCTTTCGGCCCCGAAATTCTCTGGTGCGCAGCGCCGGCACCGACACCTCGCGTTCACAATGCCCCAACCGTTGGCCCGGGGTAGTAGTATAGGTTTTGTGAAGCGTCACATGACCTATGTTACTTGCCATTCGCGTCCAGATTATTATTCGCGTCCATTCTCGGTTCCCTGTTCCTTCGAGACTCCAACAACTCAACGACACTGCGGTGCTGTCGCGCTCCCGAAGAGTATTTGCCTCAGAAACAGTATCCGAAGAGGCCGTCGCGGAGTTTGGGCTCGAACCAGGTGGACTTCGGAGGCATGATCATCCCGGCGTCGGACACGGCCATCAGTTCGTCGATCGTCACCGGATGCATCGCAAACGCGACGACGGCGTCACCACGTTGAACCAGTGACTCAAGCCGTGATGTCCCGTGGATGCCGCCGACGAAATCAATCCGGGGATCGGTGCGCTGGTCGACGATGCCGAGGATTGGCCGCAGCAGGTGCTCCTGCAAGACACTAACGTCAAGCCGGGCAACAATGGAGGCGTTTGCGCCGGCAGCCGACTTTGGACGCAGTTCGTGCCACGTGTTGCCATGGTACATAGAGAATGCGCCCTTCGCAGGACGCGCCGGATCGGTCGCAATGCCGATATCGAATGCAGCGCGCACGCGGCTCATAAATGCGTCTGGCGACAAGCCATTGCGCTCGCGCACAATGCGGTTGTACGGCAGGATCTCGAGTTGCGGCGCGGGAAACATCACGCCGAGGAAGCGGTTGTAGGCCTCGTCGCCGGTATGTACGGGATTTTCGTCACGGCAGGCTGCGCGCGTCCGGCTTGCGCTTTTGGCGCGATGGTGGCCGTCGGCCACGTAGAGTGCCGGGACGCCGGCGAACAAGGTGGTGATTGCGTCGCAATCCGGCGGGGACACACGCCAGACCTGATGTGCCACGCCGTCTTCGAAGGTCACATCGATCAGCGGAACACCAGCCATTGTCTTTTCGACCAGCGAATCGACGGCTGCCACAGCTTTATACGTCAGAAATATCGGGCCGGTGTGCGCACGCAAAGCCATAGTGTGACGGGTGCGATCGTCTTCTTTTTTCTGTCGTGTCAGTTCATGTTTCTTGATACGGTCATTGTCGTAGTCGTCAACAGCAACGGCCGCAACCAGTCCGGTTTGGCGTCGGCCTTCACGCACAAGCGAGTACACATATATATTGGCGTCATCGTCGCATGCGAGCGGCGCCTCACGTCGAAGCCGTTCGAAGTTCGCCGCCGCCTGGTCGTAGACCGCGTCCGAATACGGATCGACGTCTGAGGGCAACGCGATTTCCGCGCGTGATACACGCAGAAAACTGAGAGGATTGTTCTCCGCAAGCTTCAGGGCTTCGTCGCGATCGACCACGTCATAGGGCAACGCGGCGACGCGGCGGGCGGTCTTCTGGGTGGGCATCAAGGCCCGAAACGGGGCGATAGAAATCATGACAGGCTGCTTTGTTCTAGAGGTTAAGAAGATTCGAAAAAATCGGAGTCGACAATCTACCGCCTCGTTCCGGCGCCGCCAGTGTTACAGTCAATATTTATGCCAGGTAGCGAGCGGACTCTTTTTCTGAACCAATCTCAGTAGACGGCGTCTACGTTACACCGGTCACGAGCATCTTGAATCGCGCGAGAACTCCGACGATGCGACGACATTACATTGTCGGTCCACACTCAGCGGGCGATTCCACTATCAATGAAGAATCAGAATCGCATAATTTATCCTGGTTGGAGTTGAACACGCACACGGGACATGAATATTGGCAGGCTAGCTGCCCGCCGGAGTGTCGGGATCGTAGCGAAAAATACGAGAAATCGAGGGCATTCTTTCACGAATTGAGACGAGCAAAGATGCGCGTATTGCTGATTGAAGACGATAAGAGCATTTGCCTGTTCCTCCGGGTAGCTCTGGAACACCATGGCTACGACGTCGCCGAGGCGCACGACGGCTGGACCGGTATGCAAATTTTTCACCAGAAGCCGTTCGACATCGTGATTACCGATATCTTTATGCCCGGTAAAGCCGGGCTGGATGTAATCGACGAGTTGCGCGAAGAATTTCCGGCGACGAAAACGCTGGCGATTTCAGGTGGCGGCGTGTTCGAAATGGAGTATACCCTGGAGTTGGCCAAGGCCCTGGGCGCCGATCGCTATCTATCGAAGCCGTTTACACCGGAGCAGGTGCTTGAGATACTCGAGGAATTTACCGCCGAGATTCGCGCACGAAACATCACGGCGAAACCGTCCCCGGCCCGTCCGGAGGAACCCGTAGCGAAGGAAAGCGCCGCAGAATAAAGCGAGAGTTGAATGTTTTCGCCTTATTCGAGATCAGCGGGATCGTTGAATAACACCGATAAGTTGATGCTGCCGTGGCCGCGCTGGGGAAAATCCGGGTGCGTTTCGTCGCCCGGATTCAGGTTCGACGCGGTATCGTCCGGCGGAAACAAAACCAGCGACTCGAGATACGCGATGAGTTGTTCCTGATGTTCCGCCGGCGCATCGAGAAAGGCGTCCGTAGATGCCTGGGCTTCGCCACCGTGTCGGATGATAACCTCACGCAAATTAATGCTGCGGCCGTCATGCCCGTACGGCGGCGTACTGCCCACACCCCACAACGGCTCGGTGACGAATGCTTTGGTAAGCGTGCCGTCAAAGTTCCGCTCCCAGAATGCCGGGCCGAGATCGTGACGTTTGAAGTCCGTGTAGATGCGTTCAACCACAAACTCCCCCATACCCGGCTCTTTTAACGACGGATGCGTGCCGCCGGTGTCATCGACCTCAACAAAACGCGCCTCTGCAGTGGCGAAAAGGCCGTTGAAAATGCCGTTTTCAGGATCAAATACGGTCTCAACATCCGCGACGCGACGATCGTTTTTTATGGTCATCGTGGGCACGTGGCAAGTGGTACAGGCGAATTGCTCCATGCGCTGTTGCCCCAGTTTCGCGCTGCGGGTCATCTCGTACGTGCCGGGTTTGAAGTAGTTCAGCAGGTAGAACTCCATGTGATCCACAATCGCGGGATCGATTTCGTTGACCACACCGTCCCCGTCACTGTCTTCGTTCGGCAAGGAAACCGGCGGCGGCTCGATGGCGTCGCGCCCGCCATCCAGCACCATGCCCGACGGCGTAACCACGCTGCCGCCCGACGCGGCTGCAGTGAGCATCGGGTCCGGAGCCTCGAGGCCCATTTCCGCGTTGAAGGCGCCGACAACGAATTCCCGGATAGAAATCGTACTGCCTTCGGCGAAAAACGGGCGGATGCGCAAATCCTCGTTCACGCCCTCGACGTCGGCAGTCGATACGGTTCCGTCCGGGTGAGCCGTGATCGTTCCAAAATTCACGCCGTTTGCGATCAGGCCGCGGGTGACAGATCCATTCTCGTCACGGTCGTCAAACGTGCAATCCGTAAAAAGCGCCGACTCGGGAATCGACCGAAACGATGCATTCTCGGCGGCGAAGCCGACGGAAACGTGGTCCTGCGGTCCGGAATTAAGGGAGACAAAGACGATGTGATGCATGCCGGCATCAAGGGCCACGACACCGGTTTCTTCGACACGGCGGGACCGCTTACCCCGGGCACTGCCGCGGTCGTCACGGTCCTGAGACGCGCTGTCGACGACGATGGTGTCGTCGATCGCCAGTTGAAACGCGCGGCGTCCAGCTACCCGAAAGGTGTATTCGCCGGCATCATCGATACGAAGCCAGGCACTATATCGCAGTGCAACATCATTCCTCCCGCGCCTGACGTTTCGCCCCTGCCGGTCATCGCGAAATTGAAATCCATCGACGATCCGGGTTTCATCCGCTTCCCGGCCATCCAGTTCCGGTATACGCGAAAAGCGGCCGCGAAATATGTCGAGAATGACGCCGTTCTCACCACATTCTACGTCGACGACGACCGCGCCTGTGGCGTCGGCAATAGCCGCATCACGAATGGCACGCAGTGCCGTAGTCATTTCATCGGCCAGCATTTCCTGTAGCCCCAGCCCGAAGAGGTGCGGTGCATCCCGGCTATCGGGACGCGTAAACACATTGCCCCCGAATCCGGCGGAACCGCGCGGCCGACCATGGCACAACGCACAGCTGTCAGCCAATCCGGCGGCGAGAGAACCGTCGTGATCGAGGTCGCCGACGCCGTCATTGGTACGTGGTCCAAGACCTTGTTCCACTGTAAATTTACGTTGAAAAATCTGACGGCCGCGGCGGATCGACCGAAACGGGTCACGTTTGATAATGTACGTCGACGAGTCTGGCTGGAACGCATCGCCCTGCGATGTACCGACTTCGTCCTCCAGCGACTTCTGTATGCCGGCATTTTCGGTGTTCGGGGTTTGCGTGACGTCGTTCAACTGGCCGCAGGCTACGACAGCACTGAAACACAGCGATACCGCAGTTGCAGCAAAGGTGGTAGGGCGATGGCACAACATGGGGTGTTCTCCTTTCGCAGGTTCGGGTTGGATGGCCGGAGACTACAACGACTCGCTTCTCGATCATAGGCCTCGTAGGAATACGGGGACGCACTGACGTATACCGAAACGAGCGTGCCGTCTTAGACGTCGCGAAAAAATAAGCGGCCTGGTGTCGAAACCTCCAACACATGCGACCGCTTTGCATACTGCATTCACGCCGTTACAATGTAGCTGTACTTTTATTTCCCGAACCTGCCAGCACAATCCCCGCCACCCGACGATATTGTTTACCAAGAAGCTTTATAAGAATATGTTACATAGTTTTTTGTCTCTATTGTCTGGAAATTTACGCCGACTGAAGGGCCATCGAAAACGATGGGAATTATCGATTTCGACATCGATATCATATTTGTATTAATCAGGTTGCAAGTTTCAAAAAACCGAGAATCATGCTCAGAGCTCGATAACGTAGGCTCAAACGTCTTGTAACGTTGAATGTCATCATTCTTGCACCGTTTAGCAGGGTTGTATACGGCGTGTTGATAAAATGGGCGTTCGACTTTACAGCACTGTCGAACTCTGGTTATTGTTTGCTGGGGGGATTATGCCTTTCTTTACGGCTTTGCGTCTCTGCGCGAGATCCATTTCGTTACGGATGTAGCCACGGCTCTGTGAGCCGTGCCCGCAATGCGAAGAAACGTCAGAACGGCACGTCTCACAGAGACGTGGCTACACGCTGCCGCTTCCACCAACGTTTGGCGTACAGACTCTTGACGTGTAGCTGCAAGCGAATCGCCGGCGGACAGTATAGCAAAAAAGTGGCAGGCGATGTCTTTAGAAAATTGCTCACCGAGTTACGGTCTGCCTACCGCCTAAAGGTTGGAGCGAAAGCTACATTCAAGCCTCAGCCTGGACGCCGAGCTTCCAGAGCTGAAGCTCAGGAAAAGCTTCCGCCTAAAGGCGGTACTCAGATCAGATCGCGCATTGGATGAGAAATTGCACAGAGGGGAATCCGGCTCGACGTCGTTCGCTGCGCCACAATTCCGCTTCTTTACCATTAGCATTTATTAGCGTTTATTCGCGTCCATTCGCGGTTCCCTGTCAATTTGCGGATTCGCGGTTCCCCGTCCATTCGCGACGTCGACACATTCAGCGGTGAACCTATCGGCTCATCAGGTCCTGGGCGACCTCGCGCCCACGGGCGATGATCTCGTCTTCGCCGTCGACGACGCGATCCTGCATCAACACCTTGCCGTCGCAAATCACGGTGTCGACCACGGAGCCGTTGGCTGCATACACCAAATCCGAAACGAGGTTGTGACCGGGTGAGAAGACGACCTGCTGCAGGTCGATCAAAACGATATCGGCCAACGCGCCGACATCGATGCGCCCGGCATCGATGTTGAAGATCTCAGCCGTGTTGGTCGTGGCACAGTCGAATACCTCTTGTGCCGGCGCGGCCGTGGGATCGCCGGTATTGACCTTTTCGGCGAGGGCCAGAAACTTCATGTCTTCGAACATGTCGAGATTGTTGTTCGACCCGGGGCCATCGGTACCGATACCGATCCTGACGCCGCCTGCACGGACGCGGCTGTAGGGGAATCGTCCGGTCGCCAACTTCATATTGGCGCAGGGGTTGGTAAGCACACCGACGCCGTGTTCCTTGAGTTTGGCGATCTCGGCGTCGTCGAGCCAGATCGCATGGGCGATGCTGAGCTTCGGCCCGAGAAATCCGATAGACTCGAGATAGTCGACCGGACGCATACCGTGCTGGTCGAGACAGTCCCGGACTTCTTTCTCGCTCTCAGACAGGTGGGTGTGGATAAGAAGATCGTTGGCGTCGGCAAAGTCCTTTACCCATCGCAGACTCTCGGCGCTCACGGTATAAATCGCGTGCGGACCGAGGCAGAAATGAATTCTGTCCGAGTACGACTTCGAGCGGTCGAAGAGAAAGGCATTCTGGGTCATCTGCTCCTTGGCCTTTACCGGATCGAAGAGGTCGATAATTACACCCGCCAGCGACGCGCGCAATCCCATCTCGTCGACCGCACGGGCGACGCCGTCCCATTGCCAATACATGTCGTTGAAGAACGTCGTGCCTGATTTGATCATTTCGAGGCAGGCCAGCTTCGTGCCCCAGTAGACATCGTCTTCGGTAATTTTCGCCTCGATCGGCCAGATCTTGTTGTTCAGCCAGTCGTGCAACGCCATGTCGTCGCCGTAGCCGCGAAACAAGGTCATCGCGGCATGCGTGTGGCCGTTGAGGAGGCCCGGAATAACGGCCTTGCCGGAGGCATCGATTACGTCGGCGGCAACGGGTTTCAGGTCGGGCGAGATGGTTGTGATACGATTTCCGGTGATGCCGATAGAGTTGCGCACGCCGTCGAGCATACAGTTTTGAATGAGCAGATCCATAGGGAGTGTCCTTGCATGTCCGTGTCGCCGCAGGAGCGGGACGTGTTGCTGTATATGTTGTGTGTTGTTACGTCGTCGCCGGGTACGACTCAGGTAAAAGCCCGGTGTCAACGATAGTCCGATGTTGTTGTTCTTCTTCTGGAGGGTCGATGTCCTCAGCGACCGCCGTTTTGTGTACCGCACGAAGGCGGACGCAGAGGACTGCGTCCCTCCAGGATCGCGAAGGCGGACGCAGAGGACTGCGTCCCTCCAAAAAATATGGGCAATCGATGACGCTGTCGTACATCAGATGACCTCGTGAAAATTGCGATTACGGTAGTGCTGCTGAACAACCCTACGCATCCGTCACAGATCCGTCGGTAATGAGACGTTTAATGATTGCTTCGAGCCGGCCGAGGTTGCGACTGCGATGCACGTCGATGTCGTCCAGGGTCAACGGTTTCTCGGCGATGCCGTTGGCGTAATTGTCGACCATGCAGACCGATGCGTATGCCAGACCGAGTTCGCATGCCAGAATCGCCTCACGCGCCATGGTCATGCCGATGACATCGCCTATACCGCTCGCGAACCGAATCTCCGCCGGTGTTTCGAGAATCGGCCCCTGTACCTGGAAATATACGCCGCCGGAGACGCAATCGAACCCGAGGTCAGCAATGGTATCAATAATCCGGCGCCGGACAGACGCATCCAAACTCGGGACGGTGAATGTCATTTTTTCGTCGAAAAACGTCGGTGGATCAACGAGATTAAAGTAGTCATCCGGGACCACCAGGCTGCCGGGCGGTATCGCCTGTTTGAGCGACCCGGTTGAATTGACGGCGACGATCGCGGTCGCACCATGATCCCGAAACGCAGCGATATTGGCGTGGTGGTTGATGCGATGCGGCGGGGTATCGGCCGGCCGGCCGTGCCGCTGGATAAACGCAAATCCGTCACCGACAAACGCCACGGCATCGCCGTACAAAGTCGTAATCGTAGTCTCGGTACAATCGCTGAAAAGCGATGATTCCATCAAGCTGGTCCCGCCCAGTATTCCAATCATAACCCTATTTCCTCTTTTCGAATTCCAGCCATCCCCCGACGGCCTGGAGGGGAACAAACCTATCTACTTCGGTAACCCACGCTGCAACCGCGCTGCGGTTCGGCGGCATGGTGTCGATGGCGTGTTTACCCGCCTCTGCCCGGAAAGACTCTCCTGAAGGCGTCAGCGGTACAGTCGTGAATGCCGTAACAACAAAGTCATGCGTCAATTGTCGGCCGCGGTTCTCACCGGCACGTATGTGGCTCGACACGTCGAATGCCAACTGCGCGAGGTGGACACGGAGATTCTTGAGGCCGGACTGGGTCGGCGCGTATGTAATCCCGGATTTTTCCGGATAGATCGTAACGGTGAGAACGCCGGCGTCGACGTTGCCGGAGTGCGGGATCGACTGCTTTTCGAACCAGCCCCGCCATTCCGCTCCGTTCAGGACGAAGCCGGGCGTGTACACCCGCCCGCTACGCCACGAGGATGCGATACTGCGCTGTCGCGCGGTGAACGCGTCGGTGGCAAAACGATCCTTCCAACCGAGATAATCCCAATACGCCACATGGAAAACAGCCGGTATGAGATCCTTCCATAAGCGTGGGGAGTCGCGCAGTGCACCGAACCAGTGCTCGGCCGGCGGGCAGCTGCTGCAGCCTTCGGATGTATACAGTTCCAGAACATCGGCCCGCGTGTTATTGCTCGAAAACACCAATGACTCCGCAGCATCAAGCCAGGTGCCGCACAACACACATACCAGGGTTGTCGCGACGGCCGCGACAGCAGGCCATGCAACGGCTCGTCGTGGCGGTAATGCGCTAGTCGTCGACACGGCCATCACGGTGCGGTCCCGACATTCTCCGCCCACGTCTCGTCCAGCGCGCGACGGAATAATGTATCCAGCTCCGTCGCCTCCGGGTAAGGCGGAAACGGCTCCCGCTTCTTGCGAAGCAGCTGTTTTAATTCCTTTTGGATGAAGGCGTTCAGGATTTCGATTGACGGATGCCAATCCCGGTCCAGTCCGTTCTCTCGTTGGCCAAGCAGCTTTTCAAGCACGTCGCTGAGCGCCGTATCGAGCGAACACTCACCGAGTAATTCCGCAAAATCCATAGGCGGTAGATCGGATCGCTCTTCAATCCAGCGGCACAGCAACAGGGATCGGGTTACGTTGAGATACTTACGCACCAGGATCTCGTCGGCGCGCAGGTACTGCCAATAATTCGCCTGCGCCATATGGAGGTAGTGGTAGAAACACGTACGGCTGTTTCGGTATCGCGGGAGCCATTCCTGCATGCGACAGACCGGCGCGGCGGCGTCACGGTAGACGATCGGCGATCGGAGCCATTCGAGCAGCACGGGATACGACCGCCGGAACAGCAGCAGCGCCTTTCTCAGATCCCATCCGAACGCGGTAAAGTCGCCGTTAAACGTCCTGTCGAAGACATCGGGCTTCGGATCCAGCGAGAGATACCAGTCCGGTCTGTGAAGATATATGAAGCCGACGTGGCGATCGCTGTCGGCCGATGCCAGACCACTGCCGCGCGCCCCGATTTCACATGCAAACAACACAACAGTGCCATGATCCGCCTCTGTCTGGTCCAGAAACTGATTGATGGCGCGGTCTGCGTTCATTTCATGGTGACAACAGCTTCGATCGGCAGGTGTTCACTGGCGCGTAACCGCAACGTACGGGAACCGGTGCAAGTGAAATGCCGGGACAGAAACATGTGTTCATATCGATGCTCGACGGCAGCGCCGAAATTTGTCCAGCGCCAGGGCCGGGGATCGTTGTCGTACAGTGACAGAGAATCCAGGTATCCGTTATTCTCGAGCCAGAAGCTGACCAGATTGTCATCGTTCTCGTTGAAATCGCCGGCCACGATCAGCGGTCGAAAAGGATCTGTCTGTGACATAAACCGTTTGATCGCCGACAGGCGCAGATCGGATTCGGAATAGGCCGCAGGCAGCGTCTCGGCGCCCAACCGGTTTCGCGGCGGACGCAGGTGTACGTTCAGCACCTGGGTGGTAGCGATCGGCGTGGCGACATCAACGAGGAGCGCTGGAAACCAGCCGGGCCCCGGCGGCAGCACACGCACATTTCGGATTTCGTAGCGCGACAGAATGGCGATACCGCCGACACCGCTCCAGCCTTCGAATATACGACTGGGATAGCGGTCGCGGAACTGGTCCACAATAGCCTGTTTCCAGTACTTGTCGGTTTCCTGGAGACACACAACGTCGGCATCGCTTTGCTCGATGAAGTCAAGAATCGTGAGCGGATGCGTATAAGCCCAGTTGACGTTGTAGGACAATACCTTGAGATCGGGTCCACGCGGATCAAAGTCTGGTTGCCTCAAGGTACGGCAACCGCTCAATATCACGACACAGATCAGGGGCCATATCCAGCGCGTGCGGATCATACTTTCTCCAGACGGTAAGGTTGAGGGCGAATCTACTACGATTCGATCAAACTTCAACCGGCCTGCCGGGCGTATCTTCTGAAAAATCCGGAGGTGAGTCGCGATCCATCAAACGCGGTACAACGACGACACAGGCGACGCCCACAGCCATAAGGCCGACGACCGGCATGAGTACCGCAACGATACTGGTAAGCGCAGACCCTGCAAGTTCGCCCGTGGACACAACGAAGTTTCCGGTCCCGCCAGTGAGCGTCGACGACGTACCGCGCACAAGCACCGTCCCCCCTTGCACCACCGCGGCCGCGCCGCCGCCGCCAATAACGGCCAGTGTCCACTTCACAAACGGCGACACATCGCCGACAACAGAGGCAGTGGCAACGGTACCCGCCACAATTGCTGCCGGTGTCGCGACGGAGTCAAGGAGATTGTCGAGCCACGGCACATAATACGCCGTTACTTCGAGGAACGTTGCAGTGGCAAACGTGATCATCGCATATTCCGACCCTATCCACTGAAACTCCTGCGCCAAGGACAGGTGACCACTTTGCGCAGCGATACTCATGAACAGAAACGGGACAAATATGCGAAATCCGCACGCCGCGCTGAGGCCGATACCAAGGGTGATGCCTAATAGCGTTTCCATGATCGAATCCTGTGGTTGTTATTGTTAAAATGGTTCAGGCGGCGGCCGAACGTATCATCCTACAGGCTGCTAGCGCCGACATTGCACCATACCTGCAATGCCGGCTCGATGCAAGGGCATGATGGCAGCACGGCATTGAATCCGAACGCCGTTTAGATCACGCATTCCGCGTCGCCGCTTGAGCGTTCTGTGGGTGTTCACACTTCAATGTGGCTTTCGCGCCCGGCCGGAAGCCGCTGCTGGTTGCAAATTCAGGCGTTCTGATATCGAACGCTATCGCCCCAACAGCACGTTTGCCCGCTACCCCCCGGCTGCACACCCGATGATGCGCTTCAGCCGCTCCGGTACATCAATGCGCGTAGCCTCGTCGACAGCCGCGACGGACATCTTCTTTATCGTCCTCCTTATAATACCGATCAGCTTTTCATCATCATGTTGGGCGGAAAAGCCTTCGAAGTAAAACTCGATAAACACCAGACATGCCACATCCTCAAGACACTGCGATTCGGCATCAAGTTTCAATTTTTTCTTTTGCAGCAGAAACTGCACGCGTTCGATCGTTGCTTGATCGTATCCGACATCATGCAGGATACGGCCGGCGACATCGGCATGAAATTTGGCCAAAGCGTTCCGCCACCTGTGATAGCCGACTCGCCCGTCGGCAAAGTCCGAACGCGGAATTTCCCACCGGCGAATATGCTGACTGCGCGCAGCAAGCTGCAGCGCCTCGGACGCCCCGGGAGCAAACCGCAAGAGCCGATCGGTCATGCGCCGGCCGTACACCAGCTCGGCCGGATACGCGACGCCGTCTACCTCGATCACATCCGGGTCGGCGGCGTTGGAGGCATCGAATCGCGTGATTGCCTCATTGAATAGCGCGGGATCGCCAATGCAGGACCTATTATTCATCCGGGCTGTCTCCGATTGCGAAAAGGTGATGTTGCGTGCGTACATACAGCGTATCTCCGGCGATCGCCGGCGTTGCCATACAGGTGTCGTTCATGCTGTTGCGGGCAACGAGCCGGTAATCGCGGCCGGCCATGACCACATACACATCGCCGACCTCGCTGGCGTAGTATAGTAAGTCGCCGGCACAGACTGCCGATGCGGTAAAGCCGGTGGGTTCGTCGCTGAGACGCACGCGATAGACGATATCGCCGGTATCCGCCTGGTAGCACGTCAGCACACCGTGGTCCTGGCATACATATAACAACCCATCGACGACCAGAGGCGTCTGCATGTATGCCCCACCAGTGCGGTGATGCCACAGGAGATCATCGTCGCCGGCGCCCAATTTGATCTCGCCGGCGGCGTCAGCGCGAATTGCACAAATCGGACTCGACTTGCCGTGCGCATTGGTGACAATGACAATACCTGCGGAGATAACCGGTGTGGGCACGGGTATGTCGCCGCCGCCGCGCAGCCGCCACACCGGCTTGCCGGTGATGAGATCGTACGCCCCGATATGCCTGAAACCGTTTACGATGATCTGATCGCGATCACCAACGGTGTGGATAACGGGCGTGCTCCACGTCGGCACTTCGTCGCGTGGGATACGCAGGATTTCGCTGCCGTTGTCGATATTGTAGACCGCAATAAACGATTCCCCCTGCACATCGCATTGCACGATGACCCTGCCCTTGTGAATCACCGGAGAGCTGCCGAATCCCCACTGCGCCGACGGTCGACGGAAGTACCCCGAGTCGAGCGGTCCGGGGTTTGTACGCCAAAGGATATTGCCGGAAAAATCAAGGCACCACAACCCTTCTGCCCCGAAAAATGCCACGATGTGATTGCCGTCCGTCGCGGGTGTGGCGTTCGCATGCGTCGATTTCGGATGCCGCCGCATGTGCGGCACCCCTGCGGCGACCGTGGTGGACCACAACATTCGTCCGGTATCCCGGTCGAGACTGTGGACCTGCCACTGATGTTCCGGCTCGGACGAAACAGACGCAATGTCGCCATACAAACCGACCTTCAACTCGGGTGCCGGTTCCCGGCTCACCGCGGTGGTTACGATGACAACGTCCCGCCACACAATCGGGCTGGAATGTGCCAGGCCCGGTATCGGCGTGCACCATAGAATGTTTACCTTGCTTTCCACATCCCAGGTCGTGGGTAGACGGGCGGACGGTGCGCGGCCGACCGCGCCATGCCCACGAAATGAGGGCCAACTCGTAGCGTGGCAGTGTGGTAAGGCAACGCAGAGCCAACAACAAAGGGCAGGCAGCACGGTATACGGCGATATCTGTAGTGGACTCATCGGCACGTACGGTACATCATCTCTGCATGGAAGAAAGTAGATTGCGGTAGGACACAGCCACACTGTCGCCCGGCAATCCTGCAATGGCCGCGAATTTTAAAGATGACGACGGTTAAAACGAAAACAGGCTGCGGAGATTCTGTTTATCGTACTCAAGAATGTGATGGATGTATTGACCCGACGGATGGTTCTTGATTTCAATCACACCCGGTATGTTGAACAGAAACGCATGGTACATGTTCGTTGCGGACTCCGACTCACGGTCACGACAGATCACATATGTGGGCCAATAATCCATCGTCATTGCCAGAAAATGCCAGCCGTTCGTCGTAACGAATGTGTCCACAGCCTCGACGACGCCATTGCCGAACGCCTGCGCTTCTTTTCGGTTGGTGTAATCGTGACCAACGATGAAGCCGGAGGCCTTGACCTTGCCGCTGTAATTTTCCAGATCTGCGGTGACGGCTTCGTATTTGTGGCTGCCGTCGACATAGATCCAATCAAAATAGGCGTCGTCGAATTGGTCCAGGATGGCTGTCGAATACGCGCGGTGAATGGTGACGACGCCACTGTTCACCTCGTTCTCAAATCTCTTGATGACCTTCTGATAGACGCACTCCGCCTGTTCCTTTCTCGAAAGGCTCTGGTCCTCGCGGTCGTCGGCCGGGACATTCCATGGATCAATCAGGTGCAGTTTCCTGGGGGTCGATGCGTTGAGCATGGCGGCACTGAAATCGCCGCGGTTCACGCCGATCTCGGTCACCACACCGTTTCCGGGAAGGAAAGTCAACAATTGTTCACGTGTTAACGGTAGAATAAGCATATATTTTCCCCTTGCTATTCGTGATCGTAAGATGCGGTCGGTGGCCACGTTGTGTGCCCGGGTTGCATACGTGCCGTCAAGCTCGAAGCTGTCCGCCGGATGGCGTTCACACTTTCGTTGTGCCTCACCTCGCGGCTGCGCACAGAACGTGGAACCCACACTAAAGTGTGAACTTCAACAGAACACCCGCAAGATCGGCATCCCCAACGTCCTTTAGTAGGTGGAACTTGGCCTGTACTCCCGAATCGCTGTTGATAACGTTGAGTTGCCGACCGCTTAAATCAACAACGTTGCTGCAGTTACGGCCGCATATCGCAGCTTAGTTACGTACGGGGCCGACCGGCTCAGTGCACGCCGGTGAATTATTTCGCACGGAATTCACAAGTGTGGAGACCGGGTACGCCTCAAGGGCCATGGTGTCTTCGGCCTGCAGGAAACGCGTGCAGTCGTCGCGGGAAAACGATGCCGTGTCGAGCCATCGCGCTGCGCGCTCCGGCGACAACACCGCCGGCATGCGGTCGTGGATCGCGGCGAACTCGTCCAGTGGCGGGCGTGTAATAATCGTAAACGACTGGACAGGCCTCTCCTGGTCGGGTCCGTCCCAGAGATCCCATAATCCAGCCATGAACAAAAGTCGCCTCGATGACGGCCGGATAAAATACGGTGTTTTGCTGCGCCCGTAGCGCTTCCATTCGTAGTACCCCTCGGCAATGGCAACACAATGACGCCGGCCGACAAGGCTGCGAAACGACGGCTTCCCTGTCAATGTTTCGCAACGGGCGTTTATCAGGCGAGCGCCGGCCTTCGAATCTCGCGCCCACGATGGTATCAGCCCCCATCGCATCGACAACACACGTTGCCGCTTCTCGTGCACCAGGACCGGTGTGACCACGGTTGGCGCGACATTGAAGTTTGGGAGGTAATCCTCCATCCCGGCGGTGTCATCGAAACCAAGCTCGTCGATGATTTCATCGACATCTTTACCCAGGGAAAACCGTCCACACATGCCGAGGCTCCAGTATCAGGTTGTCGTAAATTTGAGTGCGGGGTAACGGACAAAACGCCGAACCAGCGTTATAGTGTCCACAGACGCGTCAACAATACACCATCCTGCCCCTGTTTTGTAATTATGAAAATCATCGTCTGCAGTGATACCCACGGGTTACATGATAAAATTGATGTACCGCCAGGCGACATGTACATCCACGCCGGCGATATGACCGGCCGCGGTTCACTGGACGAAATCATTGAATTTAACCACTATGTCGGGACGTTGCCGCATCGTCACAAGATTATCATCGCCGGCAATCATGACTGGGCGTTCGAGCAAACACCGGACCATGCACGCAGTGTGCTTACGAATGCGACCTACGTCTTTGACGAAACGATCGAAGTCGAGGGAATCAAAATCTATGGGTCACCATGGCAGCCTGAATTTTTCAGCTGGGCGTTCAATCTGCGGCGCGGCGAGGAGATTCGCAGAAAATGGGACCTCATACCGGAGACCACCGATATCCTGATTACCCACGGTCCGCCGTTCGGAATCTGTGACCGTACCCGTTTCGATCGTGTCGGCTGCCGGGATCTGCGTGCAGCCGTGACACGCGTAAAACCGAAATATCACATCTTCGGGCACATCCACGAGGGCTACGGCATGGTAGATATGGACGATGTGGTTTTCATCAACGCGTCCAACTGCAACGAGCACTACGAACCGATCAATCCGCCGGTGTGCTTTGAATACGCAACCGCGGATTGACGCCATAAGTCACGACGCCGGATACGGTTGAAGTTCGCGCACTAGCGTGCTTGCGCCATACCGTGCGGATCGCACCACCTGACGGGACGACACGTGAAACCCACACTAAAGTGTGAACTCCAACTGCTGGAGTTCGCGCTTTAGCGTGCTTGCGCCATACCGTGCGTATTTCTTTGCCTCTTTAGCTGGCGTGAAAGCCAGATCCCGCTGCGGCGGTGTGAACGCCAACATATCACCCGCAGGCAGCGACGGCGGCGCGCAACCGCTTCAACCCTTCGTGCAAGGTCGCTTCCGAACACCCGAAGTTCAGTCGTACGAACCCGTCGCGTCCGAAATGCCGGCCATCGGACAGACCGATGCCGTGGCGTTCGAAATAGTCGGCGGGATTCTTCAGCCCCAGGTCACGCGTATCGATCCATGCCAGATATGTGGCTTCCACGTGATGCATCGATAGACCCGGCAGCTCGTCATTGACCACCTTTGCCGTCGTGTCGCGATTGCGCCGCAGGCAGTCGAGCAACGCCTCCAGCCACGGGCCGCCGTGGCGGTAGGCTGCTTCGCAGGCGATAAATCCGAATGCGTTGATATCCGGAACGATACCGTTACCAGCCTGTTTGAAGCGGCGACGGACTGCCGCATCCGATATCACTGCGAATGCACAGCCGAGTCCGGGGATGTTAAATGTCTTGCTTGGCGCCATGAGAGTAATGGTGCGACTGGCGATGGCGGGACAAAGTGTGGCGATTGGGAGATGCTTGACGTCGTCAAGGATGAGGTCGCAGTGAATTTCGTCCGAACACAGGAGCAGATCGTTGGCCAGACAAAATTCCGCAATTGCTTCCAGTTCCCCGCGACTTAGAACACGACCGCATGGATTGTGCGGATTACACAACAGCAACATCGCTGCCGCCCTTGCGGCCGGCGTCTGCAACTGATCCATATCCAGCTGCCATCGTGTTCCAGCACGGATCATCGGCACCGAAATCAGATGACGGCCTGCGTACCCCGGCGCGGTCAGAAATGGCGGATAAACTGGCACAGATGAAATCACTGCATCGCCGGAATCACCGGCAATCCGGCAGGCCATGTTCAAGCCGGTCACGAGTCCGGGAAGCCATACGATCCAGGAAGGTTCGATCTCCCAGCCATAGCGGGCCGACAACGCGGCCACGACGGTTTCCGTTAATTGCGCTTCGGGACGGGCGTAGCCAAAAACGCCATGGGCAACGCGTTCCGACAACGCGTCGATCACCGCCGGCGGTGATCGAAAATCCATATCCGCGACCCACATAGGCAAGACATCGGTGTCGCCGTAACGGTCCCATTTCAGGCTGCCGGTGCCGCGACGATCCACTACACTGTCGAAATCGAAAGCCAACGCTTCTTCCCTGCCGATACCGTCGCCGGAAATTAATGAAAAAAAAGAGCGGCCATGGGGGATGACCGCTCTCGGGGAGGTGACAGCATGACGCTGCCGTGGGAGAATGATGAACCGCGGTATTGCTATTAGGTACGACACAGCCTTTCGATAAAAGTTGCGATATTTTTAAACGATTTTTTGATGCCCGAACCGTCACAAGGTACATTCACGCCCGAATTCTTTTCATGTCATTCACACCAAAGAATACGGTTACCGCACCATGCCCGATCCAACAAAAAAACCAGATGGCAAAACCGGCAGTAGAACCGTCACGTATCATTCACCGCACTCCGGTTCCGCCGCGCATCGAACGCTATCCAGCGATAGTGAGTTGGCGGTCAGCCCCGGCGGGCGAGGCAGTACAAAACCACTGGCGTTCCCCCCGCAGCTCCGCAGCCGCTATAAGCCAGAGAGCATGATCGGCTGCGGTGGATTCGGTACGGTGTACAAAGCGCACGATACAGCGATAGGCCGATCTGTAGCGGTGAAGGTGCTCCATCCGGAGCTAACACAAGACAAGGTTGCGGTATCGCGGTTCGTTCAGGAGGCCAGAATCGCAGGACAACTCGAACATCGACATATCGTGATCGTCTACGATCTGGTACATGCCGACGCCGGTCCGTCATGTATTATCATGGACTACCTCGGCGGCGGCAATCTCCGCGACATGCTCGAGAGCCGGGGCAAGCTGCCCCTCGAAACAGCGGCAGCGATAACAATCGAAATCCTCGATGGACTGCGGCAGGTACATGCGTTGAAGGTCGTACATCGGGACATGAAGCCCGAGAATATCCTGCTGACAAAGAATGGTCGCATCAAGATTGGTGATTTCGGCGTGGCTCACCTGCCGCTCGATGACGGCGGACTCGTCGCACGCAACCCGGCATTTGTCTGCGGCACCCCGGCCTATATCGCATACGAGCAGTGGCTAGGGCACGCCATCGATTGCCGAACCGACCTGTATGCGGTCGGCGTCATGTTTTTCGAAATGGTCATCGGTACAAGACCATTCAATTTTTTCGGTTGTCGCTATCTAGACGACTACGCGCGCCGAATCGATGATATGCAGGGCCTGTCTGCTGCTGCCGCTCAAGCGAACCTTCCGGACCAGATCGCGGACATTCTCTCCAGCATGCTGGACCCGAATCCCGATGGCCGTTTCGCGACCGCTGATCACACGATCCGGGCGATAAACGCCGCCTTGCCGGGCACTGCATTGGAGGCAGCAAAGATGCTGTCGGGTTCGCCGGCGACGACGCCTGAGGCGGCGTTTGAAGACCTCGTGCGGCTGCTCTTTATAGACGGCGTTCTGGTGGATGTCGAGTTATGCGAATTGTATCGTCGAGCGGATCTTCTTGGCATAAACCACGTCCGTGCCGACGCCATTATCGAGCGCGTTCGAACGGAAAAAATGCGAACAGCGTGATATCCAATCCCGATGACAATTGCAATCACCCGGCACCGCTGGACGGTCCTTTATCGTCCCGCCCGGGCGCGAATGGAGAACGCAATCGGTCGTATACCGCAGTCGGCATGCGCAGCACACGCCGAATTCCAATGAGCGTCGACACGGATCGAATCGGACGCCCCATTTCCAACAACAGCTCATCGAGCACATCGGCATCGTCGACTTCGCCCTCTTCCCGAACGTCACCAAGCATGCGTCGCGCGGTCATACCGACGATAAATGCCAGCATGAAAACGAAATCGAGTGCACGAAGATCCAGCGCCGATACCGTTATCGTATCACCGGGCGAGAGCCAATTGATCGTGATCGCCAGCTCCCGAACCTGAAAAAAATCTGCGAGCGCACCGCCGACGATCGGAGCGGCGACGCCTGCCGCGGCACTTACGGTGGCAAACATGGCAAGATAGACATGTGCCCGCCCTTGCGGCGACAACTTCAACGATATGTTGGTCACCGCGAGATTCACACCTGCCAATGCGGCGCCGCTTACCACATGTATGGCGATCAACATCGGTGTCGTGAATCTGTGGGCCTCGGGCATCGTCGTGAAGCACCACGACATTACGGCAATCAGGAAGAACAGGCTGCTCACGGACAAAACCGATTTATTGGAAAACCGATCGGCAAGACGTCCCCACACCGTGACAACCAGGATTCCTGCGATCTGCCCGATTACAGCAAGTACCGTAACCCAAAGCATGGAAAGCCCGATCCGGCGAAGAATGTAGACGACGAAAAAGGGGCCCGCCAGATTTACGGCAATTGTCCACACACCGTAAAACTTCAGTAGCCGCGCAAAATTCTTGTCCTCAAATGGCAACTTCAACTGATTCCAGATCGGCGTTTTCGTCTCGACCTTCATCGTTGGTTCCGGGACGCGTGCGAGGTACAACAGGCCACAGAATCCGAGAATGACGCCGACCAGGAAGAGCATCGCGTATATCAAATTCGGCTCGCCTGGAAAGGACGTACTCCAGACATCAATGAGATACCCGGCTGCAAGGGTACATGCCATTGCGGTTACGGTGCTGAGCCGAGCACGCTTTGACGTGAGCTCGCCAAGCCGTTTCATCGGCAACACATCCCGAAGCCACGAACTCCAGGCAGCGCCGGGCAATGAACTGAATACGGTCGATATCAACAACCACAATAACAGAAAGGATACGCCCCGATCGACGAACATCACCGGCATGAACACGATGGGGATCCACGCAATACGTGAAATGGCGTCGGAGATTACCACCAGCGCCCTGCGCCTGGGAATGTGATGGATCAGGAATATTCCCGGAAAGATCATCAGCTGCCCGAAAAGCGCAATCGAGGCGATCAGACCGACCTCGTAGTTCGTGGCGCCCATACTGACGGCAAATGCAGACAGGATCGCCCCCCCCTGAAGGGTCGCCATGATGGTCGAGCAAATGACATTGGCTCTGAGATTGCTGATGCCGACCTGGACGTCGTCATCCGTCAAGCCATCTTTCGTATTCGCCAACTGGGTGGTGAGTTTTTTTAGATCGAGTTGCACATTCGTAAAATTTCTTGTTCGGGTTCCGTCGGTGCGTGTCGCACTATGGCGGTCGACTGCTGATTGGTCAACTCCGACAGGCTGCCCGGGCTCTGTCTCGGTCGCGGCCTGTACCTACAGAGCTTTGGTCCGAACGCCGCAATGGTCGTATTTCTGCACGGTCAAGCCTGATCTGCGACAAAGTCTACGAAGATGCAACCGGCAGTCCGATTTCGGACACCTTGACGCCCTCGGTTCTCCGACCACGGCTCACCACGCCCCCGCTGCCGCCGAATGTCCACGATGCGCTGTCTACAATATTTTCGTAGACAACGAAATACAGATTGGCGCCTGCTATTGACATGGTTCTTGCTGTTGTCGATGAAAATCCTGCGCTCCGCATCGGCAACTGACAGCCCCAATTACTCCTCAATACAGAACGTCTATGGACGAATCGCAAATCTCGACCAAACCGCATTTGGAACGCTTTTCTTACGACGATGGAGTCGTGAGAATGTTCATGCTGGCTACGCTCGTATGGGGGCTCGTGGCGATGTTGGTCGGCGTCTTAATTGCCGTCGAATTGGCATTGCCTGCGTTAAATATGGGAGTGCCCTATATCACGTTCGGTAGGCTTCGCCCCCTGCATACCAACGCGGCGATCTTCGCATTCGCGGGTAACGGGATCTTCGCAGCCATCTACTACTCGACCCAGCGGCTGTGCAAGGCGCGAATGTACAGCGATGCATTGAGCCGGTTGCACTTCTGGGGTTGGCAATCGATCATCGTCGCCGCCGCGGTGACGTTGCCATTGGGATTTACCCAGGGGAAAGAGTATGCCGAACTCGAGTGGCCGATCGATATCGCCATCGCCGTCGTGTGGGCCGGCTTCTTCGGCGTAAACTTCTTTATGACGTTGCTTCGACGGCGTGAACGTCACCTCTACGTCGCAATCTGGTTCTATATCGCGACCATCGTCACCGTTGCCGTACTTCACATATTCAACAACCTTGTCGTTCCGATCGGATTGTTCAAGAGCTATCCGATCTATGCGGGCGTACAGGATGCCTTCATGCAATGGTGGTATGGCCACAACGCGGTGGCGTTCTTCCTGACAACGCCATTTCTCGGCCTGATGTACTATTTCATTCCCAAAGCCGCCGATCGTCCGGTTTTTTCCTATCGGTTGAGCATTGTTCACTTCTGGTCGCTTGTTTTTATCTATATCTGGGCGGGACCGCACCACCTGCACTACACCGCCATTCCGGAATGGGCATCAACTCTGGGCATGGTTTTTTCTCTCATGCTGTGGATGCCGTCATGGGGCGGGATGATCAACGGGCTGCTGACGCTGCGCGGCGCCTGGCATAAAGTGACTGCGGACCCAGTGCTAAAATTCTTTGTCGCCGGAATAACGTTTTACGGCATGTCAACGTTTGAGGGGCCGCTGCTCTCGATCAAGAGCGTGAACGCATTGTCCCATTACACGGACTGGACAATTGGACACGTGCATAGCGGCGCGCTCGGCTGGAACGGCTTCATGACCTTCGGCATGGTCTACTGGCTGTTGCCGCGGTTGTTTCAGACCGAGCTTTGGAGTAAGAAACTCGCGAATACACACTTCTGGTTGGGCACAGTAGGTATTCTCATTTACATCGTGTCGATGTACGTCGCCGGACTGACGCAGGGTTTGATGTGGCGGGACCTCGATGAAACCGGACGCCTGGCCTACCCCGATTTCGTTGAGACCGTCGTTGCAGTCATTCCCATGTATTGGCTTCGTGTGGTCGGCGGCTTGTGTTATTTGACGGGAGTTGTGCTCGGCGCGGTGAATTTCTTCCAGACATGGCGGTCACGTCCCGCAACGTACAAGGAGGTTGTTCATGAAGCGCCACCGTTAGAGCGTGACTACCAACACCCGCCGCGCCCCACCTCCCGAATCCCATCCGAGGCATCTGTGGCGGACGTCGCGCATGCGGTTGACATCTGGGCACAACTGACGTGGCATCGCCGCTGGGAGGGGCTACCGGTGCGACTCACGGTGTGGGTTGTTGTGGCGGTGTCGGCAGCGTCGTTATTCGAGATCATACCGACGTTCCTTATCAAATCCAACGTGCCGGTAATTGAGACCGTAAAGCCATACACGCCGCTGGAATTGGCAGGTCGCGATATTTACGTAGCTGAAGGATGCTACAATTGCCATTCGCAAATGATACGCCCACTCGTCGCCGAGACCAAGCGCTACGGTCCCTACAGCAAGGCTGGCGAATTCATCTATGACCGCCCGTTTCAGTGGGGCTCGAAGCGCACGGGGCCGGACCTGGCTCGCGCAGGCGGAAAACAATCGCACCTCTGGCATGTCCTGCACTTCAAGGATCCTGCGCAGATTACGCCCCGGTCCATCATGCCGCCGTACCCGTGGTTGCTGACCGAGACACTCGATTTCTCCATGATCGATAAACGCGTGGCGGCGATGGCAGGCCTGGGAGTTCCCTACAAAGACGAATTGGAGAGAGGCGAAGAGATGGCCAGAGAGCAGGCGCTCAAGATCGCGCGTGAGATCATCGTACAGGGCGGACCTGGCGACCTGGAAGACAAGAAGGTCACGGCTGTAATCGCCTATCTGCAGCGACTCGGAACCGACCTGATGCAGGTGGAAACGGAGTCGGATGCCGATGCAGCAGCACCGGCGGAAGCGTCACAATGATCAACAACGCCTAAACACCTTCGGGAGAAGCCGACGAATATGGAACTCATGCAATATATGGATTGGAGCATATTTCGCGTGCTCGCGCTGGTCCTGTTCTTTGCAATATTCGTAGGTGTACTTGGCTGGACGTTGACAAGACCGGCGGAGCAGATCAGGCGCCATGCCCGATTGCCTATCGACGATGTGCCCGCAGACGGGGAACGCGATCATGTATGACGACAAAGACTGCCCGACACAGGAGCAACTGACCGGCCACAAATATGACGGCATCGAGGAGTATGACAATCCGACTCCCGGATGGTGGGTCTTTCTTTTTGTAGCAAGTTGCTTCTACGCCGTGTTCTACTTTGTGTACTACCATTGCAGCCTGGAGGACCGCAGCATCCACGAGCACTACGAACAGGCACTCGCCGAAAACCTGCAGCTCCAGTTCGCCGACATTGGAGAGCTTTCCCAGGACGTGCCGACGCTCCTGCGCCTCATGCAGGATCCGGACCTTTTGACAGTCGGAAAATCGACATTCAAGGCCAACTGTGTTTCCTGCCATGGCGCCGACGGCGCCGGCCTGGTCGGGCCGAATCTGACAGATGAACAATGGAAGAATGTGAAGAGCCTCCACGATATCATACACGTGGTCAATGACGGCGCAGGCAATGGCGCAATGCCCGGATGGAAAACTCGGCTTCACCCCAACGAGGTCGTACTGGTATCAGCTTATGTCGCTTCCCTCCGAGGTAACAACCTCCCTGGTCCTCGTCCTCCGGAAGGCGACATGATTCCTCCCTGGAGCGAGTGAAACATGAACACGTCATGACACGCCTCGAATCGCCAGAGCGGGTTCTGTCCACGCTGGAACAGGACGGAAGCCGCAGGTGGCTTAAGCCCAGACTGTCGCATGGCGCGTTCCTGAACTATCGCCGTAAAGTCGGATACGCTCTGATCGCTATCTTTATTGTTATCCCGTTCATAAGTATCAAGGGCAAGCCGGCCATGCTGCTGGATGTGGTCAATCGCCAGTTCACACTTCTCGGCTACACATTCCTGCCAACAGATACGGTCCTGCTGGCGCTCTTCATCTTAGGTCTCTTCGTTGCTGTCTTCCTGGCGACTGCGCTCTTCGGCCGCGTATGGTGCGGCTGGGCTTGTCCGCAGACAGTTTATTTGGAGTTTGTATTTCGGCCGATCGAGCGGTACTTCGATCGAACGAAAGAAGAGGGACGCGTGCAGCGGATGATCGTGAAATACGTCCTGTATTTCCTGATCTCCCTGGCCATGGCCCATGTTTTTCTGGCGTATTTTGTGGGCATCGAAAACCTTTTCAAATGGGTCAGGCAGTCGCCCCTTGAGCATCCAGCGTCGTTCCTGATCGTGGCGGCCACAACGGGCCTGATCATGTTTGATTTCTGCTATTTCCGCGAGCAAACGTGTATTCTCGCATGTCCGTACGGTCGATTGCAGTCCGTTCTGCTCGACAGACATTCTCTGATAGTGAGCTATGACCGAGAACGCGGTGAGCCGCGAGGAAAACTGCGGCGCCGCCCTCGTCCCGACGACAATACGCCTGAACGCGGCGACTGCGTTAACTGCGGGCTTTGCGTTATGACGTGTCCAACGGGGATCGATATCCGCGATGGCCTGCAGATGGAATGCATCGGTTGTGCACAATGCGTAGACGCATGCAACCGTGTGATGACAAAGATAAAAAAACCGACCGGCCTGATACGGTACAGCTCGCAGGCCACGATGGATCACGAAGCGAAGCGTCTTATCCGTCCGCGCGTTATCATTTATCCCGCGATAGTCGCCATCGTCGCCGTAGCATTCCTGGTAACGCTATCACAGAAAAAGACGGCGGACGTCACGGTAATGCGCAACCTCGGCAACCCTTATACGGTGCTCGACGGCGACCGGATCGCTAACGGAATCCGGATCAAGATCACGAATCGCGGAAAGTCGGATGCGAATTATCAAATAGCGCCAGTCAACCATCCTGACGCACAAATCTCGCTTGCGGACGGTATCATCGCCGTAGCCGCCGGAACGTCTCGCACCGAGGGCGCACAAATCATTGTACCGCGATCCGCGTTCGTCGACGGCGCGTTCGAGGCAGCGATCCGGGTAAGCGACGGCTCAATGTTTGACCAAACCATCACCTATCGATTGCATGGCCCCTATTCCAGCGCGGCCGCTCCGGAGGAACCGCGATGAACACGGAACAGCGGTCCGACCATAACGAGGAAAACGGGCGAGCCTCCTGGGCATGGCCAACATTCATCTGCGCGCTGCTGATCTTTCAGATTCTGCTGTGCCTGATCTCACTTTACTTCGCACTGGCACCTGACAATGGATTCTCAGCAATCACGCCATGACAACCATGCAACGCGAAAGCCACGACCCGGAGTCCCATGAAGCAGGACTGTAAAGAAAAACGCGACACTTGCTGCTGCACGACAGCAGCGGGTTCGCACCGTACCGAACCAGAGGAAAAGCTCCTCAATGACTCGCCGTTTACTCCCGACCATGGAGATCGCGACGCGGGCAAGTTCTCTTTTCTCGATCATCCCGATTTTTCCGTTGCGCGCTGCGCGCCGGCGGGCGATGCCATAATGTCGACCGAGTTTTATCTGGAGGGCGTACACTGCACATCATGCGTGCCGTCGATCGAATCGCTGCCCAAACTGCTCCAGGGTGTTGTAGATGCCCGCCTGGACTTCGCCAAGTCGCTGCTGCGAATTGCTTGGGACACCAACGTCATTCGCCTTTCCGAGATCGCCTCGAAACTCGACATGCTGGGTTACACGCCGCATGCGGTTCACAATCATGACGCCCGCGAGCTGTATACACAGGAGAATCGCAAGCTGCTGTTGCGGATCGGCGTCGCAGGCGCCCTCGCGGGAAATACCATGCTCCTGGCAATCGCTCTATATGCCGGTGCATACAGCGGGATCGAAGCCCGTTTCGAGAACCTTTTTCGATGGATCAGCCTGGTGCTCGGCTGGATCTCCCTTATGTGGCCGGGACGATCGTTCCTGCTGGGGGCCATAACTGCCATAAGAACGCGCACGCCGCACATGGATCTGCCGATCGCTATTGGACTTGTTGCCGGCATGGCAGCTGGGACGATACACACCATCTTCCAAAGCGGCGACGTCTATTTCGACTCGCTTACCGTCCTGATATTCATGCTCCTCATTGGACGCTGGACACAATTCCGGCAGCAACGGAAAACAAAGGATGCCATCGAGCTCTTGTTTTCATTAACCCCGGCGTGCTGCCGGCTGGTTGAAAATCAGGATATCCGTGTGATTCCGATCGAAAGCCTGAACTCTGGAGACTGCATCGAGATCCTTGCGGGCGATTCCGTGCCCGCCGACGCAGCGGTTGTCTTCGGACAGTCCGAGGTCGACGAGTCCCTGTTGACAGGCGAGTCCCGACCGCGGCGCATTGATGTGGGCGATGAGGTATGCGCCGGTTCGGTAAATCTCGCATCATCGGTTCGGTGCCGCGTTCACGCAACGGGCTCGGACACACGCGTGGGCAAATTGATGAAGGTCGTCGAAGCATGTACCAAGCAAAAAGCACCATTCGTGCAATTCGCGGATCGCATCGCGGGAAAATTCACAGTGACGATCATGTTCATGGCAGTTCTGACGTTTTTATTTTGGTCGTACACAGACCTCAATCAGGCAACGACAAACGCGGTGGCGCTCTTGATCGTTGCGTGTCCGTGCGCCCTGGGCCTGGCAACGCCGCTCGCCCTGGCCGTCGCAATCGGCCGCGCAGCGCGACGTCACATTCTGATCAAGGGCGGCGGCGCGTTGGAGCAAATGGCCAAGCCGGGCATGATCTACCTGGATAAAACCGGAACGTTAACCGTGGGCAACATCCGCTTGATGCAATGGGAAGGCAGCGACGACGTCAAAGCAGTGGTGGCCGCAGTCGAAGCACAATCGGGGCATTCGATCGCACGGGCATTCGCGCATGCGTTCTCCGACCTGCAGACTGGCCAGGCAGAACAGGTTGAACAACATGCCGAGGGCGGCATTACCGGGATCGTGGGCGACCACCAGATAGCAATCGGGTCGCCGCGTTTTCTCAGTAACCGAAATTTCGCCCTACCCTCCTGGGTTAGTCGGAATGTCGACAGATATACTGCGCAATGTCTCACCCCCGTATTGATCGCAGTCGACGGAAAAATTGAAGCCACAGCCGGCCTCGGAGATCCCATACGGGATGACGCCGTCGCGGCGCTGGCGTCGTTGCGCCGCGCGGGATGGCAGTTGGAGATTCTGTCGGGCGACCACATCGACGTTGTTCGTCGCGTCGCTACGCAGGTTGGAATCGACCCGGCGATGGCGCAGGGCGGGTTAACGCCCGAACAAAAAATGCGTATCGTCACCGAACGTTGCGGGAAACACACCGTCGTCATGGTAGGCGACGGTTCAAATGACGCCGCGGCATTGGCTGCAGCGACCGTCGGAATAGCCGTGCACGGCGGTGCCGAGGCCAGTCTCGCTGCAGCCGACGTCTATATCGGCCAGGCCGGCCTGGCGCCAATCGTCGACCTCATTGTCGGCGCAAGGCGCACGGTCACAACCATCCGACGAAATCTGCTTGTTTCGTTCGGCTACAATGCCACGGCAATATGCCTTGCGGCAACTGGCATCATAACGCCGCTGATTGCGGCGGTATTGATGCCGTTCAGTTCGTTCACGGTATTGACGCTCTCGATCGGCGCCCAAACCTTTGCGAAACCGGTGCGGTAGTGATTCATGTCTGTTCTTTACCTCATAATACCCATCACGCTGGTGATGGCGACGATCGCCGTTGTCGCCTATTACTGGGCAGTCAGTACGGGCCAGATGGATGATCTCGACTCCCCGCCAAACCGTATGATGACCGACGACGACGATGCATAAAGCTGCCTGCCGCAAACCGCACCGACGACGTCGTTGCGGCTTTCAACGCGGCCATTTCGATAGACCAACCGCTTGTATCGATGCCAATGCTTCAGTAGAGTTTTACCAGGATCACAGGGTCGCCTTGTGCCCTGAATGTTTCCTTTCATAGCATAGGTGTCCGTGATACTCTTATTCAATTCAATGACGAGAACGAAAGCCTTAGAAACGTTCTGAGTGGCATCAGGCAAGAACTCGACCTCGATTTTCTGGTCGAAGAGTTGGAGCGAGTGGGCAATGTGCTCGCAGCCCGTAGCAGTGCATTGGGGCCATGATGTCCGACCGCGACGAATGTCTCGTGCGTCTCACTTCGCTGGCCGAGAGTGCAGGCGCACGAGTGGGACATTGTAGTTCAATCGCGGCACGGGCACGCCAAAACGCCCAAGAGGAGTGAATATGCCCCTATTGCAATTTGCCGATAAGCCGCATCTAACGCTGCGTCTATCGAAGGATCTGCTGCGATCTATAAAGCGCGGCAACCCTTGGGTCTTCTCCGGCGCCCTGCGCAATCTGCCGGCAGCTGCGCCGGGCACGTGGGCAACACTCGTTGAAAACAAAGGTAAACCCGAGATTGCCCACGGATTCTACGATCCCGGCTGTCCTCTGGCTTTTCGCGTATGTGCGATTGCGCCTGGCGAGCGCCTGAATGAGGCGTGGGCACTCCGACGGTTCAACCGGGCATTGCAGCTTCGTCGCCTGCTTTTCGACGAAAGGACAACAGGCTTTCGGCTTTTCAACGGTGAAGGCGATGGATTGCCCGGGCTGATTTGCGATATATACGGAGATGCTGCCGTCATCCAGCTGGACGGCGCAGGTCCCGGAGGATTTTGGCACGCCGAAGGCGTTGCCGAGTGGATCGTTAACATGCTATCAGCGAAATGCGTATGTATCCGTGTGCGCGGCGAACCGCCACGTTTTCTCATCGGTGAACCAGCTCAAACTGGCGTAACATTTCGGGAGAACAGCCATTGTTTCGCCGTCGATATCGTACGAGGCCAGAAGACTGGATTTTTCCTCGACCAGCGCGATAACCGTCATTGCGTTGGTGAAATGTCTGTCGACAAGCGAGTCCTCAATCTTTTCGGATATACCGGAGGCTTTTCGATCTACGCCGGTGCGCGTGGCGCCAACCTGGTTACGACCGTGGATATTTCGCAACCCGCACTGAAAGCCGCCCAACTGAATTGGCGTTTAAACGATTTGCCGGTTGCTGGTCACCAGGTCGTGGAAGCGGATGCTTTCCATTATCTGGATGGCGCAATTGAAAACAAGCAGTGTTGGGACGTCGTGGTAGTTGATCCGCCTTCGTTTGCATCTTCGAAAGCGAAACTTCCCGCAGCCTTGCAGGCCTACAAAAAGCTTTTCACGGCGGCCGCCAAGGTCACCTGTGCCGGTGGCATGTTGGCTGTTTCGTCGTGTTCCAGTCACGTCACCATGAATGCATTCATTGAGCTATGCGAGTCCGCGGTTTCGCAGGCTCGAAGACGGGCGACAGTCGTCGCAGTGCGAAGTCAGCCTGCAGATCACCCATCCCCGCTGGCTCTACCCGAATTTCGCTACTTGAAGTTTGTTATGATGCGAATCGACTGATTGAGCGCAGTGTCGAAGCAGGTCAATCCTTGTCAAGGGAACGTTGATTTCAATCCTGAAAAGGAATCCGGGATCGAGCCGAAGGCGCCCGCCGTATTTTCCACCCCAGTCGCTTCGACAATGCCCTCAAATGGATTTTTTCTCTAAGGTACTTGTGTTCAACTCTCTTCACGAGCAACAAAGGGAGTGCAGAGAGACAATCCAGACGCACCTACCGAAGCGCAGGGGCGAACATCCACCAGATCGTCCAAATTCGCAGTCATTCCAAAATTCAGCGACGGCGACGGTAGAGAGCGATACCGAGCACGCCGAGCACGAATAAGCCAACGGTGCCCGGCTCCGGCACGACCTCCGGCTCTTCCGAAATATTGGCAATCCACGATCCCTGCCGGAGATTGACCGTATCGATTCCAAGTCCAACAAGAGTTGTGCCATCATCCGAAATGCCTTCCACCGTTTGCAGGACCCAGCCATCGAGATTTAGTGCAAGATCGTTAGCCAGGAAATCCCCGAGACGAAGCAAGCCATCTGTTTCATTCCAAATCGTCGCACTGCGCCCAAAGAAAACGAATGGATCAAGACTCGTGCCGACGACAATTGAGCCGTCGCCTGAAACTGCGGTTGCACCGCCGTTGACAACGAAAGGTGTGAGTGAGCCCAACGAAGTCATAACGCCGTTCTCCCAACGCATTGCCTGCTGTCCGGTACTCGTGGCCGTCGCGCCGACGACAACGGAACCGTCGTCCGATGTGTCGCTTGCGGTACTCGACAATCCAGGTGCAAATTCGATTCCCAAACCGGTGGTTACGCCGTTTTCCCATCGATACGCCTCGAAACCGGAGCCGTTCCAGGAATCCCCCACGATCACCGAGCCATCGTCTGAAATCCCTAGGCCAATACTCGAAAAATTTACGCCACCGGCCAGGCCCGGTATACCGGTCATCGTGCCGTTCTCCCAACGAAAACCCTGTAAGCCGGCAGTGGATCGACTGCCGCCGGTGATAACGCTGCCGTCTGCCGAAACCGCGTTTGCCGCGCTTTCGAATACTCCGCCAGGTAAGTCGCCCAAACCGGTCATGACGCCGTTTTCCCAACGAAATGCCTCCGATCCGGATGCGCCCAATCCGCGACCGACAATCACCGAACCATCGTCCGAAACGGCAAAAGCCTGGCTTTGAATCAATCCACCGGCCAAGTCGCCAAGCCGAGTTATTACGCCGTTGTCATAGCGAATGGCTTCCTGCTCACTCAAGGACAATTGAACGTAGCCGACGGCTACCGAGCCATCAGCTGATACGTCTGTAAGGAATAAATCTCCCGTGCCGAATGGGGCATCCGGAAGTGGCTGGAAAAATGCAGCATCAGAAACTTCTGAGAGCAGGATTCCTGTTGAAATGATACATAGCGCAAGACAGCGATATTTCGTTGGCATCATTGTTCTCCTTGTTGTTTTCGCTTCAGGTAACTTGGCGTAGTCTTCGATTTTGAGACGTCGCTGTAGCAGGGAGCATGTATGAAACGTAAAAGCAGTGTCACATGTTATTTTTCCTAAACTGGCGCAAAAATATCCTATGAATTTGCTGAATTCAAACCGACAGTATTAGGTCCGACACAGTTTTGACGGCTTCGAAAATACTACGGTGTCGGCGCCGTCGGCAATTTTCGCGAAAGACATTTCCTCGCATAAGGCGAAATCTCATTGACGCGGTCGACGACGATTCCTGTGGCGTGATTTTCCATCTATAGCTCATTACCTCGTTGAAACGGAGGCATTCCGCGACTCTTAATGGCGAACAACGGAATCTCCGTGACAAGGGAAACATCGGGGTACAGAACCTTGAATTTGAAAATCATGAGATTCGGAATCATATTACTGTCTACTCGATCTGACACACAACCACAACTGATTTCGGCACGTTTCAACGCTCGATTGAGGTAACAATCACCGTCTTAGAATCTATGTGTAAAATTATTCTGCCAATTTGCTGCCTGCTGTTAATCTGTTGCCTCGCTCATCCATCCCATGGGGACATGATTATTCTCGACGATTTCGAGAGCGGAACGCTGGCTGCATGGAACGTAACCGGGAATGCGTGGACTGTAGGCGGAGCTGCTGGAAGTTCACCGACCATTTCTCCATTCGAAGGCGGTTTCTTCGCTCGTTCCGGCGCGCCAAATAGCGGCGGCGCGTTGGACGAAACGAACACGGGTATCATGACCTCACCCGTTTTCCACGTGACACACGACACATTGGAATGGCACGCAGTGGGCTGGAGCGGGCAATTCGGCAATGGTCTCAATCACTTCCAAATCCTCGATTCCAGCTTCGATGAATTGGCTCGTGTCGACGCACCGTTGTCAGATTCCTGGACCCTGCAATCGATCGACCTCATGATTCTTGGCCTGAATCCAGGAGATGATTTTTATTTTCGAGCCACCGATGGAAACGATTCTGGAGGTTTTGCCTGGATCGGTGTAGACAACCTGGCCTTCAACGGAAACGCTATACCCGAGCCTTCGACGTACGCATTATTCTCCGCTTTGATCGTTACGCTCACCCTGCTGCGGCGAAAATGTAATACGTAAGGCACGCCCTAACGATCGCTCTGGGTAGTTAAGTCCATTCCGCTATTGGCATTTCGTGTGATTGTCCGAACGCTCTAAAATGGGAGTTCATCAATTTCGTCGGGAGCCGACCGATTTTCCAACTCTGAAGAAGTCTCCGGGAAATCGGAATAAGTGAACGCTTCTGGTTCCATATACTCCCACATTCCGTTTTGATGTAACCAGATAGGATCGGCGTTTTGTCGAATGAACTCGTCAACGTCCATCCCATCAATCGTCGCCGGCCGTTTCACGCGTTTTTGCTTGCCGTTGAGAAATATGGTCATGTACTCTTCTCTGCGTCGTTTCTTCTCGCGCTTTTCGGCTGCTGTCAATTTTCTTTTGCGTTTCGCCATTGAGTGGGATTTCTTCATGCCAACGAGGGCATGCCTGAGCTGACAAGGGTATTTTCGCAGAAACTTCTTCCGACGCCTGAATATATCGGCGTGCGTCGTGGATTCGCATGGCACGTTGTTTTTTTTTTAGGATGTTGATACGTTACAGACAGCTTGACTTATCACGTTGAGTACAATATCACCAGGAAATTTATCGATGGATTGCCTCCGCGCTATACGGATTTTCCCGCTTCTATGCCTGTATGCAGCTTTCGTGTGCGGATCCGAGCTGCCAACCGCTCCGACCGTCGTGCATGGCGATGTCGCACACCATATTGACGGGAGCAATTTGATGATTGATCCGGCGTCGGACCACGGGATAGTGCACAATTCCTTCGGCATCGGCGCCGGGAGCGGGGTTTTCGTAAACCAACCGAGTTCGTCGGCGGCTTTATTGGAACGCGTCGCCGGCGTCAATCCTTCCATGATTCTTGGAGTATTGAGGGCTAACGGAATCTTCTACCTTGAAAACGCCAACGGTGTGGTCTTTGGCCAAAACGTACGAATCGACGTAAATCGCGAGGTCAGCGCCGCATTTCGTAGATCCAGCGACCGGCAGCGAAACCAACGGCAACGCTTGTCCGCGTTCGAGAATGACGGAACCGACAGAAATCGCAAACCGATAACACGCCAAGTCGCGACAGTGATCACAGAGAACTGCGGTGATCGCAAAGGGGTTGAGGTACCTACCGCTGTATGCGATCCAGGGCATGCTATGAAGACGTTTACAGACGACGCAGCCGGGGGACTGATAACGCTTGATTTTTCCGAAGTTGACGTTCCCGATGCTCTGTTAGACCGCCGCGATCTAGCGCAGAACGGTATGGCGCACAGCGACCCTTGATACGGATCTGGTAAGGTTCAGCCGGATCACGGGGCCCTTCCCCTCCACAAAATCGGTCGGGCGCACCGCAGGTTGTTGTTTTTTAGGATGTTGATAGCATGCATACAAATCACCCAATATCTTCCGTGACCTCAAAACCACACAGCTGACACGTCGCGCGAAGCACGATGGTCGCGCTGTGCACCACGCATGCACACAGAATGCTGGTAAGACTGGGTCAATCATCAATCCCTGGATTAAGGTCAGCGGGTTGCCGCTCCACCCTTGCGGCCTCCAGCGGATTGCCGAAGCCGATGCAGCCGTTGCGCTCGAGGATTTCTTCCGTAAACAAAGCCGTTGCGGATGTAAAACCGCCTCGGCCATCACCACGGGAGACCGTTATCCCGCGACGATGATAGTGCGCCTTGCTACTGAAATGCACCACGAAACTCTTTCGGCTGAGGGCCTCGTTCTTGATCGCGGCGCCGCCGTGGAGCAATGAGTGATGCCAGATCAATACTTCGCCGCGTTTCGGTGTAAAATGGCGTACGGTCAGGCCGCGCGCGTGACACTGTTCCTCATCCCATTTCCTGCCGGCGGCGATTTCCTTTTCACCCATTGTCGTTGCATCGAATGCATATTGCTTTGGCGCCAGCTCATAGTAGGGAATCCGGTGGGATCCGGGGACATAGAGCAACGGACCACAATCCGGATCGATGTCCTCCAGCGCGTTCGGCGTTCTTTTTCGGGATCGCACTCCGACATCCGTAACGGCGGGCTCGCGTGGGCGTAAGCAACGTTGTCCGGCCGTTCGCGCCACAAGCGATCAACACAGTCCTGCAGGTCCATGAAGGTTTGTGGGTCGGCACCCAGAGGAAGCGTCAGGTAACCATCGTCAACGAAGGTGTGCAGGCGTTCGGCCTCTGCTGCTGAAAGATTGTCGCCGGAACGCCTCTCCTCGATCCTTCCGTGGGCGTCGGATTGGTCAAGCCACAGATCGCTTGGCAGCGTGATGCCTTTGCTTTTTCGTCTAAAGAAATTCATGCTCATCCCCCAAATGTATCCTGGTTTCAGCCAGTTTGCCTCTTGTGCTTTTTCACGATACGATCGAAATACCAGCCGAGAATCGGGGCGATGACACTGCTGAAGCGGTTGAGGAGCGTCATTTCCCACCCGGGTGTGATCGCGAATCGATTCTTCGCCATGCCGCGAATGATGACGGCGGCAACGTCGTCCGCGGTCCAGCACCCCGCGCTCTCCGTCATCTGCCGGGTCTCCGGCGGCTTGGTCTTGTTTTCCGCATGGAGCTGAGGTGTATCGGTGTCGGGCGGATACACGATCGACACTCCGATACCCGCTGGGCGCAACTCGCATCGCAACGCTTCGGCCAGGCCGCGAAGGGCGAATTTCGTGGGACTGTATGGTGTGTAGCCGAAAAGGCCAGTTAGACCGGCGCCCGACGATATCATAACGATTTTGCCGCGCCCCTGCGTGTCCATGAACGGCAATGCCGCACGAACCGCGTAGAGCGTACCAAAATAGTTCGCGCGCATGGTTTCTTCGAAGACATTCATGGGGACATCACGAAAATACCCCGGACGACACATTCCGGCAGAGGTGATCAGTACATCCGGCGCACCTGCCACTTCCGCCGCTTGCCGTACAGCGGCCGCGCATGCGTCATGATCCGATACATCCGCCGGGATGGCTGTGATTTTCTGCGTATTCCCAGACCGCAATCGCGCCAGTTCCTGCCGTGCGGTCTCGAGTGCCGACGTCGTTCGGGCAATGAGGGTTACGTGGCTCCCCGATCGCACCAGCTGTCCTGCGACCGCTTTGCCGATACCGCTCGAACCACCGGTTACAATCGCATGCTGATATGATTGTGACGCGCTCACGTGACCGCGTCAATGCGGTTGGCTATATCCGCCGGTTTCTCAAGGTGGGACATGACCGTTGCAAGACAGTCCACCGTCTGTCGTATCTGGTCTTCCGTGTGCATCGCCGTGATAAAAAAACGTAAACGCGCGGCGTCGACGGCGACTGCCGGGTGCAAGATCGGCACAACGTAAATACCATTGTCGAATAACTTTTTGGCTACCATGAGGCATGTCTGTGAATCGCCGATGACAACCGGCATCACGGCGGCGTGTCCATCGTTGGGAATTGTGAAGCCTCTATCCGTGGCCAATTCCCAGAACAAACGTGCACGGGCCTTCAGAACGGCGATGCACGCGGGCCGCGCCGTCATCGCACGCAACGCAGCCAAGGCGGCCGCGGCGTTTGCCGGCGACATACCTGCACTGTAAAGAAACCCGGGCGCCGTGTATTTCAGATACTCGATCACGGCGCTGCCGCCGGCGATATAGCCGCCGCAGCTTGCAAACGCCTTGCTGAGCGTACCCATCCACAGATCGACATCGGCCGGATCCAGATCGAAGTACTCTCGAATTCCGCCGCCTTGGTCACCAAGAATGCCGATCGAGTGCGCCTCGTCGATCATGAGAAACAGCTTGTGCCGGCTTCGGATCTCAATGAATCGGGGAATATCCGGTATGTCGCCATCCATGCTGTAGGCGCCTTCGATGACCACCAGCGCACGTCTGTGCTGACTTCGTTCGGTCGCCAGCAGGCGGTCGAGCGCCTGCCAATCGTTGTGGGGAAATGCCAGTCGCCGCGCACCCGACAGGCGGCACCCTTGGACGACGCTGTCGTGAATGAGACTGTCGTGTACAACCAAATCGTCCTTGCCAAAGAGATGCCCGATCGTAGTAACATTTGTAGCGTGGCCGCTTACGAATGCGACACTGGCTTCGGCGCCGATCAAACCAGCGATCTCGCGCTCCAGTTCGCGATGCAGCGCATTCTCCCCGGACGCTATCCTGCTGGCCGACACGGAGGTGCCGTAGCGCGCGATCGCGTCCTGCGCAGCGCGTGAAATCCCGGCGTCCCCGGACAGACCCAGATAGTTGTAACTATTAAAGTTCACATACGTCCGGTTCGCGATCTCCACTGTATTGCGATTCCCAGCCGCCACCTCACGGAAATACGGTTCCTCAACACGCAACGCGTCAAAATCGAGCTTACGCCGCCGCATGGCGGATACAGGCGGCAAGGCCTCAAAGCGATAGTATTCGATAGGGATTTCACCGTTATTATGTGTATAATGTACTGCGTCACGATGAGGAGCATCGTCCGATACGGCGACATCCGCGCTGTTCGGAATCGTTTCCATAACAACGTGGGTCTGCGCGTCACCGACGAGGTAGGCTGCAAGCGCGATGATCGATGGAAACCGCCATAGCACATCGGCATTTTCGATTTTGTCGTCGTAGTGTTCGTTGATCTCACCCACGACCTGTACGGCCAGCACGGAGTCGAGTCCGTAGTCCAGGAGCGACCGGCCGCTGTCGATAGACACCGCCGGGATGTTCAGTTTGGCGGCCAGATAGGTCGTTAACCAAGCTACTGCCGCGCCGGTTCGGTCCGTAGATGTTGATGCGCAGGCGGCCGATTCCGGCATGACGACGGCACCGATGCCATCGTCGCCGCCAGGAACCGCATCGTCGATATCGGAAGACAGATCGCCGATAGCCTGGCTGAATGCATCGATACGCGATGCGACCGTGCCGACGGCAAACGTCGACAAGCGTCGTCCCGCACGAGAGATCGCCCGTTCCCGAGCGCGCGTGAACTGGTTGGCGGCCCATACTGATACGGCCGCATGCGATTCGGATTGAAGCAGCCCCGCCGCGCCGTCCACCGCAGCCCAGACGATCCCGTGAACGGCAAGGTTGCCGACAAGCATGCAGGACCATTGCCGATTCACATGGTTCAGGTCGCCCGGCGATTCACGACATGCGACGTCAATCTCAGAAGCCGCATGCTGCAGCGCGTCCGCCACGACGGAACTATAAAATTTGGTACGAAGAAATTCGCACATCGTTTCCGCGCGATGGACCAGACTGGAGCCCACAAACATCGTGAGAGACTCCGTCGGCCCCTCGAATATCCGTGAGACCCGGGCGTCGCGCAGGAATTGCGGCGCAGCATCGGTCTCCACATAACCCCGACCGCCCAGCAATTGCACCTGGGCATCGGCTGTTTCCCAGAGGTACTCGGAGCCGGCTATCTTCGCGGCCATGAACACCTCATCGGGTACGGCGGCGCCGGCATCAAGAGCCCGGCCTATACGGTTCGCCACTATCGACACGGCGGTCGCAGCCATCGTCAAATGGTCAAGCCGATGACGCGTCCACGGATTGTCCAGAAGACGTCCGGTGGCCACAAAGCGACTGCCGGCATGCTGTTTCATCGCCTGCAGGCACCGCTTCATCGCGCCGGCGCTCGTCGCGGCAACACCCAATCGCCCGTGATTTAGCGCGTCCCGAACGACATCCATCGCGTTGCCGGGCGTATGCAGCAGGCACTCACCGGCCACGCGCACATGATCCAGGCAAACGGCATTGTTGCTAATGCCGCGCAGCCCCATCGTCGGCGATGCAGGACCGAAGGTTAACCCGGGGCTGTCACAGGATACGATAAATCCGGTCAAACCGCCGCCGCTGTCGTTCGCCGCCGGTGTTGCTGCGAATACATTGACCACCGCGGCCTGCGCGGCGAGTCCGATCCATGCCTTGTCGCCGTGCAACACCCACGAGCCGTCATCCTGACGTGCAGCGGACGTTTGAATGGCACGTAGATCGGAACCGGCGCCGGCTTCGGTCAATGCGAACGCTGCGAGTTGTTCTCCGGTTGCAAGCCGCGGCAACAGCGTGTTGCGCACCGTTTCCGAGGCATACCGCATGATCGGCCGTATACCAAGAAAGTTATGGACGACGACCAAGGCAGACACCGACCCGTCAATCGCGCCGAGTTGCTCGATCACGCGAACGACGTCGCGATTGTTCAGATTTTGACCGCCGTGGTCGATCGGTGCCTGCAGACCAAGTATGCCGCTTGCGCCGAGGTCGCGAATGACCGAGGTAGGTATGCGTGCCTGGCGGTCTATAGACGGTGAGTCGATACGATGCCGCGCATACCAGCGGAGCCACGCAATGACCGCATCGGCGACATTCGCACGGGTCTCGGGCGCATCGGCGGTATCGGCATAGGGGGTCGCCGCCCCACTGCTCGCTGCGATCGAGACGACTTGAATGCCCACCGTGCTGCCGACAGCGCAGACCGCAATGGGGTCGAGCTGATTTGCGAGAAAACGTGCCTTACATGACTGACGTCGTATCTTGCCGCTTGACGTTCTCGGAATTGTTCCTGGCCTCATGAGCAGGACGGTATCGATACTGAGGCCATGTCTCGGACCGACTGACCGACGTACTGCATCCGCAATATCACTCGTAATCGCACCTTTGTTTGCCGCACGCAGCGCACGACGCCTGACCTCGCAGGCGAGGATCACACGGTCGTCACCACCCTGCCCCACAGTAAAGGCCGCACCCGCCTCGACTTCCAACGCCTCATGACTGTGGGTAGCCGTGCGTTCGATGTCCTGCGGATGGTGATTGACGCCGCGAACAACGATGAGATCGCGGCATCGCCCCACGACATAAAGCTCTCCACCCACGGTGAAGCCGAGATCGCCGGTACGCAGGTAGAATTCGCCGTGTTCGCCCTCGATTGTGGCACGAAAGATAGTTTGCGTTTCCCCGGGCTTGTTCCAGTACCCCTGCGCAACCCCGGAACCGGAAATCCAGATCTCACCAACCTTGTCCTGATCACAGCGCCGCCGGGTAGTGGAAGCGACGATGGCGATCCGCTCATTCAGTATGGGTTTCCCGCACGACACGACCGAAGTGGCATCCGGCTCCGTTGAAAGCGCAATGGTGTGCGACGCCAACGCGACAGGATCGATCGTAATGCCTGCGGGGCCTGCGGCTCTCCTGCCGCACGTCACCATAAGCGTGGCCTCGGCCAGGCCGTAGCAGGGACAGAACGACGACGCGTCGAAACCACAGCACCCAAACGTGGCAACAAACCGATCCATGGTGTCCCGGCGCACCGACTCCGCGCCATTGATCGCAATCTTCCAGCAACTCAGATCGATCGAACTGAGATCGGCTGTGGCCGCGTCGTCAGCACAGAGCCGATACATGAAATTCGGGCCGCTCGTCGACATCGCCCGGAAACGGGAAATGGCGCGGATCAGTCGCATCGGCCGCTGTAGAAACGCAGTTGGCGGCATCATGATGCAGTGGCCGCCCAGGTAGGGCGGCTGGATGACATGCCCCACCAGGCCCAAGTCGTGAAACATCGGCAGCCAGCCGGCGCTGATGAATCCGTTGGTAAAACTGAAGCCCTTGCGGATGGTCTCCTGATTGTGCAGCACATTCGCATGACTGACGACAACACCGTGCGGATCGCGGGTCGATCCCGATGTGTATTGCAGAAACGCCGTTTGCGCCGACGAAATGTCGGGCTGTCGCCACTCGTATCCATCGACCGCGGCGAAATCGTCGGTTGCCGCCCATTGCAACGCTTTCACCTCAGGGTGATTGTTCAGCCGGCGGTCGAGATCGTCGGCAATGGTCTTCGTCGTCAGCGCAAAGGCACTGCCGGCATCCACGGCAACAGCGCTGAAGCGTTCATCTCTGCGGTTGCGCCGCGGCGGATACATCGGAACGGGTATGGCACGTGCGTAGAAACAGCCGAAGAATGCCGTAATAAAATCCAATCCGGGAGGATAAAGCAGCAGGACCGCTTTATCTTCCAGTTTTCTCTGTTGTAGAAACCCGGCGATTCGGCGCGCCTGCTGATCCAGTTCGCCGAATGTCAACGACGCCGATGGCGTATCACCGTCGGCAAGGAAGGTGTAGGCGGTTTGCGCCGGCTGCACGTCGGCTCGATACTGCAGTACATCGACCATTGACCGAATCGCTGTGCCGGTGTCTGGGATACGGAACGCATTGCCGTTTCGCTTCGATAGACTCATGAACTTTAAGACCGAAATTGTGGACGCGGACAATAGCGACGCTCGCGCATTGTGGCCGTTGCGAAGGAAACGACTGCAGCGCGGCGGGCCGCAACGCGCTGCGGGTAGTAGAATAGCCACATCGCGGCGGCATTTCAACAGCTGCCGTGCAGAGCAGCTCAACTCCAGACATCGTCATCGACAAGGTTTATTTTGACTGTATTTCTTGTGATAATTTACACTGGCATCTCGTTGTGTTTCCTCTCTTACGGATGCCATCAGTGCGCATTGATCTACCTTTTCGCCCGGACACGGCGCGACAGAACGCCGCTCACGTTAAGCGAAGATCGCAGCGACGCGGAGCGACAGCTCCGCACTGATGATGCATTGCCACACGTGACCGTTCAGATCCCGATCTATAACGAACGCTTTACCGTGCACCGAATTGTTCATGCCGTTTCGGCTCTCGATTATCCGGCCGACCGCTTGCAGATTCAGATTCTCGACGATTCGACCGACGACACACGCACGATCGCGCAGCAGGCTGTCGAGCACGCCCGGCAGGCCGGAACAAACATTACATTGATCCACCGCGATAATCGGATGGGTTATAAAGCCGGTGCGCTCGAGGCGGGCCTGGCTTCGGCCACGGGCGAGTTCATCGCTATTTTCGACGCCGATTTTGTCCCGCCGAAACATGTCATTCGCCGTATTATCTGCGACGACCGGGTCTTCGACGATCCCCGTGTTGGCTTTGTCCAGACGCGATGGTCGTACCTCAACCGCAATGAGAATTTCATCACCCGCGCCCAGGCGCTGATGATGGACATGCATTTCTTCATCGAACAGCCGGCACGCAACCGCAATGGCCTGATGATCAACTTTAACGGTTCGGGCGGTATGTGGCGTCGGGAATGCATTCGTAACGCCGGCGGTTGGCAGCATGACACACTTACGGAAGATTTGGATCTGAGCTATAGGGCAGAAATCAAAGGCTGGCGGGGCGTGTATATACCGGATATCGAGGCGCCGAACGATCTTCCCTCCGATGTCACAGCCTTCAAGCGTCAACAGCGCCGGTGGTCGCGAGGATCGGCACAGTGTGTAAGAAAATTGATCCCGAGAATCATCGCGTCACACCTAACGCATGTGCAGAAATTGGCTGCGGTCTTGCACGTCACCGGTTATTTCCTGCATCCCCTGATGCTGCTGACGGTCATCGTCTGGCCGCCGTTGCTCTTGCACTTCGATTCTTTGGTGTACCTCATTGTAGTACAGACGCTGCTCACCGTGATCGGCGTAGGGCCAATCCTTGGAATGTATATCGCGCAACGGCTCCAGGGGCGCACGACGTGGCAGTTTTTGAAAGATCTGCCCGGCGCATTGGCACTGGGCCTGGGTATATCATTTGCCAACAGCATCGCGGTTGCGACCGGGCTTTTCAGCGGAAAATCGGGAGAGTTCGAGCGGACACCGAAACGCGGGGGAAACACAACAACAGATTCGACGCCGGCGGGACATATTTCCGGACCACATCAAGCAGAGACGAAGCAGTCACCGACGATGGTACAGTCGTATAAACTACCGCTACATTGGACAATTCTCGGTGAGATCGGACTTGCCGCCTATTCATTCATCACGCTCGCTGTCCTGCTCGATAGGGGCTTGAGATTTTGGGCCCTGCCGATGATCAGCTACGGCTGCGTGTTTACGGCCGTAGTAATCATGCAGCTCTCCATACTGTGTCGGTCGGCTCGTCAAATGGTCGGCAATATCGACACCGGCGATCTGGTTCTGGCTTCGGAACGAACGTAAATGGGACACACACTCACGTTGGGCGGCTTACTGGTCGCTGTAGTCTTGTCGTCTTCCCATTTGCGGGCGGCCACAGAGGACGAAGCCCCTGCCTCTTGCTTTGGTCAATACGAAAAGCTTTCCTATGTAGTCCGATGGGGCATCATCCGCGCAGGCACCGTTGTTTTCGAATCGACGGCCTTTCACGACCACGACGGCGTGCCCCGCCTTCGCTTCTCGCTGACGGCAAAAACCAACCCATTCGTCAGCCGCTTTTTCAACGTTCGGCACCACTTTGAATCGATCGTGGACCGGTCCCTCACGCACTCGGTTTGGTACAGGAAAAATCGGAGGGAGGGCGATATTCACGAGGAGATCGAGGTCGTCATCGACGCGAAAAACGCGCACGCGCAGCGATCTAAATTCGGTGAAACCGCTGCACCGATTTCAATCCTGCCAGGCACATTCGATCCACTTTCGTTCTTCTACAAATTTCGTACGCTCCCGATCAGGCAGCATGATGCCGCCCGGATCCCGGTCACAGACGGATACATGTCAACCGAGGGCCGTATGAACGTATATGGTGTCGAGATGGTACGTACAAGATTTGGCCGCCGCAGGACCTACCTGGCCAGCCCGGATCCGGACAATTCCGGATCGATATTTACGATCTACCGCGACGCGACGCTGAACATCTGGTTTTCAGCGGACGATCGGCGGATTCCGGTGAAGTTCGCCAGTGCCGTAATGATCGGGTCATTTATATGCGAATTGGTCGCGATCGAATCTGTTGACGAATCTGGTCACAATTCGTCGCAATCAGGCGGTTGGGAACAACGCACATCCAGATGAAAGAGCCGACGCAAAACACGAACACGATATCGGCAATCTCGACATGTAACGACCGGGACACAAACGGATCGGTTGTACCACTACGTCCAAAAACGGAGCAAGTATGGCTGTGCGCGGGGCGGACCGGTCTGTTCTTCAGCGGGATGGGTTTCGTCGGCAGCCGCAGTTACTCGGCAATGGTTGAGCAATATTCTTACGTTGCGCCCGACACCTTCATCGACATATTTATGTCCGCAACCCACATCGGCTTTTGTCTGGGCGCCGCACTCGCCTGTCGTACCGTCTCGTACCGGCGCGACCGCTGCCGCAAGGCAATCATATCGGTGCTTGCTGAATGCGAGTTTATAATCGGCACAGCTGCAGTTGTCATCGCGATGGCGGTCTTTCTGTGGTTGCCATGATCGGAGCAGACGAGGCCACGGGAACGCACGGGATGGCGTCCTTTGGCGCCATGACCTGCGCCATCGTCGTGCTTGGCCTCGTCACCTTCCACCTTTACTCTACCCACGTGAGTTTCCCTTCTCATTTCCACGCAGACGAGTACAAAAAGCTGCATTTCGCATTGACCGGAAACGATGATTTTCACCATCCCATCCTCATGATCCAGCTCATGCGTGCCGCCGGTACGTTGACGGGTGCGACAACCAGGGAATCAATGCGAAATCTGGGGCGACGATTGAGTGCGATCTATACAGTCGCAGCAGTCGTGCTGTGTTTCGCATTTTATCGTTATTTCATGGGGCCGGGCTGGGCATTCGCTGCGGCGCTTGCGGTCGGCGTCTCGCCGATACTGGTCGTGCACGCGCATTACGTGAAAGAAGATTCGATATTTCTGGCAACTGCGATGGCAACCCTATGGGCCTTGCCAGGTTTTATGAAAAATCCCGGTAGCCGGCCGCGAACCGTGGTGCTGGGTATTGCCATGGGATTTGCGCTTGCGGCACAATACAAAGCCGTGATCCTGATCGTGATAGCGTGGTGTCTTCCTCTCGCAGTACCGATCCGCGACACCACTCAATTTCGCAAATCGCTGTGTCTGGCAACGATGCTCGCGTTGTGTGCCTTCGCGTTGATATGTTATCCGTTGTTCGGCAAGATCGGCGTGTTTGGCACCGGCCTCACGGATCAGATAGGCCATGCACTGTCAGGACATAAGATAAAAATCTATGCAATCCCTGAGACGTTTACATTTCACCTCCGACGCAGCCTGGCGGGCGGCCTTACGCTTCCCCTGCTGGGTGTATGCCTCGCCGGACTGCTGGCACAGCTGCGTGGCTGGGGCCGGACGAACCCGCAATTGCGTATGGTCGTGCTCTACACCGCGGCCTTCTACCTGACCGCGGAACTGTCCCCGTCCAAACCTGGTCCCGATTTCATGCGGTACATGGTCCCCATCGCTCCAACAATGGTGTTATTGGGATTTTGCACGTTGCAGCGCCATTACAATCGCGGCGGCACCATGATGCGATTGCTCACCGTCCTGGTCAGTACTATTGTGATCGCCTGGGCAGGCACTGACTCGGTGCGAATCGTGATGCATCTCGAAGCGGACACGCGATTTCGCGCCGCGGCGGAGGTACGACGCGTGGAGATCCGTGAGGGCGCAAACGTATTCAAAGAGCATTATGCGACAGCCAACGGAATCGGGCATCATATTGCACGAGTGCCGGCGCCAAAGCGCCTGCTTCAAGATGGATACACGCACGCCCTCATCTCGAACTTCGCTGCCGATCGCTACATAGATGCAGCACACCGGTCATACCAACGCGATTCAGTGTATCGTCTCGCGGCCACGTATCAGCAGCTCTGGGAAATGGACTGTACCGAAATACTCCCGGCGCACCGCTCGATCGGATTTTCGAATCCGACCATCCGCCTCATCCGACTGGAAAGCGACGAGGCCAAACTGCCTTAGCGGCGAAAGCAGGTTACAGCAGCCACTTGATTCCGGCGCCCATACCGGCGAGAACCACCGTGTACGGGATATAACCGCACAGGGACCCGGCGAAGAACATGAGGGGACCAACGGAACTGAGCCCGCCGATGAAGTTATTAACGCTGTTGTTACCGATCGGAAGGACACGGAGAAGGGCACTCCAGTAGAAAGCTCGGCTGATGACTTTTTGTTCCAGCGCACGCACATTTTTCGGCATGATTGGCAACAAGACCGAGCGCCCCAGGCAACGTGCCAAATAAAAACCGATCACGCAGCCGACGAACGAACCCAGGATTCCGGCGATTGTCCCGCCGCACCATCCCAGTAGAAAACCACATACGGCACTCAGCACAAGACGTGGAAATCCCACAGCGGTCAACGGACCGCCGATGAAAATCAGGGCCGCAGCCCTTACCGTCAGAGGATAGTCCTGGAGAAATGTATACCGACCGGGATCCTGACTGAGCGCGCGTCCCCAATCGGTAAGGCGCCACAACGCTGCGGCGACGGCGATCAGAAGCAATATCGACGAGAGCCGAACCGTCTTAATGAATCGTTGCCGTTGCATCAGTGGACAGATTCGATCTGGTAGTGCAATCGGCGACGCTTCAGCCACCACATTCCAATCAAATCAAACAGAGTCGGCAGACCGCGACCCCAGGTCGAATATTTCGACGCGCCGTAGCGTCGCTCGAAAAAACGCACATCGACTTCGACAACCCTGAAGCCATGGATCGTTGCCAATGCCGGGAGAAATCGGTGTGTACCTCGTTGAAACACAATCTGTTCCAACACTTTTCTACGAAACGCCTTCATCGGGCTTGCAGAATCCGCGGCCCCATCCCGCAGCACCACGCGCCGGATCATGTTTGCCAGGCGACTGGCCAACCGCTTCGTCCACGGGTCTGCACGTTGCGTTCGCCGGCCCGAAACGAGATCGGCATCGTTTAATGCCGTGATCAGTCGAGGAATATCGTCCACTGAACATTGCAAGTCGGCATCAAGGGTTACAATGGTCTCGCCTGTCGCGTGGTTGAATCCTGCGTCGAGCGCAGCCGATTTCCCGGCATGCGCGACCAATCTTACTACCGTTAGTTGTGGAATTGACTTCTTCCGCTCAATTAAGACGTCAAACGACGCATCCGTCGAGCCGTCGTCTACGGCAATTATTTCAAATGGTTCGTAACGGCACATGACGCCACAGATCAGTGCCAGCTGCTCGGTGAGCGCGGGTTCCTCGTTATACACCGGCAGGATAACGGATACATTCACATCGCATCGGTAGGTTGGTGGTGGCGAGCAATACATCATTCATAAGATTATCGGACTGGATGGAATGATACCAACAATCCTGCGAAGGGCAAGTTCACCAGTTTCATTCTGACCGCGCGGCGCCGAATTCACGACGGCATTATACAGATTCGGAGTATGAGGAGCATACCAGGCTCAACAGATGAAAGTTAGTCTATTATCCATGGCGACTGCGCCGGACGGCGGCAGCGGCCCGCAGGCACGCCACCTGAAACACCTGGCTGCAACCAGCACGCACGTTGTCTGTGATAACCCTGACGAAGCCGACCTGGTGCTGATGACCGATATGCGCGGCGGACAGCCCTTCTCCAGTACGGCGCGTTTCTTCGCAGCAGTACGGCGCTATCGTTGCAAGCTATTCGTTCACAACGAGGCGCCGCGTCCGATCCGCTTGTGGCCCGGCGCTTACACATCAATGCCGCGAAGCCGTATTGTGCCGGGATTCGCCACTGCAATTGCGTACCCGTGTTGGACCGGCTGCCTGAATCGCTACGTCGTCAGCCGATCCACGGCGCCGCCCCAGTCTCGCCGACCAGACCTGCTCTACTCGTTCCTGGGCCGCGATTGCGGCAATCCGCGCCAGCAGCTATTCCGCCTTGATCATCCGAATGACACGGTCGTGCGGGATACATCCACAATCTATGACCACTGGAATTCCGCGTCGGCCACATACGACAGGATGCAGCGGGAGTACGTCGACACTGCGCTCCGGTCCAAATTTTCCTTGTGCCCAAAAGGCTGGGCGGAATCTTCGATTCGACTGTACGAAATGATGGCATTGGGAGTGGCGCCGGTGATTATTGCCGATCGCTGGGTACCGCCAGTGGGTCCGGACTGGCCGTCATTTGCAGTTTTTGTCGCCGAACGCGATATCGCGCTCATCCCAGACATGCTCACAGCCCTGGGTTCCGAATGGAAAGCACGAGGGCAAACGGCGCGCGCAGCGTGGGATCGATATTTCGCGCCGAAACGCCAATTCGACTCACTGATACATGCATTGACGGTACTGCGACCCGATGCCGAAGCCGGCCGCAACCTCGCCGCTGCAATGTGGCCGGTTACCGTGCCCGCAACGATGATAGACAAACTTGTTCACGGACATTGACGAAAATCGCATCCGTCACGGCTTTTCAACGCGATAATTGATCCACATGCTTCGACTGCCCGGGATCAACACCTGCTCATCTCCGGAATATACTTTAGCCGGCTGGAACGCGCCTTGCGGAGGTACTGGTAATTCCAGAGACCACGCAACGGCGATCTCACAGATACTCTGAGGCCCCGGCCGGAGGTTCTGCTCGCCCCGTAATCTGGTCACTCAAGCAAGGCGGGTTAAGATCCTCATGTCCTCTAACGCGACAATCAGGGAAAGTCTGGCAGCATATTGGTGGATTACGCGCGTACTGTGGACGTCAGGCAGGCCCGTATTCGCCATCTATATCGCAGCGCTACTGTCGCGCGCTGCAATCCCCGTATTGCAGCTGATGATGATGGCTACGCTTATCGACTGCGTAGCCGGGTTTGCGAGTGATTCAGCCGGCAACTTCAGTGTCATCGTTCCGTGGCTTGTGTGCCTGGCGGTCCTGCACGTGATCTACCACGGACTCGAAGGGATAAAAAGCCATTCCCGCGCCTGCCTGAAAGAGCAGCTGGATGTGCACTTTCAGGACCATGTACTGGAGAATGTGTCGCGTACCACGCTGGCAGACTATGACAGTGCACCACATTTCGACCGCGTCCAGCGCGCCATGCAGGCCTCGACATCCGAATCTGTTCTGGTGTTGGATCATACCGGAACCGTGCTGGAAAACACCGTTGCCATGATGTCATTTGTCGCGCTTCTGGCGACCGCACACCCGGCTATCCCGTTGATTTTGGCCGCGGGAGCGACGCCGGTTGCCCTGTCCTTCTTTCGTAAAGGCCGGCAGGACGTCTCACTTTACCGACGCCAGACCGCACGGCAGCGCGAGGCGACTTATCTTGTCGCTCTGCTCACCGACCGCAACGCCGCAAAGGAGATTCGGATTTTTGATCTCGGCCGGCCGCTGATCGAACGTTGGAACCGACTCGCCGCGCGGCTTCGCGCACAACGATTTCAATTGGCTTTCCGGCAACAATTTAAGCTTTTGACGGCTCTGTTGTGCCCCGTCACCGCCGTTGTCGCCGTACTCATTGTTTTGACCTGGCAGACGCTTACTGCCGTCATTACGGTCGGCGCGTTCTTCGCAATGGTTGATGCGGCCCTGCGTCTGGATTACGGATTCAACCGCATCCAAGTCGCGTCAAACCGAATTCTGACGATGATGCTATATCTGTCAGACCTGCGATCGCTCCAAGACGCGGAAGCCACACAATGTGAGCCGAAAACGCCTTTGTCCGCCGAGTCGATTGCCATCGCCTGCGAGCATGTAGACTTCAGCTACCCCAATGGCGACAAGGTATTGCACGATATCAGCTTCACTGTTCGCGCCGGGGAAAAGGTCGTGGTCATGGGCGAGAACGGCGCCGGCAAGTCGTCGCTGGTGAAAATATTAATCGGTCTCTATCGCCCGACTTCCGGTCGGGTTCTGGTAAACGGCGTCGACCTTGCGTTGTTGGACGAAGTGAGCTATCACCGACATTGCAGCGCATTCTTCCAGGATTTCGTGAAGTACCAGTTCACGGTGCAGGAAAACATTGGCCTGGGTGATGTAACGATGCTGCCGGACCGCACGTTGGTGGAAGAAACCGCGGACGTCTGCGGCGCGGCGCGAGTCGCAGCGGAACTGCCGGAGCGTTGGGACACCCTGCTGGGCCGGCATTTTCAGGGCGGCACCGCGTTATCGCATGGTCAATGGCAACGGCTGGCGCTCGCGCGCGCGGCGTTCCGTCGCGGTCGCCTCCTGGTACTTGACGAACCGACGACGTCACTGGACGCGGAAACGCGAGGTACGGTCTTATCCACGTTCTACAACTCAGATCCGGCACAAACCGTGATCACGGTCTCCCATCGTCCGGAATATAACGAGCGCGCCGACCGTATCCTGGTATTGAACCAGGGACGCCTGGTAGAAAACGGATCGCACTTGCATCTCCTCGAGCAAAATGGTGCGTACTGCCGACTCATGAGCCAGCTCCCGAGTGACTGTATCGAGCGATCCGTCCCGAATACCGCCGAGGTTGTGTCGTGAGTACATGTTCAAACATGATCGTGATCCGCCGGTTCGCAGGCATGCTGATCCGCTACAGAAAAAAAAGTGTGGCCGCCTATTGTGTCGTCACGGTGCTGATCGGGGTGAGTCCTGCGGCGGAATTATGGTTGATTATGCGCATCCTCGATGAAATGACGGCCGCCTTCGGGCTCGGCAGCGCCGCGTTGCCGCGTCTCGCTCCCTGGCTTATCGGTATTGCAGCGCTAATGACTGTCATGGCCGTGCTGCAGCTGGCAAAAAAATTCCTGGAATTTGACATCCACGAAGCGGCAACGATCGCGCTTCAGCAGGAAATCTTCGCGATAGTCACCAAGATCGACCTGATAGAATTCGAAGATCCCCGATTTTACGATATCCTCGCGCGAGCGCGAGCGAACATGGAAGCACGCCTCTTACGCATACTCGATCTTGGGTTCGGCCTCATCGGCAAGGTAACGGCCGTAGTCACGATCGCGTTGGTCCTGTTCACGATACACTGGTCATTGATACCTGTTATTGTAGCCGGAGTGCTGCCCGGTGTGTGCATCGGCGCGACGACAGCACGGCGACGTTACGCGCTCAACCACGGCCAGACATCCGGCGCACGTATGGCAGGCTACCTGCTCGGCCTCCTCATCGGACGGGAGGCCGCCAAAGAGATTCGCGTATTCACTCTCTTCGACTATTTGCGGGGGCGGTGGCGTGGCGCCGTGCGGCATCTGGCGGCACAACGCCGCCGTATGAATATCGAACTTGGATGGCTTGGCAACGGTGCGGAGGCACTACGTTCCGTGGCTTATTGCTGCTGTTTCGGTATCGTGGGATGGCGTGCAGCCGCAGCGGCCGTTACCGTCGGCGAATTCGGCATGGCGACAAGGGGGATTCTACAATTTTCCCACAACATGCGCCAAAGCATCGTAGCAATGACGGCACTTTTTGCGGAATCACTTTACATCCGCAACCTCTTCGAGCTTCTCGACTATGACGTTCCGGACGAGATCCCGGTGACGTGCGCAAGTATCGGTATCACGCCCGATTCCGACCGTCTTGCGATACGCCTGGAGAACGTGAGTTTCCGGTATCCGGGCGCTGCAGCAGCAGCGCTCTCCAACGTGAATATCGAGATTGCCGGCGGCGAGTGCGTAGCCATAGTCGGCGACAATGGCGCCGGTAAGAGTACGCTGGTGAAGCTTCTGCTCGGATTGTACCGGCCGACATCAGGCCGGATACTGCTTGGCGGCAAAGACCTGCGGCTCTGGTCCGCTGGAGAGCTGCGACGCGTATTCTCATGCGTATTTCAGGACTTCGTACGCTACGAATTGACTGTAAACGACAATCTCGTCGTCGCCGACCGAGACGACGCCGCTTCATGTCGCCGGCGACATGAAGCGGCTACTGTGTCTGGCGCTGAATCATTCATAGAACGCCTGCCTGACGGCTATGCCACGCGCCTCGGACCTGCCTTCGGCGGTGTGGATCTGTCTACCGGCCAGTGGCAACGGCTTGCCCTCGCACGATGCCTGGCGAGAAACGCGCGCTTTGTCATACTCGATGAATGCACGGCCTCGATCGACAGACAGTCGGAAACCACCCTTCATCGCCACATTATGGCCGCATCGGACACCTCGTGGATCATTATCTCACACCGTCTGCTTTTCGCCGAAGCGGCGGACCGGATTATCGTCCTCGACAACGGCACAGTAGTAGAACAGGGTACACATGCAGCACTGACGGAACGCAACGGCCGCTACGCCCGAATTCTCGCTGTCAGCAACCGGAACGCCGCGTGACCACTGCCAGCATGACTACTTATCGATCAGCGACGATGTGTCGCACACAGATTGGCCTGAGGGCGGCATTGCTGATGTCATTGGTATGGTCCACGACGTTCGCGGCATGGTGCGAGCCCGCGCCGTTGACCTTGACCGACGCCATCCAGTTGACACTCCGGTCGCATCCCGGCGTCGCCGCAGATCGCGAGGATACGATTCAGCGCCGTGCGGAGCGACGCGCGGCATCCGGTGCGTTCGATTGGGTATGGTTTGGTGAATCCGGTTACGAGGTAGAGCGATCTCCTCTGCCGCAACCGAATGCCATAGCGGTGCAACGTGAGGACAGTGCCCGGCTTACGCTGGGTGCTGCAAGGCAGTTCCGCAACGGCGCGTCGGTCGTGCCCGCAGCGACCATCGTCGACAACGAGAACAACACCAACCAGACCGACCCTGTGAGCGGCGCTGATTTGGGCGTGCAAATTCGCATCCCGCTCCTGCGTGGCCGGGGTACGGAACATGCCGGTGCAGATGAATTTGCAGCCGGCTTCCGCGCTAAAGCGGCAGAGGCCGCTTACCGCAAGAACGTCGAACGACGCATTTTTGCGACCATCGCATCGTTCTGGAACTGTCTGGCGGCGGACCGGATACTCGACATTCTCGCCGACACGGAACAGCGCGCATCGGAAATCTGCGACATTGTCAAACGATTCGTCGACGGCGGCGAATTGGAATACGCAGTCCTTGCCGAGGCCGAAGGCGACTACCTGCGTAAAAGGGCGAATACAAGCACGGGTAAACTCGATCTGTACAGTCGCCGACAGTTCCTCGCCGCAGCTATCGGCATGAAACCCGGGGAATCGATTCGTGGGCCAAGTGTTCGTGGTGAATTTCCCGAGATCGATACGGTCGCGCCACCGAACGATTCCGACCGCGTGCGCTTTGTGCAACTGGCGTTGTCCAACCGTGGCGATTATCTGGCCAGCCGCGACCAGATCACAGCGCTTCTGGTTCAGTTACAGAAGGCGCGCAACGATCTCAGGCCGCGCCTTGATCTGGGCTTGCGCGTCGGTTTTCGCGGACTCGACGAATCCGAACACAGCGGCCGCTTTTATCAGTCGCTGTCGAATAACCTAACCGGACTGAATACAGCCGTCACGCTGTCTATGGACTGGCCTTACGCGAACAACGCCCGCAAAGGAGAGTGGTACCGGCAGCGCTCGGTATTGAAGGAAGCGGAGTTCCGCAGCCAGGATCTGGCAAATAGCATCTCATCGCAGGTATTGATTACTCTCGAGACCCTCGTACGCTCGGTCGAGCAATACGACTTTGCCAGGGCCTCCGTAGAGCTGCTGGCGTCTGCGATTCGTAACGAAAAACGGAAGATGGTCGAGGGCGAATCCAACCTCACGAAGATCAACGAGATCGAGGATCAGCATCTCGACGCCCGGATACAGGAGATCGAAGCCCGGGTGAATTTCGCGATAGCATTACTGAACCTGCACAACGTGACCGGAACCTTGTTGGTCGAGGAACCGGACGGCAACCTGCACTTCGATCGCGAATCGCTGCATGCTATGCCCGACAGCGCGAACGCGAATAATGGCAACTATTGACATCGCAAAAAGGTTTATGATTATGCTCATAATACTACGACAACAAACCGTGGCCGGTGTGGTCGCCGTTTATGTACTGCTAGGAGTTGCCATTGCAGGTGCGGAAAAGATCGGTGCATTTGGTACGATTCAACCCGCCGGAGGAATCATCACCCTCTCCGGCAGCGGCGCGACGACGGTCGAGAAGATACTGGTCGAACGGAATCAACGGGTGGAAGCAGGCGCGGACCTGATGATATTCGCGAACCGCACGGCTGCCGAGGCAGATTGTAAGCTGGCCCGTCTCGATCTGGAAGAAGCGGAGAAAGTCGCACAGAAGGACATCGAACTGCAGCGCCTCAAAATTCAGAGTACAGAACAGCAAATCGCACGGGACAAAGCGCAGCTTGACGCGATTAAATCGATGAGCGCGATCACCCTGTCGCTCCAGCAGCTCAGAGTGAAGGAAACCCAGGCGAACCTTGCTCTTGCGGAGACGCGCCTGGAACGTTACAAAAGCCTTGGCGGCAGTGCCGTGAGCGTTCAAGAGTTGGAAGCGCGCGAATTCCAGATCGGCAAGGCGCAACTGGCTCTGAAACTCGCTGAAGGAGAAGTCGAGCGCATCACAGGTGATCAGCAGCAGCAGACGGACACGCAAGTGCAAAAGATCCAGGCGGCTGAGTTGGAACTCGATTCTGCCATTGGCCGTCTGGAGCAGCTCGAACTCTCGAATCGCATTGTCCGCGAACGCGCTGCGATGGGTGTGACGATTGCCGAACGTGCGTTGTCGGCAACGACCCTGAGGGCGCCTGTGGCAGGGACGATCATAGATGTCACCGGGCGGGTTGGACAGAATGCCGCCGGCGGACTTCTGCAAATCGCCGACCTTACGCGAATGACCGTCGTCGCGGAGATTTACGAAGGTGACGTATTGAAACTGGAAAAAGGGCTCAAGGCCGAGATTACCAGCAACGCCCTCCCCTCGACATTATATGGCGAGATCGTTGAGATCGGCCGCGTAATAGCGGGCCGGAGCAAGGTGGCCGAGGTCACTGTGGCGTTGGACGACGCCGCCACAACCTCACGGCTCATCAATATCGAGGTAAACGTCGTGGTAAAACGGTAACGGTCATGGGTATCGCACTATCCTGGAAAAACACGACGCAGAACAAGAAACGTACGCTGGCCGCAGTCAGCGGTATCGCATTTTCGCTGGTCCTGATATTCATGCAGGTGGGGTTTCTGGACGGTGCAACGACTGCGTCAACATTGCTGTATGACTGCATTGACTTCGACCTCATCGTGACGTCAGATCGCTATGAATCGATGATGTCATGCGGCCGTTTCGACCGTATTTACATGCGCAAGGCGGCGGTCGAACCCGGCGTAGCAGGGACTGGTATTTTAAATCTTGCCGGTAAGCGCTGGACAAATCCGGACACCGAGGAGCAGTGTTCGATCCTGCTGGTCGGCGTCGACGACGATCCGGCTTATGTCCTGCATCCGGAAATACGTGATAACCTGTCTCAAGTTGCACCGGACAACACCATCATGCTTGACCGCCTGTCACACAAAGACTACGGCGACGTATCCGTCGGGACGACTGGAACGATACAGGATGTCGACGTCAGGGTCACGGCAAATTTCGATCTGGGGGTATCCTTGTTCACAGAAGGCAGTGGGGTCACGAACCACAAGACATTTGCACGGCTCACCGGCGTGCCTGCGCGCATGGCCAGCTTCGGTCTGATAAAAATCGATCCGAACGCGAATCTTCAGGACGTGAAGCGGCGGTTGCGCAACGCGCTGCCGGCCGATGTGTTTCTTTTTGATCGCGATGAATTTATTCGCCAGGAACAGGCCTTTTTCATCTCCGTAAAGCCAGTCGGCATCGTTTTCCAGACGGGTGTATTGGTCTCGTTTATGGTAGGAATGGTCATCCTGTATCAGGTGCTTTCAACAGAAGTTTCTAATCGTCTAAGTGAGTACGCAACATTGAAGGCGGTAGGATTTTCGACGGCGTTCATTTACCGAATAGGGATCAATCAGGCATTGTTTTTCTCGGTGCTCAGTTACAGTCCGGCATTGATTGTGTCATTGCTCCTGTACCATATCATCCGCATAGCAAGCCGGTTGCCGATGCACCTCGACCCGCCGATCGCGTTATTTGTCCTGGCGCTCACGATCGTGATGTGTTCCGTCTCCGGCTATCTCGCGCTGCGTAAACTAAAACACGCGGATCCGGCGGATCTTTTTTAGCCGATACGATCATGGCAGTATAATCCAATCCCCTCACATGTTTCCAAGAAAATACGTAGCCATACACTGGAAGATGCTCCTCCACCATAAGAAGCGGTTATGCGTATCAGTGTGCGCCGTTGCTTTTGCCGTCCTGATCATGTTCATGCAGCTCGGTTTCTTCAATGGCTTTAATGACAGCCAGGCGATGTTGGCATCGAGGTACAACGCGGATCTCATCGTGATGGACCATCGTCGCGTGCATATGAACAAATGGAGCACGATCACGCGCAGCCGGTTGAATCAGGTGATGAGCTTCGATGTTGTGGAAGAGATCGTGCCCGTGTACCAGGGACGATTGCGCCTGCGCAACCCCGAGAGCCGGATGTTAAAGGCGATTTTTGTGATGGCCTTTCCGCCGGACAGTAAGGCCGTGGCGCTCGCAGGCATGGACGACTCAGCCGCGGCGCTGAAAAAGCGCAACACCATTCTGTTCGACAGGCGTTCACGACCGGTGTTCGGCGACATCAGAGAAGGGATGGAGATCGAAGTCGGCGAGCAGTATTACACCGTGGCCGGCCTTGTGGATTTCGGCCCGAGCTTCAGTAATGACGGTAACATTATCATGAGCGAAAGTACATGGTTATCGCGCCCGGGCGCGGACGCCGAAGATCGGATCGCCCTGGGCCTGATCCGTGTCAAACCAGGCACGGACCTCGCCGAACTGAAACATCGCATACTCGAACGCCTACCACAGGACATTCTGGTTATCACCCCGGAGGAAATGAGAGTCCGCGAGGTCAGTTATACGACAAAAGCAGTCCCGATCGGCATAGTATTCGGATTCGGACTCGTCGTGGGCCTTACCATTGGTATCATCATCTGCTACCAGATCCTGTACAATGAAATTATCGATCACCTGCCGCAGTACGCGACCCTGAAGGCGATCGGATTTTCTCGCGGCTATCTGCGCGGCGTCGTGCTCAAGGAGGCCTTACTTCTGGCCGTTATCGGTTTTATTCCCGGATTGTGCGGGGCAAGCGTGCTGTACGAGACGGTACGCAACAAAACCGGCATATTCATGTATCAGACCACGCCGCGGGTCGTCGTGATCTTCATTTTCACGATTATCATGTGTGTCACCGCGGCAAATCTCGCAGTGAAGAAAGTAATCGAGGCCGATCCGGCCGAAGTCTTCTAACGCCATGATACCAATGAACAAGAAACAGAGCGCCGCGGCGCCGGAGCAACGCTTTGCATCGCGCGAGCGAACACCGTCTGTGGATATTCGCGACGTCAATCATTATTACGGCGCCGGCGAGAATCGCAAGCAGGTGTTGTTTCACAACAACCTTCAGCTGTATCCCGGCGAAATCGTGATCATGACCGGGCCATCAGGGTCAGGCAAGACTACGCTTTTGACATTGATCGGCGCATTGCGCTCGGTGCAGGAAGGCAACGTAACCATTCTGGACCGTGAATTGAAGGGGCTCGGCCGTAGCGAACAGGAACGCATTCGTACCAATATCGGTTTTATTTTTCAGGCGCATAACCTGTTCGAATCGTTAACGGCGCACGAAACCATCCGCCTGGTGATGCAATTGCATGATTATTCGCGATCCCAATACGTCACGCGCCCGGCAGAGATCCTCACCGAACTCGGTCTTGCGGATCGCATGCATTACAAACCCGAAAACCTCTCCGGCGGCCAGCGTCAACGTGTCGCCATCGGCCGTGCACTGGTGAACCATCCAAAATTGATCCTGGCCGATGAGCCGACCGCAGCGCTCGACAAAGACACGGGCAGAAAAGTCGTCACGATGCTCCAGGAGCGCGCGAAGAATGAAGCCTGTACGATCCTGATTGTCACGCATGACAATCGCATCCTTGATGTAGCCGATCGTATCGTGAACATGGTCGATGGCTATATCGTATCGAATATTGATGTTGCCGAATCGCTGATGATCTGCAACTTCCTGAAAAAGTGCAAGGTCTTCGCCAAAACGGACCCGACGCTGCTCGCCGACGTCGCCGGGAAAATGACGATCGAGACGGTGGTTGCCGGAAACGATATTATCACAGAGGGCGAAGTTGGCGACAAGTTCTACCTAATCCGGTCCGGCACAGCGGAGGCGTACAGAACAGTCAACAGCAACGTTACAACACTAAAACCCTACGTTACGGGGGACTTCTTCGGTGAACTCGCGTTGCTTAGTAATGCGCCGCGGGGCGCGTCGGTAAGAGCCACGAGCGAAACGGATCTGCTTGTGCTGGACAAAGCTATCTTCGTTGACGTGGTGAAGCAGAGCAAGAACTTCGAAGATCGCCTCAAGGACGTGTTTTTTCACAAGTAATCTCGCCAATACGTGCGTTAACGCCGACCTGCCAGTTCGATCGTCGTCTCGCAAATCTGGAGGGTCGCAGTCCTCTGTGACCGCCGTTCGTGCAAATCTGGAGGGTCACAGTCCTCTGTGACCGCCGTTCGTGCAAATCTGGAGGGTCGCAGTCCTCTGTGACCGCCGTTCGCGCAAATCTGGAGGGTCGCAGTCCTCTGTGACCGCGGTTCGCGGTGCGCAACGAGGCGATACGCAAACCGACGCGGACGCAGAGGACTGCGTCCCTCCAAAAAATAACAATCTCCAACGATCACAGCCGTCGGATCAAATGATCCACGCCAAATCGTTTAACACGCCTTGGTACGGCCACAATTCCGCATGGTCGACCAACGTGGCGCGAACCGGATTCTGCCGCACGTACTCAAGCTTCTTGAGATACATCTCCTGTGAACGCATTTGCGTGTCCCAACAATGCCGTAGCCATATCGACTTCAATTCCGGACATTTTATTGACGCCTGCCGTTTCCAAAATCGCACCCATTTGTCAATCGCATGGTTTTCGTGCAACGTCGGTGCACAAAATAGATGAATGTGGTCGGGCATCAGTAAATAATAGCCCACTAACCATCGATTCGATTCCTGCCAGGTTGAAGTCAGTGCGCATTTAACAGCCGTATTGGCAAGCAGATTCACGCGCTCTTTTACGCATATGGTGACAAAAAGTATGACCGGTTGATTGTGCCGGCGGACCGGCGTGGTATGGACGGGATGCTTGCGCTCTGGCAACTCGCTGGACACGTCAGTTTTCCGGGGTGCGTGATTATCAATCTGGAGGGTCACAGTTCTCTGTGACCGCCGTTCACTGTGCGCGACGAGGCGATACGCAAACGGACGCGGACGCGGACGCAGACGCAGACGCAGACGCAGACGCAGACGCAGAGGACTCCAAAAAATAACATGAGACGGTAATCTCGCAAATCTGGAGGGTCGCAGTCCTCTGTGACCGCCGTTCGCGGTGCGCAACGAGGCGACGCGCAAACCGACGCGGACGCAGAGGACTGCGTCCCTCCAAAAACAACATGAGACCATAATCTCGCAAATCTGGAGGGTCACAGTCCTCTGTGACCGCCCTTCACGGTGCGCGACGAGGCGACGCGCAAAACGACGCGGACGCAGAGGACTGCGTCCCTCCAAAAAATAACATGAGACCATAATCTCGCAAATCTGGTGGGGCGCAGTCCTCTGTGACCGCCGTTCGCGGTACGCGATGAGGCGACGCGCAAACCGACGCGGACGCAGAGGACTGCGTCCCTCCAAAAAATAACGTGAGACCATAATCTCGCAAATCTGGAGGGTCATAGTCCTCTGTGACCGCCCTTCACGGTGCGCGACGAGGCGAGGCGCAAACCGACGCGGACGCAGAGGACTGCGTCCCTCCAAAAACAACATGAGACCATAAT
>JAJFLQ010000064.1 GCA_021772615.1 Verrucomicrobiota bacterium | reverse complement strand
GATGTCACGGTTGTATTGGGAAGAAACCCGTAGAGGAAACCGAAGGCGGCAACGATTCCGATCATACCGCCGAGACGAATCGCGGCCTCATAGATCACGACGAAATTTCCGAGATTGGCTGCGATATAACGTATAATCTCGTTATTTGATACCGCGGCAATCAAGACTGAACTTGCGATCACGAGAAGTGGTGCAACCAGGACTACCAGCGTGTAGTCCGACAATTTGCGCATCAGTGCACGGTGCACTTTTACGCCCCAGATCACGTTGAACGTTCGCTCCATCGTGCCGACGACGCGCTCGATCGACCATATCACGATAACCATACCGATAATACCGAGCGCGGTGAAATTGGTGGCGTCAACCAGGTCAAAGGCTTTGTGACTGAAGGACTGGACTTGTTCCGGCATCGCCGCCAGATACTCATCGATCGACCGGCGCACCAGGTCCTGCATATGCAGGCCGCTGGCGAGTGAAAACAGCGCCGCGAGGAGCGGCACGAACGAGATCAGGGTGATGAAGGTGAGCGCCGAGGCCTGCAGCGAACAATTATCGCGAACCAGACCGTTGATGATAATATAGACTAACTTGATCGCGGAGTAGATAAGCCGTTTGTGGAGCGGAAACTCCCGCAAGTCAATGAACCACAATTCGATTTCGATAAAACCGACTAACTGCGCCAGCCGGCTACGCATGGCATTGATCATTCAGAGGATTCCTGACCAGCTGGCGTTCGGCGGAAAGACACGCGACGGGCTGCTATTTTTTGATCGCCTTTTTTGCGTCTTTCAGCGCTTTGTCGACGGCCTCTCCGGCGTCTTCCAACGGACCGTCATTGTCCAGTTTTTCGACCGTGTCCTTGACGGTATCAGCAACCTTTTTTCCGGCGTTGTCGATCTTCTCTCCGGTGCGCTCCATAACGCCTTTTTTGCGACAACCATTGGTCACTGACAGGGCGCAAAGAATCGCGATGCCGCAGAAGACCCGCTGCAAAACTCTCATAGTTCAACTCCCAAATTGTTAATGGGCCGTCTGGCAGGCCCCAGCTGGAATAAAGGCCTCCGACAGGCTGCTGGCGGCCTGTTGGAGTTCACGCTTCAGTCGTGGGTTTCACGCCAGTGCATATCCGGTACGGCAGCACTCAGACCCTGCGTGGCGGTGGTCTACGCCACCCTGCGGCCGGTAACGGTGGGAAAGCACCCGCTCGCTCATCCCGGTTCGACAGCGGGGATCACGCGCAATGTGCCTCGAATGCCTGTACCAACTGATCTGCTACCTGCTGGGCGTTGTGCCCTTCGATGTCGAGACGCTGGATTATCGCTGCGAGTTTTCCATCTTTCAACAATCCCATGCACGGCGATGACGGCGCATAGCCGGTAAAAAAACTGCGTGCGGTCTGCGTTGCGTCCGCGTCGTTGCCGGCGAAAACGGTATACAGCCGGTCCGGCACGGCACCGCCATGCTTCAAGGCCAACGCCAGCCCCGGTCGCGCCATGCCGGCGGCGCACCCGCATACCGAGTTTACGAACACGAGCGCCGTTCCTTCCCGCGCCGTCAGAGCGTCGCGAGCCTGCTCTGCAGTTCGAAGCTCCTCGAAACCCAACTCAACGACTTCCTGACGCATTGGTGCAACTAGATGTTCGGGATACATGATTCTGTTTCCTTTTTTATTGAATCGGATATAACTGGGAACATGTCATAAGGATAAATGGACGCGTGCCCGTCACTCCACGCTACGGACACCGCATAATTTCCCATCGGATTTATCTGTTCCGGATGAACAGTCACGGGTACATCGTCGTCCCGCAAAATGCGATCACCCGTCAATTCGTTGATACACCGCGCGCACCGGCAATGCAGCCGCAACTCGCGGCCGGGTATCCGAATCGTCGCGGACGCAGAACGAAACACCGCATCACCGGCTTCCGTATCGTACTCCACAGTCGGCGTAGTGCGACCACCGTGAACGATCGTGCTCACCTCCCGGATGACGGCATCCGCCAAGTCGCGGTAAATGCCTGACACTTCGGCATCCGGATCGTCAACCACGATGGGAACGCCGGCATCGCTGAGACGTGATATCTGCTCTACAATCGGAAGCGTAAACGCATTCGTGAAACCGTATTGTTCGACCAGCTTTCGCATGGACCCGGCACCAAACGGTGTGTGGCGGGCGTCGCAGTTCTGGCATTGGAAATAGCTCATATTTTCCACAACCGCAACGGTCGGGATCTTCAATTTGTCGAACATCTGAATGCCTTTTTCGACATCGATGAAACTAAGTTGCTGCGGTGTCGTGACGATGATCGCCGCCGTTATTGGAATCAGTTGTGACAGTGTAAGCTGCGTGTCTCCCGTCCCGGGCGGCATATCAATAACGAGGTAATCGAGCGCGCCCCAATCGGTGCCGGTAAGGAGCTGGTTGATCACCTGTGTAACCATCGGACCGCGCATGATCGCGGGGCCGCCGCCCGTGTTCGCGCCGGCGTAGGCAAACGACATAAGTTTCAGCCCCTCATGCTCTACGGGGATAATAAGCTTGTTTTTCTGGTACAAGCCGTTGAATTCCGCCTTGATCAGGGTCGACAAACTGGGACCGTAGACGTCGGCATCGAAAATGCCGACCCGCCCTCCCCTGCCGGCCATCGCGAATGCGAGATTGACAGCGGTTGTGGATTTTCCAACGCCGCCCTTGCAGCTCGACACGGCCACAATCGTTTTGACCTCCGCCAGCCCTGGTCCCGCCGAACGTACGCCTGCCTGCTTCGTCGCTCCGGTCATCGTGACATTCACGGTCTTCACCCAGCTCAGCGACATCAGTCGCTCACGGCAGTCACTGCGAAACTGTTCCTTTACCGGACACGCCGGCGTCGTCAATTCAACCGTAAACGACACCTCCCCGATGGCCTCATCAATTACCAGATTCTTGATAAAACCCAGGCTGACGATATCTCGTCCAAGATCGGGATCGATGATTGTTGAAAGTCGTGAAAGGACGTCGGCTTTGGTATCCATAGGATCTCAGGTGGTCGCTGAAAACGCCGCGGCCTTCTCCCGAAGCCCTTCGGCAACGGCGTCGTCGAGATTGTCGATACCGTGTTCCCGGGCATAGTCACGCACGTCCTGCGTGATCTTCATGGAGCAGAATTTCGGCCCGCACATCGAACAAAAGTGGGCAATCTTCGAGGCGTCTTTCGGCAGTGTCTCGTCATGGAAATCGCGTGCTGTATCCGGCGCAAGTGACAGATTAAACTGATCGTTCCAGCGAAATTCGTAGCGTGCTTTTGATACCGCGTTATCGCGTACTTGTGCGCCGGGATGCCCCTTGGCGAGATCGGCGGCGTGTGCAGCGATCTTGTAGGCGATAACGCCGTTTTTTACGTCGTCCCGATCGGGGAGGCCAAGGTGTTCTTTGGGCGTGACATAACACAACATCGCGCAGCCATACCATCCAATCATGGCCGCACCGATCGCGGATGTGATGTGATCGTAGCCCGGCGCGATATCGGTCGTGAGTGGTCCCAGGGTGTAGAACGGCGCTTCAAAACACTCCTGCAGCTCGCGCTCCATATTCTCCCGAATCAAGTGCATGGGGACGTGCCCCGGCCCTTCGATCATTACCTGGACATCGTGTTCCCATGCGACCCGGGTCAATTTGCCAAGCGTCTGTAGCTCGGCAAACTGTGCCGCATCGTTCGCGTCGGCTATCGATCCCGGCCTCAGCCCGTCACCGAGGGAAAATGAAACGTCATACGCCTTCATGATTTCGCAGATCTCAGCGAAGCGCGTATAGAGAAAGTTTTCCTCATGGTGCACCATGCACCACTTGGCAAGTATCGAACCGCCACGCGAGACGATGCCGGTAACACGCTCTGCGGTCAGAGGAATATGCCGCAAGCGAACGCCGGCATGTATGGTGAAATAATCGACACCCTGCTCTGCCTGTTCAATCAATGTATCCCGGAACAGCCCCCATGTAAGTGCCGCCGGATCGCCCTTGACCTTCTCGAGGGCCTGATAGATCGGCACAGTGCCAACCGGCACGGGACAGTTGCGAATAATCCACTCACGTGTTTCATGGATATTCTTTCCCGTCGACAGGTCCATTATCGTGTCTGCCCCCCAATGAATCGCCCATGTCATCTTTTCGACTTCCTCTGCTATAGAGGACGTCACGGCGGAGTTGCCAATGTTCGCGTTAATCTTCACCAGGAAATTACGTCCGATAATCATCGGTTCGAGCTCCGGATGGTTTATGTTCGCCGGGATGATGGCGCGGCCCCTGGCGATCTCCGAGCGGACGAATTCGGGTGTGATCTCGCCCGGCATTTCGGCTCCAAACGGTACGCCGGGATGACGACGCTCCAGAATCTCTTCGCGATATCGCCTGCGATTCTGGTTCTCACGGATCGCGACAAACTCCATTTCCGGTGTGATTATGCCGCGTCGGGCGTAATGCATCTGCGTTACGTTTCGATTTTCTTTGGCGCAGCGCGGGGAATTGTGCCCCATGAACTCACCATTTCCATTTCCATTTCGGCGACTGCTCGAATACGCGGATACGACGTTTGACAATTCGTTCGTGTCATCGCGTCGTTGCAACCACGTGTTGCGAATTCCCGGAAGGCCCCGACGGATATCGAGGTCCGCGTTGGGGTCGGAATAGGGGCCGGATGTGTCATAGACCTGGATCACCGGGTTCTCCGCTGAATGGTCATCGCGCACGGTCGGAGACTGGTCGATCTCGCGCATTGGTACGCGAATATCGGCTGAAGACCCGGAGATGTATACTTTTCTCGAATTCGGAAACTTGGCTTTACTTGCCGGGTTGCTCTTTATGGATCGTTGCATGAAGTGCTCTGTACGTTGCGGGATGAAAGTCAAAGGTTAAGGCAGTGTATGTACGAACGTGATGGCTATTGTGCCCGAGCTTTCGTCTGTTCGAAAAGGGCTCCAAACAGGAAATCTCAAAATACAGGCATCAAATAGCAAACAAACCACAATCTCGAAGTACCGAAATTGCAAATTCTGAACATCGTTTGTATCAACGTACTTGAACGGCGGCGTGCACGGAGATATGGCAACCAAAGCTTAAATAAGACTAAATTGGTCGGACTTCAACCGTATTTTGGATAAAAACATATTCGCGCGGGCGAATCGGCTAACGGATGGTTTGACATCAACCTTCGCTGGTTTATGGTACGTTTTGTGGCCCGGAGAGTCATGCATCAACTTGGTATCGTATACGTAACTTAATTTCGTTGACGTGTGATTTGCAGCGCGGGTTGAAGGCCTGCGGCACGTGGGCATGACAGCGGTACGGAGTTGCTGTGTCGCGTCAACCTGCATACGGCGCCACACCATTCACGGGGCATTAGCTCAGTTGGCTAGAGCGCCACACTGGCAGTGTGGAAGTCGACGGTTCGAGTCCGTCATGCTCCACCAATTTCTCTTGCAGCCACGCTCGGTGTACGTCGAGTCGCGGCACTACCCCCCTGCATGTATGATCTCAGCGCCAGAGCCAGATAATGAACTTGACAGAATTGCCGCGCTGCGACACTACAACATACTGGATACCGATGCCGAGAACGCGTTTGACGAACTTACGACGCTCGCCGGCTACATTTGCGGTACGCCAATAGCATTGATAAGTCTGGTAGATTCGCACCGACAATGGTTCAAGTCGAATGTAGGATTGGACGCAAAAGAGACACCGCGTGAGATCGCATTCTGCGCCCATGCTATCAACGGTCCGGACGTATTTGTCGTGAACGACACGCTCAAAGATGAACGCTTTGCGGACAATCCGCTCGTCACCAATGATCCCAATGTCCGTTTCTACGCCGGCGCTCCCCTAACCACGCCGGGCGGATATGCATTGGGCACCCTATGCGCCATTGATCGGAAACCCAGAACGCTGAGTTCTGAGCAGCTCGATGCATTACGAATACTCGGCGAGCAGGTGATCAGCCAACTCGAACTCAGATCCAAGATTTCGCGGCTCAACGAAACCAATGCAGAACTCGAAAAGACAAAGCGAAAGCTCGAACGAGCGCGGGACAAGGCGCAGGAATCGAATCGGCTCAAATCGCAATTTCTCAATACCATCAGCCACGAGTTACGGACACCGCTTACTGTTATCCTCGGCAATATTCATCTGCTTACCGATATCGATGACGTTCCGGATCCTGAAGAAGCTGTGGAAATTGCCAAGGACGTCGAGAAATCGGGTGAACATCTCTTGTCGTTGGTCAACGACCTGCTCGACCTTTCAAAAATCGAGGCCGGGAAATTGATATTGAAGCCGGGCATCGTGACATCCAAAGAATTGGTCGCAGATATCGAGTCGACGGTGCGCGGCATGTCACTATTCAGGGCGAAAGATCTGGACTTCCACGTCGTTGCGGCGGATATACGGATGATCACGGATGCGCTGCGTCTGAGGCAGATCCTGCTGAACCTATTGAGTAATGCGGTCAAATTCACTGATTCAGGTCGCATCTGCCTGACCATACGTGAGCATCAGGACCAGGTGATGCTAAGCGTCACGGACACCGGTTGCGGCATCGCGGTTGAAGATCTGGATCATATTTTCCAGCCCTTCAGGCAGATCGATGAGGTGTCCACACGTCGGATCACCGGTAGTGGCCTGGGGTTGGCGATTACGCGCAAGTTATCCGAATTACTCGGCGGTGAGATCACGGTCAAAAGCCGTGTCGATCACGGCAGCACGTTCGACGTGACGCTCCCGCGCGAGTATCCCCTCTCTGCCTAAAGCCGGTACGGAAGTTATTGCGGCACATTGCAGCTTCTGATATGAAATAGGATACGAGTGACGCAAAACAGCTAGAAAGTGAGTAATATGGAAAAATCAAGCACGAGCAGGGAGAAGCAAATTGGCATCTGGATTGATCACACGGAAGCGATTTTGGTTTTTTTGAACGGCGGACAAGCAACGGTTGAGCGTATTGATTCTCTGGCGGAAAGCCACTTCCGTCATTCAGGCGGGGCAAGGTCGGGTGGCGCAAATGTTGCTCAATCCGTGTCAAAGGAGCAGAAGGCGGACGAGCGCCGGGAGCACCAATATCATCGCTTTTATCGGCAGGTCATTAAAGAGGCTGGCGATGCCGACACGATGTTCATCTTTGGTCCAGGTGAAGCCAAAATTGAGCTGGCGAAAGAAATTAAGAAGATAAAAGGCCGGCCGAAGAGGACTGTAGCAGTCGAAACGTCCGATAAATTGACCGAAAACCAGATAGTGGCCAAAGTAAAATCTTTTTTTTGACTGACAGACCCGGCAAATGCCATTCAAACACACAAGATTCTTTGCCGTTACAGCTCAATTCAACTTTCGTTTGCCGTCTGGTGTACATCGAGATTCCCGCCTTCGTGTAAGATCTCGACACGGATGGAGTTTGAATTTCCGCGATGAAATATTTTTCCGTCCCCTCGTGTGATGACGATCGTGTCCCCGTCATTCAGCCTGAAATCTTTGGCAATTCGTGCAATGGCGTCAAACTCAAGATTTAGATCTCCCTCGAGTTTATCATTGACGGCGTGCAGGTAGGGTGTCACACCCCAATACAGGCAAATGCGTCGCACGGTACTCATGGCATTCGTGACGCCGAGTACACGCTTGTCCGGTCGAAAACGCGAAATTTCCCGACAACTGTTACCAGATTCCGTGATTGACACGATCATGCGCGCGTCTACTTTTTCGGCGATAAGTGATGCCGCAACCATTGACGCAGCGTTGATATTTCTGAGGTCCAGATTCCGAATCAGCAACCGTTCCTTCGGCTTCTTTTCGGCCGTCTCGACGATTAACGCCATCATTTTTACCGTTTCGACCGGGTATTTTCCGGTAGCCGACTCGCCTGACAACATCACAGCGTCTGTACCATCCCAGATAGCGTTCGCCACGTCGCTGGCTTCCGCTCGTGTTGGCGTGGGACTGGTTATCATGGATTCGAGCATTTGCGTCGCGGTAATGACCGGGACCCCGACATTGTTGCATTTCGCAATGATTTCCTTTTGAATGGCAGGTACCCGATGGTTGCCGATTTCTACCCCCATGTCGCCACGGGCCACCATGATGACATCGGCGATTTCCATAATTTCATCGATATTGTCCACGCCCTGCGGTTTTTCGATCTTGGCGATGATCGGGAGATCAACATTCATTTTTTTGAGGAAATTTTTTACCTCTTCCACGTCGGCACAGCGACGCACAAAACTCAGTGCAACATAATCAATGCTATTTTCCAGACCAAATCTCAAATCTTCCTCGTCCTTTGCAGTGAAAGCCGGGCACGAGACTAGGCAATCCGGAAGATTTATTCCCTTATTCGATTTTAACAGACCACCGACGCTTACCCGAATCCGGTAAACATCTCGATCTCGCGCAATGGCGTTTGCGATGATCTTACCGTCGTCAAACAAAATCCGGGCACCGTCATGACAATCTGCTACAAGATTTTCATAGATAGTGGGAATGTAGCAGTCGGCATATTCGGGATATTCGCTCATTTTTGCGGTCGGACCGATCACCCACTCACTGCCATCGTTCAATAATAAATCTTCCGTCAGCTTGTCGGTGCGGATTTTGGGGCCCTGAAGGTCCTGGATAATAGCGACTTCCCTGCCGGTGTTTTTTGATGCTTTCCGAATCTTGCCAATACACCCCCTGTGTCCCTCGCGAGTACCGTGACTCATATTGATTCGGGCGACATTCATACCGGCACGAATCAGCGCTTCTATCATGCGAATACTGTTGCTCGACGGTCCCAACGTCGCTATGATCTTGGCTCTTCTCATGAGAATTTATTGTCCACTAAAGGGTTAATCTGGATCTTCTACACATCCGCGTCGCGAGGTTGCCTGGCGATGTCGTCGGTCGTCGGTCGTCGATAAATATGTCCACCACAAATGATTTTGACAGTCCACTGGTAAAATCAACAGCGTTGCGGCTGTCTGAATGCGACTCCAGTACCGACAGGAATCGCACACAATAAACTGTCAGGTTTGGTCCGTGGCAACCTTGCGTCCGCGTTCGATGTTGACAAACGCGGTCAAGACCAGTGCGACCACGAAAAACATCGCCGCGTACAATATCGATCGCTCCAGGCCCATCGCGGCCTGTAGCAAGCCGACACCGAGAATTCCCGCAATAGATGCGAGTTTGCAACATACACTCCAGAAGCCAAAAATCTCTGCGGCTTTACCGGCCGGGGTCAGGACGGCTACAATGGTGCGACCGGCGGATTGTGTAGCGCCAAGGCACAATCCTGCAATACTGCCGATAGCCAGAAAGACGTGTTGGCGTTCGATCGCAAGAGCGCATATCGTCTGTAACGTCACCGTAATCGATTGCGAGTAGGTGATTCCCATTATCGCAACGATCCAGAGAACAAGTGTGGCATTGAAGATTCTCATTACGCCCATTTTGTCCTGGGCAATGCCGAACACGACAGCACCGGCGGCGGCGGTAATCTGAGTGACAATGAACATCAGCACATACACATTCCGATCCCAACGGATTACCTGATTGCCGTAGATGAATGTGAATGCAATCACAATCGCCAGACCCGCGGTGGCAAAGAAGAGCGCAGCCAGCACCATCGCAAGGTCTCGGTACTGCCTGATCTCACAGAGCGTAGCGCGTAGCGTCCGGAATCCAACCGCAATAAGGGCCGTGCCGCGAAGCGCTGGCCTCGGCACGCCTGGCTCACGAAGCCAAAGTAGTGTCGGCGTCGCCGTAACGAGAAAGAAGGCGGCGGTCAGCGGCCCGGTCCAGCGGAGATTATCGTAGTTGTGCGCCTCGACAGGCCCCAACAGGGACACAAGTGCAACACTGACTAGTCCGCCAAGGTACCCGACGCCCCAGGCCATGCCTGAAATGCGCCCTAATTGGGGAACCGATCCGAGGGTTGGCAGAAAACTGGAGGCGAACGCCTCACCTGCAGAAAAACCGAAATTTGAGATTGCTATCAACGCCATGGCCGCGACCATGTCCCCGGGTTTCACGAGCCCGAGCATGGCGGTTGGCACGATGGTGAGGATACACGACGCAATAAGGAATTTTTTTTTGGCGGCGCGATAGTCCATAATCGCGCCCAACATGGGCACGACGCACGCGACAGCCAGATAGCTTAGGGACAGCGCGATGCTCCAGAGCAGGTTGCCGATGCGGTAGTCAGGTGCGTCGCCGACGATAATGGCAGGAAAAATTACGGCGTATACCACAGTGATAATTACGGTGGTATACGACGAGTTCGCAAAGTCGAACATCGCCCAGCCGAAAATCTCTTTGCGTCTCACATCGGGTACTTCACACAGCGCCAGATAAACAGAATGTATATCAACAACAAGAGCGGCGCCTTGAGGCGCGTGATGCCCCGCGGTTGAAACAGAAATCCGACAGCGAGTGTAGCGGTGAGCACTAGAAACGGGAAGTCTACCCGAATAATAATGTCCTTCAACGGCAGCGTTGTGAGGACCGATGACAGGCCGAGAACCAGAAGAATATTGCTGATATTGGAGCCGATTATATTTCCGAGTGCAATATCGGTCTCCCCGCGCCGGGCGGCGACAATGCACACGGACAATTCCGGAAGCGATGTCCCTAACGCATTAATAGCCAGGGAAATGACGTACTCGCCTACCAGGAATGACGACGCCACTTTCATCGTCGCATGAATCAGAAAATAGCTGCTGTAGCACAAAACAACGAGTGCGGCGAAGGTCTTGGCGATAGACAATGCCGCATGTTCGGTTTTGGCCGTTTTTGACATTCCTTCACCATCGACATGAGCGCTGCTGCTGCCGACGGCATCGGATGCGGCGACGCTCCCCTCGTCGTGTGTATCTTCGACTTCGTCCTCGTCCTCTTCGTCCTCATCATCATCAAAATGCCCGACGAATTCGCCTTCCTCATCGAGTTCTCCTTCGTTTGATGCAATCCCATAGATGATATAAGCAACGAAAGCAATGATGAAAACAATGCCGACATTGCGATCGATGTGATGTTTTTGATAGCCCCACAGACAAAATCCATAGGTGACCAGAAGCATCACAATGCCGTTGCGCCGGACCGCCCAGCGCTGGCATTGCAGCGGAAACACCAAGGCCGCGAGACCGAGAACCACGCATACGTTGAATACGTTCGAACCAATTACGGTACCGAGCGCGATCTTCGGATGGCCGATAACAACGGCCGACGCCGAAATTACCAACTCCGGCAACGATGTGCCAACAGCAACAACAGTAAGGCCGATCACCATCTTTGACAGCCCCAGACGCTCCTCAAGCAGCACCGTCTTGTCGACGACGATGTGCGCGGCCCAAATCAGGCACGCCAGGCTTAATAAAAATACCAGTGCCTCGCCTATCATCTCGAAACTCTCCTGCAAAACCTCATTCATCGATTCTGGACACGCAAAACCAGGCTCATACGCTAACGAGCAGAACGGACACCTTCCCGGCGTTGTGGGACAGGCAGTACACAAAAAATACCCGATCACCGGTGAGATTCAAACAGATCGCTGAATACAAACGGGTGCCAGGACCAGGCCAGGGGTAAACATACTGCGACCGGCTGCACTTCCGGTGAGGTTCACATGCAACTCACCCTGAGAATGCTACGCAGGGATTGTCGTGACACCAATAGATTACGCAGACGTCGGATTCAGTCACGACGCGGAAAGAATACCTGAAGCAAATGGCCGACTACACCGTTTCGATGCGGGTGAATATCCGTCAGCAGCCGTGGGCTGCCCGCTGACAGCGCAGTCGCAACGGAATCGGGCAAACACTTACGTCTGCCAAACTGCGACCAGGCGGACGCCCAGTGCCAACAAACTCCCGAAGAGCCAGTGACAAATCATTCGGCACGACGCGCCTGCTACCGTCGCGTTGCAGACTTTGGTTTGCGCTCGAATGAATATCCCCGGGTCTCAAGGGCACTGGGTAAAATAAAACCGCTTAGTTCATACACCCCGACGACAAACCGGCTGGGTACGAACCATAGCCCTTTGGCTATGCCTTCAGGCGCACGGTCGCGTTTGGTAATGTAGGGTATTGATATCGGCCAGTCGACGATGATCCCGGCAATGTTTCTTCCGCCCCGGGTGATCTTGTTGAAAAAGAGGGTATGAACAGAGTTTAACGGCACAGCGTGCATCAAGCCGTAGTCGAATACATATTCGCCATCCAGGGGAACGCCGATGCCCTCATTGTTTGTGGGATTCGCTGTCCAGCACCCGAATAGCTGGTAAAACCCGAGATACGTTCGGCCGACGGCGAAATCAAAACCGCGTACAGTCCCCCATACCGTGCCCAGCGAGCGAGACAGAGCCGGCGTCGATGGGTTTATATGAATGCCGCGGCGGTATCCCTTGCCAATCTGCATCGGCAATTCGATCCAGCCGGTCGCAATATTAATAAAACCATGCTCGGCCTTGTCAATTATGCCGGCGCCGACCTCATCGTTTGCGCAGTGCACAACGTGCGTTGACAGGCACATTACGATCGTGACGGTGGCAATGGTTCCACATCGAACCAGGCTTTGAGCGATTCCGTTCATGAGCGTCAGTCTAGCGTTAATTTTTCCGGTGTCAAGCAAGACTGCGGCGAAAACGCAATCCTTATCCGGCCGGATACGCAGGAGCTTCAATCTCGGCAGGAATTCCCGGTACATTCACCCTTCGCTACGGCCGTGGCGACCAGTCGACGACGCCGCGTGACTTTGCGATCGTCACACGGCCGTTGTGCAGGTTATCTACCTGGCAACGGGATACCGTTCGTTCCGCATCCGGCCAGTGCACGACGATCGACGTAGTGGATCCGCTCGCGAGACCAAACAAGGCGTCACCGAGATAATTCGAAACATGTGAGCCGCTTCCGGCGCGTACAACCCTCTGGTAGAGGTTGTTCACGATGATTTTCGCACCAATACCGGCAGCATTCAGCGCGCCAACGGTGTCGTCACGGAGACGCACGGCGATCCAGTGGTTTGTGTTGTATTGATTGATATAAACACGCGTGCGGCCCGGTTCATAATTGGTAAAGCTCGGATAATTGGGGTCTGGAGGCGGCAGCGCGGCAGCGCCATTCACCGTATCGATTCGCAAGGGCGCAGCGTTGGAGCGGCGACTGTCATAGCCGCCCATGTTGCGAACCAGAAGATCGTCAAAGCCGTCACCATTCAAGTCGGCGGCAATCGCCGCACGTCCGTTCTCAGCTGTCTGTGTCAGATCGTGATTGGTTACCTGCTCCCGTATCAGCGGACTGTCCTGCGTCCACACACTGCGATCATGACTGTAGACGACATCGCGTTTGCTCCAGTTCATGCCAGGCGCCGGTCGGTACACCACGCCGTCGCTGGTGAGCCGGTCGTACCGTAACTCTTCGATGTTGAATATGTGGTGTGCAGCCGTCGCATCAACCAGCCGGCAAAGTCCTCCGCGTTCGGTCGAATGATTCACGAGAAGCCGGCCCGGGTTCACACCAAACAACGGGAATAGCCCTCCTCCCCGTCCCCAGGCGCCGCCGATGAAATACAAATCCGACCTGCCGTCGTTTTGCACATCCAAACTGGTCGCACCCCACACGAACTCATAGGGATCGATTCGATTCTGGCGAAATGTGAGTGCGCGACCGCCGTTTCCGCGTACGTTGCGCGGTAAGGCAGTATCCGGCGGAAGCACGGACGAATGCGAGACCCGGTGGCCCAGGGGCCGCAGCACATCGCGCCCGTCCATGAATATGTGTCGCGGATCGAAATACCCATTGAGAAATGTAGACAGGCCCGCTGATTGACCAAGCACGGGATCAAACCGCGCATACGGATCCGAGATGATCAGGCCCGTGCCAAACAGCGAGCCGCCGAAGTTTCCCACAAAAACGTCCTCGTGCAGGTCGCCATCATAGTCCGCCGGCGCCAACGACATCCAGGCGCCGATGTGCCCATCGACCGCGTGTGCCGCAACCCGGAACTCACCGCCGCCGTGGTTGCGATACAACTGTAGTGGCCCGAGATCATTGGCCACCCAAAGGTCGGGATAGCCGTCGTCGTCGATATCCTGAAATACCGTGGCCCAGGAAATCTGTGCGGGTTCGGCCGGCGCGCCGGCAATTTCAAGGAGATCCGGTTTCCAGGTCTCATAGCGGTAGAACAGGAGCGAATATATTCGCGGTACAACCGGCAGTTGGCGAATCCGGTAGAACGGGTGTTGCGGGTTGTCGTCGGTGAATTGACCGCTTACCCCGAATTCGCTCGATTTTTCGATAAATGCCAACCGACCGGTTTCCCGCAGTTGGTTGATATAGAGTTGGTTGGCGCCGCCCGCCCAAGAAGCCGAACCGCCCGGCCAATAATCCAGATCCATCACATTCGCTACGTACACGTCGAGATCGCCGTCCAGATCAATGTCGGCGACCGCCAATCCATACGTATTACGCATTCCGCCAATGCCCGCGTCGTGTGTGGCGTCTGCCCACTCCGGCAAGCCATCGCCATCTTTGTCACCCATATTCAGGAATAGCGAGTTCGCACCGACAAACTCGATGCCGCGCCGGCTTGTCCGCTGGTCGTTCAGACTCTGGCGCGGCGTGTATTGAACAAGATGCATCCCGTAAGCCGATATCGGTCGGCGAGAATGCCGGACCTGGCGGTCAATCGGCATGACGAACGGGTCAAGTACCCGTTGCGTGCGGGGATGGCTCCAGACCATTCCCGGCAAGCCGTTGCCTACCAGAATGTCCGGTCGGCCGTCGGCATTGAAATCGGCGGCGACCGCAACGGTCGACTGCCGCGCCGGGCGCGATTCTGAATCGCGTACGGAACGGCGCGGATAAAGGTAGTTTTCGACCAACAATTCTTCTTCGACATAGGTGTCGTTGCGGGCGGCGAGCGACGATAGCTGGCAATATGCCGGGTCGCCTGCGGGTGAGTTGCCGAGGTTGATATAGAGACCGTTGTGCTGACGTCGGGGCTGCTTCAGAAGCACACCACGCGTATCGGTTGGGCGCACCCAGTTGCGGCCATTCTGGCAACAATAGATATCGAGTCTGTCATCACCGTTGGCATCAAAAACGAGAACGCCGGCACTTACGTGACTGATCACAACGGACCAGTCGCTGGCGTCGGCGTCGAGGCAGTCGATCTCCTTAAACGGTACACTACCGATCTCGGGAATCCCGGCAGCGGCTGCGCTGGTTTCGGCAGCTTCGCGATTAGACGGATTTCCTGCTGAACGGGCGGAGTCATCGAGAAAAACGAGATCGCCGGTTGCGAATAGGGCTTCGACTTTCCAGGTAAGGAAGGCGTGTACCCCTGCGATGCAGGCCAGCCCTTCGACCACTAAGAGCGTTGTGAAGATCGCACTTCTGCAGGATCGCGGTTTTGACGTCACGTGCAGCGTCGGCCTTCGCGGGCCACGTCGGCCTCAGTCATCCTTCGAGTGCCTCCCATAAATCGCTGGAGACCTGTCTGGTTGTTCGCCTTCCGGTCACCGCCGAATATCTGTCTTCACCGTGTTCATGCACAATCTCGATCTTTCCCGTACGTACAAGCGCTGCGAGTATGTCTTCCATATCACTGATTTCGCCGAATTCCGGAACTGCGCACACTTCTGCCAGGCTTAATGGATCATAACGCAACAGCGTCATAAAAACTGTTACGCTCTCGTCTGTCATCTCGAACACATCAAACATACCCGTAGATTCAGCCTCCGACGCCGCAGCGGACTGCGACTGCGCCGGATCGGGCGGCACGCAGTTCCCGCGTTCCAAGGACTCGGAACCTGGATCTGTGTTGCCATTCGGTGCGTCTTCATTTCCGGAAATATTCATGAATCCCTACCAGAATGCATGTTTGACAACGGCTCACGCATGACGTCGATGTCGCTGGAAATTGTACACGGTGCGGGGGCGGCTTTCAGAGCTGCCCTAATGAACGCCTAAATCTCGGTCAGCAGCTTTGTAACTTTCTTTATGCCCACTGACCACGGTTCGTCGGGTTTTCGCCGTACAAATAGCCCCCCACTCGCGAGCTCGGCCATTTTTTGGCTAAGTGGAAGAACCGCTGCCACAGGACAATTGTAGACACTCTCCGCCTTGTTCTTTATCTGCTCCGGATCGTGATAGGATAGTGCCTTGTTCACAAGCAGGAATATCCGCTTGGTCTTCAGCCGTCTGGCAACCTCCACCGTCACACTTGTCCCTTGAAAATCCTGCTTGTCCGGACGCATGACGATGATGAGCGCATCCGAAATGGCGATGGATAGCAGTGTTTCTTCGTTCAGGCCCGGATGCGTATCGATGATGAGATAGTCGAGCTTCAGCGTCTCACGCAACTCCTTAAACCCCCGATTCAACAGGCCGACATCGTACCCCTGCTTGAGAATCTTGGTGATCTCGCCCATTTTCATGCTGCTGGGTATGAGAAATAATTGTCCCTCTGGAATGCCGACATTGGAGGAAATATCAACGGCCACATTGCTGATCGTAGTATTGCCCCAGAGATAGTCGTTGAGCGTGTAGCCCTGGGGCTCATCGAGGCCAAACAGAACATGTATTCCGGGAGATTGAATATCTGTGTCGATCACGCCAACCCGAAAGCCCTGTGACGCCAGACTGTAGCTGATATTCGCGGAACTGTTCGATTTCCCGGTCCCGCCGCGAAAAGAATGAATTGATATCGTTTTGCTCATGGGCAATTCCCTTCCGTTTTTTACCCTCACGGTGCTTCACATCTAAAAACTTCGCGCGCCCACAGGCATGATCAATATCGGTCTAAACAAGCCGCGGGATTTGCGCTCCCGGGATGCGCTGAGATTGTGCTGGATCGAGGCTGAAGGCACTACTTGTCGACAATATTACCGTGGTTTTGCCAGAAAAACAGTCCGCAAACACTCAAATTTCGAATTCTGCCCAAAACGTTGACGCACATTCTCGCACGGCTATAGTATACATTCTGGACGTACATTGTGAAGTAACCAAACCAGTGTCCAGGATCGCCAGTGGCATTCATCCGTGATATGTGCCGCAAGCGCGGATCTCTGCACATTTCGACAGCTTGACTCGCACCATGAGGGGTATTCGTATGCAATCACACCAACGTAGATATCAACAAGTCTGGCCACTATCCAGACAACGCTCACGGCGCCTCCGTGTGTGGACTTATGTGGCGCTGTCCTTTGCCGTCGGGTCGATATATGGAGAAAACCGTACCATCGACGGCGCCGGAAATAACGTGTCGAATCCGACATGGGGCGCCGCGAATACGCCCTTGCTGCGCCTCGCTCCGGCCGATTACGAAGACGGCATCTCGGCTCCGGCCGGCAACGATCGACCGAGCCCGAGGCTGGTCAGCAATACACTGGCCGCACAGTCGACCACATCAGGAAATAGCCTGGGGCTAAGCAATTTCGTGTGGCAGTGGGGGCAGTTTCTGGATCACGATATCGATCTTACCGGCGGCGCCAGTCCCGTGGAATCGTTCAATATCGCGGTCCCGGCGGGTGATCCACACTTTGATCCCGGTGGTACCGGGGAACAGGAAATTTTTCTGAATCGCTCGGTATTTGACCCTGGTTCCGGCACTGATGCAGGTAATCCCAGGCAACAGTTAAATCAGATCACGTCCTACATCGACGCGTCCAACATCTACGGTTCCGATGCCAACCGCGCGGCAGCTCTTCGCGACACCGGTGGGTTGCTCACGACCACCGCCGGCGGACTCCTGCCGATGTTGAATACGGTCGGTGAAGAAAATGACAATGCCAATCCCTCACTTGGTCCCGCAGACCTTTTTCTTTCGGGCGATGTACGAGTAAACGAACACGTCGGCCTAACGTCCATGCACGCTATATTCGTGCGGGAACACAATCGCCTGGCGGCGGACATCGCGACCAACAATCCGGGCCTCAGCGATGACGATATTTACGAGCGCGCGAGGAAAATCGTGGGCGCCGAGATGCAGATTATCACCTACAATGAATTCCTGCCGGCGTTGCTCGGTTCCCATGCACCGGGACCGGACAGTAGCGGCTACGACCCCGGCCTTGACGCCTCAATCTCAACCGAGTTCTCCACGGCCTTGTATCGTCTGGGGCATTCAATGCTGCCGGAGCATCTTTCACATGCAGACAACACCGGTCAGGACGCTGGTCCGGGCGATCTGCCGCTGCAATCAGCATTCTTCAACCCCAACCATCTTCTCCAGGCACCGGAGAATGTGGACTTGATCCTCCGCGGGTTGTCGCTGGACATGATGGAAGAGGTGGATAACCTTGTGATCGATGACGTGCGCAATTTCTTGTTCGGACCGCCGGGTGCGGGTGGATTCGACCTCGCGAGCCTGAATATCCAACGCGGCCGTGATCACGGTTTGGCGGATTATAACACAACGCGAGTTGCGTATGGCCTGAATCCGGTGGCATCGTTCGCCGACATTACCGGCGATACTGATTTGCAGTTGTTGCTCGAGGATGTATATGGCGACGTCGACAACATCGATCTGTGGGCAGGCGCTCTCGCTGAAGATCCATTTGGCGGCAGCGGTATCGGCGAGCTGCTGGCGGTCTCGCTCGCCGATGAATTCACCAGATTGCGGGACGGAGATCGATTCTGGTATCAACACGATAGCGCACTCGATGGCATACTGGCGGAACTCGGCATGACCATTTCCGACCTCGAGTCAACGACGCTGGCCACGATCATCATGCAAAACTCAACGGTCACGGGACTACAGGACAACGTCTTCTTTGTTCCCGCAGCGATACCGGAGCCACGGTCTCTTGTATTATTCGCATCGATGCTCGCCTCGTTGATTGTTTTGCGGAGAAAGCGGTGAAGGTTCACTACCTCGGACCGCGTTGCACATTTTCCGAACTGGCCGCGGTACGTCTGGCAAACCGGTTGGGCGTTCCGGCCGAAATGGTGCCGCTCTCGTCCATGGAAGCCGTTGCCCACAGCCTGAGCGGGCCACCGCAGGAATGCGACGATCACCTGTTCGCCGTACTTCCCTACTACAACTATCTCGAAGGGCTCGTGCAGGAGACGCTCGACCTGATATATGAGCACCGGATGGTCATTGTCGGCGCACAACGGGTGCGGATCGAATGGGCTCTCGGTACGCCGGAATGCGGCGCGCATGCCGACCGCATTTATTCCCATCCCAAAGGGCTTGCACAGTGTTCGCAATACCTCTGGGAGCACTACCCGGATGCGGAAATGATGAGTGTGGCAAGCACCGCTGAGGGCGCTCGCATCGTATGCGAAGCCAAAGCCGGTCTTGCAGTAGCCGGGAGGCAGGCCCTGGTAGACTGCGGCCTTGAGATTGTCGCCGAGAATATCGGAAACAGGCGTCATGGCCATTCGAATTTCACCGATTTCTACCTGCTTGCGAAAACGGAAGCTGCTGCTATTGACCCGCCGGAAGATAATCTCACCATGATCGTCGTGACGCCCTACGCTGATCGCCCCGGACTGCTTGCCGAAATACTCAGCCAGGTCGCATACCACAATCTCAACAATGCCAAGATCCACTCAAGGCCGGCTATCGACGATGTCATCACCGACATCGAGCCGCAGATGTTCTATCTCGAGATCGCGTGTCATCGCAATAATCCGGACTTTCTCCGTTGCATTGAGTCGATACGCTATCGTCTAACGCCGAAAGAGAAGGAAGCCGAAGTGCTACGGGTCCTTGGCTCCTACCGGCGTCCGCGCTGTGCCTGAATCCAATGCCCTTCACGTAATTCCGTTGGCGTTCACACTTCAGTGTGGGTTACACGCCACGTCCCGTTCCGTTGAGCGATTCGCAGGGTGAACGTGTAAGCACGCTAAAGCGCGAACTCCAGCAAAAAAACGGCTGCCCGCAGATTCTGCGGGCAGCCGTTGGTTCATACCTAAACACCGCCACCTCTTCACCAGATGCTCGGATACTCTTCGATCGTTACCCACTCGTGACACACTTCTGAATAGACCTGAAGATAGGCTGTGGCGCCCTTGACCCTGGGTTGCATGATGCGTCGGCCATTTTCGATGTGGACAATCACGTCGTCGTCACAGCCCTTGATACGCTTGGCAGGGCGGTGCGGCTTGGTGTAGCGGTGATTGTACTGGCGCCGATCACGCCGAAAATGATGACGGCGCGGTCGTGGATGCCGATACCTGGGTGGGCAATTCGGACCAGAGTATGCCCGCTCGCGGTGCCGAACATGCCGTTTGCGATGCCCCAGCGCATTGTCGAGCAGGCTGAAGGCAACCGCCCCGGAAAGAATTTTTCCAGCGGTTGACCATTCTCGGTCTCCAGCGTGTGTTGCCGATGTGCCGATCACTGCCAGGACCAGGCAGGCGGCGGCTGTCGTTGAGAGTAGACTGCGTTTCATTTTCGACCTCCTTTGATGTGAAGCATTCGATTGTTGATTGCCGCAGGCCGCGGGTTACGCTTGCCGTGTACCGTGAAACCTGCGATATGTGGCGCCGTTATGAGGTTTGACGAGCCCCACTCATGATTTATTCACACACAATCAGATTTTTTGAAAAAAAATCTGACAGCAGACGAAAGGATCAGAATGGCGTGAAGATTATCCATTGATATTACAAGCTTTCCAGTCAACGTTCATCATCATTACTTTTGCAGCTACCATCAGTATCGCGTGCTGGATCGGCAACAGACCGCGACATATCACGGCTACAGCGAAGGTCGCTGTGCCACTCAGCAGTCGAACTTCACAATACAAACTTTGTCAGAATGCGTGTGAATAAGTTCCCTCCAGTACACGTCTAATATGATAACGACCGATACCAGAAAGAAGATAGAGCTGGCGCTTGGTGGCGACATCAATGCCTTCGCCGAAGTATTCGAGTCGTTGCGGCCAAAAGTGTTCACGATCGCGGCACGTCTTGCCGGCGTTGATGATGCCGATGACGTCGTGATGGAGACATATCTGAAGGCATGGCACGCATTGCCGCGATTCAACCGACGTGCCACATTGACAACATGGCTGTATCGCATCACGCACAATTGCGCACTTGATTTCATCCGCAGTCGAAATCGTCATCGCAAGCACACGGTCGCAGAAGACGAGATGGCAAATCGGGATTTATCTGAACTGGCGGACGCAGACGCTGCGACGCCGGCTGAAAAGATGATCAAAAAAGAGGAAGCGAGTATCGTCGGCGATCTTCTGGGCCGTCTTGATCCGATGCATCGCGCAACGTTGTTACTGCGTTACAGCGACGGGTTGAGCTATCGGGAGATTGCGGCGGCAACCGGTGTAAGTATCGGCACCGTGATGTCACGATTGTTCAACGGTAAACGAAAACTCAGAAATTTAATGACTCATGTCGAATAACGATGAATTAAAGCAGTTGTTTGAGCAACAGCGGGTACAACGCACCCCGCAGGATGCCGACACATTCTGGAAGACATTTCGTGTCCGGGCGGCGGAGCAGGTCCGTGAGCGCCCTGCCCGGCCGTCATTTGCATGGCGTCCGGCGCTCTTGTTCACCGCGATTGCGGTCATGGTCGCTGTAGCCGTGAACGTCCCCACACCGTCATCAGGTGATCTCGCACAGGGTAATACCAGGGTAAAAAAACTCGAAGTATTTGCAACTCACAGTGCGACCATTATAATGGAATCAGAAGACGACGACGGTACAGTTGTCTGGATTGCCGACATGAAACTCAACAACGGTGAGAGTCGCCTGTGAGCCGCAAAACATCAGTGATCGCCGCCATTTGTTTCCTGATAGCAGGATGGTCTGCTCATGCGTCGGATCGGGTCGTGCTGCGCCTCGTCCACGCATCCAACGAAGGCTCGCAGGGCGTTGACACGACACTCGATGATGTGTCATCCATACTAACGACGCAGCTTCCGTTTTCCAGCTACCGGCTACTCGACTTGAAAAATGCGGATCTGCCGGCCGACAAGACCGTGACGATGGCGCAGGGGATCCGGGTCGCCTGCCGCGGCATGCAGAATGATTTGACCGTCACCGTTACCAAGAAGAATACCGAGTTATTGAAAACCACCGTTGTATTGAAAGATGGCAAACCGCTCATTCTGGGCGGCTTTCCTGCGAACACCGGAAAATTGCTGTTGATCCTCGTCGGCCAATAGCTACAATGACCACGTATATATTCGGAGGCCATGATGTCGAAACCCTTCAGTCTGCATGATTCCGGTATCCATGTAAAACGGATACTCCGCAATGTGCCGCCGGCGGTGCTTTACGAACAGGCACTGAAAAACGAGAAAAACACAGCCATCACGAGTGAGGGCGCCTTGATCGTGTCGTCCGGGGAAAAAACCGGCCGCAGCCCGAAGGACAAACGTATCGTCTACCATCCCGCAAGTTTGCGACACGTGAACTGGGGGGCGATCAACATAAAACTCGACGATCATACGTTTCTCATAAATCACGAACGTGCGATCGACTATCTCAATACGTTCGAGCAGCTCTATGCGATCGACGGCTTCGCGGGTTGGGATCCGAATTACCGAATCAAGGTGCGAGTGATCTGCTCGCGGGCATATCATGCCCTCTTCATGCACAACATGTTGATCCGCCCGACAGCTGCAGAACTAGCAGACTTTGGGGCGCCGGACTACACGATCTATAACGCCGGCAGTTTTCCGGCAAACCGCTACACATCGCAAATGACATCGTCAACGAGTATCGACATAAGTTTCGAGCGAGGCGAGGTCGTGATTCTGGGTACTGAATATGCCGGCGAAATGAAGAAGGGCGTATTCACAATCATGAACCATATCATGCCCAAACGCGGTGTGCTCTCGATGCATTGTTCGGCCAACGTCGGCGACAACGATGATCTGTCTCTGTTCTTCGGATTGTCAGGCACCGGCAAGACGACGTTGTCTGCGGATCCCCACCGACGCCTGATCGGCGACGACGAGCATTGCTGGAGCGATCAGGGCATCTTCAATATCGAAGGCGGGTGCTACGCCAAATGCATTGGTCTGTCGCCGGACAAAGAGCCCGAAATCTTTGATGCCATCCGTTTCGGAACGATATTGGAGAATGTAGTTTACGATCCGGTAACACGGGTGGTCGATTACATGGACAGCACCCTGACGGAAAATACGAGGGCGTCATACCCGATTGAATACATCGCCAACGCCGCCATACCCTGTGTCGGGCCGCATCCACGAAATATTATTTTCCTGACTTGTGATGCATTTGGCGTCCTGCCGCCGATCAGCAAGCTTACGCCCGAACAGGCGATGTACCATTTTATCAGCGGATACACGGCAAAGGTCGCCGGAACCGAAGTGGGTGTCACGGAACCGCAGGCCACATTCTCCGCATGCTTCGGCGAGGCATTCATGGTGCGGCGCCCGACAAAATACGCGGAATTGCTGGCAGGCAAAATTCGGCGTCATCAGGTCGATGTGTGGCTTATTAATACCGGCTGGTCCGGTGGCCCATATGGCGAGGGCAAGCGCATAGACCTGTCAATAACCCGAGCGATTGTCGATGCCATACACGCCGGAAAACTCACGGATGTTGAGCGCAAGGTCGAGCCGGTTTTCTCTTTTGACGTACCCACAAGTTGTCCGAATGTGCCGCGGAAGGTGTTGTGGCCTCGCGACACCTGGAAGAGCAAGCAGTCTTATGACGCCAAGTCCGGCGAACTCGCCGATCTATTTGTGAAGAATTTCCGCAAATACGATTCATATTCCAGCGAGCACATCGCTGCAGCCGGCCCGCGCATCGCCTGAATTATCGAGGTTGCTGGGATCATAACCAATTGCCGATCAGCAAATACGGGCCCCAATACGCAGGATGGCGAAAACGCCGTTCCTTCATAACATGTACCTGGGCGGCCTGCAGTGCCTGTGCCTTCGTAATCTCGGCGTCGCCGGTGAGTTGACGGTAAAATTCGGTGATGACCTGCATTGCCGCTTCATCGCTGATATACCAGAGCGTCGCGATCGCGCTGCGCGCTCCCGATTTTACGGCGATTCCCGCCAGCCCCAGAGCCGACTTCTCATCGCCAACTCCGGTCTTGCACGCACTGAGCGTCAGCAATTCAATTGGCTCATCCCGGAAGCGCGCCAGTTTGATGATCGATTCAAGTTTGTCCATGGTCATTTTCTCGTCATAAGTCAGCAGGTATGTGTCCTCGGCATTGCGGTCGAACTGTCCGTGGGTAGCGAGATGAACCACACGGAAGGGATTGTTGCGTAGTGTCTGATACACATTCTCACTGGTATAAACTTCGTTCAGCAGCACGTTGCCTTCCAGTACCTGGTCGATAGAATGAACTTCCTCCGTAACGCTGGGCAGCGCTGAGTGTCCTTGCACCTCGGCCGAAAGCCCTGCGATCATCGCACTGAGATTCTCGCGGTCGAAACGTTGCGGATCGAGCAGTTTCAGTCCCGGTGTCGTTGCCAGTGCAAATTTTTCTATCAGAAACTTTTCGCCGTCATGAAGTGTGGCAAACGGAATCAGTCGCATCACACCGTCCGGAACTACAACCAACGTATGGATGTCTTCGGCAGCTAATTCAGCCTCAAGTGGGCGAATGATCCAGTCGTACAGCGCGCGCGCGGGATGAAAAAAACGTTTTGACGACCGTTTTTGCAGCAGCCGTCGCAAGTCTCGCACTTCCTTTTCGAGCGACGCCTGGTCGATCTCGTAACTGAATCTGGATATGCGATTGCGTACTATCAAGAACACCTCGAGACTGTTCTCGAATATAAGCGGATACACGACGGCAGCGTCTATGTTCAGCTCATCAAGGCGCATTTGTCGGGATTCCAGGGCCGCCACGCAGCTGTCATGAAAATAATTTTCCAATTCTGCGGTTTTAAGTAGTTCGACCGTGTCGAGGACGGAACGAAGACGAAATCGCCGGGCGTCACCCTCAACCTGTTCGGACTGCTCCAGGTAGAGCTGAGCCAGTTGGTAATAAACCGGTTTGACACTGCGCTCAAAGGTCGACTGGTCACGCCGAATCCCGGACGTCAAATCGTTCCGAATCGGCCCGAGAAGGGTAACGGCGCGCTCATACGCAACGATCGACTCGTCGGGTTTCCCCGATGCTTTGAGTAGCCTGCCTTTCTGCCAGTACCAGCGATAAAGCAGATCCGCGTCGCCCGTCTGCGTGGCGAAGAATAACGCACGATCCGTCAAGACTTCGGCATCGCCGTGTTGACCGGCCAACTCATAAAGCCGGCCCATTTTTCCCGTTGCGTCGGAGCGCAGGCGATTGCTGCCGATCACGGCGGCCTGGCTATCCGCAGCGAGCAGAAGCTGGCGCACTGCGGCAGCGTCAAACGCGAATTGCGGTGACGACTGCAGCAGGCACGCCTCATGAACGCGCAATCCCGTCGCGGCTACCGAGGCTGTGAGAAACGCGCGATCGTAGTTTTCGGGCAGTTTGCGGCAGAGACGTTCTGCTGTCATCGCAAGGGTGTGAACACCCTTGAAATCGCCAAGAGCCTGGCGGGTAGCCGCAGTGTTTAACAGCACCCGGATGTGCAAACTGGCGTCATGCGCAGCGTCGATCGACTCAAGGCACTCGGCGAATGCAGCGGCAGCATCGTCATAGCGCTCAAGACGATGATTGATAATACCCCAGTTGTTCAGCGCAGCAACCAGCAAACGTGGGTCGGCAAGTTTTCGCGCAGCCATCAGGGCCTGATACCCAGATTCTTCGCTGCTTTTTAGTTTTCCCGTTGCCAACAGGAAATCGCTTACCTGAATCAACGTGACCAGCTTGATATGCGGATCCTCGCACAGCATGGCGGCCTTGCGCGCAGCGGCAAGACTCTCATGAGCCTTGTCGATAAAACCGCGCTGCTGATAAATACCGACCTTCAACAAATGTCCGGCGCAAGACACAGCCGGATCCGTACCAGCCGCGGCATTCAGGCGACGATCAATCTCGACAATGGCTTCGGTGAACGCACCCCGTGAAACCAACTGCTCTGCCGTGCCGAATTCGGACAGCGTTGCTCCCCGGATATCGATGCCAGACACCAGGCCCCATGCAAACACGACGCTGAGCGCGACGCGATACCTTTGACATTCCATGTGTTACATCCGCGAGTGACTTCGTTCAGATTGTTATTGTGCCATCGTGTTATGCCGCAGATACCGCGTGGCGTCGACCAGTTTCTCCTGATCCAGCAGAGCGATCAGTTGGCGGCGGAGGTGGTCGCTGTCCCGACCAGTGTTCATCCGTGCCGCCAGGGAGTCGATGGCATCATACCAGACGCCGTGCCGTGCAAGCGCAAACTGCTCCGAGCCGCTGTTCAAAGCGTCAAGCTCAGCTGCCAGTGCCGGGGTCTGTGGCCTGTATGTGATCGCACCACCGGCAAGGAAATCGATGGACCGTTCGTCCTCGCTCAATACGATAGCAACAAACCACTCATACTCTATCGCGGGCTCCAGCGTAATGCCAAACTGTGCGAAGTCGATGCGGTGAAAGCCGGCTTCAAGTCTACCGGATTCAGTATCGGGTTTTATTGCCGTTGTGTATACCGGCTCGATCTGGTTCGCGCTGTTCAGGGTGAATTCAATCGGATCAGACGACGGATCGGAAAGGTAGAAATACACTGCTGGCTGCGCCTTATTCGTGTAACCCGTCTGCATCGGCGCAATCGGCTCCATGCGTGCGGGGATTGGTAACACGAGCGCAGCCATCTTCGTGGTGACACCAGGTAGAGCGCGCTCGACGCCACGCTCCGTACCGCGTTCGCCGGCACGACTCTGGCCGCGCTCACCGGCTCGAACCTGGCCGCGCTCTGCGCCACGAACACCGCCAGTTGCCGACGCATTCGCCTGCACCGGGAGGCCTGCTTCCTGCCGGACAATCGCACCGCCCGGATCCGGGCGCACATAGCGCGGCAGGGTTTTGTCATCCGTGCCGACGGTATTCGGCAACGTGTTTTCCGCGCCATCAAGCAACGGCGCGAATCCTGTAAGAACGGCTGCAACACACATGATTGCGACTGATTTCATTGGTCTGGTTCTCCCTGTCTAAATTGTTGATTCTTGATTTACGGAACACGCGCAGCCATCGCGGACATTTGTCACCTCGTCTCCGGCAAAAATCGCCGGCGTACAAGGCTCAGGCCTGGACGAGATCGCCTTACAGTCTCTTACCTGAGGATACGCCGGTTTCGCCACAATTCTTAGATCGCGTCCATGCAATCTCTTGAGAATTCTCGGCACGATCCAGATAGTCCAATCCGACCGGCACGATGCCGCTGTGTAAAGTATTCGTTCGTTTCTCCGTCAATTTTCTGCCGGAATGCCTATACCATAGATCAAATTCTTCCAAAACTTTAGTGCAACGTAGAAAGCCAGATGGATTTCGATTGCCGTGAATGCGTCCACATAAAGATTGCCATCAAAACAATCCGGCGCCGATTTCGAAATGTATGCCGTCGTCCTGGATGTCGTGTTCATCATCGCCAGTTATGTTGCGAAGGCCGAATCCCCAGTACAGTGCCGCATGGATCCTGCGTCCCGGAAACCATCGAACACCGAGGCCGACACTGGAAAGCTCGTCAGGAGCGGACCGGTTTTTGCCGCGATCCCAGCCGCGGCCGTAATCATAAAACACCGCGATCTGAACGCTCCCGTCGTCTGCATTTCGGCTCAGTCCCGGGACCCTCGCCTGAGCGATCGGCAAGCGATACTCCAGACCCGCCAGAACGGCATTGTCCCATGTGACTTCATTTTCTCGATACCCGCGGACCGTGTCGTGGCCGCCAATCGCGAATTTCGCAAGCGGCAGCAACGCATCGTCCGTCACGCGCACGGTGCCGCGCACAATCAGTTCGCCGTCGCGAAACGCTGTGCGGTGAATGCTTTGATACTGACTCAGTAGTGTCACGAAGCGGCCGTCCGGCTCGTGCGCCGACGTGGTGGCATCAAGCCAGTCGACACCTACGCCGACAGTGGTTCGCACCGCGACCACATGATCCGGCCCTCGACGTACCAGATCCCCGCTCAGATTCAACGTGGTGATCCGGCTGCCGCCGTCAACGACGCCGTCCGAAAACGAGAATGCGTTACCGAGCAGCGATGTTTCGCTCTTTTTACGTTCCAGAGAAAGTGTCAGGGCGAATTCGCCGTTGCGACCGCGAGTGACAGGATGCCGCAGTGATGCCGTGTAGGTATCTGCTTCACTGCGAATGTCGAGGTCCTCGAAGTCCCTGGTTACTACCGTCGAGTCATTGGCGTCGTATTGCAGGGTGAGAACGGTGTCGTGCCGGGTCACCGGGACACTCATGAACACGCGGTAATCATCCAGCCCCTCGGTGATGCCGTAGCTGCCGCCGACAGTATCGCCCCAGCCGGTAAGGTTTCTATACGCCGCCGCAACGTGGCCGCGATACGGCCCAATACTTGGTGCTCTGTAATTGTCGGCGCCGACGGAAAGGCTGTACGGCACCGCCTCGTCAACCTCGACGCGCAGAAGGCTTTCACCCAAGTCGTGCGTAGGTACAAGCTCTGCATTAATCCGTCTTATCAGTGCATCCTGTTGCAGCTGCTGCAAGGGGCGCTGTAGCTGCTCGACGTTCAGCGGTCCGAATAATTCCGCGGATATGCGGCGGCGCAGGTACGCATCGCGCAGCCGGCCGCTGTTTTCGATCGCGATATCGGACAACGTGCCTTCCACGATAAGAATCTCGACGCGACCGTCGGCTGCATCCTGATCGGGGAGCACTGCACCCGAACTTACATAGCCTCTGGAAAGGTAGAGTGCGGTGATGCGATTCTTGAGCTCTATCAAATCACCCGACGTCACTCTGCGGTTGATATAGCCTGCTGTGATCACCTTGATCTCGGTATCCGGGACAACCGTGTTACCGGTTACAACGATCTCGGAAATCATTACGCTCTGCATTGTGGACACGTGATCGTCTGATGTGGTCACAGGTGGCAACTGGCCATTGGCGAGGAGCGTTGTCGATGCCAACACGACTATTCCAGTGAGCACATGATACTGTCTTTGCAGGCTCGTCTTTGACCGCCTGTATCTCATAGATTCCTCCATCCGGAATGGGTATCCGAATTCCTGCTGGAAACGACCTCGATCGGGTCAATGTATCGTCGTCCGTTGCGCCCAAACACCCAATGTCGTTGCTCCGACAACTGTAATGCCATCTACGCCCTGTCGCCACACTGAGAACATAATCGCGTAACACGACGATCGGTACAGAACTATACCGGGCTACAGGAAAAACCTTAGGCGGTATTGCGATGATCACCGAATTTGCGTCGAACGGAATCAGATGCACGCGTGTCTAAGACGCGCACCGATTGGGCGGTAGACCTGTATGTAGCGCACCGAAGCAAGGCGCACATAACGGTCAGGGAAAACCCAATAACAGGAGGGACAGGGTATGAAACGCGTACTCATCGCAGATGACAACGAAGCAATACGGGGATTGCTGGCAATAGTATTGGGAGATCACGGTTATCACGTGGACACCGTTGCCAGCGCCGACGCTGCAATTAGCCATCTCCGTGGTAATGATGTCGATGTACTTATCACCGATATGATCATGCCGGGACGCAACGGATGCGACGTCATCCGCGAGGTGCGCGAGCGCCAGTGTGATATCGGCATCATCGCTATGTCTGGCGGCGGTGAACTATACGGCCGGCCGGCGCTCGAAGTCGCGAAAGAAACAGGTGCAGATGTGTGTTTGGAGAAGCCGTTCGATCTCTTTGCGATACCTAAGTCCGTCGACAGCGCAATACATTTCCTTGACCGCTATCGGAGCTGGCGCGACTTGACCATAGACTCGGCCGTGGTATCATGACGACGTCCAGCTTTCCTTTCCGGTATGCAGCCGCGATCGAGGCCGGATTCCAATAGCGAGTCCCTGTGAATGCATCCGCCCGGCGCAGCCCGTGACGAATCACAGGTGCTCAGGATCATAATACCGCCTGGATTGCAGTGAATGATATGGGAACGGTTGCGGCTATCTCCGGTGTCTACGCACTTGGATTTTTTTTACCGGGCTATTTTGTCAGCCGGTTATTGAGATGCCGGCAGACAGCTGCTGCGTCGTTCATATTCTCAGTGCTGTTGTTGTTCCAGGCGGTTTTCTGGTTTCAGGTTTGTTCGATACCGGTATGGCTGCCACATCTGATTGCAGCAATGCTGGCCATCACGGCGGTAGCGGGTCTTGCGAGTTTACTGCGAAAACAACCGCGTATTTCGTTGCGGTGTCGAGCCACCGGCTGGCAGCCCGTGGACCGGATTGTCGCGGGCCTCGCCGGCGTCATTTTTCTGTTTTTCTGCCACCGGGTCTGCCTCGCCCCACTCCTGGGGCCGGATACGATCTTTCGCTGGGACTTTCTTGCGCATCGCATACTCGAGTATGGACATCTCGACTACTATCCGCCGCTTTCACCCGAAGATTTTGCTGTTTATTTTTATACCGACGGCATCCCGCCCCTGGTGTCGTGCTGTTATTTCTGGCTGTATGCACCCCTGACTGACCCCACACCGTCGGTTACAGGACTGGTTGTCGGCGCACAGATGGGAGCGACACTGTTGTTGGTATACCAGGCCTGTCAGAAACTATACGGCGCGCCTGCCGGCGTGGTCGGTGTGGCTATATTGCTGTCTTCGCGGCTGTTTCTCTGGGGTGTAGCGATCGGGCAGGAGACCGGATTTACCGCGCTGGCGGCAGCGGGCGTGCTCTACTATATAGTCGACGCCGATGACTTGGATGCGATCCAAACAATGGCGCCGGCCGGCGCAGCAGCGGCATTGGGTGCGTTGTCACGGGAGTACGGATGGATCTTCCTGATTTGCGGACTCGTCATTGCGCGGCGGCGCCAACTCAACTGGAGATGGCTCGCGTTGTTCTCGGCCACGACGCTCGTACTTGCTGCGCCGTGGTACATTCGAAGCTGGATTTTGACCGGGAATCCATTTTACAGCAACGCGGTGGGTGATCTCTTCACGATCAATTCCGTACATACGGAAATCCTCGCCACGTACGCCGTCGAAATGGGATTTCAGGGCCAATTCATCGACCGGGCGGGAACGCTGCTGGGTCACGTCCTGCACAACGCGTGTATACCCGTGATCGGCGGCATTACGGCCGTATTCGTGTGCCGCCGCACGCGGGGGCATCTTGCGGCATGCGTCGTATTGACGACGGCGGTATGGCTGTACTCGGTAAAGTTTACGGCCGGCGAGTATCTCTCCACCCGCGTGCTGACAGCTGCTCTGGTTTTTCTGTCCGTTGCTGCCGCCGGTCTTGTGACGGCGACCATGCAGCGGAATCGCAACTGGCGACGGGCGCTTACACTTCTTCTGCTCGCAGCCTGTGCATGGTCCGGAAGCTATATGTTTGTCTACCCGCGCGATCCGGCAGACGTGCCGCTGCCGGATTGGCCAGCGGCAGCGACGGCGCGACTACAGGCCACAACACCAGAGGTGGCACTCAATGACGAGTTCGAGTCGGGCAAGATCCCCCCAGGTTCATCCTTTCGTATTCTAACCGGCAGTCCGTACGCCCACGCGGTGTTGTACGACAAACCCGTGGCAGTTGTGCCGGTATGGAGTCCGGAAGTCGCCGTTATTTTCAACCGCGACCTGCCGCCGACGGATATTCGCGCGGCGCTGCGCTCAATGGGAATCACTGCAGTATTGTACTTCCCGTACAGTTTGAATAGCATCTACCTGAATACCCACAGCTTCTATGGCGTCGATCGCGAAAACTGGATTCCACTGGCCGATCACGGCGATTTCATATTGTATGGTCTGCCGCTCCCGCCGGAGCTTCACGCTACGCCCGTACAGCGGACTGGAAAATAACACCGCCAGCTCAACGGCCCTGGTCCAGTTGCCGTTCGAGATCCTTGACCTTGTCCATCAACGCCAGGACAACGCCCATCGACGACCAGCCCACACCCAACTCGATACGCAATCGGACAAGCTTTTGAACCCGGGGAATAACCTCCGGCTTGAAAAACAATGCGGGCTCGGAAACGGTCGGTGCAATGAGTTCGAAGCGGACCATGCGCTCGATTGTTCGGGACGGCGTCCTTACCAACAGTGCCAGTTCGCGGACGGAGACGTATTGTTCAGTTGGCCGAGCCATGTGGTCATGATTCCTTTCTTGGATTAAACGATGACGCCGTTGCCAATTCGCCGAAAAGCCGCTGCTCTTCGACACTCAGCGTCTTGGGCACACGAATCTGCACCGTCGCAATCAGATCGCCGTGTGCTTTGCCGTTGGTGCCGGGAAGGCCTTTGCCACGGAGCCGTAGCCGCTGACCGCTCTGAACCCCGGGCGGTATAGACAGTGTAGCTGCGCCGTCAATCACATTGACATCCAGCTTCGCGCCCAACGCCGCTTCCCACGGTGATACCGGAACGGTCATGTGCAGTTGACGTCCATCAAGCCTGAACAACGGATGCGGTGCGATATGCACACGCACATAGAGGTCGCCGGGCGGGCCGGATCCGCGTCCCGGACCGCCCTGCCCCGCGAGCCGGATTCGACTGCCGTTCACGGCGCCGCGCGGAATCGCGACGTCATATGTTTTCTGCTTCCGGTTGAGCTTGCCGGCGGCATCAACATCCGCTGTTTGCAGCGAGAAGCGTTTCTTTCCTCCGTGAAACGCGTCCTCCAGTGAAATGGTCATATCGGCTTCGTAGTCGGCTCCCCGCGAGCGTCTTGTGCCGGATTGATTCGCCGCGCCGCGCCGGTTACCGTTCGCGCCGCCGAACAGCGTCTCAAAAAAATCGCTGGGCCCGCCGAAATTCTCAAAAACGGATCCTACGTCACCCGGTGTATGATATTCGAAATGGGCGTTCTCCCATCCCGGCGGTGGGCTAAACTCCTGCCCCTGCTTCCACGTTGACCCGAGCTGGTCATACTTCTTCCTGTTGGCTTCGTCACCCAGTACTTCATATGCCTCCGTGATCTCTTTGAAACGTTCCTCGGCGCCGGATTCCTTGCTCACATCCGGATGGAACTTGCGCGCAAGTTTGCGATACGCCTTCTTAATCCCATCCTGCGAGGTCGAGCGCTCAACACCGAGGATGGTATAATAATCTTTGAATTGAACGCTCATTTGTCCCTTTGCGCCTTTCGGGTTAGAGTTGGGATTCGCCGACCTGGTTGAGATCATCTGTCGCCGCAATCCGAGGTCTGCGGCATCTCAATCCAACCCTTCGACACGCTCGGGGACCTCGAGGTTCCTGAGCCGTACGTGGTCGGGAACCGCAGGACGAACCCGGCGAGCTTTGCCGGGGATTGGTCTGTGATCGTCTCACCGCAATAACAATCGCGATCATTGGACAGGTTGCAAGTCGACGCTTGAATCGATCCCGCAGTCAAATATTGTTTGTGCTATATTAAGGAAGAGATTATGAAAAGAACGGATTCGGCAGGAGCATATGTCTTCAGGCAGGGTGACCACAGCGACGTTGCCTACATGATTGAATCGGGTCGTATCCAGATCGTCAAGGAAGCGGAAGGATCTGCATGTCCACTGAAAGATCTGATAGCAGGCGATATTTTCGGCGAGATGGGATTGGTCGACGAGAAGCCGCGGTCGGCATCGGCGATTGCCCGGGTAGACTCAATGATCGCAATAATCAGTCGCGATGAATTTGTGGACATGCTTGTTCGAACACCCGAGAAAAGTATGATTTTTGTGCGCGCGCTTTTTGAGCGATTGCGGCACATGAATTCATTAATTCCCTGTGACTTCCACGAGACACTGGAATCGAATATCGCGCGTACAGAGCGCACGGTAACGCTGATACCACTATCGGATCGGGCAGCACTCGAGGTGGACCAGGCGGGATTAAAAATCGAAAAGTTTCCCTTTCGTATCGGGCGTTGCTCGCTGGTGAATGAGCGATCGGTACTCGATATGAACGATCTGGTACTCAACGATACGCCGCCGTTCAATATTTCAAAGAATCATCTTGCGATAGAATATGAAGGTGGCGGATACGTCGCGAACGACCGCGGCAGCTTCTTCGGCACTGTCGTCAACGGCCAGCGGATCGGCGGCCAGCGGATCGAAGGTCACGCCGACCTTCGCCTCGGCCCTAACGAGTTGGTGCTGGGGCAGAACGCCGAGGCATTTTGTTTTCGCCTGACGATCGAATAGTGCCGTCGTGTTGGGGACTTACGGCAATGTGAAGTAATCGTTTACTTTTCCCACGCCACGTGCCTGCTCCACACGGCGATAAAGATCCTGCACACAACGTTCGCTGCCGAATTCCATCCACATGAAATACTCTTCTATAAACAGATGCTGATTCGTGTTCTTGTGCGTGTGGGTTGAGAATTCTTTCGCCAGGTACGACACCGTTTTTGCCTGGTGCTCTTTACAGTTCTGAAACAGATACGTTAGAAAAATAATCAGCTTTACAGGGTTCGTGGACAACGAGAGCAGCTCTTTTTCGATGCCGGCAAGATCATTGCAGCTAACGCATTTGGCCGCCAGAAACTGCAATTCGGCAACGATGTTTCGGAGATTGTCTGCCAGATTGGAATTCATGGCGTCGTTATTCATGCGGCGATCCTTTGGCGTGACCTGTGAACCTGCTGGGCGCTGCGTCCCGGCGGATGCTGCGCCGCCGGCAACTACAATCCTATATCGGCTCACTTCGGTGAATCTTTAGGCAGGCGACGCCGAACTTCAGTATTCCTCGGTCGCGGCAGCCGACCGGTGTGTTTCCGCGGTATGATTTTGCAGTGTGCGGCGCGACTTTCCAGGTAGTAAATATGGTGTCTCGCGGCACTCGGCGCGTTTATCTTTGTATACCGCCATGCTGTCAGGTTGAAAACGACAACTTTCCACCTCATAATACGATGCGAAATGCTTGGTTTCATACCGTCGTCACTTTCGGCGCCGAATCCCCGCTGCGAACGATTAAAACATAGGAGAATTGACCGTGGACAGACCCGTTGTCGCCATTCTTATGGGCAGCAAATCCGATTTGCCCAAAATCCAATCAGCCGTTGATACATTCAACGATTTTAACGTTCCGGTTTCCGTGCGCGTGATGTCGGCACATCGCACTCCTGATATCGTTTCTGAATTCGCAAGCAATGCTTCCGCCGAGGGCTATAAAATCATCATCGCGGCGGCCGGCGGCGCAGCGCATCTCGCCGGCGTCGTGGCGGCACATACGCAGTTGCCTGTCCTCGGCATTCCCGTTCAAGGCGGCGCCTTTCAAGGCTTGGATTCCCTGCTCGCGACCGTGCAGATGCCCGGTGGCATACCGGTAGCGACGCTTGCTGTCGGCAGCGCCGGCGCAAAAAATGCCGCACTATTTGCCTTGCGGATACTGGCTTTGAGCGATATTGAGATCCGTGCAGCAATGCTGCGGTTTTCGCAGACCCAGAAGGAAAAAGTGATCGCGGCCGATGGCGAATTGCAGGCAGAACTGATACGGCAGAACAGGGATTAAGATTGATCGCTCTGCACGATCCGTCGCCACACCATTTCGCGCTAACACGTCATCATGTTAACGGTTGCTTCCGTTGAATCATCTGCCACCACCCCATTTCAGCCTGCACACCACTGCACGGTCGCCACAGCGCGATCGGAGGACTGGTCGTGGTGCATGTGCCACCGCGCTGCTGTGTGGTTGGCTCTGCGTTTCGACCACCAGCGCTGGCGACGTCGCACCGCCCGCGGCGGCGTCAGCTCCCGTTGTCGACGCCATCTCGGCGTCTGTCGGCGAACTTTTCGAAGTCTTTGAGCGCGAGGGTGTCAATACCAGCCGCGCTGAGAACAGCGAATTGTCATACCGGATTCAGAAGGCGATCGTCGAAGAGCTTGTGCCGGGCGCTATGATTCGACGAAGTGCGGATGCGATTGACGCGCCGCTTTCCGCGGCCGATCATGGCGACGAGTATATCTCCACGGTGATTGATGAACGCACCATCTATATCGGTCTGCGCGGACTTGGACCGCCGGTATTCTCGCGGTTGCTGGACGACCTGGGTGCGCATGGTAACGGTAATACCCGATACCGACACGTCATCCTCGACCTGCGATTTGCCGCCGACGTTGCGCCAGAGGGACGAAGCGTACTGCGAAAGATATTCGACGACCATCGTACGCTGGTGTTGACCAATCGCGAGACGCGCGGCACGTTCGAATTTATCGCCCGCGATCTGCGACAGCACGTTCATGCATTGCTCCTCGGTGAACCCACAGCCGGACGGCCGTTTCAATACCGCACGGTAACATTGTCCAGTGGTGCGGTGTTGGTAGTACCACTGAGTACCACAGAGGTTGAGTCTGATGACGCGTCGGGACCCGTAGCGCCCGATATTGCGATCACCTCGGCCGCCACCAGCGAGCAGCTGCGGTCATTGGCCAACGACCTTAACAACTTGAAATCCGACCCACTTGTGCACAAGGCGTTGGAGATAATAAAGGCGTCGCGTTTATTCGGACGACAGCGGTTCTAATGCAGCAAACAAACGTCACAGAAGGCGACGACGGCAATCATTGTGCGGTTGCGATCGCGGAACAGATCGGCACCGGCGCGATCGGTATTATCCCGACCGAAACGGTTTACGGTATCGTTTGCGATGTAGGCAACGACGCCGGTATCGGGCGTATATATACCTTGAAGCACAGGGACAGTGAAAAAAAGCTGCAGGTGCTGATTGGCTGCATCGCGGATATCACCGCTTGCGGCGTCGTCCGGGATCCGGTTATTGACCGCATTGCGGCGGCCTTCTGGCCCGGACCTTTAACGCTTGTAACCCCTGCGGAAAGCGGCGAGACCATCGGCCTGCGGATGCCGAAACACTGGTTCATACAGAGGGTGTTGCGCACGCTCGGACGCCCGGTACGTGCTACCAGCGCAAATATTTCCGGCGAGGATCCGAACGACTGTGCCGCCAACAACTTCCGAAGTCTTGCGCCGCACATCGATTTTCTGGTGCGTGCAGATGGTGTATGCGGATTGGCATCGACGGTAGTCAAATACACGGCGGGACAGATAACGCTCCTCCGCGAAGGCGTTATTTCAATGGCAAAAATTCTGGCAGTTACCAATGTTTAAAGTGAACGACACCATCACGGCGGTCGAGATCGGAACCGCCTCGATCAAGGTGATCATGGGCAAGCCTACCAACGAAGGCGCCCTGACCGCAATTGGCTATGACGAGACCTCGTCGATGAACAAGGTGGTCAAGGGCGAGGTCACGAATGTTCCCGCCATGATCGACCTGCTGAGTGACGTCTTCAACAATATCGAGTCCATAACCGGCACGCGGATAACAGATGTTTATCTTGCCGTCACCGGGAATCACATACACTCGACAAACGTCATTGGCAGTGTCCCGATTACCTCGTCCAATCGCCTCATTACCAGCGCGGACATTGTCGAAGCGACCCGCAACGCCCGCGCATTCAATCTTCCGATTGAGCAGAAAGGCATACACACATTTCAGCGCACCTACCTGATCGATGATAATCAGAGGGCCAGCAATCCTGAAAGCATGGTGGGTAATAAACTTACCGCCGACATCCACGTTATATACGGAAATTACAACAAGATACAGACAATCTGCAGTCTTGTTGACGAAGTGCTTGGGCGGCCCGCGAACGATATCGCATTCTCGGCGATAGCAGACTACTACGGCGCATCCATGACCGGCGACCGAAGTCGTGGACTGCTGGTAATCGATGTCGGCGCCGGCGTCACCGAGTATGCTGTGTTCTACAAGAACGGGTGCATGCATTCCGGCCAGATTGCGGTAGGCTGCGAACATATCGCCAATGACATCTCAATCGGATTGCATATGCCGATAGCCAAGTGCCGGGAGTTGGTAAAAAGCGGTGCGCATTTTCATGCCGGCAAGGACGAGCCCGATCAGAAAATTAAGGTCGAATTGTCGCTGGGGCAGCCACCGAGAATTATTTCAAGGAATACCCTTAAGACCATCATCGATCTGCGGCTGACCGAGCTGTTCGAACTGATTCAGGCGGAACTCAAGCAAACCTTTCTGGACGACAACCTCAACATGACCAAGCTCCTCGGCGGCGGCATCATCCTCTGTGGCGGCGGCGCGCTCATCGGCGGCGTGGAAGCAATCGTTCGCACGACATTCAACGTCCCGGTCAAGATCGGCTACCCGGCAAACATAAGCGGCATCGACCGCGACATTAACAATCCCCGATTCGTAACGCCGGTTGGACTGCTGCAATTGGGACATCAGTTGAGACAGATGGATATCGAGACACCGCCGTCATTCAAGAAGGCAGCGGAGCACGAGATGTTTCGCGTTTTCGACCTGTGTCGCCGGGCCTTTCGGTTTTGACGCGATGAAACCGGCAATTGTCATACTCGGAATCGGCGGCGGCGCCGGCAAGGTTTTGGCGACATACGCCGACAAGTACACGTCGGACAGTATGCGCCTGATCCATGTCGACACCGATGCCGACGGCATCGCGGGACACGATCGCATTCAAACGATCCTCATCCGCAACGAAAGCGCACATGGACAGGGATGCAGCGGCGATCAGAATCTTGGCGAGAATGCCCTCGAATTCAGCCGCAACGACATCCAGAAAGCTATCGGTGACTGCGATGCAGTCCTCGTCGTCGCCTGCCTCGGGCGTGGTACGGCAACCGGCGGGGTCAGGGTACTGTCGCGCCTGATCAAAGAGGAGAATTTATTCGGCCTCTTCTTCGTCACGTGTCCGTTTTCATTTGAGGGGCGTACTATCACAGATGCGGCGGACAATGGCATCAAAGCCCTGCGGCAGGAAACGGATATTGTGGTCGCAGTTCGAAACGACACATTGATCGAACCGCTGCCGGATGACCGCAAAGCCAACGAAACGTTTGTGATCACCAACACCGTACTCGCGGACGGCGTGCGCGGCTTGGGCGATCTCCTGCGGTGCCGCCGTGGTATGATACCGGTGGACATCGGCAACATGCGGAAGCTGCTGAAACGCCGGGAAGCTTTTTGTTTCATCGGCACCGCCACCGCTGACGCTGCGACCGTGAACCCCGGTGAATTTATGGATACCCTGGCAGCGTCCCCGATGCTGGCGACCGGCAAGGTGTTGACTGACGCCGACGCCGTAATGGCTGCGCTTATCGGCAGTGATGATATGACCATCGGTGATATGACGCGGTGCCTCGACGAATTAAACAGCAGGTTGCGAAAACGAACGCGCACGGTGATCGGCGCTCATTCCGTGAAAGACGCGCGTCACAAGCTGCAGCTTACCGTTTTGGCGATTACATTCAAGTGCAGGTCCGGTGCCCGGGCGGCCGCAGACACGGCCGACGAAATGGACACAGAATCGCCGTCGATCTCGCAAACGCTGCCGAGGCAACCGTCCTTGCCCTTTCACGAGGCGGGTTACTGTCTGGGGATTTTCAGCGAATGTCCGGCAACCATGATCAACAACCAGAATCTCGATATCCCGACGTTTCAGCGCAATGAGGTCGTCCTGGAATCCGATGAACCATAAAACCGTCAATCCATCATCGCTGAAGACAATGTCCTCAGGCAGTGTGACAGCAGCCGTCGCAACCCTGATTGCAGCCGGTCTGTTCACGATCACAGGATGCGCCGGTCCGGAAAAAGCGCCGGCCACGGTCCACATAGACAAGGCGTCGGCATTTCGGATGGTCGAGGAAATCGTGTCGATCGGCCCGCGCCCGAGCGGTTCCGCAGGGGCGCGCAAGACGGCCCAGTATCTTGCAGCGAAATGCACGGAATTCGGTTACGATCCAATCGTAGATGCCTGGCGCGCGGATACGCCCCGCGGTCCAGTCGATTTCCAAAATGTATACGCTGATCTTCCGGGTACGGAAAGCGGCATGATCATCATCGGCAGCCATTTCGACACCAAACACATCCCCGCCTCACCTTCATTTCAGGGTGCCAATGACAGCGGATCCAGCACCGGACTGCTGTTGGAAATCATGCGCAGTCTCGCGACAGCTGGGTGGCGCGGGCCGACGCTGCGTTTCGCGTTTTTCGATGGCGAAGAGGCCGTTGTCAACTATACTGACCGTGATGGTCTTTACGGCAGCCGGAGGATGGCAGCTGAGCTGCATCGTGACGGCAAGGTGGATCAATGCCGTGCCATGATCCTTATCGATATGATCGGTGACGCGGACCTTACTATCACACTGTCGCCGAACGACGACGCCAACCTCATTTCGTTGGCACTGGAGATCGCCGACGAGCAGAATGTACGAAAACATATTGATTTTTTTCTCTACGGTTCGATTATTGATGACCATGTTCCATTCAAGGAGCTGGGTATTCCCGCTATCGATTTTATCGATTTCAGCTATGGCCCCAACAACGCCTACTGGCATACCGAGCGGGATACGCTGGACAAATTGAGCGCCGACAGTCTGGAAATCGTCGGCAACCTCATCATCGCACTTGTAGCGCGTCTATGAACGATTTCGACCCCATACCGCCGCCGACGTTGCCGCCCCCCGTTGGTCCTCCCCGGTTGCCGCCATCGCCGCCGCCATCGCCGCCGCGTAAACGCCGAAGCGGATGCCTCACCGGAAGCCTGATCGCGATAGCGATAGTCGGGCTGCTGGTTATGACCAGCGTGATCCTTGCTGTGGTACAGAACCTGACCGGCGGGGGCGATCTTCTGCCGCGCCGTGTCGACGACATGAAAGACATTCACGAAGATGTGGTGATGCGCGGGACGACCGCGAAGAAACTGGTCATCATCAGTATCAACGGCATTATTATGCCGGGAACAGGGAAGTCTCGGGACAATTCACCCTCCGACAATATTATCCGCCAGTTGCGCAAGGCGGGCAGCGACGACCGTGTCGCTGCCGTCATCCTTGATATGAACACGCCGGGCGGCGCGGTGACGGCTACCGATGAGATTCACCACGAAATGCAGAAGCTGCGACAGCGTGGAATCATCCTGCTAACGTGCATGCGCACCATCGCGGCGAGCGGCGGGTATTACCTCGCAGCAGGCACCGACTACATTGTTGCCAACCGGCTCACGCTCACAGGCAGTATAGGCGTTATTATCGGCGGTTATAACTATCACGGACTTTTTGATCGGATCGGATTGCAGTCCGAAGTGTATAAATCGGGAAAGCACAAAGATATATTGAACATGGGCCGCGTTCGTGAAGCGGAAGAAACGGCATTGATTCAGGCCCTGGTAGATGAGACCTATCATGAATTCGCGTTAATCGTGTCGGAGGGCCGGGAGATCGCACTGGAGGACGTAAAAAACGGACCTATCGGCGACGCAGCAATTTTTTCCGGACGGCAGGCGAAGGAACTCGGCCTGGTCGATGAACTCGGGTATCTTGAGGACGCCATCGAACGTGCCGGCGAGATGGCCGACGCAGTTGATGCGCAAGTGGTGCGATATACGCAGGAACCCAGCCTGAGTGACCTGCTGCTGTCACTGATGCACGAGTCGCTGCCCGAAATGCTGCCGGGAAGTCCTGGTCTGATCAAAAAGGGCCGCCCGTATTACCTATGCCCGACAGTCCTGTAACCTCAGGCACAGACAATATTTCGCAGCGATTCCGATACCTCCTCGACGGAAGGACGGTCTTCGCGATTCAACGCCAGCATTTTATCTACCAGGCCGGCAAAAGCGTCGCTTAAACCGGGCTCGATTTCCTTGATGGGCGTCGCCTCTGTGTTCTTGCGAAACCGTTCGTTGAAGACCTCCTGCGGTGTGGCTGCGGAAAACGGCTCCTCCTGGGTAACCAGGTAGTACATCGTTGCGCCGAGTGAGAACACGTCCGCGCGCGAGTCGATGTCGGAACGCATCTGTATGCTCTCCGGTGCGGCGTACTGCGGCGTACCGGTAAACAATCCTTTGATCGATACGGTCTCTTCCTTTATTTGCCGCGCCATGCCGAAGTCTATTAATTTCACGTCACCGGAGTCGACGATCATGATGTTGTTGGGCTTGATGTCGCGATGCACCACCTTGTGAGACTTCAAATACGCGAGCGCCTTAATCGTTTCATACCCGATCATTGCCGCTTCGGTTTCCGGAAATTGCCCGGTCTTGGTCATGATTTGATACAATGTCTTTCCTTCAAAATACTCCATCGCGAGGAAGTAATAATTGCTGCTGCTGCCGAAGTCATGCAGGCGAATAATATTGGGATGATCCAGCTTTGACAGGCCGTAAGCCTCACGCAGGAAGAGCTTCATGAATTCCTTGTCGTTTCGCAACGTCGCAGTGAGTTCAAAAACCTTTAATGCCACTTCGGTGGATTCATGTGCTGTCTTCATTATCGCGTGGAAGACGTTGCTGAAACCGCCGCTGCCGATCTTATCCAGTATTTCGTACTTGCCGGCGAAGAGGCTGCCTACCGGAAGTCCCATCTCCCGGCTCGCTGCGAGGCTGCGTTTGCGTAGCACAGCGACGGTTTTCGCCAGAAGCTCCGCGAATTTGAACGGCTTGATGATGTAATCATCTGCTCCCGCGGACAGTGCATTTACAATCGCCTCCTCGGTATCGTAGGATGAGACGATGATGATCGGGACATTGTAGCCTTCCGGATCCTGGCGGAGCATTCGGCACACCTCAAGACCGGTTTTTATCGGCATGTCTATGTCGAGAATAAGGATGTCGGAAGGCTCGGCGCGGTAGGCATCAATCACTTCCTGGCCGTCAGAGAACACACGGATTGCATAGCCTCGGCGAGAGAAGATCTTCCGATAGAGGATACGGAAGTACTTATCGTCGTCAGCACAGATTAATGAGATAAATTCCATAGCACATTCTCCAATCCTGTAACATACGGAACGGCACCGAAGTTTACAATCTCCAGGCCCGGCAAACAATTGTGAAAATTACCCGACGGCATGCCTTGACACGTTGGTCTCCCCGAGCCCATTTTTGTCCGGATCGGAGATGGTCTTTGAACACTGTACAGCACGGCGAGACAGACACAGCTGGAGCGGCGAACGACGAAGATGAACAGCAAGACGCAGGATCACGTGGATCTGTCCGTACGATACGCGTGCAGTGGACATACAGGATTCGCTATTTGAAGGACTGGTGATCACGGCCGACGGTCACGGGGGCGCACGTCGGGTTAAAAAGTGGAGACGTAGCGGATTCCGGCGACAAAATGGCGGCCGGGCGCGGGAAAAATCTCGACACCGGTGAATGAATTGAAGCCGCCGATCTCGGTATAGGCCTCATCGAATACGTTATTCAGCCCCGCATAAATGCTGAATCCCGCGCGGGACCAGGTCACGCGTGCGTCGGCGATGAGGTAGTCTTCATCCCAGCCAGCGGTGTTTTCCCAATCGCCGGGTATCGTCCGGTTCTGCGTCCAGCGTGCGCGGAAATCGCACGCCAGCTCCGGCCACGGAGAATAACCGCCGCCGAAGCTTCCGGTGTTCTCGGCAACGCCGGGGATGTGATTACCCTGATACGTGCCGCTCGTCAGAATCGGTTGCGTGAGCGTGTAATTCATGAACACACGCAACGCGGGGTTCACCTGATAGTCGAATTCGATCTCGATTCCGCGGCGCCGGGTTTCGTCGTAGTTCACATTTTGTCCGGGAAATGGGAACGGTGAATTGGGATCTACGAAATTGGGATCAAACAAGATCTCGTCTGTCGTAACGATCTGAAATAGTGCCAGGCCGACATTGGGGCCATTGGCGAAATTATGGCGGATTCCACCATGGAGGTGCCGCCCCCGCTGCGGTTCGAGAGGCAGATCAAATCCCGAGCCGCCGAGCTCGTCCAGGAGTTGGGTTCGGAACGTGAGGTCATACGCGATAAACACGTGATTTGCCCTGGTGTAATTCCAGTTCAGGCCAATGCGCCCGGCATCGGTGTCGACATCGAATGACGGCGAATTTTCGATCGTATATCGTATCCACTCCCGACGATACCCGAGGTCGAGCGTCACGTCCTCGACAACCGCCACTGTGTGATTCACAAAGGCCCCCAGCGACCGCCTGCTGTTCTCCGCAACCGACACGAATCCGGAGAAGGAACTGTCATTTTTGATGGTCGACTTGAAGTAGTCAAAGCCGTGGACAAGGCGGTTGCCAACCGTGCCAAGATCGAATTGGTGGTCGAGCTGCGGACTGAGAGTCAATTCCTCGACGTCGCTGCGAGAAAGAAACGTTCCCGGTAGGTTGAAGAAGGCGGACTGTTGTTCGGAGCGCCGTCCACCGATCGCAAGCGAGACACGGGTCACCTCGTTTAGTTGTAGTGCCGGGATGATGCGCAGATAGGCATCGTCGGTCTCGGCGACATTGTCCGGATCTGTGGTATGCCGTGGATTCAGATCCGGCGGAATGGATCCGCGCAGGCCGTAGCGATCCGACTTTATGCCGGAGGAAAGGTCTACTTCGAATCCACGATCGCCATGGAATTTCAGGGACACGGCGCCGGTTCGATTTCGAAATCCATTGTTGGCGGCATAGCCGTCCGTATCGACGTAGCTGCCGTTAGCGGCATAGGCAAGACGCCCATCCGCAGTGGATCCGGAAACGTTCAATGCCGGCCTGTAACTGTTGAATTCACCGATGTCAAGTGTCGCCGCTGCAGAGAACGCCGCTGTGCCGCGGACGGTTATGATGTTGATTACGCCGGCTCCGGCGTTGTCACCGTAGAGGACCGCCGAGCCGCCGCGTATTACCTCTATTTTCTCGATGCGTTCCAGCGGAATCGTCGTCCAGTCGACACCGCTGAGATCGGCGCCGTTAATACGGCGACCATCGACCAACACGAGGGTATTTGCCGCCGCCGTTTCACCGAAACCACGTATGTCGACACTGCTCTTTCGTCCGTTTCCCAACTGATCCGATACCTGTACGCCGGCGACATATCGCAGGAGATCGGGTACATTCCGGGCGTGCGTGGCCATGATCTTCTCCCGGTCGATCACCGTGACTGCCGCCGGCACAGTTGCCGTCCTGCGCATCGCTCGATCCGAGGTAACGACAACGTCATCAAAACGATGGTAGTCAGATTCGTGTGATGTCGGCAGTTCGTCGGACAGGCACGGCAACACGCCGAAAAAGAGTGAGATAACAATAGCAGTCGCAGCCACATCGGTGTAAAAACCCCTCATGTCGAATTCCCCATTTTGATGTCGCACGCCTGATGGGGCCTGTCATATTTCGTGATTTGCCACGAAACGTGTGCATTGACCAGGCAAATAGTTCAGGCGCACAAAAAAACCGGTATTCCGCAACGGAACACCGGCTATACGCATCATAACGTCCGGCAACATCACCGCCGGTCCGTCAGAAGTCGACATGAAGGGAAACAGGATTGTGTCGCACAGGAACGCATGCAACAGCTTTCGGAGCCTGACACAGGATTGCTGTGCCTCTACCCTATTCACACACTTATGAGCCAAGTTATTCTGGCGCGGAATCACTTGTATGGCAGGATATTCTGACTTATCAGCAATCGCATGCCCCGCCTTCCCATCCGATATTCGAACAGTGGCATTTGGGGTGCGTTCCGATTCACAGCGGCGCGACCGTTCCGGATTTTCACCGGATTTCCCTGAGTTCAGGACAATGTATACCGTCGCCTTACGGTATCAACCTGGTTAGTTGTAGAATCATACACGTTGACGATTGCGCGATCACGACACGCAAACCTGTGCTTTGCGGTCCGGCAGCGCGCTTATTTGCGCGCCATCGCGGCCATTTTGGCCAGTGTCTGCGCCATGGCATCGACGGCATCGGTTCCCGGCAACGACAGTGTCATTTTGCAGGTTCCGTCCTCGGCTTCGGAAATCGTTTTCATCAATTCGGTACGAAATGAGGCCGCAAGATCAGAGACTGCTGTTTCATCCGCGCCCTCGGGTAGCATCTCGCCGATGAACGAAAATGCCGCTGTGAAGAGCTGGCCGCCTGCGGCTTCAAGTCGTGCACCGGAGCTGGTTTGCGCAACCGTACGGCGCGCGCATTCCTGCTGACTCTGATCGACAGGCGCGTCCGGCTTACAGCCGAGCAGCACCTCGAGGCGCTGTTTCAACTCGTCGATATTGCGATTGAGACAAACTTCGTCGGTCTCCGAGTTCAAATCTAATGCCGCCGTCGCGAGTTCCTGCTTTGCCGCCAGCGTCGACAACAGGCTTTCTTCAATCGTTGCCTCAGTAATCAGGATATAAACCTGTACGGGTTTCTTCTGGCCCATCCGGTGAGCCCGCGCGATGCGTTGCTCGAGCACGGCCGGGTTCCAGGGTAGATCCACATTCACCACGGTGTTGGCTGCCTGCAGATTTAACCCGGTCGATCCCGCGTTGGTCGCCATAAACAGCCTGCAATCGTTTTCACGCTGAAACCGATTGATCAGGACCTGACGTTGCTTCTGGGGAACGGAACCGTCAAGACGCACATATCCGATATCGTTGCGATCCACAATCGGCTGGATGAGATCCAGCATCCGCTTCCATTCGGAAAACAGTATGATTTTCCGGTCATCTTCGGCAAAGAGGTCGTCCAGCAATGTCGCGATCTCATCGAGTTTGCTTGAATAACCAGGCTCAAGCTTATCGACGAGAAACGTACTGTTCGCTGCCATTCGACTCATTAAGAGCGCTTTCTGCAGGCGCAGCATATCCATTTCTGTCATGTAGGGCTTGTTGACAATGCGAGTTATGATCATGCGGTAGGACTCGCACATCGCAAGTTGCTCATCGGTCGGCGGTATGCGCAGGATTTCGGTCGATCTCGGCGGCAGGTCGTCCAATACCATTTTTCGCGTCCGCCGCAGCACAATTGGTTCAAGTTTGCGCCGTAACGCATCAAGGTTTTTGTAGCCCAGAGGTTTGCCGCGCTCGTCCACCATCTTGTGCGTGTTGAAGAATCGAAACGCCGGGCCCAATCGCCGGTCGTCAATGAACTCCACAATAGAAAACAGCTCCTCAAGCCGATTCTCGAGCGGCGTGCCGCTTAACACCAGTGCATATGGCGATTTCAGTGATTTCACGATGCGACTTGTTTTCGCCTCCCAATTTTTGATCCGCTGTCCCTCGTCGAGAATGATCAGATCCCAGGACACGCGCTCAATGGCAGTAATGTCACGCAGCACCTGTTCGTAATTGCATATTGTGAAAAGATCGCTGTTGTCATACAGCTCGGCACGAACGTCTGCCGAACCGACTACAATCTGGCAACTATGGTCCGTGAATCGTGTGATTTCGTTCAGCCACTGCGACTTGAGTGACGTCGGACAAATGACGAGTGTCTTCCTGATACCGCACTCGCGAACAAGCATCTCGGTGACGCCGATACCCTGGATAGTCTTGCCCAATCCCATATCGTCGGCAAGTATGGCGCGCCCGGCGCCGACGGCAAACGCAATGCCGTCAAGCTGATAAGGCAGCAATTCTGTTTTTAACAGCGACAGGCGCAATGGATGGCCAGAGGGATCCGCCCGTATCTCGGCAACGCTGTCCTTAAGATGTTGCTGCACCAACCGCCGGTGAATCTCTTCTTCCGCATCCGGGTAGACCGTTACCTCGTGCCCCTGTAATTCGAGATCCCGGATGCGCCGAACGAGGTCTGGAAAGTCGTCGATTTTTCGCGCCGTGATGGGCCCCACGATGGCTGCCGCAGAGCGCTCGATCTTGTCGGGCGTTAGCAATCGGATCTCACCGTTTCGGCTATAGTCCGTGTGGACGCAGAAATGCGTGCGCACGTAAGCAGCCACGCTCTCAGGGGCGGGAAATCGTTCACGTAGCTGCTCAATAGCGAACAGCAGGTGTTTGCACGTGCCCAACGTGTTTTTGCGGAAATCGGGGCAACTGCAGTACGACTCCCCGATCTCCCAACCACGAACGGCAGCGCGGTATGTTCGTCCGGAACTCTTGTTTGTAATCAGAAAATCGCACCATGGGCTATCGCATTCAGCGCCGGTGCCTTCGAGGACGAGATTCTCCTTCGCAGCGCGTTCACGTCGATCCTGGATGGCGCGATCCACCAGCTCTTCTTCGGTCAGACTCTCGATGGGCTGTCGTTCCGGGGGCGGCGCTGCCAGCCCAAGCGTCATTTTCTCTTCGAGCACCAATGACAACGCTGCGGCGGCATGCACGCAGGGTATCAGACAGGTTGAACAATTGAAACCAATCTGTTGCTTGCCGCTTCCGGCGTCGGTAAGTACAACAGACGCATCATAGAGTTCGAGCCGGAATTCTGCGGCCGTAAACGTGACCTGATCCTCGACGTCGATCGCGATTCTGCCGCCGCTATTGAGGAGATGCGCAGCATCTGCGCCCAGAAGTTTACACGCCTTTTGATAGGTCAGGTGTGCAAGTTTATTTCGTAATGTCGACATGATGGGATCGTGCTGTGAATCAGATACCGTTGTTGGCATGTACTGCGCTACGAAAGCTCGAGGTGGACGGAGCCGGAGCGGGACGGGGCAACCTCCGTCGTACTTGATATACTACGGCAGTTCCCTGGCGGCAATATCAAAATTGCATAAAATGCAACATCCGTTACAGTAACTGCGATTAAAAGAATCGAATGCGTTCATCAGGCTCAATAGGAGAATAGTCGATGGATCGAGGAGACGAATTACTGGTTGAGTCCGGAGGCTGGTCTTCCGGGGCCGCCGATTCGCTTGGCCAGGCACTGTGTCATGTGCCTTCCGGCTCGTACGTACTGGGCCCCGAAAATGTACCTGATCGCCTCAGTGCTCCGTTCTATATTACGAAGTTCACGGTCAAGAAGTGTCAGTTTCTGGAATTCCTCAGCGCTACAGGTTATCCATACAATCTCCATGATATAATGGATCAAATTGCGCCGGACCCGAATTGTCCGGCCGTTCCGATGAGCTGGGAAGACGCGAAAGTATACGCCCGCTGGCTGCGGTCGATTACGGGCGATTATTACAGTCTGCCGACATCGGAGCAATGGGAGATTGCAGCCCGCGGACGCGAGGGACACGTTTATCCGTGGGGCAACGAGCTGCCTGACGGCCGTTTCGGTACATTTTCGCTCGACACCCCGTGTATCCAAACGTCACCGGTCGGTTCGAACGAGTTGAATGAAAGTCCGTTCGGCGCCATGGACATGTCCGGAAACGTCAGGGAGTGGGTGCTTGACGATATTGACGGTGAAGACCAGATGCATCTCATGATGGGCGGCGGCTGCATTGACACCGTGGATCGCTGCGCAGCGTATTCCAAGCTGTATGACGGTCCCCGATCCAAGCGCTCGCTGTTTGCCGGATTTCGTCTTATCTACCTCACCGACGAATTGTATCGCAAACACGTCGGCTAGCAGCCTGTCGGACTTCGGCGCCGCAACGAGAAAATTGAGAAATCGAGGGCATTTCTTCACGAATTCGGGCGAATATTGCACATATCCAACTCGATTTCGGGGAAAAATGAACCGATTCTGTCGTTTTCGCAGTCGGCGTGTCCAAAGTCCGACAGGCTGCTAGAGATAGGACGCGATGATCGAAGTCAGCTTGTCGGGGCTTACCGGTTTACCGACGTATTGATCAGCACCGGCGGCAAGGCAACGCTCACGATCACCCGGCATTGTCAGCGCCGTCACTATGATTACCGGAATATCCTCCGTTTTCGGATCCAACCGTAGGCGCCGGACGACTTCGAGACCGTCCATCTCCGGCATCTGAACGTCCAATACGATCAGGTCGGGGATGCGTTCCTCGACACGCTGCAACGCTTCTACTCCATTGTATGCCACAACGATATCGTATCCCTCGCCTTCCAGATATTCGCGCATGATCTCGACGTTCAACTCATTGTCATCCGCGATCAGAATTGTACCCTCCCGCACTGCGTGTGGCGCAGCTCTCAAGGGAACCCCCACTGCGCCTTCGACCGTGTCGGCGTCATGTTTATCACGGACAGTCCTGGCCTCAATTCGTAACGGAATTTGCACGGTGAACCGGCTGCCGGCCCCCTTCTCACTGCACAACGAGACGCTGCCGCCGTGCAATTTTGCCAGCTTACATACCAGCGACAGCCCAAGGCCGGCGCCTTCCTGTACCCGTGTGAGGCTGCTGTCCGACTGGAAAAATGGCTGGAATACCGTGTCCTGGTCGCGTGGTTCAATGCCGACCCCTGTATCCCATACCGAAAAACATGCCCACTTCTGATCTACACTCGTGGTTACGTCCAATCCGATCTTGCCACCATCTGGTGTGAACTTTACTGCGTTGTCAAGCAGGTTGATCAGCACCTGCTTCAGCCGGCGCTTGTCGGCCACCAGGGTGTACCCGCTCAGGTCCGATGTATACGCGATTGAAATGTTCTTCCTGTCTGCATTGCGGCGAATAAGCCGAATGCTCGAACGGCACAGGGTTTCGACAGAAATAGCAACGAGATTCAGCTCGATCGAGCCGGCTTCGATTTTGGAAAAATCCAGTAAATCACTGATTAACTCAAGCAGATGAGCGCCGCTCTCGTCGATGCGAGAAAGGGACTTCTGCTGGCGTTCCGTGATCGGACCGTAGAACTCCCGCTGCAGCAGTTCGCAGTAACCTAGAATGGCGCTTAACGGTGTGCGCAGTTCATGACTCATATTGGCAAGGAATTCCGACTTGGCCCGGCTCGCCTGTTCCGCAGACTCCCGCGCCAGATTGAGCGCGGCAATGTTCCGTTGGCGTTCGAGTTCAGCGCCCGCGCGGTCGGCACAGATCTTCAGGATTGATAATTCCCAACTATGAATTTTTCGCGGCGCTGAGTCGCCAACAGCCAGAAGACCGATAACATTCCGACGTGAATCGCTGACCGGAAGGCTCACATAACTGGCTGCGTCGATATGTTTTAATCGCGCATCGTTGGGAAATTGGGATTGTACGTTATCCTCGAAGCAGCAAATTTTTCCGTTCACCGCCACACTTCCAGGCGTCCCTGCGACATCATACTCGCTGTCGTCCAAAAACGCATCCTGTTTCCATGAAGCAAGGGTACGCACGGTGTGTTCAACCGAATGAGATCGTTCGGCTACAAGCGCGTAGGTCATGTCGAGTGCGCGAGCGAGGTTTTGTGTCAATGTGCGGAAAAATTCCGGACCGGTGGTGGTACTTGTCGCCTCGGTCACCGACCGCAATGCGTCTTCTGCCCGCTTGCGCTCTGTGATGTCGTGAATGATGCCGACGACACCGATGATTTTTCCGTCCGGCAACTGGTGGGGGCTGAATTTGCACACGATCCAGCCCTTTTTCCCGGTCGCCGTGATGTCGAATCGGATATCATCGGACACCACGTGGTTGCCGCCCAGGGCTGCGCCCAGCAACCCCGAGATCGTCTGCGACCCGAGTTGCGGTGTGACGCTGTCGGTGTCATGGCCGATCACTGCCGCGGCCGACATCCCGGTGAGCGTTTCCATGAATCGATTCCAAACCTTGTAGCGGAGAGATCGGTCGTAGACAATGATACCCTCCCCTGCACTGTCCAGAATCGCGTGATTAAACGTTTCCGAAATGCGCAGGCAGTTTTCCTTGTGTCGGTGAAGTGCCATTTGAATAGACGCATGAAGCTCCGCCTCCTGAAACGGCTTTACCAGATAGCTGTAAGGTACGGTATGCTTGGCACGAGAGAGGAATTCTTCATCGGAATACGCTGTAAGGTAAATTATCGGAATCTCGAATCGGCCGTAGATCTCCGCAGCGGCCTCAATGCCGTCGATATCGCCTTCAAGAATAATATCCATCAGCACGAGGTCAGGACAGAGTGCAGCCGCGCACGCAATCGCCTGCGCACCGGTTGACACGGAATCGGCCACGACGTAATTTAACTTAGCTAGCGATCGCTGCAGAAGACGAACCAGGTGTTTGTCGTCTTCGACAATCAGTATTTTCTCGGCGCTCATAATGCCGGCTGAAACCCTCCTTTGTCCCCAACACTCCCCGGGTTACTATATGCGCCACGTGTACGAATACAATAGTACGAAGTGTCGTTACTTATGGCTCCCGGCAGTGAGATAGAATTATGCAATCGCGCGTGATCATCAACGAGTGCTATCGCGACATCCTGTCGCGAATCGGGTTGCTCGATACAAGCGCAACGAAGGACGCCGGCGGCGATGTTGTCAAAACACAGCGCGGCAAGCGCGACATACTGCGGATTGCAGCGGATGATTCGGGAAAGCCGATCGTGCTGTATCTCAAGCGTCAATGGGTCGCGTATCGCAAGGATGCTGTAAAGAGCCTGCTTCGTTACGGCGAAGTTCGCTCGATATCGCGGGTGGAGTGGGAGAATTCGCTGCGGTTGCAACAGGCAGGAATCGAAACGGCGGAAATGGTTGCCTGCGGCGAGGAATGCAGCGCGACAACAGAGCATTATTCGTTTCTGATTACCCGCGAAGCCGACGGCAATCGCACGCTCGACGACTTCATGGACCAATGCGCGTGTTGTTCCACGCGCCGCCGCGTGATCGATGGGCTGGCGGCCATTGTACGACAGATGCACGGGGCCGGACTTGCCGCCCCGGATTTATTTGCCCGGCATATATTTCTGGACACCTGTCCGTCACGTGTCCGGTTTCAATTCATCGACATGGCCAGGCTTGACGTCCGTCCGCGTATTTCGCCTCGCCTGCGCGCGCGTGACCTGGCCGCCCTGAATGCGTCCTTGCCGCTACACATGGTTAGCGGCAGGGAACGGATCCGTTTTCTGCGCGCCTACGACAAAAGGAAGAGCCGTACATTGGTGCCTGCTGTCCGCAGGCGGATGGTGCATCTGCTGAAACGCAGCAAATTCCGGAATTTTGAATAGCGTTATTTCGAGATTGCCTCGTTGCGGGTCTGCACGTGCAGATCCTGGAACGCATAATACGGATCCAGCGCGGCGTCCTTGAAATCCTGGTACTTGCCGGGATGCAGTGAAATGTCGTTTTCCACGTTATACACGCTCAGGCCGATCCTCCACGGTGTTCTCAGATAATGCAACGGGTCGAGAAAGCTGTCGCCGATCATGCCGACTGTATCGCGCACATTCGAAGGGCCAAAGAACGGCCAGTTGAGATAAATGCCGCTGCCGATACCGTACGTGGCGAGTGTCTGCCCGAGGTCTTCTCCGGTAGTCTCCAGTTCCAGATACCGTTGCGCCGCCGCGTCGAATCCCAGGATCCCTACTGTCGTGTTCACTACGAATACCTTCGCCTCACACCAGGCTGCCGCCCCCTTACCCTGAAGCAGACAATTCACGAAGCGGACCGGAGCGCGCGCGTTGATGAAGAAATTGCGAACGTTCTCTCGTAGCGACTGCGGGACAACCTGGGCATACCGCACTGCGACCGGCTCGAGGATGAGGAGATAGAGGCGGTCGTTGACCACATACATAGCATAGTTCACTCGATACAACGGATCGCTGATGGCATCTGTTTCAGCACCGTTGTCATCATAATCATCTGTGTATGCATTGTCGGTCGAATCCGACGCGGCCGTGGCAGGTGTTGTCGTGACGACTGACAAAAGTAAGAATAACGGCATCAGAAAGTAAACGATGCGCATGACTGGCATAGCGCCAATACAGCTAGGACATGTGACGAACATATGGAATATCTCCAGTGGTCTTATTTAAGCTCCGAAATTTTCTCTCGCAGTTGCGTCAACAGCTCCTGAAATGACTTGCGCTGCAACGTGCGACTGAATTGCGTGCGATAATTCTTAACCAGACTTACGCCCTCTATTTTAACGTCGTAGATAAGCCAGTTTCCGGCATCCGATTTCACGTTGTACTCGACCGGAATCTCCTTTTTATCCGTCGTTATCGCCCGAGTGACAATGGTGTACTTGTCGTCACTCAGTTTGATCTCTTTATCGAAGATGACATTGTCGTTAGTTAGCTGATCAATATTTGTAAGATACGTGTTTTCCAGCAACTTGCGGAACAGCGAAACAAATTCATCGCGTTCGGCCGCGGACAAGCCGTTCCACGTGCGCCCGAGGGTGCGCATGCCGAGTTCCTGAAAATCAAAGCGTTCCGCCAACAACGCCGTGACGCGGTCCAATCGATTCTGTTCGTTTTCCGCACCCTGCAGAGCCGGGTCCTTTACCGCGTCGAGCACAGCGTCCAGCGTCTTTTTCAATTGATCCTGAGGCTGTCCGGCGAACAAACCCGAACCGGCCAAAAGGAACACTGCGACAGCGCCGCAATACAACGTGATTCTTCCCGGGCACGCTTGATTACACATATGTGACTTCCTTACTGAATATTGATTCAAACCATGCGCCTTGAAATGGCGCTCCGACTAATCGCCGCCGGCACCGCCGAATGCGTACTTCCCGATCAAATCGGTTAAATCTGTCGGCGACTCTGTCTCCGTAATGAAATCGCCGTCCTTAAGATAGTCCAGAGATCCGCCGGGAGTCAAGACCACATACCGATCGCCGATCAGACCGGACGTCTTGATAGACGCAATCACGTCGTCACCCACCTGAATTGACGGATCAATCTGCATTTCCACGACCGCCACCTGATCTTCCATATCCAATGTGAGCTTCGTCACGCGCCCGACCTGGATACCTGATATCTGGACGCTGGCGCCCTTTTTCACACCGGCGACACTAATAAACCGCGCTTTCAGCGTGTAGTAGTCTGAAGCCATTACATCGAGCTTGCCCAGTTTTATGGACAGATATCCGACGCACAGCAAACCGGCCAGCACAAACACGCCCACAAGGAATTCTGCTACTTCCCGTTTCATTTAATTGCCTCCCTCACTATCCGGCCCGGTGCACGGTACACTGGTCGCATCGTCAAATATAGTGACCATCCCCTCGCCGTCAATCCAATTGTTTCACGCACCCCGAGATACACAACCCGCGACACCGAGATTTCACGAGCCCTTTACGGCAGGTACGTTGTCAAATGTGGACCCTCGTAATCATCTGCGTCTCACCCGCAGCCCCTTTCACGACTTCGTCAATGGAATCGTGCCCGACCGATGTGCAGATTCGCACGCTAAGTGTACACCGTAGCGTTTCCCCGTTTTCCGGGTTGTCACCCTCGCACATCTCGCGGCTCATGACGTTGATCAGTGAATGGGCACGCTCGAGCGCCTCATCGGGAACCATAACGACAATGATGTCATCGCTGTATTTCGAGCTATCGCCGATTGACGAAAGCTTGCTATCAATCTTGCGAGCGACCTGCTGACAACATTTCTGACCCTCAATGAAGCCCAGCTGTTCATTGATGGCATCAAGATTTTCGATCTTGAATACAACAAAATTGCAGGTGTCATCAGTGTCGGTCGAGAATATCTGCGTGTCGAGGAGCCGGTCGATAATGGAATGCCGCTTCAGCATGCCCGTAATATCGTCAGTCTCGGCGTCCGTGCCGCGAATGAAACCCCGCACCACAGGATCATCCGTAGTCATGATTTCGTCCGGCGTGCCGTTGGCATAAACCATCCCCCCGTGAAGCATCACAATCTTGTGAGAAAGATAAAATACTTCCGGTATCTCATGGCTTACGATCACGGCGCTGAATGCGAATTTCCCCTGCATATGCGCGATCATACTGTGCACGGCATTTCTGCGAATCGGATCCAGACCGCTGGTCGGCTCGTCGAACAACACTACTTTGGGTTTCGTGATCAGCGCCCGTGCAAGTCCGACGCGCTTGCGCATGCCGCCCGAGATTTCGGCTGGATACTTTTTTGCGGTATCGGCAATCTCGAGCTTCGTTAGAATTTCTTCGACCAGGTGCTTGATTTCTTTTTCGTTCCTGGCGGTCTTCTCCCGTAACGGCAGCGCAACGTTGTCGAAAACGGTCATCGAATCAAACAAGGCGACACTTTGAAAAAGATAGCCGATCTGCGAACGCAATCGGCTCCTGTCGACTTTTGACATGCTCAGGATCGAACGGCCCTTGAACAGTATGTCGCCGGAATCCGGCGTCATCAATCCGATGATATGCTTCAGCAGCACTGACTTGCCCGTACCGCTCTTGCCGATAATCGTGGTGATGCTCCCGCTGTCGATATCGAACGTGACGCCGTCCAGCACCACAGTGTCGCCGAAGCGCTTGTGGACATCAACAAGCTGAATAATCGGAGTCTCCATCGGCAACACCTACATTAGTAATGCGGTAAGAACGTAATCCGAAACCAATATCACGACGCTTACGGTGACAACCGCACTTGTTGTCGCCAGACTCACGGCTTCAGCGCCGCGTGTGCCCGGTCGTAACGTATCGCAATAAAACCCACGGTAACAACATATCGTTGCCATCGCAAAGCCAAAAAAAACAGGCTTTACAAGACCGCTGATCACGTCATTGAGATCGGTGTACGTGAGCATGCTGTTTATGAACGACCCCGGGCTCACACCGAGCATGACAACACCGGACACGTAGCCGCCAAATATGCCGACCAAATCGAAAATCGCGGTCAACAACGGTACAGAAATGAGAGCGGCCACAATGCGGGGCGATACCAGAAATTTAATCGGGTTGATGTCCATCGTATCCAGCGCATCAATCTGCTCGGACACGCGCATCGCACCGATATTCGCTGCGATCGCGGAGCCGGCGCGACCGGTGATCATCAATGCTGCAAGTACCGGCCCCAGCTCCCGAATCAGGCTCAGCGCGACGGTGCTGCCGAGCAAGCCTTCCGATCCTATTTTCGACAGCGAATTGTAGCCTTGTAGTCCCAATACCATTCCCGTAAAAAAAGCTGTAAGCGAGACCACGAACACCGAGAGAAAGCCGATGAAATACAGGTGTTCGAGTATGCGCCTGAATTTCAGCGGTCGCGTAAATATCAGCATCGTCGCCGTCGTCGTGAATATTGACAAACGTCCCAGATAACGCACCGAGTCGATTGTGCTTCTTCCGATTGTTCGTACCATTTGGCGTCACCGTTATGTGCGGCGTCGTTACATTGAGCGCAACGCGGCGATATCACATATCAATGCCGCGATCCAGATCATCACGAGCCCGTAAACAAGCTGTGGTATCCATTTTTCAATATTAATAAGTGCACGTTCGGCATCCGCATCCGCAGCGGCTGCGACCTTCTCCAGCATATCCGGCAGACGTCCGCACTCCTCGCCGGCAGCGATCATTTCGACGGTTGCGGCCGAGACGAACGACAGTCGTTCGAGACCAGATGCAAAGCTATCTCCCGACCGAATCGCATCGGCCACAGTGTCAAATTTCTGTCGCAATACAGCGTTGCCGCTGGCAGCAGCGGCAATCGTCGCCGCTTTTGCGCCGCCGGCACCAACATCCGCCAGGATTTGGAGCGACCACCAATACCGCGCCAAACCGAGTTTTACGACCACTCCATGGGCGCATGGCATAAAATAAATCGCGCGCTGCAGCATCCGATTCACACCCGGGTAGAGGCGCGCGACATGGCGTGCAGCCGTCAGAACACACGCCGCCAGATAAAACGGCGCCAGGCCGGCGGCACATCGCAGACCCGCTTCTACCGGACCGTCGAACACAAAGGTTACCGTGGCCGCAATACCGACGGCCACATGATAGATCAATACCGGATACAGTGACTTCGCCGCGACCCTTCTGCTGCGTTGCCGCCACTTGCCTTTCACATCGCCAAGCTTGCGCAGCGCGAAATCGACTCGGCCGCAGCTCTCTGCGATTCGCAGGATATCAGCGTCGTCCGGCGAAAAGATCTCCGGTAACGACAGCACGGCGCGATGGAGGGGCGTTCCATCGTCTACCAGCCGACGCAGCTGCAGAATTCGCGCACCACAATCTACGCCAGCCTGCTGTTCAAGCAGCTTCAGTCCGCGACTCACCGGTACGCCAGAGTCAAGAATCGTTGCCAGCTGTCGACAAAAATTCGCTGCATCGTTTATAGTTGTCAACATTTGCACCTGTAGAAACCAATCAAAAACGCAGCCGTAATATGTTTCGCCTTCCGCACGATACAACAGATGTAAATACGATAAAGACGACTCCATTGGACAATGCCGGAGCTTCGTTTACTTTATGAGGCGCAACGCCCTTGCATTGCCCCATGACAGGACCTGTCAACTACCATTTGCGAATTATGACTATTGCTTCACAACCAGGCAGTGACCAACATTCCGCTTTTCGATTGGCGACATCCACCCCAGATGCCGATCTCGATTGTACGCTGCGACACGTCTATCTGAAACGCCTGCACCAGATATGTCAGCACAGCGACCTTACCAGCGTTGGTTTTCCGACGGCAGATAACCAGTCATTCGCACTGGACCAGCTCTATGTGGCAGCAAACACGACCACGATGGTGGATGACGCAACACCGCAAGACGAACGTACGCAACTTGCAGCCATTCGTCCGGGCACCGAAAAGAACAAGCGACCAATGTCGCTGCTCGAAGCGGCAGCCGGTTGCCCACGGCTGGTAGTGACCGGCCATGCCGGAAGCGGCAAGAGCAGCTTTCTGCGACATCTCATTTCGGGTCTCACGCATGTCTCTTCTCCTCGAAGCGACGCCGAACGCCACAACTTCGGTGACATATTGCCGATATACATACAGGCACGAGACCTGTCCGAACGTCTGCTGCGCGCGACACAGAGCGGGACTACGCTTCGGTCCGACTCGGCTGCAGACATTCTATTGGACCAGATTCGTGATGACATGCTCGCCATGGATCTCAAAACGTTTGAGCGCCCGTTGTTTCAAGCCATTGAATCGCAGGGTTGCCTGATCGCGGTAGATGGCATCGATGAAGTTGCTGCGGAGGTGCGCGAGGGCGCTGTTTCGGCGGTGGTTGCATTTCTGCGCCGCTACAAGCCGCCGCGACTCATCATCACCTGCTGCCCGCACACCTATACCGGCACGGATCTGTTGTCTGGATTTCAGCGGTACGACATTGCACCGTTCCGCACCCGCCAGATAAAACGTTTTGCAGCAAACTGGTATGGGCTCCTGGGGGTATTGGGCCGAATCAAGAGCGATCGGATTGACGAGCGTATTGACGATTTCACTACTGCGGCGTTGTCAACTCGGCTGAGGCCGCTGGCGGCGTGCCCATCGTTGTTGGCCGCAATCGGCGTTCTGCACCATCAGCGAATGGCGTTATCTGACCACCATGTACAGGTCTATGACAGCCTGGTGAATATCATGCTGCAGCGATGCACACCTGCCGCACGAAACGGCACCTGCGACACACCATCGTCGTCAGAAACCGCCGTATGCGAGCAGCATCGTTGCCGAACTGTGATCGAAGCGATCGCTTTCGAAGCCCATCGCAATGCGCAGAAAGATCCCGACAATGCAGAGGTTGGGTTTCAACGGCTTGTCGGGGTGCTGGAGCAGAAGCAATACCTTGGCAGTGCCGAATCGGCTGCCGCTTTTCTCCGCCGGTTCGACACATGCGGCACGTTGTTCACGGGCGTCGGTGGGTTTTGCGAACATCCGGGTCCCTTTCGCTGCGTGAATATCGAGCTGCAGCACTATCTGGCCGGTTGCCATCTCATTAACGGTCGCGACTGCCTTCATCAATTCGCCGCACTTGCGCCCCAGGGAGATTACTGGGCGGACGTGGCGCAGTACGCCGGCGAAGAGCTCCTTTACAACCGGCGAAGTCGTCCGCGCCTGCTTGATATCGCCTATTCCCTCTGCCCCACGGATCTCAGCCACGTGATCAACGGTGAGCACTTCGTCTTGTGGGCAGCGCGATTGGCGTCGTTGATCGACAGGATCCATATTATACACGATGAAGGGCATCCGGACGGCGGCAAGGTCTTCATCATGCGATTGTGCTCGCATCTCACGAGCCTCGCTACGGGTACGCTTAAGCCGGCACGTCGTACAGAAGCCGGCAATCTTCTCGCCCATATCGGCGACCCCAGGCGCGAGGTAAAGCATGTCGATCAGATGCAATTCTGCTATATCCCGCGTGGGTCGTTCTGGATGGGCAGTGACGAGTATATCGAAGAGAAACCGCTGCATCTGAACAAAGCGCTACGTTACGGCTACTGGATTTCCCGATTTCCGATCACAAATGCGCAATTCTCCGAATTTGTCGACAGCGGTTGCTACAACGACACGGAGTTGTGGCCCGAGGCGGTTCGAGGCGGCATATGGACAGAGGGTGGAATAAAAGGCCGATCCGACACGCAGCCGCGGAAGGGGCCTCACCGTTATGATTCGCCCTTTGATTTATCCAATCACCCGGTTGTGGGCCTAACGTGGTACGAAGCTCTTGCCTTTACGCGGTGGCTTACGACGCGGTGGCAGGAAGCCTCATGGCTGCCGCGAAATCTGCAGGTAAAACTGCCGTCAGAGGCAGAATGGGAAAAGGCGTCTCGGGGCGGTGTAAATATCCCGCATGAACCGGTATTTGTGACCATCGAGAAATTTATACAACAAGCCAGCCGCAAGGTTGAAGAGCGAGACAACAGCCGCACGCATTTTCGATATCCCTGGGGAGATCACATCGAACTGAACATGGCGAATTATTCCATCAATAACCTCGATGCCACCAATCCGGTAGGCTGCTTTCCGCTCGGCGAGAGTCCCTATGGCTGTGAAGAAATGAGCGGCAATGTCTGGGAGTGGACCCGCAACTGCTGGGGCAAGGTCTGGGGTAAAACCGATTTCAAGTACCCCTATAATCCGGTATCCGGCGGTGAGCGGCTTGACGCGCCGAAGGATATATTGCGCGGCTTGCGCGGCGGCTCGTTTATGGATTCTGCCGGTGTCGTGCGTTGCGCCTTTCGCCATCGGTGCTCACCAGATAATATCAGCAACGGTATCGGCTTTCGCATTGTCATCGCAATGTAACGACGGCAGCCGTGCGTGTCCACGCCAGATAGGGGGGCCGAGGATGCGTTGTCACGGCGTTTCGTCCCACACACCGGAATACGCACCAATACGGTCGAAATAATCGAGCATGCGGCTGTAGAAGTCGTTATGGCTGATAGTGGCGCTGTCGCCGATCACAATGAGTTTTCGCCGCGCTCGTGTTAAGGCCACGTTCATTCGGCGAACATCGGCCAGAAAGCCTATTTTCCCCTCTCGGTTGGAACGAACGAGGGAGATGACAACCACATCGCTTTCGCGCCCCTGGAAGCCATCAATACTATTCACCTCGATGGTACGGTCACCGACAAAATCATCGATACAGCGAACCTGGGCGGCGTACGGTGCGATCACGGCGATATCACGCGACTTGACCCCGGCGTCACGCAACTGGTCGATTTTGCGGCACACCAGGCGTGCTTCGCCTATATTCCGAACGCTGTCGGTGTCGGTTTCTGCTTCTTCGTTGCTACCGGAACCGGCAGTGTCAATGAAGTGCACCGCCGACATTGTGAGATCCGTTGCTGCAACGTGTGGCAGATCTGCCAGCACGCCCTCGCCTACTCCCGGTGCAGCCTCCAATGCGCCGTCATAAAACGTCGCCGAGGAAAATGCCATAATGTCCTGGTGCATGCGGTACTGCACCTCGAGGCGACGGGATACGCCAGGCCCTTTTAGTTTCATCAGGCGCTCAAACATAGACACGCCCAATCCACCGCTTACCGCCTCCTGCGAAATAACTGTTGGCGGCAATTGCCAGTGGTCACCGGCCAGAAGCAGCGCCCCACAACGGACAACCGGTATCCAACAGGCCGGCTCGGTGCATTGGCAGGCCTCGTCGATTACGCCAAGGTCGAACATGCGTCCGCCGACAGCGCGTGGATCCAGTCCGTGGAGCGTCGAGAACACGACCGACGCAGCGTCGACAACAGACTGCAGGATCTGGCGTTCAAGCGAGCGGGCATCATTCTTGCACCGCGTTGCCTCGGCCTGTATCGCCTTCCGGTTTTGTGAGTCGCCGTCCCGATGTGCCGCATCATGCAGCCGCCGGGATTCCGTCCATAAATCGCGTGCCGCTGCAAAGTCACGATGCTGCTCGATACGCTGATTAAGCCCGAATCGCTGAAGCTTCGGCGTGACCCGTGCCGCGTGTCCAAGTCGCAGCACGGTGTCCGCCATATCCGTCATCCGCGTGAGCATGTTATCCACGGCAAGATTGCTCGGCGCCATCGCCAGGACGCGACGGCCTTGCGCAACAGCGCGGCGAATCACCGCGACAACAGTGGTCGTCTTGCCGGTACCCGGCGGACCGTGAATCATCGCAAGGTCAATGGCATTCAGCGCGAAAACAGCTGCGGCTTCCTGAGACGGGTTCAATGTTGCCGTGACCGGCGTGGCGCACGGCGGCGGTGCATCTGCCGCATGCACCTCAGGGTTCAGCAGATGATCGCGCAGCGCAGCGGCCCGGCTGCTGTCCGGCGCCTGCCTGATCCGTTCAATGGCTTCTCGTTCACGGCCGCGACTGACGTCATCCGGCGACGGAAACAAATCGTATCTTTCGCCGTCCTCGCGTGCGTCCTTGGCAGAGCTCAAAATGATCTCGATCGTGTCCCGATCGACAGCACCGACTACCGCGCGGCTCGGCTTTCCCGTCTTGTCGCTGCGAACGCAAACCACCGGCCCGCCGGCCCGCAGACGATGAAATGGCAACAGACTGTTTGTGTTTCGCGACCCAAGTAGTACATGCACCCTGGCACCGGCACCAACGTAGGATTCGCGAATGGAAAGGTTTGTGAGATGCGCCTTGCCGAATCCTGTCTCGGGCAGATGCCTGCCATGACGTCCAAAGCGCGTAACTTCCGCCGCAGCTTCAAGAGCAATCAATCGGAGCAGCCGCAGAAAATGGCTGTTGTGCGGGCTGCGAGCCACGGTTTCATCCTCGCACCACGCCTCCACCGGAATGTACTCGAAAACAGCGCGGTTGAGTGCTCTGGCAATACGTGGCGCATTGTTACACCGGATCTCGGCGCGCAGGTGACCGTGTGTATACGAAATCGCACCGATGTCGCGTTCCGCAATGCCGGCCGTAGCGCTGAGCCATTTCACTGTCGCGCCTTTACCGAGACTGGGCGGCAACCCATGTACATGGAATGTTGGCATAATTCGGTTTCCGTGTCTGTGCACGCATGCGGGAATGAAGGTTGACTCAATGCACCGTGGAAACCCGAGGCCTTTGGCCCCGGTCACCGTGAAAAAGGCCTTGCGCTATACCATGCGCAGGGCTCGACGAGATGTGCGTGGCGCAAGCACGCTAAAGCGCGAACGCCAACGAAGCACGGGACCCGACGCTAATGACAGTAAACACGAGCCGCGGGAGCGTAGCTCAAAATCCTATGTTTGACATGGTCGAGCATGTCCTCGCGCACGTCCGCAGCGTACGTGCTCATTTTTTTTGTGTTTGCGAACGGATAATGCGCCAGAACGCTGGTTTCGCGACTGCGCCGGATTCGATCCAGGTAGTCCTGATTCATACGAAATACGCCGATACTGAAATCGTCAACCGACTCTGCCGCCACCGCGCCGAAGATCTGATCGACCAACGCCGAATAGACCGCACGCCAGTCCCGAATCTGCAGGATCGGATCGATACAGAGTCGAACGCGCCAGCCCCGTTGAATCGCATCATTCGCGGCCGCCAGACGAGCCGCCAGACGCGGCGTTCGCTGCTCGTGCGCGAGACACACATCGTGGGGCGACAGGGTCCAGGCCAATATGACATTTGAAGGAGCGGGCAGGTCGGCGATGGCGCGGAAGTTCGCGCTCTTTGTGCGAATCTCCAGCAAAGCGTCGGGGCGGTCAACAGCCCACTCGATCCACTCGCGACAATACGGAATAATGTTTTCAAACGCGAGAAGATCGGTGTCGTAGGACACACATAAGTATATCGAACCACGCTCCTTGCGGATTTTGTCGGCCGCATCAAAAAAAGGCTTTGTGTTCACGAATACAACAATATTTGCCGAGCTGTACATTCCCTGGAGATAACAGTATTCGCAATCGTAAATGCAGTTCAGGATCATCGCGTTGTAGCAGAAATTAGGTTGGTCGAAGTCCGGCGCGTAGTGCGATCCGGGATAGATGAACGGTTCCTGCTTCACTGCGAGGATCAACTTTACGCTCCGCTTCTGCTCTCGAAACGCCTGCCCCCGACGGTTGAAAACCGAGCGATAGTCATCGATGGCAACGATGCGGGCACGACTGAAGCGTTCGAACAACCGCTGCGCAGCAGGGTGCGTACGCGCTGCTCGTTCGACATAGAGATGTGAAAAATTCGGCAGATACGTTGCTGTCATGTGAAAGCGCTCATCGCAGCTATGAGTTTGGCGAACTCGGCCTTGGATGCGACCTTGGATGTGACGTGCAAATCCAGTGTCTCTCCAAGTTCCGCGATTGACTCGCCCCCGTTCAGCACGAAATATACGGCGAGTTTGCGCAGCTCGCATCGCTGCGTAGCGGTCAACCTCAGCTGCTCCGCCAGCACTCTGATATCATCCTCAATATGGCCCGGAAGCGACGACGCCTGATTGCGATGGCAATCGTGATACTGCCGCAGCATCACCGCCAACGGCTCCGTCTTCGCGGCGAACGCCTGCTCGACCCAGTCCGGAGAGACACGTTCGCCGGCAAGAAAGTCGGATATCATTTTGACAATCAGTATCCGATCCGGACTCACGAACCTCGACGCGGCCTCAAAAAAACCGGCAGCTTCCATATCGACAACACCGTTTTCGATCGCATCCGGTGTCACAACCGGTGTGTCGAATGTTTCCACTTCCGCTTCAGGCAAGTCGTGTTGCAAGAGCATGTCCGGGTAATAGCGGCGGCGGCTGCCGTGATCGATGACTTGATTGATCACAATCAAATCACCACGACTGCCGTAGTCCCCGCGTGATGCGCCGCAAAGCCCGATATTCGCCACCACAGAGCGGCGCAACACGTCAATCGGCTCGGTTCGCAGCATATTCACCACCGCCATCGCGGCGCGCACCTTGCCGACACCGGTTATGGCAACCGTTATGTCGGCGCCGCGATAAATCGGGAATCTCAAGGACTGCTGGTCGGCCTTGAGATCGCTGTGACGGAGGAAAGCCGCCGCCTCACAACGCAGTGCAATCGCCAGAAATATCATGTATAATGTCCAATCGGTGGAGTTGAGTAGTCCAAAACCATGCAAACTGCTAAAGTAGGGAGAATCCGCTATTAATCAATCGCAACGCCCTGGCTGTCTGCCGGACTTCGGGGATCGCGGCGAGAACGATCCCAAACCTGCAGCCGCCACCTGAAACAACAATGACATCGACGCAAAACCAGTACTGGTTGACACGCATCGTCTTTCTCCGTGCGCTTGGCGGCATCTACTTCATCGCATTTTTTTCGCTGTCAAAGCAGTTGCTGCCATTATTCGGCAGCAGCGGAATTCTTCCGGTCGAACGATACATGCGTCTCCTGGGGCTGGCGTATGGCGACGAATTTGCCATTTTCGCTGAACGCCCCGGGTTCTTTGTGTTTGACTATTCCGATGCCTTCATGGTTGCAGCGTGTGCGGTGGGTGTGGTTCTTTCCGCGCTGGTTGCGGTCGGACTTTGCAATGGCCTGGTTCTGGGGCTGCTATGGGTATTGTACATGTCGTTCGTTCACATCGGACAGGAATTCTACGGATTCGGCTGGGAGATGCTTCTGCTCGAAACCGGATTCCTCGCCATTTTTCTCGCACCACCCGTCAGAGTCTCGTGGCTACCTGAAAAATCGCCGCCGCCTGGCGTCGTGTTCTTCATGCTACGCTGGCTTCTGTTTCGCCTGATGTTTGGTGCGGGCCTGATAAAGCTACGCGGCGATCCGTGTTGGCGTGACTTCACCTGCATGCTGTTTCACTACGAAACGCAGCCGATCCCGAACCCGTTCAGTTGGCACCTTCACCACATGCCGGCGGTGGTCCACTACCTCGGCGTACTGTGGAACCATGTCATCGAACTGGTAGTGCCGTGGATGCTGTTTGGTCCGCGCGTCGTGCGAGCATGCGCCGGTGTTCTCCTGGTCACGTTTCAGATGCTGCTGATAATCAGCGGTAATCTGTCGTGGCTCAACTGGCTCACGATTGCCATCTGCATTGCCTGCTTCGACGACCGCATACTGGGATGCATGTTTACGCAACGATTCCGGGAACGAACAGCAGCGGTGAGAGGTGTTGCGTCCCGGTCCCGAGCCCAGGTTCTTGTCGCCGTAGCGCTGACGCTGGGGGTGGCCTATCTCAGCATAGACCCTGTACGCAATCTCATGTCGAAGGAGCAGAAGATGAATACGTCGTTCGACAAGCTGCATCTGGTAAACACATACGGTGCATTCGGACATATCGGAAAAATTCGACATGAGATCGTACTCAAAGGAACAACCGACCCTGTGATCACCGCCGCTACGGTGTGGGAAGAATATCAATTCAAATGCAAGCCTGGGGATGTGGCGCGCCGACCACCGATCGTCTCACCGTATCACTATCGCCTCGACTGGCATATCTGGTTCGCTGCGATGTCGACGTACCAGCGGCATCCGTGGCTGTTGCGGCTGGTTTATCTCTTGTTGCACGACGATCGGGCTGTGTCGGATCTGCTGGCCTCGACGCCGTTCGCCGGGACGCGCCCGACATTTATCAAGGCCGACCTTTACAGGTATCGATTCTCACCGGTAGACAACGGCCGGCAGACATGGTGGACACGCGAGTTCGTCGGCGCTTATCTGCCGCCATTGTCTGCAGATAACGCATCGATGCTGCGCTTCTTGCGTGCCCACGGCTGGAAGCTCGACGATGAGGCGCAACGTTGAATGCCGTGTGCGAACCTGTCATTGAGCATACAGCGGCAACACTTTCGTCGCGATGTTGCCGACCACGTCACGCGCGCGACATGTGATCGTAATTGCGCGGTTGTCCGATGTTGCGTGTTCCGTAATTGCCTGTCCGAACGTATCCTTTCCAGAGACATGAATACTTCCGGCCTCACGTCGTACACTGATAACGAGGCGGCCGCGATACACGCGCCATGCGCCGTCGCCAATGCGATATTCGATCGTGTCAAGGCCCGCCTCATCCGCTGCATCGATCGTGATCGCATAACGTTTCCCGGGTATTGCATCTGCAGTTAGTGGCGAGGCCGCGATCGAGATGTTCGGTGGTGCGGAATCCTGCGTGACGAGCTGCTCCGCTGCGAAACCGGGAATGCCGTCGGCTGCGATGCCGCGAACACGCAGTAACGCGGTGCCGTCGTCGCGGAGAAATATCCGGCCGTCTGTTGGGAAGTATCCTCTGCCATCGACACTGTATTCGAACGCCGTTACGCTTGTGTTGTCTTCGTTCGCCGCAACTGTGAGATAATGTTGGGGACCAATGATCCACACGGCGCCGCGAACCACCGGTTCCGGTGTGGCTGCGATCATCACTGCCTGCTGACGGGTGATTCGTATCGTCGAAGGTGGCGTTGACGGTCCCTCGAGCCCATTGCCGTCGATGCTGGACAGCCGCCAGTAATACTCGCCGGGGGAAAACGGGCCGGCACGATGGAATACAGCACCGGTGACAACATCCGCAACAATTCTGTTGAATACCTCGTCGGTCGCAATTTCGAGCCGATACGACGCGCTCGGCTTGCCGGCGACCCCTAGCAAACGGCGCCACCTGCCTATCGGCAAATAGCGTGGCTGCCATTCAAACGCAATCGTCTGCTCGGCGGTTTCGAACGCCGTCTCCATCGGTGCCGTCACCACAGGCGGCGGCAGCAGCGGAATCGGCGGCTTGGGTTGCTCATCTTTCACTACGAACGTACCGAAGTCACGGGCAAGCGGCAGATTGCTGTCGTTCGCGGACATGACGACATCGCCGTGCAGCACAGACAGGCGCGCGGTTGCTTCCTGGTCGGCACCGATGCGAAATTCGGTGCCGCGAATCCCAAGCGTCGCATCACCAGATTTCACATTGAACGTCGACGCCTCGTTCTCTTTCCGTTCGATGTTTCCAAGTATTGTCCCCATCAGCACCTGCAACGCAGACTGTCGCTTTCCGTTGCGCGGATCGAAGCTGAACGAATCGATCGAGAATATCGACATGTCGCGCACCTGAATAATGCTGCCGTCACGCAGAGTGACTTCAGCACGCGAAGCTGCCTTTGTCCGCAGCTGCGAACCTACCGGCAACGGATCGGCCTGTTTGGCGGCAATCCAGCTTTCGCCCGCGTCATGGGACAATTCAACAATGCCGAATGCCGAAGACACTACGCCTTCCTGCTGCTCGGGAGCAAGCCTGTCGGCGATCGAGCGCGCCTCATTTGCGCGCACCAGGGCCAGGCTTGCCAGCGCTGCCGCCTTGTCGTAGGCCGCCAATCCCCGTTGTTCTGCAGCGCCATCCAATAACGCAATGGCACGTGTCACCTCCGCCGCTGCATAGTGCTCCGCCATCGCTGCAGTGGCGTGTTCCATGGCTTCGGCGGCCTCCGCAATGATTGTCAATGCATTCTGGCGCTCCTTGCCGGGAACTATCAGCATCGCCCCTTCATGAATCGATGATTTGTCTGATAAACTGTTGTAGTTCAGCAGCTCATTCAGACACGCGCTGTCACCGAAAAATCGTCGCGCCAGATCGTCTGCGTTCTCGCCGGCCTGAACTCTGTAAATCTGCCTGTCCGATGATGCGTTCTCGGCGTTACCGCTGAAAGTACAGAAACACAGCGCCAGTGCCGTGCGCAGCAAGCGTTTCAATCTCGCCCGATATGAACTGTTCATGTCTGCCATTGACGTCATCCAAACTCAGGAATTCCCGATTGTGAATGGCGGCCGCGATCGTGAAAGTCGATCCGCCAGAATTAACGCGGAGACGGCGCCACGCAAGAAACGGCTCGCGTGCGCTATTAGCCTTAGTGCCCAGGTTGAGTGGTCGCCGGGTGCCGGAACACGCCACCCGGCCGTTGGTTGGCCATTCCAATCAGCTGATATCAAGAAGCTCAACTTTAAAAATCAGGGCACTGAACGGAGGGATGCGCGGGGGCGATCCCTTCTTGCCGTAGGCGAGATTGTAAGGAATAAACAACTCGTAAATTGCGCCCTGCCCCATCAATTGGAGCCCCTCCGTCCAACCTGCAATTACACCGGACAAGGGAAATGTAAGCGGCTCCTTGCGGACATAGGAGCTATCGAAAATCGTGCCGTCAATGAGCCGCCCTTCGTAGTGGACCTTGACGCTGTCGGACGCGTGCGGACGCGCCCCTGTTCCAGGCGTCAACACCCGGTACTGCAGACCGCTTGCCGTTTCGCGAATATCGTCCAGCGCACGATTCTGTTCGAGAAAAGTGGCTCCGGCACGTGCCGTCGCCGGCGTGCCGGGAAAAAGGCACTTGATGGCGTTCAATAATCCCATTATGACCCTATCGCGGCGGTCCCTTGACTTTTGCGGTGAGTTTGAGATACGCCGATGCGTCGCCGACATTACCGTCGATTTTCACCATCACATATGTGGAGTTTTTCACACGCATTGAGGGATCAATGGATACAACAGCCGTGACGAAGTTACCCGGAGCTATCTGTTTTTCTTCAGGCAATACCCCGGTTATCTCCTTGCGTCGACTGCTCGTCCCGGTTAAGGTGATTGTCTCCGTTGTCGCGTTATGAATCTCTACCTCCTGCTGGAGCGACACGTAACCACTTGCATCTTCCTTGAGCTTGAATGAAATCTCGCTCGGTTTGAGAAACCAGACCGGTTTTATGTTCACCGTAAACGCGATCTCAGCTTTTTTGCGTGTCGGATCGTTGCTGGCGATGAAGACTTTCTTGTTCTGGCGGCCCATAAAACCGGAGGGATTGAAGGAAACAGACAACGCCGCTTCCTCGCCGGGAGGAATCGTGGTTCTATCGATCAAAGCGGCAGTACAGCCGCAGGATGCCTTGATTTTGCCGAGTTTCAGATCCGCATCGCCTTCGTTGCGTACGGTAATCTCCCTGGTAACAGTGTGCACGTTCTCGATATCGCCGAAATCAAACGTGGTTTCCGAGAGTACGATGCGCTGCGCGCCGCACCAGTGAGCGAGAACGAGAGCGCATAGAGCAATGTGGAGCTTATACATGATTGCCTGAAATAAAGGGGTTAATCTCAAGGCCTGCCTGTGTGCTTCATGGTGTCCCGCCGGCGGTCAGCCCTTCACGGGGCGATGATTGCCCGATGATTGCAACGTTGCGAATATGGCGCGTCAATTGCTCTTTCGGCGCATACGCTCCTCGACGAAGATGATCTTGGCGCTGCCGATCTCGATACGGTCGTTGTTGCGAAGTACGCAGCGGATGACCTTGATGCCGTTCACATACGTTCCATTCGTACTCCCGAGATCTTCGACATAATAATCTTCGTCGCGGAAGAAAATTCTGGCGTGCACGCGCGAGATCCCGTCGAGATTAAGTTGAACATCACAGTCGGATTTGCGTCCGAGGGTGATCTCATTCTTATTCAACGCGAAACCGGCCGGTCCGCCTTCAAGACCCAGGATTTCAAGGAATGCCTTACGCTCAATAGATATCTCGACGGACAACGACTTTCTAGTCAGGTGTACAGTCGACATACTTATTTTATCGCGCAGCGGCGACCTGGAAATGGTCTTAGGACGCGTTACTGTCTTGTCGAGGTCCTCTTCGGGCATAATCCGGGATAATCATGCGGGTCAGAAAGCTATATATCCAGCGACTAAATAAAAAACCTCAATACCATAGTGTCTCAGCCTGCGAATTACAAATATGCAGTCATCTCATGACCTTGGCGCCGCCGATTGGATTGTCCTTTGCGCGTATGCCGCTCTCCTTCTTGTAATCGGCCTGCGAGCGTCTCGCGAAGAGACATCAACGGACGATTATTTCCTGGGCGGCCGCCGCATGCCGTGGTGGGCGGTCATGATCTCGATTTATGCAACGTCGCTGTCGGCATTGACCTTTATTGGTGTTCCTGGAGCAGCCTATAGCGGCGATTTCAATTACTTGCAGCTGGGTATCGGCGACTTGTTCGGGAGATTGTTCGTTGTCGCCTTGCTGCTGGGGCCGTATTATGCGCATCGGGTCACGACGGTGTACCAGCTGCTCGGCAACAGGTTTGGACCACGGACGCATGATGCCGGCGCCGGGTTCTTTATTGTCACGCGCCTGTTGGCCAGCGGCGTACGCCTCGCCGGTTGCGCAATCGCGCTGTCGGTGGTTTTCGGGCTTCCGCTCGAACCGACGGTGGCAATGATTGCGTGTGTTGCTGTAGCCTACACCCTCACCGGCGGCATCAAGGCAGTTATATGGACCGATATCCTGCAGTTCGCCCTCTTCATCGCAGCAGCCGGTATTGCCCTAACCACAATCATCGGTGCGCTGCCGGGAGGTCTCTCGGATTTCACGGCGATCGCCGCCGCCGCCGAAAAGTTTAAGGTCTTCCATTTCTCGCTGGAACCCGGGCACAACGACTACTGGTTGAACGTCGGCAATCCCGATTCGCTGATCGCCGGCGTCGTTTTCGGCTGTCTCAGCACCCTTGCTGCCATGGGCACAGATCAGGATCTCGTGCAGCGCATGTTGACCTGCGAGAACGTGAACCAAAGCCGGAAGGCGCTCATCTTGACGGCTGTTATGAATGTCCCGATCACAGTACTCTTCTTATCCGTCGGCGCGGCGTTGTTCGTGTACTACAACGTCTTTCCTGATCCGGTCGTGACAGAGATGGAAGCGCTGAAACAAACGGATAAGATCTTCCCCTATTTCATTCGCACGGCGTTGCCGCAAGGGCTGCGCGGCCTGCTTATAGCGGGCTTGCTTGCCGCCGCCATGTCGTCGCTGGATTCGGCGCTGAACGCACTCGCATCAACAGGATACGTCGATATCATACAACGCTATTCCCGACGCCTGTCCAGAGCGGCGGACTCTGTACGCATCTCACGTATTATGGTGCTTCTTTTCGGTGTGCTGCTCACAGTCATCGGCATTGTTTTCGCGCACACGGAGTCGATTCTTTGGCTGGGATTCCGCATCACAGGGTATACATACGGTGCATTGCTCGGTATTTTTCTGCTGGCGGTCACGACCCGGTCGCGCGGCTGCGACCGGACAAATCTGATCGCGATGCTGTCGAGCCTCGCGGTGGTGGTCTTTCTCACCGCGGAATCGGTCGGCGTACTCGGCGGCTTGCGTACTGCATTGTTGTCGCCGTTGGGCGTTGACGCAATCGCGTGGCCGTGGGCTATTGTTGTCGGCACGACGTGGACGCTGGTTTTCAGCGCAATGTTTGCCGAAGAACAGCCATCACAGAGCAGGACGGGCACGGAGGAACAGCGATGAACCCACGACTCGACACGGATACTCCGGCGCCGTTATTGATCGGGATTTCCGGCACGGTTCTCGAAGCAGACGATGTCGCGCTCCTTACGGACATCATGCCGGCCGGCATTGTTCTATTCCAGCGAAATTACCATGATCGCGAGCAACTCGAACAGTTGGTCGCCGACGTCCACGGCGTGATCGGCAAGGACGCAATCATTGCGATCGATCACGAGGGTGGACGCATCGTGCGGTTTCCCGGATTCAGGCCTGAGCTTCCTTCCGCGGCACTGCTGGGGCAGACGCAGGATCCGGAGAAGGTCTACCGGCTCGCCCGCGCGGCAGCAGCGGCACTGACTTCGTGGGGGATTACCCTGAACCTGGCTCCGGTACTCGATATCGCGAGTGACACCACACACATGTGTCTCAAGGACCGCTGCTTCGGCAACGACACGAGGCTGGTGCGCGACATGGGGTGCGCCTACATCGCCGGCATGCGCGACGGCGGGTTGGCATGTTGCGCCAAGCATTTTCCAGGAATCGGGTCCGCCGCGATTGACACCCATGACGGCACGGCAACGATCGCTGCGTCGCGCGATGCCATCGACGAACAGCTGGCGCCGTTCGTTGCTGCCGTTGCCGCCGATGTTGCCTGCATCATGGTGGGGCATTGCCGCTACCCGGCATTTGGCGACGGTGAGCCGGCCGTTTTCTCGTCGGCCATTGTATCGGACCTATTGCGGTGCGACCTTGCCTTCAACGGCACGATCATCACCGATGACCTTGAGATGGGCGCAATCAGCAATGATTACCCCATCGGCACTGCGGTATCCCGATCGCTCGGCGCGGGCTGTGATCTCGCGTGTATCTGCAAGTCGCCGGAGCTGCAGCGGCAAGCCCATATGGCCATTGCTGCCGGCCGGCAATGATACGTCGAAAACATGTGCTGAGATTGTAAGTTTCCACCTGCGGCACACGTATTAACAAGAGGAAAGCACACCTATGGAACAGATTATTCAAATTTACCAGATGTACTACGTCGCCTCACGGTGCATTCGAGCCGGCGAATACTACTATGCCCTTATCGACCGCACCGACGACAATCTCTGGCGGTTCACCGAAAATTTCTATGCCGAGATCGCCATCGTGCGGTGGTGCCAGTTATTCGGCTCGTCTTCCGAGAAAACGCACTACTCGAAATTGTTCGGTGAGGATGACGAGGACCAGTTGAGGTGGCTTGACGACGCGTTTTCCCGCAATAACATCGATAAACGCCTGCTTTCCAGCATCAGCCTGACACATGAGGAATACCGGGGATATTGGAAAAAGATGAAGAATTTTCGCGAATCTTATGCGAGCCACTGGGATTTCGAGCAGGATGGATTTGATTTACCGGATATTCGCAAGGCTATTACCATGTGTCACGAATATGCGCTTATCCTCAAAGAAGTCGTTGCTGCCTGCGCCGAGAAATTGACCGACATCGAGCGAATCATCGAACTTGGCCAAATCGAATTGCCGGAATCCCTGGCACAAGAGGCGGCACAGCTCCGTCTGGTCGCCGGCACAACGGCAGACGACGAGATGTAATTGCCGCGACCGGCGTCATTCGCGCCGGTGCCGGTTATCACTGTTTCATGTACCCGCTCCAGCGGATTCCCGCTATACCCCCACCCTCTTTCCGATGACTGCCTACTTCATTCGCCGCCTGTTGCTTATCGTGCCGACCTTCGTCGGTGTGACAATTATTGCTTTTGTCGTCACGCGTCTCGTTCCCGGCGGGCCGATCGAGCGGATGATCCAGCAGGCGCGTCAGGTACAGAGCGAAGGCGGCCGGGTCAACAGCCGCGACACCGGACAAGGCATGCCCCTGTCGGAAGAGCAACTGCAGGAGCTGCGCGCGTTTTACGGCTTTGATAAACCGGTCCTGATCAGTTATGGAATCTGGCTCGCCAATATCGTTACGCTTGACCTGGGCATGTCAACACGATACTACGAACCCGTGTGGGTGCTGATTCGCGAGCGGCTGCCCATCTCGCTTTATTACGGCGTCATGACCAGCCTTATCAGCTATCTTGTGTGCATTCCGCTGGGTATACAAAAAGCGCTCAAACACAAAACGTGGTCGGACAACCTGTCGAGCGTTGTGGTGTTTACCGGATACGCGATACCCGGCTATGTGGTGGGTATTATCCTGCTCGTGATATTCGCAGCGCATTGCGCGTGGTTCCCACTCGGCAGCTTCGTGAGCATGGATTTCGCGGATAAGACAACAGCCGGGAAAATCATCGATATCATTCATCATTCCGTGCTGCCCCTAACGGCATATGTGGCCGGGAGCTTCGCAGTAATGACGTTTCTCATGAAAAACTCATTGCTCGAAAATCTCGCGGCCGATTACATTCGCACGGCGATGGCAAAAGGCCTTACATTCCGCCAGGCGGTGATCAAGCACGCGCTGCGCAACAGCCTCATACCGCTGGCGACGCATTTCGGCAATAATATTTCGCTGGTCCTCGCCGGATCCTTTCTCATCGAGAAGATCTTCAACATCGACGGCATCGGGCTGCTGGGCTACGAATCCATTATCGAACGGGACTACCCAGTTGTGTTGGGCATCCTGGTGATCACATCGTTACTGTTCCTGGTAGGTAATATTCTATCCGATATCTGCGTGGCTCTTGTGGACCCGCGCGTTCAATTCCACTAATTTGACCAAGCCCGTGTTCCGACTCGATCCGATTACAGCCAGAAAATTCAGCCGCTTCCGAACTATTCGAAGAGGGTTCTGGTCGTTTATATTATTAACCGGCCTTATCGGATTCGCCTTGCTCGCGGAACTGTTTATAAACAACCGTGCCCTGCTGGTGCGTTACGACGGGAGCTATTATTTGCCGACCTACGGGCAAAATATCCCGGGCACCACGTTCGGTCTCGACTACGACTATGACACGAATTATCGGGAGCTGAAGAAACAATTTCAGGAAGAGGAGTCCGACAATTTCGTTATCCTGCCGATGGTGCCCTATGGTCCGTTTGAAAGCGCCAGCAAACCAGGCATGTACCCGCCTCATCCGCCGGATTTTTCCGAACGCCATTTTATGGGTACGGACGGGATTGGCAGGGATGTTTTTGCCCGTCTCATATACGGGTTTCGAATCGCGATTCTTTTTTCACTTCTGCTGCTGGCATGCAACTACGGGATAGGCGTCATACTCGGATGCGTGATGGGGTACTGGGGCGGCACTTTCGACCTGCTGCTGCAGCGGGTCATTGAAGTCTGGTCCAACGTTCCGTTTCTGTATGTTGTCATAATCATATCATCCATCGTCATCCCGAATTTTTTCATGCTGGCGGTGATTATGGTAGCCTTCGGCTGGATGAGTATGACGTGGTACATGCGTACTGCCACGTACAAAGAACGCGAACGTGAGTACGTTCTGGCAGCCCGGGCATTGGGCGCAAGTGATCTGCGAATCATACTCGGCCACATATTGCCAAACACGATATCCGTAATCGTAACATTCATCCCGTTTTCGGTGTCGGGCGGCATCGTTGCACTTACGTCACTCGACTATCTGGGATTCGGGCTTCCGCCGCCGACGCCGAGTTGGGGTGAACTCATCCAACAGGGTATGGACGATCTGCAGCACCAATGGATCATTGCGTCTGTGGTGTCCGCCATGGTCGTCGTGCTCACGATGGTCACATTCATCGGCGAAGCCATTCGCGAGGCCTTCGACCCAAAGCAGTACACGACCTACCAGTGACGGCGCATACAGCGGCGGATCCGACGCATACGTCTGGATAATCGACTCATGCGGGTCGGACGGCATTGCTTCAGCGGCGTTATGTCCTTTGCCATGCAGCCACCGCCAATAAGGCTTTTCCCTGATCACAGTCGATGAGACTATCCGGCAGCCTGCCAAATGCCGGGCCTGTTCCGCCACCGTCATTGACCGTGCTGCTTTTGCCTCGGTCGGAGATTCAGCTTCCAGGATCTCCGACAGTACGTCGCCGCGCGAGAACACCCGTGCAAGTGCTGCAAGCAGGTGCAAGCACCTTGTGATTTTGACTGCAATGGATCGTTTCGATGGACTACACCGCCGTACAGCGCGGAGGATCACGGCGCCGATGCACGTCGGTCCCGGGCAACGCTGCCGTCCGGGACATTCTCCCCACTGGTTTCTACTTATTTACCCGCGGGCGTTAAGCAAACGGAAAACTGCCAAACGCTGTGACGTCGCCTGCTCACGCCACATTGTTGCCGTCTGAGAGTCCCCCTTGCGATCATAGCTCTGCGCCAGTCCGTCGAGCGCGGGGAAGAAGCGATCGTCGCGTTCGATACATGTTTTGAAGGCTCTGATAGCATCGTCGGGGCAACCTGCCACCAGCGCTGCTGTCCCTTCCGCATACAATCGTTCAATCTCGGTCTGGGCGGCATCCGCGACCACATCCATAGTGGTTTGTTCGACTCTGGACGCCGCGAGCGGCGCTACGATACGATTTTTTACGGTCAACACCGAACACGGCATGCGCCGCAAAACCTTCTCCGTTACATCGCTGATTCGAACGCGATCGTCGGTGGGCCGGCCGTACGTACCCATGATCAACAGGTCGTGATTATTGTCGGCGGCTTCGCTGATGATTTCGTCGACAGGAGTGCCTTGTCGCAGAATCTGGCGGCATGTAATCCCTGATAGATCGAATTTCTCCAAATAGTCTCGAAATACCTGGTCGCGAACGGTTTCGTCGCGTTCAGACTCCCCTTTGTCGATTCCGACCTCCCCCGATGCCTGGCCGTGTCGCAACTCTACGACCGGAATGGTCATATCCTCCAGACCGGGATAGTGCATCTGACCGGGCGCCACGTGTAAAACGGCCAGTTCGGCTTTCAGCCTGGCTGCGACGGAGATCGCCGTTTCCATGACCGTCATCGATGCAACGGACAGATCGACAGCGCAGAGAATCCGCTTGATCGTCACGTCGGTCTGTGTACAATCCACAACCAGTACAGGCTGCCGGGCCACACGCACCAATTTTGATGGCGTCGTGCCCAGGATACGGTCTTTCAGACCGGCCTTACGGCAGCCGATCACGATCATATCTGCGTTGGTGTCATCCGCCGCCGACAAGACAACAAAGAACGGCCGCCCTTCGCGAATTACCGGCGTCTCAACCTTAATGCCCGCCGTCGTCATTGCCTTAAAGGCCTCTGCTATGCGCGGACTTAGCTCGTTATGAATCTTGTTCCAGTAGTTGAGGCCGTAGTGATACGGGAGATATTCAACGGCATGAACCGGAATGATGGTCGATTCGAAATGTTCGGCAAGATAGCGAGCCTGATGAATAGCGCAGCGGCTGGTTTCGAAAAAATCAAATGCTACGAGTATGCGACCTGGACTTGTCATAATGGTAAGCGGTAATGCCTTTTATAGGTTAGTAATCCATGAAATGGTATCGCGGAGCCGGCCGGTTCCAAGTGTGTTGATAAACGTTCAGAAGATAACCGCCACCGAAGCACATATCAAACACCGTTGAAACCGCTTGTGAGGACCAGCCGATCGCCTGCAGGTCATGCTGTAATCGGTAGGGGTTACGGAGCGCGCCGTACGCAGCCGGGATAGAGCCTCGCACAGTGCGTGAACTCCAGATCCGTCCCCGACACACCATCGCGGCACGACGCGAGGCGTTATCCCCACCACAACAAGGCCATGCACCAAAAGGTGCATGTCGTCCTGACCTTTCGGTGCATCAACCGGCACGGCATGGCGGTCGCGCCCGCGATTCCGCATTACATCATCTATAGCGATAAGATGTTATCGGCACAGCTGCGAAACTGGCGTGGGTAATGCTAGGCGGACGTACAGGCATTTTGGGCAATCGGTGTCGGCCTTCGCTGCGCACGTGTTTCACGTAGTGCGGCCGTGACAACACGACATGACATTCCGACCATGCGCATTAACATCAACATGTTCGCCCACCGGCGCGGACACGTTTACCTATGACACAAGATACAAAAGCGGATCTGAGCGTACTGCTGATCGAGGATAACCCGGTGGATGCTGCGCTCGTGGGAAAGATACTGAAAAAGGCGGATATGCGTGTCCGGCTCAGCGTGGCGTCTACACTCACCGACGGATTGGCTCACATCGATAATGCCGCATTTGATGTTCTGCTGCTGGATCTCCATCTTCCTGACAGTCATGGTGAAGAGACGCTCACGCGGATCCGAGAGCACGAACCGCGGATACCGGTGGTCGTGCTCACCGGCAATGACGACGATCAGCTTGCCGTACAATTGGTCCGCTGGGGCGCTCAGGATTATCTCGTCAAGGGACGTTGCGACCATCGAACCTTTTTGCGAACGATTCGATATGCGATCGAGCGGCAACGATTAATCGAAGAGCTCGATGATGTCCGGAAAGAATTGTCGATCCGTGAGGCGTCCTACCGCAATATCATCACCAATAGCATGTATGCGATCGTAATTGTATCCACCGACCGCATCATTCGTTTCGTCAACCCGGCGGCGGCAGCATTATACGGCACAGACATCGCGAACCTGCCAGGCAGACCATTCGAGCTGCCGATCCGGATTGGCGAGATGCTCGACATCACGATACCGCGTACAATTCAACCGCCGATCATGGCAAAGATGCACATGGTCGACATTCTGTGGAATGGCGAAGCAGCGTACCTGGCAACGTTCGACGACATTACCGAGCGCACGCGGGCGCGAAACGAGTTAAAGGAATCGGAATTACGGTTCAAGACGCTGGCACAGTCCATCAATGACGCTGTCATCTCCGCCGACGCGAGCGGCAACATTATCTTTTGGAACAACGGTGCAACGCGCACCTTTGGTTACCTCGAAGCAGAAGTTCTCGGCCGGTCGATGACCTGTTTGCTGCCCGCACGATGTCGGGCAAAGCACCAACGCGAATGGCGGGAGGTTCGCGAACAAGACCAGCCGGAGTTGGTTGGCAAAACGGTCGAACTCGAGGGCCTGGACAAGAACGGTCACGAGTTTCCCCTCGAACTGTCCCCAAGCAGCTGGGAGATTCAGGGGCGTCGTTATTTTACCGGCATCTTCCGCGATGTTACGGAACGGCACAAAGCGGTCCGCGAGCTGCGTGAGAACGGGCTTCGGTTTCGCATGCTCTCCGAATCGCTTCCAATCGGTCTGTTCGAAGCCGACGCGTACGGTCGTTGTATCTACACCAACAACGCCTGGCAAACCTTGTTCGGTGTTTCCTTCGCCGACAGCATTGGCGCGAGCTGGAAGAAATGGATCCATCCGAATTTTCGTGACGAGGTGTGGGATGAATGGGCCGACGCCCGCCGCGACCTCAGTCGCTATGAACGGAAGTTTCAGGTGCAGCCCCAATCGGGCGCCTCGCTCTGGGTTCATTTCATTGCCTCGGCAATGATGTATGATGACGGCATACGTTTTATCGGCACAGTAACCGATATCACAGATAATATGGCAGCCGAAATCGACCGCAACAACCTGGAGATTACGTTGCGGCACTCCCAAAAGATGGAGGCTATCGGTCAGCTCGCCGCCGGCATCGCGCATGAGATCAACACACCGGTTCAGTTTATTGGCGACCACACCTGGTTTCTTCTCGACGCCTTCGGCGATATCATGAAGGTTGTCGAAAAATGCGAAAGTCTGGCCGCTGCCTGTAAAAAAGGCGGGATTCACACCGAGCTGATCGCAGAGATCGATGCGGCATGCGAGGAAAGCGACCTGGAATATCTGAAAGCCGCGGTTCCGACGTCGGTCAAACAGAGTCTCGAAGGTGTCGATCGTGTGGCCACGATTGTCCGCGCGATGAAGGAGTTTTCGCATCCGGGGGTTGACGACAAGACGGCGATCGATCTGAATCATGCCATACAGAATACGATCGATGTCGCCCGCAACGAATGGAAATATGTCGCAGACGTAACCACCCAATTTGATGCTGATCTGCCTATTGTGGAGTGCAAAGTCAGTGAGGTCAATCAGGTCATTCTGAACATGATCGTAAATGCCGCTCATGCAATTGAAGACAAGTCGAAGCATAACGGCAATGACACACTTGGCTCCATACATATTACAACCCGCGGTCTCGAGTCCGTCGTCGAGGTCCGGATCCGTGATTCGGGAACCGGTATTCCGGACGAACTCCGAAGCCGGATCTTTGATCCGTTCTTCACGTCGAAAGAAGTCGGCAAAGGGACCGGTCAGGGACTTGCGATCTCCCATAACGTCATCGTCAACAAACACGGCGGATCGATTGATGTTGAGACCGAACCAGGAGTTGGCACAACGTTTGTCATCCGCCTCCCGGTGAAGGCCGCATCAAGCGCGGTTGCGGTCCAAAATGCGGAGGCGTCGGCGGAATGACGGCGCACTCACCACTAAAATGTGTTCTGTTTGTGGACGACGAAGCCAGTGTTCTCGATGGCTTGCGCAATACGCTGCGCAAGATGCGTCGGGAATGGGATATGGTTTTCGTCACCAGCGGTCATGCGGCACTGGGCGTATTGCAGGAGCGCCCGGTAGACATTGTCGTGTCTGATATGCGAATGCCCGAAATGGATGGTGTTCAGTTGCTGAACCGGGTTAAGACACTCTGCCCGAAAACGACGAGATTCATTCTGTCCGGGCATTCCGACCGAGAGATGCTGCTGAAATCTGTCGGACCGACACATCAATTCCTGTCGAAGCCCTGCAGTCCAGAGGCTCTGAAGACGGTGTTGCAACGGACCTTTTCGCTGCGTGAATTATTGGTCGACGAGAAGCTTGCCGCGATCGTTACCGATTTCGCATCGTTGCCGACTATACCGGCATCCTACGAGGAACTGCTGGCCAGTATCCGATGCCCCGATACGGGCATACGGGAAATCGCCCGAATCATCCAGAAAGATGTGTCGATTTCGGCCAAAATTCTACAGCTCGTCAATTCGTCATTCTTTGGTATCAACCGTCGTGTAGAGAGCGTCAATCAGGCGGTGTCGCTGATGGGCATGGACTTGATCTCTTCACTGGTGTTGACCACTGAGGTCTTTGAAATTCTACCACCTGATGTCGTACGAATATTCAACGTTGGAGATCTCTTTGAGCATAGCCTGGCGGTAGGCGCCAACGCCGGCACGGTCGCCAAGCACCTGCTCCTTGAGCGCCGTCTGCAGGACGAGGCGGTACTCGCCGGCATGATGCACGACATTGGCAAAGTCGTATTGATGACTCAGCAGCGCGATGCGTATCGGGATATTTACCAATGCCACCGCTCCGGCGGCGGAGCACTGAACTGTCTGGAAAAAGAATCGTTAGGTGTCAGTCATGCAGAGGTAGGCGCGTATGTCCTGGGGCTCTGGGGCTTATCCGACGATATTGTTGAAGCCGCTGCTTACCACCACGATCCATCTGTTAGCGGCCAGAACGCGCCATCCGTATTGGTCGCGGTGCATCTCGCGAATGCCTTTGCCCATGACGCCGCCGGCGAAAAGGAGCACAGCTGTTACGCGCCGATTGATGAGGCGTACGTGGGCGCCCTGGGTCTCGCGGAAAGGCTGCAGGAGCTTCGCGCGAAAACCATTGGGATATCGTGACAAGGTGACCGCTCCCACCTCAAAACATCATACGCTGCTGTTTGTCGACGACGAGCCGAATCTGCTGGAAGGGCTTCGGAATCAGTTTCGCAAAGGTTACGTTGTTTCGACCGCGTGCGGCGCCGCACGCGGCCTCGAATTGTTACGGGAGCACGGGCCATTCAGCATCGTGGTTTCCGACTTGCGCATGCCCGAAATGGACGGCGTCCAGTTCCTTAGTATCGTGGCGCGGGAGTATCCGTCGACGGTTCGTGTGATGCTGACCGGAAACGCGGATCTGGAGACCGCGATGAAGGCGGTGAATCAGGGACAGATCTTCCGGTTCGTATGCAAACCGTGTCCGCGCGACATCATGGCCGGCGTCATCGCAGCGGCAGGGGAGCAGTACGACCTGTTGATGGCAGAGAAGGTGTTGCTGGAAAAAACGCTCAAGGGCTGCGTAAAGGTGCTGATCGATATCCTGGCGCTTGCCAATCCAGCCGCATTCGGTCGCGCCCAGCGCGTCAAGACATACACCGCCCAGATCGCGAGGTTGATGCAAGTCAACGACGTATGGAAGATCGAGGTGGCGGCGCTGCTTTCGCAAATAGGTTGCATCACGTTGCCTCCCGAGACAATGGAAAAGGTCATGGCAAATCAGGCGCTAACGACAGCTGAATCGGCAATGTTCGCGGCTCACAGCAACATCGGCCGGAATCTGATCGCCACGATTCCCCGGCTTGAAGACGTGGCGGAGATGATTGGGCGTCAACACAACCTTCATTGCCGTGTCCGGTCGAACAGTCACATACCGCCTAACATCGTACTCGGCGGGGAGATCCTGAAGGCCGTGACGGATTTCGACCGCTGCCTCGTTGACACCCGATGCAAGCAAAAGGCTATCCAGTCAATGGAACGCCATGCCCGGGACTACAACCCGGACGTTCTGCAGCAGTTACATTCGCTCGAGATTCCTGAAGACGGCATGGCCACCCGGACCGTTGCGATTCGAGACATTCAAACCGGCATGATCCTGGCCGAAGATATTCGCACCAAAGATGGCTTGCTTCTTTTGCCCAAGGGGCAGGCGTTTGATGATGCAACGAAGCGTCGCCTCGAGAACTTTCACTCGGGTGGCCGGATCCAGAACGACGTGCACATCCACGTATAACGCAACCCAAGCAGTTACACCGGAGGCCGCGATGAAACACAATGTATTGTTTGTAGACGATGACCCGAGTCTGATCGGTGGGCTGAAGCTGCGGATGCGGAAGGAACCATTCGAAATCCACAGTGCCTGTTCGGGCGCGGACGGCCTGGCAATTCTGGAACGGCAGTCTGTTGATGTTGTCGTTTCCGACGAAATGATGCCGGGCATGCGGGGCACTGAATTCCTGGCCCGCGTCAAAACGTTATACCCAGAAAGCATTCGGATAATGTTAACGGGAAACGCCACGCTGGAGACTGCGATCGACGCGATTAATAAGGGTGAAATTTACAGATTTTTTCTCAAACCATGTAATGCCGTCGATCTCGCCGTGACAATACGGCAGGCGATGGCGAACCGGTTGCTGGCAAAGGAGGCCCAAATTTTGGTCAAACACCAGAAGCGCCAGAACGATTATCTGGAAAGCCTTGGCGTGGGTTGCGAAAATATCGGTGACGTCGAAACCGATTCCGACGGTTGTATAACCATCAGTGAAGAAATCCAGTCTATTGGCTACGAATCGCTGCTGTCAAAGATGAAAGCCGAAGGACTCCGCTCGAGGCAACTGTTGTCAGAACGCCCACGTGTGCGACCATGAGATGGTGCTGAAGCATTAAATATGCAATCGCAAAATTGTCATGCTATGGTATTCAATCGACGAACGGGTTCGCCGATGGATAGGACATCGCGTATTCACCGGCACCGAATACGTTGCCTGTGCCGCCTCACATGGGATCACGCAAAGGGAGGGTTTCCAGATGTTTTTGGCCGTAAGCAGGTTTAAGGTTGCAGACGACATGGCGGCTGAGGTAAAAGCGGCGTTTCGTCCACATCTGGTCGATCATACCACCGGATTTCAGCGCATGGATGTCGTGAGTCCGTTGGACGAGCCGGATGAGATCTGGCTCCTGACCTACTGGGACACCGAAGCGTCTTTCCAAGCCTGGTATCGCAGCCATAAATTCAAGGAATCGCATACGGGTATTCCGAAAGGGACGCGGCTGGTACCGAAATCGACGGAACTGCGATTTTTCGAACATATTTGCGATTAGACCATCGGCGTACCGGGGCGCCACGCTGTAAGCACCAGACGTACAAAATCATCAGGGACACCACATGACAAGGGACGAACAGGAGCAGGCCGCGAGGCTTCGCGGCGAGCTGTTTATGCGCCGAAATGAACTGGCCACCGTAGGGGTCGATCTGCAATATGCCCGATGTCCGGATCTGGTTCAACGGTACGATAGCCGCGGCGGAAGATCGAAGTGCGTAGATGATAATGTCTATCACTATCTCTATTTGTCCGAGGCAATCGGCCTGGGAAAACCGGAGCTGTTTGTCGAATACATCGACTGGGTCCGGACGCTCTTTGATTCACTGAATATCCGGATCGATGATTTGCAGCATAATCTTGAGATCATGATGGAAATCACCCGGCATGATCTCCCCGTTGAATCCGGCCGTGTTATTGCAGAATATATCCGCGGTGCCATTGATCTGCTTGAGCGCGACGTTAAGCAAACATCTGGATTTATCAATGAAAGCAATCCGGTGTTTTCCCTGGCGACGGATTATCTCCGCTTCCTGCTACGCGGCGATCGTCATCTCGCCGGCAAGGCAGTGATGGATGCCGTCGAAAACGGTGTGAGCGTGAAGGACATCTATCTTTACGTCTTCCAGACTTCGCAATATGAAATCGGGCGTCTGTGGCAAACCAATCGGCTCACCGTTGCCCAGGAACATTATTGCACCGCCGCTACACAGCTGATTATGGCGCAGCTGTATCCGATTGTCTTTACAACACCGAAATCGGGCCGCCGCCTGATCGCCGCCGGCGTCAGCGGCGAACGTCATGAGATCGGTATGCGGATGGTAACGGATTTTCTGGAAATGGAGGGCTGGAATACATATTACGTAGGCGGAAACACGCCGGCCGATTCAATCACAAAATTGATCGACGAAACAGGCGCAGACTTACTCTGTCTCACTGCCACTATGACATTTCATCTTCCCAAAATTCGCGAGTTGATAGCAATGGTACGGGATGCAGAAGGCGACCGGCTAAAGATCCTGCTGGGCGGGTATCCCTTTAGAATTGCTCCGGACATCTGGCAAACGATGGGTGCCGATGCTTCTGCGCAGGATGCTGGAGAAGCCGTATCTGTTGCCGCTCAGCTGGTACCATGAATCATGATCATACGCACAGAGCTGATGATGCCGGCGCCGACAGCCAGCGTGGTATCGTGTTCATCTGTGATGGATCCGACCGCATCGTCAAGGTGTTGGTGGATGAGCTGGAGGTCGGATCCAGTATCCGCGACGCCCGCTCTTGCGCAGAACTGCTGGAAGCCGGAAGCCTTGCAAAATGGCTGAATTTTCTGGAGGAAGTGCGTGACCGCACTGTCGTCTTTGGGTGGGTGATCAACATGCGCATTCGAAATCGGCCATGGACATTGCATTGCGCCGGTGCAGTCCACGACGAGGGGGTTCTCATTGTCGCCGCCGGAACGCGACAGATGGCGACTGCACTGTACCGGGAGATGGACGTGCAAGGTATGTTTCGCGAGCAAAGCTACACCGTTCGAAATACGGCAAGGGACGACATGGAAACCGAACGATTGCTGCAAGAAAAGGACAGCGCCCTCTACGACGAAATCAGCCGCTTAAACAGCGAATTGGTCACAGTACAGCGCGAACTCGCGCAGAAAAACGTCGAGCTGCGGAAAATTAATGACCAGAAGAACCAGTTTATGGGCATCGCCGCGCACGACCTGCGAACACCGATCGGGACTACCATGGCGTATACCGAACTCCTCCTGGAGGATAGCCGGCGCGCGCTCAACGAGGACCAGAAGGAAATTCTTCACGATATTTACTCCTCCAATGCCTACATGCTCGACTTGCTCGATGACCTTCTGGACTATGCGAAGATCGAGGCAGGACAGGTGCAATTGAACCGACAATTGAGCGACATGTCCGTATTGGCTGAGAACGTCGTGAAATTGAACCGTGTGGTCGCAAACGGAAAGGGCATATCCATTTGCCTTGACAACGCCGACCGCACCGAAACGGATCGCCTGTGTGCCGATATCGATCGTCTCAGGATCGAACAGGTATTAAACAATCTCATTACCAATGCGGTTAAATTCTCCCGTCGCGGCAGCTCTATTACCGTGGCTGTCGATCGTATCAATGATGATATTGAGATCCAGGTTCGGGACACCGGACAAGGCATACCGCATGATGAATTGGATCAGATTTTCCAGCCGTTCCGGCAGATGTCGACGCGGTCTACAGCCGATGAGAAGGGCAGCGGCTTGGGCCTTGCGATCTGTCGCAAAGTAATAGAGGAACACGACGGCACGATTCGCGTGGAAAGCCGCCCCGGCGAAGGCACCGTGTTCTTCATCAGGCTGCCGTGCCTGCAGGAGGAACCCCGTTCCCGGCATGGTCGTGCCCGTGATGCGTCCGCCAGGGATAGTAAATGAGCTATCCGGCATCCATTCTGGTGGTCGAGGACGACAGGCTAAATCGTCAAGTCGCCGTACGCCTTCTCCGATCAAAGGGTCACGATGTCACGAGCATCGCTTCGGCCACCGATTGCATCGAAACAGTGATGAGGCTAAAGCCCAGCATTGTGTTGCTCGACTACATGTTGCCGCACATTAGCGGCTACGATCTATGCCGGCAGATCAAATCCACGTCGCCGATCCGCGACACAATCGTCGTCATGATATCGAGCTATCAGAAGTCGTCGGAAGCGCAAACAAACAGCCTGGAAGCCGGCGCCGACGCATATATTGTGCGACCGCTGCAAAACCGCGAGTTTCTGGCCCGGATCGAGGCGATGGTCCGCCTGCGACATATCCAGGATGTCGCCATGCACCACGCCCGGCAACAAGCCGCTCTGGCCGCATTCAGTCATGCGCTTCAGAATGTCGAACGTCACGACGAGCTGTTTTTTCGAACCGGAACGGCAGTAGTGTCCGTCCTGAAAGTCGATCACGTCATCATCGTCGAAGGCAGCAATGTTCCCGGGACGTCGCCGGGAAGCATTCTTTACGCATCATGCAGCGAAAAAGGTACCTGGAAGGAATGTGTATTATCTTGGCTTTCGGAAACAGACCTGGTACACGTCGCCGAGGCGGGCGTGGTATCGGCACTGAAGCTCCCGCCACGGGTACTGGCACAGTTGTATCCGGATACCGATTGTTGCGCTTCCTCGTGGTGGGTGCCAATCCATTCGTCCGCCGGCTTTCTTGGCGGCATACTGGTAGTCTGGGGCGATGCGCACGCATCTCCATGCGAACTCTGTCCATCAGCAGAGGAATCGGCAACATCCATGTGCACCACATGTCCTACATTCCTGAAATCCGTTGCCGCGACCGCTGGAATAACCATAACGCGGATCATACAGCAAGAGCGACTGGCCGCTAGCGAACGGCGATTCCGCACGTTGTCTGAGGCCTCACCCGCCGGCATCGCTCATCTTGACGCCCGTGGCCGGTATACCTACACAAACGAAACATGGTCGGAACTTACCCGCCTGTCCGCAGACAGTGTTGCCGGCCGGCATTGGTTGCGGAGCCTGCCGATCGTGGATAAGCGCGCAGTGATTGCATCCTGGCAGCAATCGGATTCGTCTTCGACCTTTCGGGTCGACGTCTGTCTGCGACCGAAGAAACGGACATCGGTGTGGATACATATCCAATTGGCAGCCGACATGCGGGGTGACAAACGGGTCGGATATATATGTACATTCACGGACATGACCGACCGCAAGGAAGCAGAGCTTGCGCTCGACGAAGAAAGAAAACGTCTGGACGTAACGCTGCGGTCGATCGGGGACGGTGTAATCACAACCGATGCCGAAGGCCGGATACATATGATCAACAAGGTGGCCGAGGACCTCACCGGATGGCCGGCTGCCGAGGCGATTGACAGGCCTCTCGACGTCGTATGTCGCATTGTCAGAGAGGACTCGCGGGAACCAGCCGACCACGCGGTGCGACCTGGCGCCGAACTCGAAGTAAATTCCGTTTTGGTCGGCCGTGACGGCAGCGAGAAGATCGTAACGACCGGCGCCGCACCAATCCGTGACACCGGCGGCAGTGTCATCGGGGCGGTGATCATCATCAGGGATATTACCAGGAGATGTTTGCTCGAACGCAGAACCCAGCAATCTCAGAGACTTGATTCGCTGGCAGTCTTTGCCGGCGGCATTGCTCACGACTTCAATAATTACCTGATGGCCATCATATCCAATGTGGCGCTGGCAAAGACAACGTCCAATGGGAACAATGCTATGGAGCGCTACCTGGATCGGATCGAAACAGCCTGCGAAGATACGCATCAATTGTCACAACAGCTTTTAGCCCTTTCGGACGGTGACGAAATCTTCAGAAAGATCGTGGCATTGCAGCCGTTATTGCAGTCCGCCGGCACATTTTCCGCACATGGCACGAATTGCCGCGTTGAAGCCCGGGCGACGCCAGATCTCTGGTGTGCTCACGCCGACCCGGCCCAGATTCGGCAAGTCATCCACAACCTCGTGCTCAACGCAATTCACGCGATGCCCGGCGGCGGCAACGTCGAGATGTCGGCCACCAACAGAATCGTAAAAACAGACAATTTGCAGGGACTTGCTGCCGGCAATTATGTAGAGATCACCGTGTCAGATCACGGAAGCGGTATCGCTGCAGAACACCGGGATCGTATTTTCGATCCCTTCTTTACAACCAGGCACAACGGCGCCGGTCTCGGATTAACGGTGGTATTTTCCATTGTCCGCAAACACCTGGGGCATATTTGCTGTACGTCAGAGACCGGTGTCGGCTCGACATTCCATGTCTACATCCCCGCAGCTGCAGATTCCGGCGCAATTGCATGTGATCACACAAAGTCGGAAATCGAGCTGTAGATGTGCATGCGTAATGCAGCGAGTCGCTTTTTGGACCAGCGCACAAGAAAGAGATAATGACAGAAATCAGGAAACCATTGAACGTCCTGTATGTCGACGATAGCCTGCTGGACCGTGGTCTGGTCCGCGATGCGTTGGAGCGAGATTCCAACGACTTTGTGCTCGCAGAGGCCGCGACGCGCAAAGAATTCGAGGAACTATTGCTATCCCGAACATTCGATATCGTACTCACCGATTTTAATATTCTGGGCTTCAAGGGACTTCAGGTTGTCGACATCGTCCGCGAGACATATCCCGCGATGCCGATCATTATGGTCACCGGGACCGGCTCCGAGGAAGTGGCGGTCGCAGCTATGAAACGCGGTGTGGACGACTACGTCGTGAAGACGGCGGACCACATTCGTCGGCTCCCGCAAACCATATTCTCCGTTTTGGAACGGCGCACCTTGCGGCAGGCCGTCCAGGAGTCGGAAATCCGCTACCGCACATTGATCGAACAGCTCCCGGCGGTGACCTATGAGGCCGCGTTCGATCCGGATTTTTCAATATCCTTTATCAGCCCGCAGGTAGAAGCAATGCTGGGCTACACAGCGAGGGAATGGGCAGAAAATCCCGCGCTTTTTGTCGACATTCTGCACACAGACGACAAAGATCGCGTGCTCGCACGAATCCGGGAGGCCCATACCAACGGCACGTCCCTCAATTTTGAATACCGCATGTGGCGGCGCGACGGCACTCTCGTATGGATAGATAACAGCGCAGCGGTCGTGAGGAACGGAATTGATAAGCATCTCAGGATTCACGGAGTTATGTATGATTTGACCGACAGAAAACAGATAGAGGTAGATCTTCGGAACAGTGAAAGCCGTTTACGCGCGATACTGGACCACACGACGGCCGTGGTCTACATCAAAAAACCGGACGGTCGGTATTCCTTCGTGAATCGCCGGTTTGCGGAGCTGTTTCATACCAGCGTCGACGAGATCATCAATAAGACCGATCTCGACATTTTCCCGGAAGAACTTGCCCGGGCGTTTCGCAAGAATGACCTGGAAGTGTTGGCGGTCGGTGGGCCACTGCAGTTCGACGAGGTCGTAAGGCAGGATGATGGACTCCACACGTACCTTTCGATCAAGTTTCCGCTCCGCGACGACGAAGGTGTCGCCTACGGCCTAAGCGGAGTATCAACGGACATTACGGATCGCACGCGCGTGGCGGAGCAGACTCGGCTCAAATTGGAATTTCAGAATCTGGTGTCCGGAATTTCACGATCATTCATGAATATCGATCCGACGATGGTGGATGGAGAGATCGACAGGGCCCTGATGATTATCGGCAACTATTACCATGCGGACCACGCATTCGCTGTGATGTCGCCGGCACAAGCGAATTCCGGGGCAAGCACATATGGATGGCGCAAGGACGCGGCAACGCCGGTCTGGTGTGACTACCACGACGTCTCTGCGGGAGATTTTCCCTGGATCTGGCGCACCCTGAGAAGTCTGGAACTCGTGGTCGTGGAGGACATCGGCGAGCTGCCGGTGGATGCGGAGCGGGATAAAGCAGCGATGGTGGCCCGACATGTGAGGTCGCTGGCGATCATCCCGATGCAGTATCGCGGAGAAATCCGCGGCTTTTTTGGCGTCGCAAATACCGGCAATGGGGACATTCGGGACGCCGAGGCACCGGCGCTTCTTCGCATCGTAGGGGATATTTTTGTGAACGCGCTTGAACACCGGCGGTCGTACATGATCATCAGAGAAAGTGAGGAAAAATACCGCCAGGTATTCTCCGCCGAGCAGGACGCTATCGTTGTGTACGAGAAGGAGTTACGCACAATTTTGGATGTGAACGAAAGCATTTGCAATCTCTACGGGTATTCGCGCAGCGAGTTTCTCAACATGTCTTACGATGCGATCGCCACCGGCGCCGAGCATACCGGCGCCGGCGGGTCAGCGGAGGACACAGATGCAGCGCGGCAATACGCCGGTGTGCACAACCACAAGAAGAAAGACGGCAGTGTTTTTCCCGTAGAGATCTCGCGTGGTGCGTTTCGACTTCAAGACCGGGAAATGATCGTTGCCGTTATACGCGATCTGACCGAGCGGCGAAAAATGGATGAACGACTATACGCGGCACAACGTGCCGTGACACTTGGCATGGTTACAGCCGGTATTGCCCATGAAATCAATCAGCCGCTGAATGCCGTTAAAGTTGCCGTCGACGGCATGCTGTACTGGATGGATCGGGATCGGTTGCCGGAGCCGTCCCAGTTACAGGAGAAACTGAGACGGATCTCCGATCAGATCGATCGTGTCGATCAGATCATCCAACATCTCCGCGCACTGGTAAATCTGGAAGAACAGCGCACGTTTGAGTCCGTGCCGTTGCACAACATCATCCACCGGTCGATCGCACTGCTGCGCTCCCAATTGTCGGCGCACAATATACGTCTGGAGTTTGACCTCGGATCGGACATTCCTCCTGTCGCCGCCGACCCGCTGCAACTCGAACAGGTTATCCTCAATCTGGTCGGCAATGCGCGCCAAGCTTTGGACGAAACAGGCATAGAGGATAAGTCCATTCGGATCCAAACCCGTCGTGACGCGGTGCAGGTCTTGTTGACGGTTGAAGACAACGGCGCGGGTATCACGGGCGATCCGATGCGGGTCTTCGATCCGTTTTATTCAACCAAGGACGGCGCCGCGGGGATGGGAATCGGCTTGCCGCTCATCAAGACCATGGTCGTCAACTGGGACGGCTCCATCGTCGCTGAAAACCGGGACGCCGGCGGCGCCCGTTTCGTTGTGCGATTGCGGATATTCAGTGAGACATAATGCGCACAAAAAAAACGGCTCACAGTATCTCATGCGCAGCGCGAATGAGCCGGCAAAAAGGTTCAATAGATGAATATATTACTGGTAGATGACGATCAGGACTCCTGCAGAAGTGTCGCCGAGTTTCTTGAGGAGCTGGGACATAATGTAATACGGTCCGGCAGCGCCGATAATGCGCTGCGAGCGTTCCGGAAGCGCCATTTTCCGTTGGTCATTACCGACATCTGCATGCCGGGAACGGACGGCATCGATCTGCTGCGCGAGCTGAAAGCCGGTGATCACGCCGCCTGTGACGTATTGGTTTACACCGGCCACGGCGATATGAAAACGGCTATTGCCGCCCTGCGTCTCGGCGCCTACGATTATCTGCAGAAGCCGGTAAACGTCGAAGTACTCGCTGCGATTGTGGATCGCTGCGCCGAACATCAGTCCCTGCTACAGGAGAACCGGCAACTGACCACCCATTTCCAGGCGCGTGTAAACGATGCAACACATGATCTGCAGCAGGAATTGACGCTTATGCGCCGTATGGTGCGCGGCACGTGCGGCTTGCCGGAAATGGTCTATCATTCGCCGGAGATGAAGGCTATTGTCGACACCGCTCGCACCTATCATACAGATGCCTCGGTACCGGTCGTAATCGAGGGCGATACCGGTTGCGGCAAGGAACTGGTTGCACGACTCATCCATTTCGGCGACGGCGCCGTAGACACGCCGTTTGTCGATATCAATTGTGCAGCGATCCCCGGTGAGCTTTTTGAGGCAGAGTTATTTGGATACGAATCCGGCGCCTTTACGGGAGGCAAAGCAAAGGGAGAGAAAGGAAAGCTCGAGATTGCCGGACGCGGCACATTGTTACTCGATGAAATCGGCGAGATGCCGCTCCACATGCAGCCCAAGCTGCTTCGAGTGTTGGAAAATCGTTGTTTCTACCCTGTTGGAGGCCTGAAGAAAAAGCAATTTTTGGCTCGGGTCGTCTGCTGTACCAATCGCAATCTGCACGCGATGGTGGATACCGGCGACTTTCGTAAGGATCTATATTACCGACTCAATATCGGTTACATCCGGATTCCACCGCTCAGAGAGCGTTCTGCGGACATTAAAGCACTTGCTCACTTCTTTCTCAAGAAAAAGTCTGCGAGAAAGCGTCGGCGCTTCAAAGCGATCGCTCCGTCGGCGATGGCCATGTTGCTGCGCCATGATTTTCCCGGCAACGTCCGGGAACTCGAGAACGTCATCGAACGCGCTGTGCTGTCGTACGACGACGAGGTGCTTTGTCCCGACCACCTCCTGTCCGCCTTCTCACCGCCACCAGCCTCGTCAAAACCATCCGCAACAGTGGTCGATCTGTCGCACAACACGATACCGCTGCCGGAACACGGTCTTGACCTGGAACAGTTGAATCTCGCGATTGTCCGCAAGGCATTGGCAAGATTCAACGGAAACAAAAGTGAAACATCCCGGTATCTCGGCTTGAGCCGTCGGGCACTGGAATCGCGAGTACGGAAGTTGGACCCGTGATAGTTACGTACTACAGCGTTAAGTAGTTTGAGGTATAGCCCTGTAAATGCCACATCTAAGGCAGACAGCTCCAACTGAACACCATAACTCGGTAATACTGTTTGCTTGAACGCGCTTTTATTCCGTCCTGTGGCGCCCTATGCGGGCGATCACGCTACAGATTGCAGCCGGCTTGCCCTTGGATCATGGCAGGAATTGTAAAGTGCTTGCCGCGCCGTGAAACCACACTGAAGTTTGAACGCCGGCGAGCGTCGCACGTGCATGTCTGGAACTTCCCGTTACCCTACCACATTGTAACCTGATCGCCGGCACAAGCCCGCACCAAACGGTGCAGCGCGTCTGTTCCATTTCGTGCACGCGCACCTTCTTACCTGTATCATGCAGTGCTTCCAAGACAATCTCGAAAACTTTATATGATATTGCATTACAGGACCTTAAGCACAATTCGTGCAATTCATAAACTCAGTTTGGGCTCAGAAATGCTCTGTGCGAGTACGGCTATTTCCCCCGTAAGTATGTATGCCGCACCGTTAATGTCGCAATGCCTGCAGGAAGCCAATGGGATTTTCAGACGACAAACCAGATACTCCGGACACGGCGGTGAATTTCACGACCGTTCTGGTCGTGGAAGATTACGACATGGGCCGCCAATCGTTGTGCGAGCTGCTCGACTTCTCCGGTTACCAGGTCCTCGGCGTTGCGACTGGTGAGGAAGCGATCGCAGCATTTCGGAGGTACACCATTGACATCGTACTGCTCGACCTAACCCTACCCGGAATGAGCGGCGCTGAGACGTTGCAGACACTTCGTTCGATCAAGGCGGATGTCAATGTGATACTGGTTTCGGGAGCGCCGCCGCCCTACGCAGAGACATTGAGCGCCGGCGCCGATACCGCCGACTTTGGAAACACGCCCTTTGTGGCGAAGCCGATCAGGATCACGCCGTTGATGCAACTGATGGACGATATCCTGGAAAAGGGCGGGCATATATCCGGCGGAGCGAGATGCTGCGACCGCTAACCGGCAATTCCAGGCAGCAATTGACGCATCCTCACGTAAAACACTATGTGATCGTGAGCGTCGCGCTTTTTGCGGTTTTCGTTGGCTTGCGTGATCTCGATTGGGCAGGAGATGCACCGCAGCACACGCTCATGATGGCTGTTGCCGCTCTGCTGGCATGCATCATCGGCATGATCGTGCTGACGCGCTATTATTCCCACAAAGACAAGATTTACCTCCTCCTCGGTTGCGGATTTCTGGGCGCCGGCCTGCTCGACGGCTTTAATGCAGTGGCCACCAGCGGATGGGTGGTCGCCTTACCAGTATCGGCCCTGTCGACATTGATTCCCTGGAGTTGGAACGCGTCACGAATCTTGCTCGCGGTTTTCATCTTCCTCAGTTGGTGGGGCTGGCGGCGAGAACAGTGTCTGGGGCCTGCGGTCTGCATACCCGGTGAACACATGATTTGCCTGGTACTCGGCGGCATAACCCTGTCGAGCTTCATGCTGTTTACATTGGCGACGCTGTCGCCGGCCTATTTTCCGGACGTTGTGTTCGGACGTCCGGGAGAATTTTTGGCAACGATCCTTTTCTTATCGGCACTGGGAGGCTACTGCCTCAAGGGCGCGTGGCGCACCGACTTATTCGAGCACTGGCTCGTGTTGTCGCTCATCGTATGTGCTTTTTCCCATTCACTGTTCATGGCCTTCTCGGCGACCTTATTCGATACCTGCTTTATTATAGCGCATATCCTCAAGACCATCAGCTATGTCTGTGCGCTTATCGGATTATTCTTCAGCATGCACCATCTCTTCGAAGAGGCGGCGCATGCCAGGATCGAGCTTGCCAATCTTCATGCGTCGCTGCGGACAGAAATCGACCAGAGAGAACAGACGCAGGCATGCCTGCAACACTTCAACGAGCAACTTGATATCGGGATTGCCGCGACAAACAAGGCACTCTCCGCAGCCCATGAAACGTTACAGGACGAGTTCGAAAAACAAGTCCGAATGGTGACCGCGTTGAAAAACAACCGACGGAAGTTCGAGCGCTTCTTCGAAAATTTGCCCATCGCTGTCGTGGAGGTCCAAAGCGATGGCATGGTTCGCCGCGTGAACAGGCAGTTCGAATCGTTATTCCACTACGACCGTTCGGAGATAATCGGAAAAAGAATCACACTCGTGATCCCGAATAGCGGTCACGACATGTCCGCTTGTGACCATCTGGAGGACCTCGACGTTGAACCGCCGGATCCCCAGCCGGGTCGGTTGGGAAGACGACGAAACGGGAACATATTCCCCATTCGCGTGGTAGCCAACACCGTCCGAAATACGAACGACGACTATGATATCATGACAGTGACCGACATCTCGGAAATCATGGAATTGGAAAGTAAACTCACGCATTGGCAGTGGAATTAGCCCCCGAAAATACGGAACTCGATAGCGGGGACCCCGCCCGATTGGAGACGGTAGATGTCCGAGCATAAAGACACAATTGACCTCGTCTGGATACTGGCGTGCGCCTGCCTGGTTTTCGTCATGCAGGCCGGCTTCCTGTGTCTCGAAAGTGGCCTTACCCGGGCCAAAAACAGTATTAACGTAGCAGTCAAGAATTTTACCGACCTCGGCGTGTCGATCATGCTGTTCTGGTGCATCGGGTTCGGCATCATGTTCGGCTCGTGCGCTCCGGGAACGACAAGCGGAGCGGGTTTGTTCCCGACGTTTGCGGGCGTCGATTCGTGGTCGGTCTGCTTTTTTCTCTTTCAGGCCATGTTCTGCGGCACGGCAACCAGTATTATTTCCGGCGCCGTTGCCGAGCGCATGCGTTTTTCGGCGTACATCGTTGTGGCCATTGTCATGTCCGGATTCATATACGTCCTCTTCGGCCGATGGGTATGGGGCGACGTCAACGGCGGGGCGGGAAGCGGCTGGCTCAGAGCCTTGGGTTTCGTTGATTTGGCGGGTTCCAGCGTTGTCCACAGCGTCGGCGGCTGGGTCGCGCTGGCTGCGATACTGGTTATCGGCCCGCGCCACGGTCGCTTTCCGGAGAATGGCGTTCCGCAACGGATCCAGGGACACAACCTGCCGCTTGCAATTATCGGCGCACTGCTGCTCTGGCTTTGCTGGTTCGGTTTTAACAGCGGCAGCGTTTTCGTTCTCGATCACCGTGTTCCGGTAATCCTCGTCAATACCCTGCTGGCCGGCGTCGCAGGTATGATTGCGGCCATGGTATTGTGCCGGCGGATCCACGGCCGGGTCCGTGTAGAATTGGTCATCAACGGCGCGCTCGCCGGCCTGGTCGCGATCACCGCCAATTGTCACGCCGTGACCGCGGTGGCCGCCGTGATTATCGGCGGCATCGGGGCCGGCGTGATGTTCCTGACCCTACAGTTGCTTGAGCGTCTCAGAATCGACGACGCCATTGGCGCGGTACCGGTTCATGTGGCTGCCGGCATCTGGGGTACCATCGCGGTGGCGCTTTTCGGTGCACCGGACATTCTCGGCACGGGCTTGCCGTGGGTCTCTCAGCTACTGGTGCAGCTTTTCGGCGTACTTATCTGCTTTCTCTGGGCTTTCGGGGGCGCCTACGTCGTCCTGTTGGTCATCAATAGGCGGTTCCCACTCAGGGTGACGGCGGAGGCGGAAGCCGTCGGACTGAATGTCACCGAACACGCAGCGTCCACCGACCTACTCGACTTCCTCAGCGCCATCGACCAGCAGGCAAATACCGGGGACCTGAATGTCAGGGTTCCGGTCGAGCCATTTACTGAAGTGGGCCATATTGCCAGGCACTACAATACACTCATGGATGCGCTGCAGGAGACGTTGATCAACACCGACGCGATCGTCAAGAATCTTCATGACGGCATTGTCACCTTTGGGGCGGACGGCCGCATCACCAGTATGAACCCCGCGGCGACGACATTGTTCTGTTATCAGTCCGGTGAGATTGAGGGAAAGTCGGTTACCATCCTGTTCGGCGACGCGAGGACGAATTCGACAGCGTCCAACGCGCTGACCGCGCTGACCGACTTCGAGGACACAGGAAAGACGTTTGATAACCTTCACGGCAAGCGTTCTGACGGCAGGACGTTTCCGATGAAACTGACAATCACCAGGTGCAAACTCAGACAATCGCACTTCTACACCGCGCTGGTTCATGATATCACACATCAGAAAACGGCCGAGGACAACCTGAACAACGCCCTCAGAGACTCGGAAAACCTGCGGCAACTTGCCGAAGCCGCCAACACCACAAAAAGTCAATTTCTTGCCAACATGAGCCACGAACTGCGAACCCCGCTAAATGGCATCATCGGCTTCACGGAATTGTTATTGGCCGACGAGTTGTCGGGCGAACAGCGCGAAGCCGTCAACGTCATCGAGTCTTGCTCGGGCAATCTCCTTTCGCTGGTCAACAACATACTCGATCTGACCACGATCGAGTCCGAGCGGATGGAGGTAGACATGGTTCCGTTCGATCTCACGGACCTGGTATACGAATGCACGGCGTGCCTGTTTGAAACACTCGGGGAGAAAGATCTCGACATCCTTGTTGATATGGACGATATTCCCCTCGCGGTGATCGGCGATCCTGTGCGTCTCCGACAGGTCCTGTCCAATCTTCTCGACAATGCCGTGAAATTTACCGACGCCGGCGAGATCATTACGGAGGTTCGGACGACCCGCGACACGGCATCGGAGATCACGCTGTCGTTCTCCATCCGGGATACCGGAATCGGCATGGACGACGTGCAACAAAAGCTTGCGTTCGATTCCTTTACGCAGGTCGACGGCAGCACGACCCGAAAAGTCGGCGGTACCGGGCTTGGCCTCGCGATCTCCAGGCGACTGGTGGAATGTCTGCGTGGCGAACTCACGGTTAGAAGTCAGCCGTCGCAGGGTTCATGCTTCGCGTTTCAGTTGACATTCACAAGGGCCGAAAGCATCATTACCGGTGCTGAACCGACGGCGGCCCGCAATCCTTTCGCCGGTGAATCCTGCCTGATTGTTGACAGTCATTCAAACTCCAGTCGGGTGACCGCGAGTATCGTGCAACGGTGCGGGATGCAGCCGATAATCGCAACAAACGGGAACGACGGGTTAAACGCATGCCGCGGCAACCCCGATATTACCCTGGTTCTTGTAGATGTCAGAAAGTCGGATCCGAACGGCCAGGCCTTTCGCGAACAACAAAACATCCTGAGCGTAGTAGGCGGATCCATTGCCACGATCATGCTTGTCGCCGATCCTTCATCGAGACCCGGCGGCGCCGATGATTATCTCCTCAAACCGATACGTTGCGAGAAACTGCTGAGCCGCCTGGTCACGTTGTCCGTAAAGCGCGAGGCACAACCATCTTTTTCGAGTCTGGGACTGGAACATACCCTCCCCGTCCCCCGCCACGGATTACCACTGGCTGCGGGCAGCGCGCGCCCGCAGCCGTTGACTAACATATCGGAATCACGCCAAATATGATCGACAGGAGACAACGGCGGTGGGCGATCATCCTGTGGGTAACGGCTTGGTCATACGGTGTGCAGGCCGTTGCGGTTACCGACATCAAGATCGGCATTCTGCATTCATTGACCGGCACCATGGCGATCAGCGAAAGGCGGATGGTCGACGCGGCGTTGCTGGCCATCGATGAAATCAATCAATCAGACGCCATACCTGGGTGTGTGCTGGTCCCTGTCGTCGAGGATGGCGCCTCCGATTGGCCGACGTTCGCACTCAAGGCTGAGAAACTTATTGTCGAGGACGGCGTAAGTTCGATTATGGGTTGCTGGACATCGGCGAGTCGCAAGGCGGTCCTGCCGGTTGTTGAAAAATACAACCATCTGCTCTGGTACCCGGTCCAATACGAAGGCAACGAGAGTTCACCCAATATTATTTACACGGGGATCGTCCCGAATCAACAGCTTATACCCGCCATCGACTGGTGCTATCGCCGATTCGGACGGCGCTTTTTCCTGGTCGGCTCGGATTATATGTTTCCGCGCACGGCCAATCACATCGTCAGGCAACATCTCGAGTTGGTCGACGCGATGGTGGTCGGCGAAGCCTATCGGCCGCTGGGTGATCAGGACTTTACTGAAATTGTTGAGCAGATCCGGGAATCCGAGGCGGACATCGTATTGAATACAGTCAACGGCGACAGCAATATTGCCTTCTTTGAAGCGCTGCGTCACGCCGGAATCGGTCCGGCTGAGATTCCGGTCATGTCGTTCAGCATCGCCGAGCATGAGATACAACGTATCGGCATTGGCCTGGTTTCCGGGCATTATTGTGCCTGGAGCTATTTTCAGAGTAACGAATCACCGTCAAATCGCCGGTTTGTCAACATGTTCAAACAACGTTACGGTCAGGACCGTGTGACCGACGATCCCACCGAAACAGCGTATGCCCAGGTTTATCTCTTTGCCGAGGCGGTGAGGCGGACAGGTACGCCGCGGCCCGCCGCGGTTCGTGAGGCGACTCGTGGACTTGTCATCGAGGCGCCAAGCGGCCTCATCCGTATCGATCCGCTGAATCAGCATACCTGGAAAGTTGCCCGAATCGGCTTGATCAAAGGCAATGGTCAACTGGAAACGGTGTGGTGCAGCAACGACCCTTTGCCACCCATGCCGTATCTGAAGGACTCCTTCGCCGCCGAATGCAGCGGCATCACAGCCTCGATGTTCCAGGCGATATCGCGCGTCATTGAACTTGAGCGGACAGAGGCCGTGTCCACGGCGCGTAAGAACCTGTTGCTCGCGATGGCCGATACAAGAGGGTATCTGGGGATGTACGCCGCGGACTTTCGCCTCGCAATTTTCAGCCGATACACCGTGAACCAACGCCAACACTGGTTGGCATGGGAAGCGTTTGTCGCCAGGTTCCGACAACTTGACGAACGACAGGGCGAGCTGAATCCCGCACAGGTTGCAGAACTCGATCGCTTTCGAATCGACAAGGATCGGCTGGAGGCGCTTGCACGGCAATTTTTCGTGCACTCACGTTAGGCCAGACCAAAGCATGAGAAACATTTTTTCATTCTTCCATACCAAGGTCGTCGGACTTCACATTGCAGTTGTGCTGCTCGTCACGACCACGTTTGGTGTGGTGTTGTATCATAGCCTAAAACACCATCACCTGGGGCATTTGAGCGACATCCTGATACTGTCATCGCAGGAAACCGCGGCACGCGTGAGCCGCGAGGTTGTGACGTGGCGTCACGCAGCCGAGGACCTCGGCGAACAGCGCGCTATCGTCGACGAACTCCAACGATTGCGTGACGCAGCTGCGGACAGTGAGGCTTCGTTCTTATCGTTGTTTCGATTGAATCGGGCACTCTACCAGACGCTCGAAGCCTACGCATTTATCCAGGACATCACGCTGCACTGGAGCGACAATCTGGAGGTGATAAGTAGCGGCGCCAAAGGTTCAATCCGTGCCGAGAATACCAGTCAGCGCCGCCAGGCTGCACAGCATGGAAGCGAAGGCTTCTGGTTGTCGCCAATGCATTTGGCCGATGTGATGCTGCCTGACGCGAAGAACCGGCTTGCTGCCAGGTTGCCGACCCTGCTGCTCGCCAGTCCGGTTCGGGAATTCGACCGCGTTTACGCCGTGATCGTGATCCGGATCGATGCGCGGCAGTTACACAAACTGTGCCTTCCGCCGAGTCTGTTCTCACGAGCGATCAGTGGTTCGGCCTGTTACCTGCTCGACAGCGAAGGCGTTTGCCTGTCCCAGCCTCAGGCAGACGATGCCCCAAGCGTCGGCCACTCCCTGCGGACAGCGGGTTTTCCTGATACCGCCGTATACGACGTCGTACATCATGGTGACGACGACGACGGTTCCAGGGTAACGGAATACAAGGGGTACCGCGGCGATTCGGTGTTCGGTATCTGGACCCGGATACGGGAGACCGGCTGGAGCTGCATTGCCGAAATCAACCGCTCCGACGCATTGGCGCCGCTGGTGGAATACGCACGAATGACGCTCTTACTCGGTTTGACAGTCGGCCTGGTGACGACCACACTTGCCTTTGTTATCTCCCGCCGTCTCGTCGCGCCGCTGCCGCAACTCGCGGAAGCCACCCGACGTTTTGCCTGCGGTGACCATGCCGTCAGAATCGCGCGGCCCGGCAACGACGAAATCGGGGAGCTGGCGAGCGCGTTTAATCGTATGGCCGAAAAAATCAATTGTACCGTCTCGACGCTGGAGGACCAGACCGGGTCGCTGGCGCGCACCAATAAGGAACTCGAGGCATTCAACTATTCGGTTTCGCACGATCTCCGAGCGCCCTTGCGGTCGATCGGAGGATTTACAGAGCTTCTGCGGCGAAAATATGATCACAGTTTCGACGACGACGGCCGGAAATACGTCGGTAATATCATGAAAGCAGTAAATCAGATGGAATTACTGATCGATGACATGCTTAAGCTGGCGCAACTGGGAAAACATGCATTCTGCCTCGAAGCCGTGCCGCTGGCAGATATTATGGACGACGTTATCTCTGACTTGTCAGGTACGATCGCCGACACCGGTGCGACCGTGACGGTTGCCAGCGATTTACCTGTCGTGCGCGGCAACGCCGTGTTGCTGAAGCAGGCTTTTCTGAATCTCGTGAGCAACGCGCTCACATACCATCGACCGGACGAGCCGCCGATTGTAGAGATGCGCTGGCGGCGCGAGCACACGAAAAGTATACCTGATGACACAGGCGTGATTGCAAACGAAACGATTGACGCCCCGCACACGGTCGACTATGATATTGCTGTCGACGTCGTCGACAGCGGCATCGGCATCCGTCCGGAGTATCATACCCTAATCTTCGAGATTTTTCAGCGTCTGCATTCCGATGCCGACTTCCCTGGATCCGGGATTGGACTGGCAATCGTCAGCAAGTCCATCCGACTGCTGGGCGGTGAGGTTCGTATTCAATCATCCTACGGCAGCGGCAGCACGTTCTCTGTAATGTTGCAACTCGACCGGAATGGAGATTCCGGTCGAGCCACACCCGTGAACATTGAAAACGGCGAACATCGCAGGTAAGAATATGAAAAAACGGCTGTGTAACGCCCGATTACAACCAACTGGGACGTGCTCATGAAAAACAAGAAAAAATTGAAAGAAGCCGTGATCCTCCTGGTAGAAGACCGCCACTTGGACATCGAGTTAACGCTTCACGCATTCAAGAATGCCAGGCTAACAAACCGGGTGCACGTTGCGAAAACCGGCCCGGAAGCCCTCGATTACCTGTTTCATCGCGGAGCGTATGAAGATCCGAACCTGAATCCCATACCGGACCTGATTCTCCTCGACCTGAAATTGCCGGGTCTCAGCGGGATCGAGGTTCTCAAACAGCTGAAGGCAGCGCCCCTGTTGAAGCGCATTCCGGTGATTGTCCTGACCTCATCCGCAGAGGAGTTCGACCGCGCCAACTGCTATGACGAAGGCGCCAACAGCTATCTGATCAAGCCCGTAGCCTTCGACGGCTTCACCCGCGTCATCGAGGAGATCCAGTCATATTGGCTGACGTTAAACGTCGAACCGCCACTGGATGGTTCGTCGTGAATGATAGAGACGGCGGTCGACGTCCTGCGCCCGATTACGGGGCTCGCATACCTTAATGGCTGAGATTCACTCACATCGACGCAACACCGCCTCGTTCCCGATCCCACTGCCGCACGTCGAGGATGTTTTTCGGTTGCTGATCGAGCATATGCCCGGCGTCTTTTATACCGCCGACCTCAATGCCTGCGGCCGGCTCCGCTCCATTGGCCCGCAGATCATCGATGTCCTCGGATTTCCTCCCTCACGGTGCATCGATGATCGCCAATTTTTTCAGGCGCGTATTCATCCGCATGACCGGGAACGGGTCGCTGCCGCCAAGGATAGCGTGGGCAAAGCATATTCATCGGGCGAGATTGAGTACCGCATGCTGGATCACAACGATCATGTCAAATGGATTCGCGACAAGTTCGTGATACAAGCCCATGGCGACGGCGAAACAGCCGTAGTGATTGGCGTATTGCAGGATATGTCCGAGATCAGGAACGCGGAGGCCGAGGCTGCCGATCTCCGCCGGATTATCGAAGACCTTCCCACTGAGATCTACATGTTTGATCCCACCACGCTGCAGTTCATTACGGTGAATCGCGCCGCGCGAGAGAACCTTGGATATTCAATGGACGAACTCGCGCACAAGACACCGCTGGATGTGGAGCCGGACTATACGAGGACCACGTTCGATCACCTGATCGCGCCCTTGCGCGCCGGCGCCACCGAGGCGGTGAGATTTGACACCAGCCACCTGCGTCGGGACGGCAGCCGGTATCCGGTGCGCGTAAAACTGCAGTACAGCTCTATCGCGACCAGAGTGGTTTTTATCGCACAGATAATGGATATCACCGAAACCCAGGATGCTGAGGAGAAATTGCGACAGATCAACGCTGAATTGGAGGAGCGTGTTTTGCAGCGAACCAAACATCTGGCGACGGCGAATCACGAGCTGAAGGGGTTCGCTTATGCCGTGTCCCACGATCTGCGAGCGCCGCTGCGCGCCATTCGCGGATTCGCACATATTCTGAATTCTACCAGCCGTGAGACCCTAGACGACAAGGGTCGGCAGTATCTCGACTATGTCATATTGGGTGCTGTACGTATGGAACGTCTTATCGACGACCTTTTGACATACTCCAAGTTGACGTACGGCAACCACGGCGGGGATATGGTGTCGCTCGCGGAAATTTTTCGGAATATTCGTCGTGAATTCGACAAGGTCATCAAGGAGCGCCACGCTACGGTGAGCTTCCCCGAAGACATTCCGGATCTGCCCGGCGAATTGTCGTTGTTCGAGCAGATTATTGCCAATTTGCTGGACAATGCCCTGACGTATTGTGACGAGGGCGTCAAGCCGCAGGTCACGTTTTCATGGCGAGCCGAGACCGGTTTTTGTGTGTTGTCGGTTACCGATAACGGAACCGGAATAGATTCCGGCATGTACGACGACGTGTTCAATATTTTTCAGCGCCTGGTAAGCGACACCGATTATCAGGGTACAGGAATCGGGTTGGCTATCGTGCGAAAAGCCGTGAATTTACTGGGCGGGACGGTCTGGGTCGAATCACAACCCGGCGTCGGCAGTACGTTCTTCGTCCGCTTACCCATGGCCGCCAACGCAGCCTCGATCGAGCGCTGATCGTATACCGGCTTCACTGTCATGCGGCGGCGGCCACCTAACGCTTTGGTACAGCGGCAGTATACCCTTTGGTACACGTGCACCTTCCGAGTCGTCGTTCAAACGACTCATCACCTTCCGACAAATGCATGTAAGATTCACATATACAACATGTTTCACCCCGGAGAGCTGCAATTGGCATTTTGCATGATAGGCTACACCGAGCCGGTAACCGTTTCGATTACAAGAACCTGTCGGTCTGTATGGTTTGACAAGGGATACCGCTGATGTAAAGAATCTGGGTCCAGAAGACCCGGATTTCTGCGTTACACTAAACCCCGGTAACGATATGAACGTCACACATCGAAGGATCATGTTGCCAGCGAGCAATGACCTGGAACACACGCCGAGCCGAATGCCGGTTCGTCCGCCGCGAGCCCTGTTGGTTATAGTCGCTGTACTATGCGCCTGCGAGGCGGCTAGTGGCGAATCACCGTTACATCGCGATACTGAGGTGTTCTTTAATGCGCGACATTTTATTCGGGGCATGAAGGCGGCGGGCAGCACCGGCGCCGTTGTTGGCGTCGCCTATGACGAGACGAACACGGTATCCGCAACGGAAGCCAAAGCATTCCTGGCCCGCCTTCGGTCAACCGCATCACAAATGAACGTGTCGCTCCACGGGCGTCTGATCGAGATCTCCGGACTCGAGGACCACGCGGATGTTCACTATATCTACGTTCCACACGGCGTCGACAAACATTACCAGAAGATCTATGACTTCGCGCTTCGTAACAGAATCTTTACGTTCAGCACCGACGCGGCTGCAGTCAAAGCACCATGCTGCATTCTCGGGCTGAATACCCGTTCCGGCGTCGAAATCTATTTGAATCAACGGACCCTGCGCGCCCTCGGGTTCGACGTGGATGCCGCATTCAAGTATATGGTCAAACAATTGTAAACTCGAGGATTAGGACATGAATTTCGGGAAGAAGATGAAGGTATTGTTGCCGTGCATGGTGCTAGCGGGTTCCACTTCCGCCACCGAGATCGACTACACCGGTCTCGAACGTGTCTTTGGCGAGCCGGTGACCACCAGTGCCACCGGGCAACCGCAACGGGTATCCGAAGCGCCTGTATCGATGGACATTATCTCGACCGAGGACATTCGACGAAGCGGCGCGATAGATATACCCGAGTTGCTTCGCCGCCTCGTGGGCGTAGACGTATCCAGGAATTTCAATGGTCATGCCGACGTCAATATTCGCGGTTACAACCAACCGCTGTCCAATCGCCTGTTGGTCCTCATTAACGGCCGTCAGGTCTACATGGATAATTTCGGCATGACGATGTGGCACAGCTTTCCCGTGCAACTGGCTGAAGTGAAGCAAATCGAGGTGGTGCGCGGTCCGAATTCTTCGTTGTTCGGGTTCAACGCCGCATCCGGTGTCGTCAATATCATCACCTTCAATCCGCTGTTCGATGACATCGATGTCGTTGAAGCGCGGTTCGGCGAACAACGGCATTACGAGGGTTCGTTGACGACCACGTTTAAAGCCGGCGATAAAACCGCGTTCCGGCTCTCGGGCGGATCTCTCCGATTCGACGGATTCTCGCGTGACGCTGCTTCATCGTTGCCCGAAGAAGATGCGGCGACGGACAAGGCCGCGTTCAATCTCGACGGTGTATACAAGATTTCGGACCGTTCGAGCCTGCGACTGGAAACTGGAATCAATGACAATGACGGCGACATGACGACGCCGTATTATGCGCCGACAAAAATGGAAAGCACCACCCGACACTACCGGTTGTTGTATTCGTATGATTCGCCCGATTTCGGAAACTGGACCGCAGAGGTCTATCACAACGACCTCGATTTCGGATTTCGGACCGGCGGCGGCCTCGACAGTAGCAATCGCCTGACGGTGTTGAAGCTACGGAATCTATTTATGCTGGGTGCCCGGCATTCTTTTCTCGTCGGTACGGAATATCGCGAGAACTCACTGAAAGGCGAATTTCTGGGGCTGCCGAAAGGCGAATTCGATATGGATATTTTTTCCTTGAACGGCACGTGGGTCTGGAAGGTTCACGATAACGTTTCACTGACAAATGCAGTGCGGCTGGATTGCTGGGATACCAACCAAAGCGGCAATTCCGCCGTCAGCGACACGTTTTTGTCCATTACACCCGATGACTACGAACGACAGGAGCGGGAGTACAGCTTCAACAGTTCGTTGCTGTTTCGGCCGGAACCCGCAGTCTCCTATCGCCTTTCGGTAGCGCGCGGCCTGCATATTCCGAGTCTGATCGAACTGGGACAGTCGAGCGCCTTCCCCGCCATTGAGTTTTATGGCAATCCCAGGCTGGATCCGGAGTCGAATTTGACCATCGAGCTGGGCCATCAGCGTTCCTTCCCCCGGACCCACATCAACATCGAAGGTACTATATTTTACCAACGTCTCGAGGATGTCATCCAGCCGACTGTCCGCACGCTTGGCGTCTTCGGCGGGAACGGCGGCGCCGTCAGCGACCTGACCTTCGAGAACGTCGGCGAGTCTGAGGCGTACGGATTGGAACTGGCCGCCGACGGCATGCTGCTGGTTGAGGAGCTGAAATGGTTTGCGGGCTACTCGCTCATCAGGATCACGGACGACCCGGATGATTTACCGGATCATTTCATCGATTTCGAGAATACCCAGCCCCGGCACAAGGTCAGTATGGGTCTGTCGTATACCCGCGGTCGCTGGGAAGTCGATACCGATGTCCATGTCGTCAGCAGTACGGATTATTCGGGTTCGGTAGCCGATGTGATTGATTCCCGCCGCAACGCCCACACGGATCTTTACACCATAGTAAACGCCCGTCTAGGCTACCGGTTATTTGAAGAAACGTTTCTCTCGCTGGATGTCTATAATCTGGTCGACGAGCACGTCGAACGCCCCGAGCTGCCGATTACGGGGGTTTCGGGGACGACGCTCGCTGGAGGAAATAAGCTGGAACGAACCATTCTGGTCACTGTTCATCATCGATTCTGAATCGCGCCTTCATGCGGTTCCCGGATACCTGGTTTATGCATGATTTCACGGCACGAGTAAACATTCAGGTCCGCTGGCTGCTGATTGCCGGTTTCAGCATTCCGGTATTGCTGCTATGCGTCTTCGGATTCAGGGAATTGGGGGATGTGATCCGGAACTCGAAAAAGGCGTCGCGTCTGGACCGTGTAAACGCCCTCATCGGAGAGTACCGCCAGATCGAGTCCCGCCTCAATCGGGAGCTCTTCCTGGGACTGCAAGTGATCGGCGACGGAGAAAACGATCCCGAAGCCCTGGCGGAATTCCGTGCGCTGGCTACAGCGAACGCGGTACTCATGGAACAATTCATTCATGCCGTTCGGGATGATCTGGGCGCCGACATCACGGAATTGTCCAACATCGAGCATGCCTATCGGGAACTCGTGCAGCTCGAAGCGGCACTTCCTGAGTTTCCGTCGATTTGGGTTGAAAGCTTTAAGAATGTCTCGTTCGCTCTCGAAAATCTCGGGTTGCTGCTCCTCGCGCCTGTCGATAGCGAGGAATTTCTCTATTACCATCAATTCGTGGTGCGACGGATGGTCGAGCACCTCATCGCCCTTACGATTGAAGAAGCCGTGATTCTCGATGAGATTGTCCGCGGCGGCGAGTTTCGACTTACCGACCAGACGCGACTGGTATTCATCAGATGCCTCGCGCAACGACGCCGTGACCTGATCAGATTGGCGGAAAGGCAACTCGCATTTGATGGCCTATCCGACACCGCGGCCATCGGTAATGTCAGCGAAGCCATTCGGGTATCCGGCGAGGCCTTCAACATCTTCGACGACATGCGGCGCCGACTATATGCCGGGACCCTGATCGCTGCCGGTTCCGGGGTTTCTCAGGAGGAGTGGAACCGGGGACTACAGCGGGTGTTGCGTCATCTCCGGGCCATCGAGACCAATGCGGAACAGCCGTTGGCGCACGCTCTGACGGACTTTAAGAGTCGCAGCCGATTGATACTGTGGCGAACAGTTATCGGTGGTGTCGCAC
>JAJFLQ010000063.1 GCA_021772615.1 Verrucomicrobiota bacterium | reverse complement strand
TCCTTGCACCGTTTAGCAGGGACGCGGCGTGTTGATAAAGGACGTTCAACTATACAGCTCTGTCCAACTCTGGTTAACGTTTGCCGGGGGATTATGCTTTCTTTTTTTCTTTACGGCTTTGCGTCTCTGCGCGAGTTCAATTTCGTTACGGATTGATGTAGCCACGGCTCTGTGAGCCGTGGCACGCAACGCGAAGCAACGTAAAGTACGACACGTCTCACAGAGACGTGGCTACACGCTGCCGGTTCCACCAGCGTTTGGCGTACAGACTTTTGACGTGTAGCTGCAAGCGACGTTGGTTTCGGGGTGTAGGGCGACCGCTTTACAGTTACTCGGCCGGGTAACCTCAAAATCTTCGCGAACTGTAAAGCGGTCGCCTACACCCCGGACGCGGCATGTTCAAAAATTGGGCGTTCAACCTTACAGCTCTATCGAACTCTGATGTGCAGAGCGATTCAAGGTATTCGCGGAAAAGATCCTGCAGAAATTGCGCGATAAGCGCGACGAGCTGGCGGCCCTGTATTGCGACAACAACGGTCGCCCGGCAATCGAACCGGTTTTAGCCTTAGGTGTAACGGTACTTCAGTTCATGGAGAAGGCCCCTGACCGAGAATTTGGGGGCCAAAGCTTTCAGGCGGTAACTGCCGCGGCGATATTGACAGGCGAGACACATTGCCGCACGACATGGTTCCAAGAGCTTGCGTGACATTTGAAAAGCGAAGAAGAATCCACATAGTAAATCACCGCAAATCAGCGATCGATTTAGCCACTTAGCCCTGTTCGCGAATATTGCCTCGTGCCCTGGATTTCAATCTGTATTGCGGCCGATGATGACGGCGCAATTGCTGCCACCGAAGGCAAAGGAATTGCTGAGAAACGCACGAGGCTTTGCGGCCCGAACGACGGTCCCCTGCTGCACGAGATTCAGCGTCGGCAGCGCTGGGTCGGGCTCGCCGTCCCAGCAGTGAGGCGGCAAGGTTGCGCGGGGCTGCTGCAATGCCAACCAGCAGAATGCCAGTTCGATCGCTCCGGCTGCACCCAGGGTGTGCCCTGTCAACGGCTTGGTGGAGCTGCATGGCGCCGCGGAGCCGAATAGCCGCGAAATCACGCGGCTCTCCATTTCGTCGTTCTGTGGCGTCCCGGTGCCATGCAGGTTGATGTAGGAAATATCCTCGGATTGAAGACCGGCATCGGCAAGTGCCTGGCGTATCGCCGCATCGGCGCCGGCACCGTCCGGATCGGGCGCCGATATATTGAAAGCATCGGATGATTCACCGACGCCGAGCAATTCGGTGTTCGACCCAAAACGGGCCATGAGAAACACGGCTGCTCCTTCACCAATAACTGTGCCGTTACGGTTGCGGCTCATGGGATTACAGGCCGTTTCCGAGATGATCCCGAGATCGTAGAAGCCGTTCAAGGTGAGCTTACACAGACTGTCCACGCCTCCGACGACAACGGCGTCGCAGATGTCCATGTCGAGCAGATTCCGACCCGACAGAAATACGCGGGCGCTGGACGAGCATGCGGTCGAGACGGTGTACGCCGGACCGGTAATCCCGGTGTACGCAGCCAGGAATTCGCTGACAGAGCCGTATTCCTGCTGCGCCGTACTGAAGGTTGCCGGAAACGCGCCGTTCGCGATCCGTATCGCCAGTGCCTCTTCTCCTTCGGACATGCCGGATGTACTGGAACCCATGATGAGCCCGACTCGCCCGCAGCCGAATCGACTTACCGCGTCCTCGACCTGCAATGCGATCTGCGTATACGCCGCGAGAAGCAAGCGATTGTTCCGGCAATCATAACGGTGCAGATGCTCGGGAATCGGCGGCAGTTCCGCGGTGACGCTTGCAACCGGCACGGCTTCACCGGGAATCAGATCATCACGAAACGTGATTCCGTCACGGCAACCGCGTAAGGCCTTGGCGTATATTTCGGAGCTGTGCGCGCCGAGAGCGTTGACCATCCCCAGCGACGTCAGACAACATCTATCCCGTTTCATTCAAGCTGCTCCCATTAGAGCTATCCGACATATCATCAGCGCGGAACGCACCCGTCACCAACGGCGCCAGCAGAAACGCCAGAGCGATCCCTACCAGAACGGTCATACCAAATGAGCGTAGCACCGGCGTCCGACTCGAAGCGAGCAGACCGAATGACAATATTGTAGTCAGCGCCGACATGGCGATCGCCAGCATGGTAATCTCCCGACCGGTACGCGTCTCCGCGAAAAATATCGAATAGTCGATACCGATACCCAATACCAGCATCAAGGCGAGGACGCCAAACAGATTCAAGCCGGCACCGACGATTCCAGACGTTGCTAACGCGACAACGGCGGCAACCAGGGGTGGAGCCATCACGGCAATGGCGCGAAGCGGTCGATACCGCACAATGAGCAGCAGGAAAATCGCAGCATACGAGACGGCGACGAGGCCGGATGCATGGTGACGATAGCGACCGAGGAGTTGTGAAATATCTTCGACTTTATCGATGTAATGTACGCCTTCTACGTTGCTTTCCAGTTCCTCGAGCCTGCCTGGATCCCGGATCCCACCGAGAATCACGAGCGATGCGGCCTCGCCATTGTCGCGCTGAATCCAAAGATGCCGGAGCCCGGTGGATACCGGACTCGCCAACCATGCCTCGACCGAGAGATGCCGGTGCAGAGGCGACACGATCGCGTCTCTGGTCTGTTGTGCGACTTCTGCGGTAAACCCAAGTTTCGACACGTAGGCGTCCAGCGCTCCACTTTCTACCAGTTGCCGCCTCAACAGGTCGTGGTCCTGCTGCTGTAGTTTCCGCGACGGCGCTACATTGGTAATGCCGAATGCCACGGCGAGTGCGCCGTCCTCCTGAAGCACATTCAGCCGCGCCAGCAACGCCTCTTCCTTCTGCAGCACGGCCTCGTCATTTTCGCCGCGCACGAGAAAGAAGCGGCCGCTGTCGATCCTGCCCGCCAGCTCGCGAACCCGCCGTTCGTCGTCCATCAAATGCGCCGGCAGGTGCTGCAGCTGCCGAATATCGTCATTGGTATTGAGCCGCAGGAGGCCGACGGTTGTGAATATCGCAGCAGGCACAGCCAGTATCCACCATCGCCGGTTCCGCCGCAGGCCATCGACGAGCGCCAGCGCCCTGCGCGCAACGTCCGGTAGGCGGCTCGGGCGCGGCACCGCATTGCGAAGCAGGAATGGGTACCAGAACACCACTGTGACATACGCTCCAATCAACCCGATCGCCGAGAACACCGCGATCTGCCGCAGGCCGGGAAAGGGGGCGAACACGAATCCGATATAACCCATTGCACTAGTGATCGCTCCAAGCGTAATGCCGCTGAAAATCTTCCGCAATACCGTCCATTCCGCATCATCGCGTGATCCAAGGAAATGTTCGCACAGGTAATGAAACGAATAGTCGATACACACACCGATGAGACTGGCGCCAAAAACCAGCGTAAGCAGGTGAATTTCGGGAAAAATCATGCATGAGATGGTGAAGGCGTACAGGCACCCGATCAGTATCGGCAACATGCCCATCAGCAATTGCACCGGTGAACGGAACACGAACAGCATGAGCACGAGCACACCGATCATCGAACCGGTGCTGATAAGCGAAATCTCACGCTGCATGACATCGGATCCGGCCTTGGCGAATCGGATCGCGCCGGACTCAAGCAGGGTGATGCCTTGGTGTGTCGCCTGCACGGCGGAGCGGACGCCATCGATTGCCGCTGTGATCCGATGTTGGTCGGTCCTGGCAAAGGGGCTGCCGAGGGACTCTGCGGTAACCATGCCGTAAAGCACACCGTTCTCCTCGGTCATGAGTACCCCATTGCTCACAAATGCACGCGATGCCAACCGCGGGAAGGACTGAACGAAAGCGGGGAACAGCAACAGCGGATCACGTTCCAGAATCGGCGTATACATGGCCGAAAACGGCGTATACAGGGAGCGCTCGGACGCCTGCACAAGGGCGCGGCCACCATCGGGCGCGGCCAATAACGCACGGGAAGACGAAGACAGAAACTGGTAGCGGTAAGGAAAATAGTGCTCGAAGAACGCGCGTTCGGTGTCGGCGGAGACTTCGCACCGGATGTTGATGAACTCGCCGGACGCCCGCAGTCCGGCGGCGAACGCGATCGCGGCTTCGGCGGCTGTCGCTGCATCAGGGTAGCCAACGAGAAAGATGCTGCTGCGGCTTACCTGCGCTGTGAGTGACTGCAGTGCGGCTTCGACGAGCGGATCCTGCTCGGTTGCCGGGAGGAGTGACAATACATTGGTTTCAATTGCGATACCGTGGTCTATCTGCCGGCAGAGAATTCCAAACTGCAGCACGACCAAGATCGACCAGAAAACGAAGCGACGTGTCCCGGTTTTACTCAAAATACTGTCGCTCTTTCGCGGTCAATGGCTCCGCCACTGTTTCCGGGTTGCGAAACGTGATAACCGTCGTATCCCCGTTGGTTTCGATCATCTCGACGCGATCAACCGTTTGAGAACCGTCCAGCAACAATCGGCTGATGACTTGCCGGACAGCGCGATCCCTTGGCTCCAGACCAATGACCCAATTGTCCACGTCGCCGGTAAAATAGAGCGAAAAATGCTGTTTCAGATACGTGGGGTCGCCACTGAAGACATCGAAAAAGATACGGGCGAACTTGCGAATAACCGGCTGGTCCGTGGTGCGCACGGACTCCGCCTCCTCGCCGTCGAAACTGCGGATTAATCCATCCGGAAGGATCACAAACGTGGTCGAAAACGGCGCGCGGAGATGCCAGTAGAGCCCATGCTCCCGCGTAAAAATCAGGCGTCCCGTCGACACCAACGGGCGGGTTATGGCCTTGATCTGTTTGCGCTGTTCAAACGATGACCGGAGAACGTCGTGGCTTTGCAACTGGCGGCCGACCGCAGCAAATGTCGGATGCATGTCCGGATCGGCCACAGGGTGTGCGAACACCTCCAGCCTATCGTCTTCGGCGACCGGCGCGTCGCCGCGAGGCGATCCAGGATCCGCTGCGAACAGCGACCCGGCCGCAACGAAAAACGCGAGACTATAGATTACAGGATGCATAACATGCCGGAATGTGATTGTGGTGTGTAACGGTGGCGACCCAGCCAAAGTATCGCAGGTACTATGTTTCGGAACACGGTATTTGCCACCGCACGAGACGCTAATGCGAGCACGGAAACCGTGGCGGCGAACGTGCCAGGGTGCAATACGGTACGGTCAGCATGGAAAACTGCGTGGCGACCCATCGGTTCAACGGGTATTTGAGCGCGATCGACAGCAGAAGGTTCCGCAATGCAGACGGCACGATGCCGGTTCGCGTGCCGATCCACATACCGCGTACAGCTCGCCGCTCCGCCGTTTCGAACGCACGTCGCCGATCGGTATCGTACCGCTCAAACAACCGCTCCGCGGCATCACCATTCGTCAGCGCGACCTGGAGAACTGCGCCAAGATACTCGGCGTCGGCGAATCCCGTATTCATGCCTTGGCCGCCAATCGGTGTCATGACATGTGCAGCGTCACCGCAAAGCACGCATCGGCCGTGGTAGTACCGCGGTACGATTCGCCGATACACACGGAATGCGCTTTCGTCGTATTTGCCGACTTGGCTGAGATTAATACCGGTCCGTGCAGCGACCGCACGCTCCAGGTAACCGACGGCCGGTGCGGCCTGATGTTCCGGGGTCTGCACGATCCAACGCCGTCGGCCGGCCGGCAGCGGAAAGGCCTCGACCGCGCCGTGTCTGGTAAAATACAGGTACGCGTCCGCGCCCCATGCTGTAGTGTCGTCGAAATCGGCCATGAGGAAAGTCGACGGGTAACGGCACGTACGCCACGGCAGCTTGAGCTGCTCCCGTACGCGACCGGAGCCACCGTCACAGCCAACGAGATAGCGCGAACGGATGGTCTCCCCGGTCGACAACGTCATGGTAACACCGCTGTGGTCTTGTGACAGCTCAGTACATGCCACGCCGGCGCGGCACTCGACAGTGGGAAACTGTGCGAGGTTGTCGTGCAGGATCCGCACCGTTTCGGCCTGCGGCAGCGACAGGATGAAGCGGTGTACCGATGGTATTTGATGAAAGCGCACGGTACCGGTTTGCATGCGTTCGCCGAAAACGCGTGCACGGTGGATGGGGACACCGCTCCGGATGAATCTCGTATCCAGCCGGAGACGACCCAGGATCTCCACTGACGGCGGGGCAATACCGATCGCCATCGAACGCGTCGGCGGAACACGCCGCTTCTCGACGACAATGGTGCGAACGCCGTCTCTACCCAGGAAATTCGCCAGTAGCAGACCGACCGGCCCACCGCCGACTATTGCGACGTCGGCGTCCATACTATGCCTGTGCCTTCGTTGGGACGCCGTTCGACCGCACTCGCAGGTCGCAGGGATCCAGCCGGCTCATCGCCCGGCATGTCACACTCCAGAGCACACATCTCGATCGTGAGCCCAGGACCGAACGCCAGCGCGACGACATCCCGTGTATAGCCGGCCGACCGGTCGTGATTTCGCAATATGTCCTGAAGCACAAAGAAAATTGTAGGACTACTCATATTGCCGTAATCCCGGAGCACCCGTCGCGATGCGTCCAGCTTCTCCGCCGCAACCTCAAGACTCGATTCGAGCTTATCAATGATCGCCCTCCCCCCGGGATGTAACGCCCACGCAGAAATGTTGTCCGCCGCGATCCCGGCGCGTTCAAGAAACGACAACACATGCGGCGGCGTATCGGCGTTGATGATCTCCGCGACGTACCGGGACAGAACGATATCGAATCCGTGGTCACCGATCACCCACGCCATATCCTTCTCCCCGGCAGGTATCGTCGCCGTGTGAGCTTGTCGAAGACTGAATCCGCGGTTGGCAACCGCCGGTTGCGCGGTGACAACAGCAGCCGCGCCGCCATCTGAAAACAGCGCAGCGGAGAGAATCGCGTCGAGCGTGTTCGCACGTTGAAAATGCAGCGTGCACAACTCGACGCATACGATCAGCACGACGGCGTTCGGATCGGCGCGACAAAAGGCGTCAGCCATCTTGAGCGCCGGGAACGCGGCATAACAGCCCATAAACCCGAGGTGAAATCGCTGCACGGAATCGCGCAGGCCGAGGGTTCTCACGATTGGAAAATCCGGCCCGGGACTGACGAATCCCGTACAGGATACGGTGATCACGTGGGTGATGTCTTCCGGGCCTACGCCGGGGCATTCGGCGACGGCCTGCTCCGCCAGCGCCACAAACAACGGCTCGGAACTGCGGATATAAAGGTCGTTACGCTCTCTGGTCCGAGCCGATTGGCCGTCTGCGTCGCCAAACAATGGGTTTCGCCGGAGGTCGGTGAAGTCCGGCAACACACTGTAGCGCTGCTCGATTCCCGAGCGCCGATAAATCTTTCGGATCTTCCTCTGCAGCACGGGCGAAGGATCAAGTACCCGAACCATGTAGTCACATATATCCTGCTGCGGATACGTGAATTCCGGGACCAGACAGACGATGTGGCGTATGGAGGACATCAGAGCCCGGGTTGCTCGTTTCCGGCCGCGTCGAAGCCCCGTTGCCGCACGGTTTCGTAGAGAAGAATCGAGGTCGCCGTAGCCACATTCAACGACTCCGCCGCACCCTGCATCGGAATCGATACAGCCGTACCGGCGGCATCCAGCCACGCGTCACTCACACCATATTGTTCGCTGCCGACGACGATCGCCGTCGGCAGCGTGTAGTCGGCACTCCAAAATGGCGTCTCGCCGGCCGGTGTCGCGATCACGGCCGAGATAGCATGCGCTTTCAGGAACGAAATCGTCGCGGCGGTCGAGGCCTCGACCACAGGCATGGCGAAGATTGTACCGACACTGGCCCGGATGACATTGGGATTGTTGATATCGGTCTGACGGTCACACACGATCACGGCATCGACGGCGGCGCCGTCCGCAGAACGCAGCATCGCTCCGAGGTTGCCGGGTTTCTCTATCGATTCCGCTACCAGGAGCACGGGAGCCTGCGTGTCAAAATCAAGATCATCGAGCAGTCCGCCGATCCGACCGGCGACACCGATAAAGCCATCCGGTCGATCGCGATAGGAGATCTTGGCGAATACCGCAGGTGTGGTCTCGATCAGGCGGGCGCCCGCCAGCCGGGCGTTGTCAAGAAGTGCGTCGTTATTCTCTCCCAGGAACAATGCCGGACAATAAAACACATGGCTGACCGGGTGCCGGCTGTCTAGCGCCAGGCGCAGCTCGCGATACCCCTCGACCAATGATTCGTTGTGGCGGTCGCGATAGCGCCGGTCGCGCAACCGCGCGGCGTGCCGAACTTTTGGGTTCTGCGAACTCGTTATCAGTGACGGCATGAGTGAACGTCTCGGTTATGTCAGCAACGGATTATCTGAAAACTGCGTGATGCTAAACGGGACACTGTGGGTTCTCGCGGTTAGACATGCGGAACGCCCCCTTGAACTCCGATCCCGCAACACGGGATTAGGAACTCCAACGACAAATCGCCGCGAATCACATCGATTATTGTTCCAAAACTGGTTATGCGGCGGCGCTACCTTCCATCCGCGACGTCGGGTGTGGCCGCGATGCTTACTATACCTTCCAGCCGGATCGCCCCGGCCGCAAGTGTCGTTAGCGGGATACTGATACGGGTAATGCCGGCCGCAACCTGCAGATCATCACTGCAGTCAACGCCGTTTATCCTCATCGATTCTACCACCGCGGCTATGCGAATTCGAATATCGCCCGCAGGAGGTTGGTCGCGATCGGAAACCTCATCGGCAGAGATATCGATGTCAAGACGACTTCCGTGGAGTATCACGTCAAGCCGTGCTGACAGCGCGTATCCAAGCTCGGGAATGGAAATATAACGATGGACGCCAACGGCATCGAATCGATCGAGAAATGTATTTAGCCAATCGACGCCGTTTCGCTGAATATCGTAGTCGTGGAACACGAATATCACCGGGTAACCGCAATGTATAAGACGCATGCCTTCATCCACGTCCTCGGGATAACAGGCGAGGATCTTGCGGTTCGGTATGATGTCTCGATCGGCATTGAGAATGTACGTGGCGGATGCGGAAAACAAGGTGTAGCCTGCGCGACGCGCCAACTCCGGTATGGTCCGCCGGTATTCATGCGCGGACGGCACGATTGCACCCGGCGGACACCCGAATACGGCCTCGAGACAGTCACGATTCTGGATCATGCGGTCAAGCATTTCATCATCGTCAACTGACCGGCCGCCGCGCATCTCCCGAAATTCGCGATACCATTTCAGGTTTGTGTATCGGTCCGTGGCGCCGCACCAGGCGTCAAGATCCGTCGTGAGATGTGTCAGACCGTGGGCGACAATGGAAAAACGACCGTCTGCCACCGCGATTGCGATCTCCTGGTACTGCGCGGCATAGTCATATTCCGCCCTGCAGTCTGCCGGCAGGTACGTAATCTGGTGCGAAGGATACGTACGCCCGCCGACGCGGTTCGTAACCGGCTTATTGGCAACGGAGAGCGCCCCGCGCTCTTCATCGCCATCGTCAACCCACCAGGGGATGTAGGCGATTGACAGCCGCGCACCGCGCGCTGTGAGCGCTGTCGCCAGCGACTGCCATGCCGACTGTGTCAGGACACCGGGGTTGTAGCCATCCAGATGCACGCGCTCGGCTGAACCGGGATCGTCCATGCGTAGACAGACGCAACCTTCGAGATCGACGGTGGTGGCCGGACAATGTGTAGATGCGCAAAGGATGCGGCGGATCAGATCATGAAATCGGTTGCCGTACTGTAAGACGCGCGGTGGTTCGACGTTCAGCACGACATTGACGCCGAGACCGAATCGAGACTGCACCACCGCCGGACGGCCGGTAGCAAACATGGCGATGACCGACGCGTGCTCACACAGCGTCACGCGGCGCGAACGCCAGCTTTGCAGCAACAACCGCAGTATCGGACGAATGCCGATATCCCGGCCACGCGGAGAGAATGGCCGCAATCGGGTACGATACAACTCCGAGCCTGTGTTGTCGGTAATCGTCTGCGGCCGGAAATCTGCGCTGCTGCAGACGCTGAGGCCAAAGGCCTCGAATAACAGCTTATCCGAAAGCATGAACGTGTCCGTGAAAAGGCGGACCCCGGAATCGCGCGAAACCGATTCCAGCAGTCCGACTACGGACCCCGAAAGATAGGAGACCGGCTCGGCGAGTATAACGGTGGAATATCGAACGAAATCGCCGTCTATGATATCGGTTCGCAGCAGCACTGCGGGATCCATCACATCAAACGGTATGCCATAACCGGTGAGGACCTCAAGGTACGTCTTCGCGCGACCGCCCGGAAAGAAATGATGACAATCCGTGTCGAGCACGGGTCGACGAGTCGATTCATTTCGGCATGTCAACAGCAGGATTTTGAAACGGGTATTCATCAGTGAGCGTCCCGACCTGCCAGCTCCTCGTAGATATCCTGCATACGATTCGCGAATGTTGCAGCGGAAAACTCGGATAACGCCCGCTTGTAGGCGTTTGCGCCCAACAACCGCATAGCAGGCGGATCGACCATAAAACGGCGGACGGCAGCGGCTATTGCGGCAGGCTCTTTGGGCGGAACTAGAATACCGTGTTCGCCATCCGTAATCATGCGCTCGATGCCCTCGAGTCTGCTGGCTATGATCGGCAGCCCGCACCCCATCGCCTCCTGCACAGCAAGCGGAAATCCCTCCGAAATCGACGGTTGCACGTAGATATCGATGCCCTCGTGCAATTGGGATTTATCCCGGATATTCCCGCAGAATGCGACGTGACGCGTCAGGTTCAGGGTGGATGTCAATTCCTGCAACGTCACTCTGAGGGGGCCGTCGCCAACAATTTTGAGCTGAAGGTGCGGATAGTCGCGATGCAGTTCCGCCAGGGCTTCGAGCAGATAGCAATGCCCTTTCTGCACGACGAGGCGCCCGACGACGCCGATAGTGGCCGGTGCCGTGTCGTCACGCCGACGCGGCGAGAACACGTGATCATCATAGGCGAGATGAATGGTTCTAAACATTGGGTCCGCGGGGTCTGCCGTGTAAATTCGGCGAACCGGATCGGAGCACGCCGTGACAACATCGCTGAACCGATTGAGCGCCACATTAAGGAACGGGTAGACCCGCGTGGCAAGGAACCCGGCGTCAGGCTCGTCGTGTACGTCTGCACACGACACGGGCCGTGCCGTCACCGGTGTACGGGAGAAAGCGATGTCGCTCATGTCATAAAACGAGGAGACGACCGCAGGGCTTCCCATCCAGCGAGCTGCGAGACGACCGTGCCAGCAGCCCTTGTTTGTGTGGGTGTGGACGATATCGGCACCGAAATCCCTTATGGTACGGGCAATCCGTGCCGTTGCAACACCGTCCAGCAGGTGGCCGCGACGTTCGCCGCAGTAGAGGGAGGTTGCACTGAGGGTAAAATGGGCGGGAACGGCGTCGAGTCGGTCCTGTACGGCATAAAGCGCCATCGAAAATCGCGCGGCGTCTATCCGCTCGAAGAGTATTCGCAGACTTTCCTCTATACCTCCGGACGAGGCCACCGACGTGGTGACATGCAACACTCGAATCGGTCGCGGCGCCATCATAAAAGCACCGCTGCCGGGGTGGCCCGGGATACGGGAATTTCCGGTTTTTTCGCCTGCATCGTTCCGAACAACCTTTAAATAATTGGGAGTAATTGTATTTGTTATGTAGCGCGTTACTATTTTACACCTTCAATCCAACACTGCCGAGATACCGACAACATTTCCCAGCCATGTCTCGCTATAATACAGCGGAAACTGTAGGTCAGTTTTCTATTCGGCAACCAGATCATCCGACAATTTAACAGGAGTGTGTCATGTTACCGCAGGAAGTTCTCGCCATCATCGCAGAAAAAAATATCAGGATCGTCGATTTCAAATTTCAGGATTTTCCGGGCACCTGGCAACACTTCAGTGTGCCGTCGCATGTTTTGGAAGAATCAACGTTCTCAGATGGGATCGGATTCGACGGTTCGAGTATCCGCGGCTGGAAGGCGATAAACGAGAGTGACATGCTTGTGCTCCCCGACCCGGCCACCGCATTTGTGGATCCGTTCCTGCGGGTGCCGACGATTTCAATTACATGTTCGATTCTGGACCCGATCACGAAACAACCCTATACCCGCGATCCTCGCAATGTCGCCGCCAAGTGCGAGGAGTATATCAAGTCCACGGGTATAGCTGACACTGCGTTCTTCGGGCCGGAAGCTGAGTTTTTCGTTTTCGACAGCGTACGTTTCGGCCAGGAAGCGAACTACGCCATGTACGAGGTCGACTCCGCCGAAGGCATCTGGAATTCCGATGCGGACAGCGATCCGAATCTGGGACACCGTCCTCGACATAAGGAAGGGTATTTTCCTGTCCCCCCGATGGACTCGCTTCAGGATCTACGGTCGGAGATGGTAACAACACTGCTAGACGTGGGAGTAGACGTCGAGGCGCATCACCACGAGGTGTCGACGGGCGGACAATGCGAGATCGACATGCGCTATGCGCCGTTGCTGCGTATGGCCGATCAGGTAATGATCTATAAATATATCGTAAAGAACGTGGCGCACGCACACGGAAAGACCGCGACGTTCATGCCGAAACCGGTTTTCGGCGACAACGGCTCGGGGATGCATGTACACTCCAGTCTCTGGAAAGACGGTAAACCGTTGTTTGCCGGTGATCGCTACGCGGGGCTGTCAGAGATGGGCCTGCACTATATCGGCGGGATTCTCAAGCATGGCGCTGCGCTGATTGCGTTCTGTGCGCCAACAACCAACTCATACAAACGCCTCGTCCCCGGTTTCGAAGCACCAGTGAACCTGGCGTATTCGCAGCGCAATCGCAGCGCGTCCCTGCGGATACCGATGTACTCGCCGAGCCCCAAAGCGAAGCGCGTAGAATTCCGATGCCCGGATCCCACCTGCAATCCGTATTATGCGTTTTCCGCTATCGCGATGGCCGGCCTCGACGGAATTATCAACCGCATCGACCCGGGCGATCCGGTCGACAAAGATCTGTATGATCTCGACCCGGAAGAGGTTGCAGATATCCCACAGGTTCCGGGTTCGCTTGAAGATGCCATCAAGGCATTGGAGGACGACCACCAGTTCCTGCTCCGCGGCGACGTTTTTACAGAAGACGTGATCGAAACGTGGATCCGCTACAAACGCGAAGCCGAGATAGAGGCCCTTCGTCTCCGCCCGCACCCGTACGAATTCTTCCTTTATTACGATTGCTAGGCTGGTTTAGTATCAAGTCGCAGATTGCCCGGGATTTGTGGTGTACCCGCATACAACTGCGGGTCTCACAATCGCGTCAGTGCGTGGCATGCATCGCAGCCGATTACGGAATTGTCGCGACACTGCGGCGCCGCCGACTGTAACGCGCCTATCCCTCAACCTTTGGGGTTCAGGAATTTGCCGCGCGCGCAGACAGGGAAGAGTTGAGGATACGGTCGATTCCGCCGATCGTGGTTTCGCGCATTACAGCTTCTGCCAGCGCCCTTGCGTCACCGATATCCGTTTCGGCCACGATGCGCTGTACCTTGGGCATATACCGTGGATCGATACTCAACACCCGCACCCCGATACCGAGGAAGAACGGTATATACTTGTCTTCGTGTGCCATTTCGCCGCATATCGAGACGTCTTTTCCATGTGCTAGTGCCGCTGCCACCACCTTGTGCAAACTGCGGAGGATCGCGGGATGATGCGGAATGTAATAGGATGCGACCATCGCATTGGTCCGATCGACGGCCAGCATGAACTGTATAAAATCGTTGGTGCCGATGCAGAAAAAATCAGATTCTTCCGCAAGGCTGTCGATAATCTCCACGATTGAGGGCGTCTCAACCATGATGCCGATCTTGGGTCGATCATTGTGCGGCACGTCGGCATCGGCTAATGCTCGGATGCAGTCTAACACCTGGCATTTGGCATCCCTAAACTCGTCAAGCGATGAGATCATCGGGAACGTGATTCGTAGATCCTTCACGTTCACACCGGCACGAAGAATTGCACGTATCTGGTGTTGGAAAATATCCGGATGGCTCAGCGTAAATCGTACCGAACGCATACCGAGAGCGGGGTTGTTCTCCCGGTTTGCGTCGTAGTAGGCAAGTACCTTGTCGCCGCCGATATCCAGCGTACGGATATTGATAGGACGACCTTTCATCTCGTTCATAATCGTGGAATACACAATCACCTGTTCCGCTTCCGTCGGGAAGCTGCTGCGTATCATGAACGGGAATTCCGTCCGGTACAGCCCGATGCCTTCCGACTTGAGGTCGGCAGCCAGCTTAAGATCCAGAAGGAGATTGATGTTGGCCAGCAAGGAGATCCGTATGCCGTCCGCAGATTCCGTGGTCGGTCTTACCGTCGTGTCCTTGTGGGCAGGCTGAGATATCGCCTCCAGCCGTTCCCTGTAACCGCGCAGGATCTTTTTCGGCGGGTTCACGTAGATATTGCCAAACTCCGCATCGAGAATGATCAGCGTGCGGTCGGGTATTTTCAACAACCCTTTGTTGTCGGCGATAAGCAACGGAATTTGCAGCGATCGCGCGAGAATCGACAGATGCGACGTCACCCCGCCCGATACCAGAATGACGCCCTGAACGCATTCGGACGAAAGCTTCAGCATATCTGACGGGTATAATTCGTCGGCGATGATAATGGCATCGCTGAGTCCGGTGCCAATGTCGCAGTCCTGATTCGTGAGGTTGTTGATGAGGCGCCGTGCAACGTCTTCCACGTCCCGTGCTTTCTCGGCCGTGTACGGGTTATCGCTGCGGGTAAACATCTCCACATAGCGGTCTGCAACGGCTGCAATGGCATCCGGCGGCGGGGCGCCGTTCTCGATCATCGTGATCATCGCACCGGTGAATTCGGTGTCCTTCAACATCAGTATATGCGAACTGAAAATCAGCGAAGCGAGACCGCTGACTTTCTCCTCCACCTGGGTCTGCAACCCTTCCAACTGCTTCTCCGTGGCACTAACCGCCGACCTGAAGTCGTCGAGCGAATACGCCTCGCCATCAGCCGATTTCGGGGGCGGCATACAGGGTTTGCCGCCCTGGTGTACCAGAGCAGGTGCAATCGCGAGCCCCTCGGACGCAACCTCCCCGCGAATCAGTTTGTAGGACGCCTTCGCATCACCGCCAACCGGCACATCCGGCTTCTCATGCTGCTGGTGGAGATCGATCAGGAGCCTGGTATTTTCGATCACGCCGGCGAGTTGGGACGTTATCGCCTTAAGCGCAAGTTCATCGTTGTTATCAAACGGACAGTTGATCTCCCGCTGCACCACCAGGGCGCCGATCCGCTCTTTGCCCCGTGAAATAGGCACAGCCAGAAACGATTCGAACCGTTCCTCATCGAGGCCCGGAATCATCTTGAAATGCGGATTCTCACTGGCGAATTTTTCGCATACGGTTGTCATATTCTCGACGGCGTAGCCGACAAGGCCCTCGCCGAGTTTCAATTTCGTATGATTCACTGACGCCGGGTTCAACCCGATTGTCGCCTTCAACGTCAGCGCCTCCGAAATCTCGTCATAGAGATAGATCGAGCACACGTCGGCGGTGATATGCTTGGTCACCATGACAACGATCTGTTGCAAGAACGCTTCGATATTATCGCTTCCTGCAAACAACGCGTTCAACTCGCCGATGTCGCAGAGCAGACCTAAGTGACTTTTTTCCATGATGCAGTAAGTTTATGATGATGTGACGAATGTGGCAGCTTCCGGCGAAATACCGGCGCCTGACCGCGTGCGGGGATATCGCCGTAGGGAGCGGGGATAGTGGCAGCATCCGTCAGCCCAGCGTTGTTGCGGCGTATTCAGAACGCAATTCGACCCTGATGTCCGTAATTAACCGCGTACAATACACTTGTCGTTTAGGGATTTCCAGCTTTGTTAAACGCCTTTGCAAAGGTTGCCACCATGGACGGTGGTTCGCGCAATCGGTCATTGAAAGCCACAGGGCGGCAAATCATGACGACCGCGTTGTCGCTGTTATCGGTCGTGTACGCCTTGATGCTCTGGGCATTGCTGTTCGGTATGGATACGTTGGGAGAGCGCCACTGGTTCCTGAGTATGTGTCTGTACGTCCCTCCATGCGCGTGGCTTGCTCCATTGGTCGTACTGTCGCCGCTGTGCATCCCGGCGATACCGTCGCTGATACTGCTCCACATGTTTTGTGTGCTGATGGTAGCAGGGGTTTACATGGCGCCCAGTCGCCCCTCACCGTCGCCTCCGGCAACGGGTGGTGGATTCACGATACTGAGTAATAATCTCGGAGAGCACAAGGAGACGGGCGTTCACGCATTCATTTCCCAGACGGAACCCGATTTCATCGTGCTTCAGGACGCCATACATTTCGGTCGCGTATACGGACGTGAACTGCCGCAATACCCCTACTATAAGGCATACCATGAATTCGCGGCCTTCAGCAAGTTCCCTATCACTGACAGCGGTGTGATCTCGGTTCCCGTCGATAACTGGGGGCTTCCGATCGCCATGTGGTACAACGTGGCTGTGCGGGGACGCACCATCCGCGTTTACAATGTTCGCTTGCTAAGTCCCCGTGGCGCGATGCAACTCGCCAACAGGCTGGGAAAGGTCACCCCTGCGAACCCAGGCGACCGAGGCGGATTCCGTGACTGGCTGGCGATGTATCGAAACTCGTTGGCCCTTAGAATTCGTGTATCGGACACGCTGTTTGACGTCATTTCCAAATCGCCAACGCCCGTCATTGCAGCAGGCGACTTCAATTTCCCGGATCACGGCTACCTGTACCATGCCTACGCACGCATACTGAACGATACGTTTCGACACGCCGGCAGCGGTTACGGGATGACATATCCCGGATACACCAATCGGAAGCGCGCAGTGTTTGGCCGGATTCTGCGACTGGACTATATATTCTCGAGCCCGGAACTGCGGATACAACGCTTTTATCTGGAGGGCAACCGCGACACACAGCATCGCGGTATCGCCACAGTGTTTGTCTACCCCGACGAAAGAGATGAACGATGAGACATATCGGGTTGCCCCAGACAGTCGCAGACCTGCGGGAATATTTGCCATTCGTTTCAGTTGCATTCGTTGCACTGGCTGTCTTACGGTATATATTACCGCAATGTTTCGGACTGCGTGGCAGGAATTCATGCATCAGATTGTTCACTAGTCAGTTGCGATATCTTCATATCTAGAGGTAGCGACCGACGATGACCTCGCAGCCTTTCCGAGCGGACTATCCGCGGTGACCGCCACACGGGCGGGATATTGCGAACTCGGCGTGGCTACGCAACGCGGCTTTACGTGGAAAAGGGAGCACTCAGTTGGGCAATTCTTCCAAAAACGACATCCGTGAGTATTTGACGACCACGCAGGTTGCCGATATGTGCAGGGTAAATCGTGCGACGGTGGTGCGCTGGATACAACGTGGTGAATTGACCGCGGAACGCACGCTGGGCGGCAGGTACCGGATTCGATCCGACAACCTCCTGAAGCAGGCAGCTGAGGACGGCGTATTTATCGCCGCCGATCAAAAGGAATTATTGGAAACCGCGGTGAGGAAGGATATGCCACGGCCGGAACCCGCCCCGGATCCGGACGACAGCGACGATTTGGATAGACCGCGCATACTTGTGATCGACGACGATCAATCTTTCCGTGATCTGTTATTCCAGTATCTGTCTCTCCTTGGCTACAAGGTCGTCCTGGCTGATAACGGTTTTCGCGGACTGGATATCCTCTTGAAGGATTACGCTGTGAAACTGGTCATACTCGATCTGCTCATGCCCGGTATAAGCGGTGTAGAAACGTTGGATAAGATCAAGACGATGCGAAAAGACATCCCGATAATCATCACCAGCGGCTTTCTGGAATATTACTTTCCAGACGGTGAAGAATCCCTGCTCAAGGATGTCGACAAGGTTCTTCGAAAACCGTTCGACCTGGATCAGCTCGCATCGGTTTGTACGGACTTGCTGCCGCTTTCGTAGCGGATACAACAGGCGATTTGACACGGTATTAACGGAAACGACGCTGCAAGACCTGAAATATCGCTTTCCGGGACTGCGTCTCGCCGTACTGCTGGACCAGTGTCCTGCCGAAAATATGGCTGTAGCGAAAAAATTCGGTGCTTCGACGTGTATCCCGAAACCCGTGGATGAACGAAAATTTATTGGAGCGATACGACAGATGTTCGGAGGTGACGCCAGATCAGAGCTGATGGTCGCGCTTGATGATCCATTACCCTTCTATCACAAATACCGCTTCGCCGACCTCATCGGACGGTGCGGTGCCATGCTTGATGTTTTCCTGAAGATCATAAACACGGCGGCATCCGAAGCGAACGTTGTTATCATCGGGGAAAGCGGCACGGGCAAAGAGATGGCGGCGCGGGCGATTCACGAACACAGCCGCAGATCGAAGGGATCCTTCATCCCTGTCGATGGCGTCGCGGTCTCTGCAGCAGAGGATGCTACGGCGCTCTTCGGGCTCGATTCACGCAGTAACAGCCGGAACTCACACGAACCGGGACTGCTCGAACGCGCGCATGGCGGCACGCTTTTTCTGAATGACATCACCGAACTGGACTTGCGGACCCAGGCGAAGCTGGTGCGTGTCTTCGAAGACCGCAAGTTGCCCCGACGCAACGGCAGAGGCACTGTGGCACTGGATATTCGGATACTGTGCGCCACAGCGCATGATCCGGTCGAGGCCATTGCCAAGCGCCTGTTGCGATCCGATTTGTATTACTGCCTGAATGTTGTGAATATTCCGATTCCGGCCCTGCGCGACCGCGACGGTGATATAGGGCTGCTGGCAAACTATTTTCTAGATCGCTTCTGTGATGAAAATGAAAAGAGCATAGAGGGCTTTTCGCCGGAAGCGCTTGATGCGCTGCAAAAATATTCGTGGCCTGGCAACGTCCGGGAACTGCGAGGCCTGGTCGAACATCTCGTGGTAACGCAGGAAAGCAAACTGCCGATTACGCTGAAGGATATCCCGCCGCATCTTCACGATGCCACGATTTCACCCGAGCTGTTCACGCTCTATGACCTGCCCTTCAAGAAGGCGAAACGAAATTTGGTCGATCATTTCGAGAAGCAGTATATCGAGAAGTTGTTGAAGCGCAATAACGGCAATATCTCGCATGCCGCGATACAGGCAGGCGTCAACAGAAAAACACTGCACCGGTTACTGAATCTTCACAAAATTCGGCACTTCGTTAAAGGTCGTCGAAAAAAATAGGAGCTGCCTGGACAGTCGTTCCGCACGGACCGATGCGGATGCCGCCCGACATCAATCACGGCAGCAAAAGACGGTTTCCGCCGCGACAGCCAATCCCCTCAACGTGAAATGGTCGGGACCGTGGCGAAGCCGCGCCATATGGGTTGCGAAATACGCGGCGTCGCCGCCCACTGCAACCATGTGAAGCTCCTGTCCGCAAAACATCTCCTGGATCCGGTCGAGAATGCGATCAACGGCGCCGAGCGTACCGATATCGATACCGGCCCGAATGGCATCTGCCGTTGTCGAACCGATCGCCGGCGGCTCGGCATGGGCGAGTTTCACCAACGGCAAACGATCGGTCGCGTCGGCAAGGGCAGCCCTGGCCATATTTCTCCCGGGTAAAATACAACCGCCGCGAAAACGGCGTGATGCATCGATTACCTCCATGGTAACAGCCGTGCCGCAGTCTACTACCACAGCCGGCAGTCGCAGCAACCGGGCCGCAGCAATGGCGTTAGCGACACGGTCAGTGCCTACTGTGGTACAATCGACCATGCTGAAGTCCACCTCCGGGTGCGTTTCTGTATCGAGCCAGTGAATCCGACGCCCAGACATCACCTTTCGCAGGGTGTTATCGAACGCGCGTACCACGCTCGCGACGATACACGGGCGATCGCACGACTGCTGAATCAGGAGCGATTTCGACAGGGCGGCGGCATTCGAAGTTTGAAAAGATTCCAGCGCCCCCATACATTCTCCGTCCCACAACGCCAGCTGGGTAGTTGAGTTCCCCGCATTGATCAGGATGATTTCATTATGATTCATGGCATGAGACTGGAATTTCTCGGCACGGGTACGTCTACCGGAGTTCCGCAAATTGGTTGTGCCTGTGACGTCTGTACATCCGTCGACAAACGGGATAATCGTACGCGTTGCAGTGTGTGGCTCCGCACCGACAACGCCAGCATTGTGATTGATACCGGGCCCGATTTTCGGGCGCAATGCCTGCGTAGCGGCATTGACAGGGTCGATGCCGTGTTATTCACACACTTCCATGCAGACCATATTTTTGGCATCGATGATCTCCGATTATTTAATTTTCTGCAAAAGAAGAAGATTCCCATCTATGTACCGGATTTTATGGTTGACAGATTCATGGATTGTTTCGGGTATACCGTGAATCCTCCGATCCCTGCTCTGAATCGGCCGCGATTCGAATTGAACATTGTGACCGACGCCATGTTCCCGCTCTTTGGGCTCACGGTCGAACCGGTAAATATATATCATGGCGGTGAGAAAGTAAAAGGATACGTGATCACCGGTGATGCCGGCAGGATAGCCTACCTGACAGACTGCAAGCGGCTGCCTCCTGAAACAGTCACCACGGTGACCGGATCAGACGTGACGGTCCTGACCGCATTGTGGAAATTACCAAAAACGCACCCGGCACACATGAATCTCGACGAAGCGCTTGCCTTGAGCAGTGAACTGCGGTGCCGATCGTTTTATCTGTCTCATATCACCCACCAGATGGGACGGCACGCGGAAACTGATGCAACACTGCCGGATAATGTGCAGCTCGCTTACGACGGTCTCGTCGTGACATTGCCTCCCAATTGACATCGAGCCGCCTCCACGACATAGTACAGCCAAATGAAAAAACTCCTGATCACAGCCATGGTGATGGCGCTGGGTTCTGTTTTTTTTATGCCCGAAATCACTGCGCAACTGGCCAAAACAGCATTTCGCGAAGAGAATGTGGGAAAAACGTGGGCACCCAAAATGGCCTATCGGGCCGGTGTTATCAACATGCGTTTCTGGCGATACAAGACCGGCCGCATGATCCTGGAGAAGGCGTTGCAAACGTTCCCCAAAGAAATTTGGGTCGACGAAGCGCTGTATCAAATCGCGCTGTGCTATGAGAAATCAGGAGAAAAAGATGTTGCGGTCGCCGGATACCAGACGTTTATCAGCATGTACCCCGATCACGAGTGGCGTGGGCAGGCCACGAAACGCATCGATACGATCCGCGCGGACAACTAACCCTGTCGCTCACGAACGGTTCGGAACGCAAACGGATGATGCGCATGCGTACCGCACGAACCCACGGTGGCCAGGTTAAAACTGGTGCCTCACGTCGCTATCGGCCTGCTCGCCGGCAGGCGCCTCGGAGGGCGCAGCTCCCTGTAGTGAATATGTGAATGCCCACGCCAACAGATTGCTCACGAAACGGTCACGCTCCTTACGCCGCGGGAACCCGGTCACTATCGCGATGACAGTGCGGCCGCCGCGCTCGCAGCTCGCCGTCACACAATAACCGGACCTGCGGATGTAACCAGTCTTCAGACCGTTCACGCCGGGACAGCTGAGAAGCAACCGGTTGTGATTGAGCATATCGATGACCTTCCGGTTAGGATGCTCGAATGTCGCGGAGGCAGTGCCCAACCATGACATGATGGTTTCGTTGGCCATCACCGCCTCGGCCAGCGCAAGTATTTCGCGACACGTCGACACATTATCCTCTTCAGCGGTGTTTCCGGGGAGCCCGTGGACGTTGTAGAAGCGGGAACGGACCATGCCGAGCCTCCTTGCCCGACGGTTCATCAACTGTACGAATTTTCGGATGTCGTTATCCGGCGCAGCCGCCTCGCCCAGAGCGTGGGCAGCGTCGTTCGCGCTTTTGATAAGCATGGCGCGGAAGAGATCCTCGACGATGTACGGCTGATTTGCCATCAGCCAGACCTGACTGCCGCCGACGCCAGCTGCCTTCGCACTCACGCGTACCGGCGTGCCCAGGGACATGGCGGCATCTTCGGTGATTACGGAATGTGCCACCAGGGCAGTCATCATTTTGGTCATGGAAGCAATGGGTACCAACTCGTCATCGTTTCTCGACCATAGGATCAAGCGTTGTTGCGGTATCGCCAAAAGCGCTGTCGTGCCGGAAAACATGCGTTCCAGGTCTGACGGCAGCGTTGCGTTGGCATGGCGATATCCAACTGGCGCGGTGGGTGGATGGTCCAGGCGCTGCATCTGCTCCGGCGTCTCCACCTCCAACCGCGACTTCGGCGGCTCCGGCTCCAGGTCGCGACCGCGCTGTGTGCTCCAAATGATAAGCAACGCTACAACCAACAATGGCAGAATCCACTTGCGCAGCGCTTGCATCACAAGTCGACGCCCCGCGAGTCGGCCTCAAGCACGCGCGGCATGTGAAGGACGACTGTGAACCACTCCCCAAGGTGACGAATATTGAGGGACAAGCCGCATCGGCGCACCCCGGGCGAGCCGCGCAGCTCGGCGACGACGTCGTCTTTCTCGGCCTCCAGCATTCCGCTGAGGACCGCAACACCACCGGCATTGAGCGCGGACACAATGTGCTCTAAATGCTGCATCAATATGCTGCTGAGAATATTCGCCATGATAAGATCGTAACTGTGATTGTCCAGTGCGCGAGCCATAGACATCCGCACCGCACGCACCCCGTCTTCCAGCGCGTTCGCGGCAATATTGCGTTGTGTCACATCGACTGCGACATCGTCATGGTCGCACGCCGTAACCCGGCCAAATCCCAGACGCGCGGCAGTGAGTGCAAGAATACCGGAGCCACAGCCTGCATCGAGCACACACTTACGGTTCAACGCCGACGACCAGGCGTCGCGACATTCGAACAGTGCTTCGATACACAGTCGCGTGGTAGGGTGTTGTCCGGTGCCAAAAGCCATGCCTGGATCAAGAAATATCACTGGTGCGTCGTCCGGCACGTCACAACTGTCGCGGCACCAGAGAGGCACCCAATGGAAACCGGCAATGCTGAATGGCTGGACGTGCGCTCTGTAAGCCGTCATCCAGTCTTGGTCCGCCAACGGGGTTATTGCCGTTTCACCATCAAGCCGCGGGACGTGCCGCATGAGGCTGCGCCACTCCAGCTGCGCCGATTCGCGATCTGAAAAATAGCCGATCAGCGAGAGACGTGACTCCGCTACACTCTGCCGGATCACCCACGGAGTCTGTTCAAATTCGGCGAAGTACAGTTCGAGCACATCTACCAGCTCGTCACCTATATCGTATTGTAATTCTACCATGAAAACGACAGTCGCCGAGCGATTCTATTTACTGTGTTTAAACGAATCGAGCGGCGAATAGACCTCGTCTTCGGCGTTGTGCCCGAAATTGGCTGTCTCCTCACTGCCCCCCTCATCCTCACCCGACTTCATCGTCACGATCGAACGAAAGTCCAGATCACCGGCGATTGCGGTCACGACCTCCCGTGGATAAACCGCTTCCAGTTCTTTGATCTCGCTGCGCAATCGCTTGCCCTTCTCATATATGCGCTTGAGTCTTCTTTCTATCTTCCACAACTCGTTGCGTTTGTCTATTGTGGACCGTTTACTTCGCAAGTCAGCGTATTCTGCAGCCAGCAGCTTCTTCTCTGAAATCATCGAGAGGTAATGGTTTATGTTCCGTTTAAGTTCCGCCTCTTTCTCCTTGATTCCTGTCAAGATGTAGACGCGATCGTGATCTCGCCAACGCAGCCATTGGGCCTCAAGCGTCGGGTTGGCCACTTTGTACTCGAATCTCTCCTCCGGCAGCAACTCGCGTGGATCCGCCTGATTCATCTCGACGGCGGGATCTTCTCTATCGATAAACTTCCAGAATCGCGTTATCAATTTCTCAGTCGGTCCGATCTCCGGAGCAATGGTTACTCGTGGCACAAAGTCGCCGATAATCCCTCGTACCTTGAGAACATCATCGACGAGCAGCACAACGAGGTCATGGTCATAAACAGAGCCGCGCGTCTCGATATCCTCGTACGTGATCAGCCGGCATGGTATGCCAAACTCACGTATGAAGCCGGGTTGGTCGGAGATCTTGCTGAAGCTTTCGCTGAGGAGATGGTTCTCAATCATCGTCAACTTGCCCAATGGGTTCGTTTTCGATTTATAGAACGTACTGTAGTCGTGCTTCAACTTCGCGAATGCTATTATGATAACGACAAGTACGAGTATCAGGATCAGTGCGTTTTTCATTTCAACATCAGGTGTTCGATCTGTTTTTGGAACCTTATAACATATACCGAATTCACGGATTTACTGGTAGTTAGCCGATTTATTAGCGTTTGCCGTTGCGGTTGAATAGCCTTGAAAGATGAATTCTTGGTGGTATATGAATATGCCGCTCCGTCGATCGATGCAGGGCAACAGTGTTTCCACGTCGTTCCACTCCCGGATCGACGTCAAGCCGGTGAGAAGTCATGTTATATCTGCAAGCCTACGGCCTCGCTTTCCTCGAACTCACGTTCATCATCGTATCGCTCATGCTGCTGCACAGCATGAAGCCGATCATCGGCAATATTTCGTTCTACCTCTCCCTCGGTGGGATCCTGGTATTCTCGCAATTCGTAACTGCAGCGGGCATGAATATCTCCGACGCCTACCCTGGCCTCGATATCAATATAGGCCCCACGATATTCTTTACACCGCTGATGGCCGCCCTGCTCATAACGTACATTGTCGACGGCACCCTTGAGGCACAGCGAATGATCCTGGGTATTATGGGGCTCGTCGCGATTTTCCTATATTTTTCTTTTTTGTCCGAGCGGCAGTGCGACTTCCCCGGATATACCCTTGATCCGTCGGTGCCCAAGAGCCTGTTGGCGCCCATTTTTCAATCCGGACGGAATTTCGTCCTCGCTTCGCTATTGTCCATTCTTGTCGTGTTTCTGGTACTGCCGGTCGTGTATCAGTCGCTGTGTAATCGCAATGCCAGATTAAGCGTGTCGGTTTTCGCCGCGTTGATTTTTACCGAGGTGCTCGATGCATTCTTCTATGAGCTTGTCACCAACTATCCGGCCGATGACTGGTGGGAGGCCTTGCGCCACTCGTACCTGACACGTGCGATCGCGATGACATGGGTAAGCTTTCTCACGGTCGTCTACCTGGGGATCCGGAATGTGCCCACAACTTTGCCGTTGGACTCGCGCAATGCACTTGATATCCTCACGGCATTTCTGGGAAGCTACGGGCATGCCAAACGCCTGCAGGCAAACGTGCGCGAATGGGAGGGGCGCTACCGAATGGTTGTCGAAAGCAGCAATGATCTAATCCTGCTTGTAGCAGAATCCGGCATGATTCTCGACGCCAACAAGCGCGCGATCGAAACCCTCCGATACTCGATAGACGAACTGGCAGCGATGAATGTCCAAGGTATTCTCATGACGGGCGACGACAAACCCTGTCGCTGGCCGGAAATCTGGGACGACGTTTTTTCCCTCACGTCGGGCGACTCGCCGTACTCCGAACAGAGCATCACCGGAAACGAGTGGTTGATAGCGGCGAAGAATGGGGACCGCGGCATTTTTGATACTACCATCACGCCGCTCGCTATTCACCAGAGTCAAGCGGCGCTTCTTGTCGCCCGCGACATCACGCACCGAAAACAGCTGGAGCAAGACCGCGAAACACTGCAAACACAACTCATGCATTCGCAGCGAATCGAGGCAGTCGGCAAACTTGCCGGCGGGGTGGCTCATGATTTCAACAATCTCCTGCACGCCATTCAGGGCAGCCTCGATGTACTGGATACCGTGATCACCGGCAACACCAAGGCCCGGGAGTTGAGCAGTAATATAACCTCGGCTGTAAAACGCGCATCGACATTGACCGGGCAATTACTGGGGTTTGCAAGGGCCGGAAAATACGAAGTGGTGCGAATCGATATCGTCGATCTCATACGGCAAACGGAAGGCCTTTTTCGCCCGATGCTGGGGAAAGACGTTACGTTCAAGATCGCGCTGCATCCTGATCCCATGACCGTGGAAGGCGATTTCACACAATTGGAGCAAGTGCTCCTCAATCTCTTACTGAATGCGCGGGCAGCGCTGACGGATGGCCAGGGAACGATCATTTTGCGGAGCGAGCCGGCGACAGTATATACGCCCGGATGGAGTGCCGGCGATAACAGACGCCAGGTGGAATCCGAACGATCGACGGTGTCGGGCACTGACACGATAGCCGAGATGTCATCACAGGTGTTCGATGAAGACGATGACGGCGCCAAGACGGAACGCATTTACATCGATCAGATCAAGCGGCACAGTGCGACTGACTCAAAACCGGATGATGCTTCCGAAACCTGTAGAAACTACATTGTCATCCGGGTCCGCGACGATGGATGCGGTATAGATGATCAGACGTTTGAGCGAATTTTCGAACCGTTCTTTACCACCAAAAAGAATAAAGGCACCGGCATGGGCCTCGCGATGGCCTACGGTTGTGTCGAAAACCACCACGGCTGGATTCATGTGGAAACCAAGGTCGCCGGCGGTTCTGAATTCTTCGTGTTCCTTCCGAGCGCAGCTTAACAGGAAAGCACGAGGCTGGAATTCCGGCCCGCGCACAAAACGGGCTGCCGGCGACCTCTGTCTTGAGGCTCAACGGATTTGCAGACGCTTGTTGATGCGCTGTATCGTACGACGGTTGATCGCCGATATCTGCGCGGCCTTGGACACGTTGCCATCCGTATTCTCCAGCGCCTGTGCCAGATAGCATTTTTCGAAGATGTCATTCAACTTGCGCTTTGCCTGCTTGAAGGACATTTCGGTCATCCATGCCGGAAGTTTGTTCTTGTGAACCAGATCCAGCAGGATGTCGTGGACGCCCTTGGATTGCCAGCACGGTTTCTGTATGTCATGGACCACAAGCGCCTGCTCCAGCACGTTGACAAGGTTGTTGATATCCCAGGGCTTTTCGACGTACTCGAATATTTTTCCCTTGTTGATCGCGTCGACTGCGACAGAATGATCGGAATACGCCGTCACCAGAATACGTGTGATCTCCGGGTGCTTTTCCAGCGCATGGCTAAGAACGGATAAGCCGCCCTCGCCCGGCATACGTTGGTCAGTCATCAAGACACCAATGTTGTCGGCGTTTTCCGCAAGAAGGTCAAATCCTTCCTGCGCACTGTTCGCGGTGAGAACCGAAAACTTCTTCTCGAAGCTGCGCCTGAAATACTTCAGTGCCTGCTCCTCGTCGTCGATGTAAAGAACGGCCGATCTGTTATCTGTCATGTTAGATCCTTAGTTATTGGGTTTGCGAAAAAGGCGTTATGTCTATTGCGTCATTATCCGCACTTACCAACTTGCCACTGCTAAAGCTAGCCATGGGCATTTTGCGCGGCGTGCAACAAACGCAGCAATGAAACTGTTACATTTATGTACTATCTTACTCAAATTTTCGCTCGATTCAAGGCGAACAGGCGTATTCCACAATTACAAATTGGTAATATCTATGTCGCGGTAAAATGTTCGAACCCCTTCCCGAAGGTGGAAAGCAGGTCCTCACCGTCTCGGTTTCGTACTGATGGCGTATTGCCTTCCGGTCGGAAGGCGCCGATGCAGGTAAGTGGGGTACAAAAGGGCCATAGGGTCGCCACGTCATGTTGCTTATGTTGCGGCACGGCGACGATAAGCTCATAGTCCTCGCCGTCGAGCAGTGCGCTCGCCACAGAGGCTGAGACACCATCACGTACGGTACGCGGGATCGTCGTCTCATCGATAACCGCCGTAACGCCGGATGCAGCGCACAGGCGATGCAAGTCTTTTAATAGACCGTCACTGGCGTCGATCATGGCGTGAGCGCAACCGTGCTCCGCGAGCCACCTGCCTTCATCCAGCCGCGGCGAGAATGTCAGGTGCTTGCCGCTCGCAAACGAGGCTCCGAAATACCCGGTCACGAACAGGGCGTCATTCGCTCTGGCGCCGTTGCGGGTGCAGATGTGTTCCGGGGCGACGGCGCCGATCAGCGTTAGGCCGGCTACGCCTGCGCGTGCTGCACAGATGTCGCCGCCAATGATGTGGAACCCGAACTCGCGCGCAGCGTCTGTTACGCCGCGTGCGAGTTGGTCCAACCAGCGCCGCTCACAATGCTTCTCCACAGCCAGTGCCAACAGTCCATAACATGGCCGTCCCCCCATGGCGGCGATATCGCTGATGTTTCGCGCTACGAGCTTTCTTCCAACCGCGCCAGGCAACGTCGGCGAGCAACCGTCTGAAGACACATAGTGCGTACCTGCCGCTACCTGATCCACCGTGACCAGGATGTATTCGTCGTTTGCGAGACAGATCGCGGCACAATCGTCGCCCGGAGGGACAATAATCGAGACGTCCGAGGTGAGGTGGGGAAATAAATCGCGAAGAAAATCGTCCTCATCGATAGTCATGACAGCAACGGATTCACAGATTGATCATGCACGTTGACGTGATACTCGCGATATCGCGTAGCTGCCGTCACTGGAGAGGGATCATGGCTTGCCCATCTGATAAATGGCACTTATCTGTCCGCTGCTCAGCGCACTTTCGTAAATAACCATTTCATCGATCTTGCCGCGAAACTGGTATCCTGCAGTGTAACCGATATGAACATCCATGCCATCGATCGCATTGGTATTGATCGGACCGGCCGAGGAGCTGCTCGGTGCCGGTGCGCCGCCCACTTCGGCATCGACGCGGCCGTCGACGTACAGCACAACCTCCGACATATCCGGCGTCCCATCGTTCTCAAATACGGCAGCCACATGGTGCCATTCATTATCGTTCAACTTGGTATTTCCAAAGACGCTGCCGGCGAAATTCCAGACATTCAATATGCCGGAGTTGTCGAGCGCAAATTCGAAATACTCACCGGCCGAAAATTTTCCCCACGCACAGATCCCCTGGAATCCTGTGCCACCTGTTCTGATCCAGGCGCTGATCGTGCGGTCGCCGTCCCCATTGACCCCTTTGTAGTTTTCGATTTCTATCTCTTTCAGACCGAAGCCGCTGAATGACAGCGTCGGTTTACCCGGCCACCGGCCACCATCCTCCACCCACGTGGCGCCGCCAATGACCCCGCTGTAGTACTCCACCTTATCGTCGTCCTGCAGCACTTTGCCGAGCGCCAGATTTGTCAGTACTGGCTTACCAAGTTCCTCGAACGTGAAGAAGACCGCAGCATCGCCGTCGGTTTTCAGGTTGTTCTGGACACCTTGCCAGCGCGTGTATTTCGCCTTGGTCCGCGATTTCGCCAATGCCGGCATCAGCATCGATACCAGCATGGACATGATGGCGATAACAACGAGCAATTCAATCAGCGAAAACCGACGGCACTGTAATCGATGCACGCCGGTGCCTTTCATATTATATATAGACATGGTCGAGATCCTCGTTTTTGGCGTTGTTTCACCATTCGAACATTTAGTTAAACAGTTGCGGAAATTTGGTCTGAATTTGCGATATATTACCGGAATCGACCATCAGGTATTTTTCCTGGAACAAGGCGTCGATATCGGCTGCGGCCGCACGTGATTCATCATAGATTACCGGTGTCGGATTGTTGACGACGAGCGATACAACGAGGCCCCGCTTCAACAGTTCTTCAACGTTCGCTGTAGGGTAATGTACGAGAACGAATTTCGGCAGTGACGCGAGGACGGTATCGACATCATCCGCGTCGTCGAGACGGTCGATGTACGCATTGAAATAGTCAGCTGGAATCGGCACCATCGCTACGACCAATTTGCATTGCGGATGCAGCGCCAGCGGAACATCAATCTTATCGCCCACGGCGGCACGCGCCTGATTGAACCGATCCATCGGGTCCATGGGAATCGCGCGCACCTCCTCGGTTATCACCGAAACCATCGTTGAATCGATCCCGGCAGTAAGACCTTTAACAAAATCATCCGCGAACGCGCGATCTGTACTGGCGTCCACCAGCACAAGGACATCGGTACGCGCGACGCGCTCCAGCTCGGCCCCGAGTACCTGGCCACAGGCTTGAATCTCGATCTGCTGATCCAACGCTGTCGGCCCAATATCGGCATGCACGGGACGACTCGCGTTCACCGCGAGATTGGCAATGGAAGCGATTACCCCTATGATGGCCAGAGCACCGGCTGCCGGGCGGGCCCAGACCACCTTGGTTTTCTTGGCGACAGTCACCAACGCAGGTATACCGACGGACAGAAAGCACATTACCGCCACGAGAATGTCAAAGGCGCACCAGGCCGATACGAAAAATATGCCGCCGCCCAGAATTATGGGTTTCCGCCCGCGATGACGATTGCTATCGATATAATCGCGAACGCCGCGGAGCAGCAACACCAATCCAGCGGCGATACATGCGTAGATCAGATAAATCATGATAATTCCCCCTCGTCCAGATACGTTGCGAGATGACCATGGATGGTTCATGCAGAAGAAACGCAATGGTCCATCTGTGATCTACCGAACATTAGCCATTGTATAAATTTCTGCTGCGTATTACAACAAAAAATTTACTGGACAGGTCAGGTATTCAACCGCGAGAGTGAGTCAGCCAGTCTGCGGGGAACCGAAAACAGGCGAATATCAAAGACTAACGCGCGGAGCGTTAGCTCACATGTGTTTCACGCAGCTTCTTGTAGCGATAGCCGCCGATTACGGCCGAAAAGGCAAGGGCGCACAAATAGAATCCGAAGTGGTCGTGCACCAGGTTCAGAATGGCTTCGAGCAGGATGTCGAGAACGACCGTAAAGTGCGCAAAGAAATCAAACGCATTTACGAAATACCCTTTTCGCTTCATGCGCAGAAGGACAATGTAGAGTACCCACGATACGGTCACGCCCGTCACCACAATCCACGACTGCGACAGATGCATCCAGAGATGGAAGGTCGCAAGATAAACGACGAGCATCGCGAGGCTGAATGACCAGTTCTTCATCGGCATCACCAAAGATCGTACTTCTTCAAATTAGACGGAGCGCCAGTGAATACCGGCACCGGGTGACGGCATTACTGATTTGTGCCCACGTGCCGCAGGCGGCAACGATGACACACTGCCTGGCCTGTCATCGACGGAATTCGGGAATGCAGTCTGCCTTCGCGACGGTGTAAAAACTATAGTATTATACGTGCTGCAATTCAAGAAGATGGTCGAATCACCGGTACTCGGGAACCATTCGAACGGAGACACAGTCGGAAACGATACCATGCGCATATTTTCCACAAGTCATATTCTCGTCATTGCGCGGCGCGCGACAATCATGTGCACCTGTCTCGGTGTCGTTGCCGCGATATCCACCGTGCAGGCGGCGGACGGGGCCTTTGAATTACCAACTGCCGGGCCGGCGGAATCAACGATCGCCCGGGTCGCTGCGCGGACTATCGCCCACGAGCATTATATGCAGTATATGCTTGACGACGAGATCTCCGCGAATCTGCTGGACGAGTATATTCGTACCCTCGACCCGCAGCGCCTTTACTTTCGCCAGGCAGACATCGCGTACTTTTCCAGTTTCCGCAGGGTGCTCGACGACTTTCTCCTCGAAGGCGATATCGACTTTGCCTTCGACGTGTATCGCACCCTGGTAACGCGGGTAGGTGAATGGCATAGCTTTATCCAGTCACAGCGTGACAATCCGCTTGATTTCACAGTGCACGAATCCTACCAGCCAAACCGATCGGGTGCATCGTGGTGCCAGGAGCCCGAGGACAGCCGCGAATTATGGCGTCTGGCATTCAAGAACGATGTACTGGTAAGCCGCCTGACTGCCGATTCGGACAGCGCGGCGGCGACCGTGTTTCAATCGTACGAACGCAAGCTGCGCGATCTCCGCACAAACACGGCTGCGGACGTGCTGGAGATGTACTTGTCGTCGCTTGCCAGGGTTTATGATCCGCACTCGTCCTATATGTCCCCGACGACACGTGACAACTTTAATATCGCAATGAACTTGTCCCTCGAGGGTATCGGCGCCGCGCTCACAGTGGTCGACGGAACGCCAACTGTCGTGCGCGTGCTGCCCGGCGGACCGTCTGCACGGGACGGCAGGCTGCGCTGGGGCGACCGCATCGTTGCTGTCGCAGAAGAAGACGGCGAGCGCGTGGACCTGGCGAATCTGCCGTTGCGAAAGATTGTGAGCTATATTCGCGGCCCAAGGGGAAGCCGGATCAATCTGTATGTCATCGACGCAGACGAGGATTTGGCTGCCGAGCCTGAAATTATTGGTATCATCAGAGATACGGTGGATCTCAAAGGACGGCAGGCGAAAGCCGCGGAATACAAGAACAACCCGGTTGCCGATACCCCGACAACGACGGCTTCACCGGCGCCGGCAACTCCGTCTGAGGCGGACGCGTCCGACACGTCCAATGCCGGCGAGACAGAGCCAACGCCCAGTGCTGACATGTCAGCATTCGAATCCACGGACCAACAGATAAACCCGGAACACGGCGAGTCAGCGGCACGTGATCGAATTGTGGTTATCTCGTTACCGTCGTTTTACACCGGCAGGTCCGGACGTAAAGGCAGCGGAAAAATTCAAAGTTCCGCGCGCGACATCAGGGACCGACTGCAACAGTCTGTCACGCCCGACACCCTTGGCGTCGTAATTGACCTGCGGTCGAATCACGGCGGGAGCATGGCCGACGCCGTCGCGATGGCGGGATTATTCATTCGCGAGGGACCCGTCGTTCAGGTTCGAAACGTTCATGGTCAGGTCAAAGTGCATAATGATATGGATCCGGAAATTCACTACGACGGTCCGCTGGCCGTGCTGCTAAACCGCTACAGCGCCTCGGCCAGCGAGATCTTTGCCGCTGCGATTCAAGACCACCACCGCGGCGTCATCGTCGGCGACGAAAAGACACACGGCAAAGGCACGGTACAACACATCCGTAGCCTTAAGCCACAGCTGCGAAAGAGTTCATTGTTCAAGAACCGTGATCCGGGATCGCTCAAGCTGACGGTGAGCAAATTCTACCGCGTCACCGGTGCATCAACTCAACGCAACGGAGTGACGCCGGATATCATATTGCCGTCGCCGAGGGACATACGAAGCATCGGCGAGTCGCGATTGCGCAATGCGTTGTTCTGGGATTCGGTTGACCCGCGGCCAACACTCAATATCGTCGACGTCGGGCGATATATCCCCGCGTTGCAGCGGCGATCGGAGCTACGGGTGTCGGAAAACCTGCAGTATCGGCGGCTGGTCGATGACATTGCGTCCTACAAAGCCCAAAAACGCCCGCGCCTCCTGTCGCTGCATCTGGAAACGCGCAAGGAATATGAGCGCAACCAGAAAACGTGGAAACAGACCTTCCGCCGCCATGAACGACGCGAGGCTGACGCCGCACTCCAGGAAGCCATGCGCATCGTCACCGACCTCGCAGAAATGATGGCCCATAGGGATGCGCAGTGAGCGAGCGACCGGCGATCGCGTATTACCTTTCCAGTCTGGTGGAGTACTCCGCGATCTTTGCGCCGTGGTGCGTCATGCGCTGGAGCCAACGCGCAGAGTCGAGAGCCCGATCGAGAGCCTCCGCAGACACGCTTCCGCGCGTCGCGCTGGTGATTAAGTCTCGCCGGATTTTCGGAATTATTTCGTCAACTTCCTGGGCCGCGGTTTGCAAGGTGAGCAATACATCTATTGTTGCGCCGGACTCGATCTGGTCCGCAAGCGACGTGAAGCCAAGGGCGATCGTCGCAGCTTGATCCTGTAGGTGGCCCATCGCCAACGGCTCGTCGAAGCGATCGAACGTCCCGGCACGCTGCACCAGACGCTCTCCATGATCGATAAGGTGGATAAGAGCAAATAGTCGGTGTGCATTGATCTCGTTCCCAGCGGTCACTGCACCAATTTTTACGGCGAACGCACGCGCCTGCGTGCAGGCGTCCAAGATTGAAGAGAATAGCACGATCGCAGACGTATCGCTAACACCGGACAACCGTACCGCGGATGCCCGCAAGCCCGCCGCCAGCGTCGCCCGGCAGGATGACTCGAGCGCATCCGCCGCTGCGTCCGGATCACCGACAAGCCTTTCATCGAGAGCTGCAACCAGCGCATCCTCCTGCTCCGGGAAAATTCGCTCGATCAACCGTGCAAACCTATGCGTGAAGGGCAGTGCCACCGCGACGCCAATCACGTTGAACGTGGTGTGAAACGCGACGGCGACGAATTCCGGTGCCGACGCGACCGTATTGGGACTGATGCTGCGACACGCCCAAAGAAAAGCAGGCATGGCCAAAAAGGCGCCGCAACCGGTCATCAGGTTATAGATCACGTGCGCGAAACCCGTTCGGCGCGATCCCGTGTTGCCGCCGATCGTGGACAGGCCGGCTGTCGCCGTCGTCCCGATGTCGGCGCCGATAATCGCTGCAGCTGCCTGAGGCAGGTCAAACACACCGGTATTGAGCGCAGTAAGTGCCGCCGCAACCGTTGCGCTCGACGACTGCGTGATGAGGGTGATCATGACGCCCACCAGCAGCAGCACAAGCCGTCCTCCGACACCACGCGCGTCGTAGGCGGATAGATCGATCAGATCGCGAGCGCCGGTCAAGCCACTCTGCAGGTAAGCGATGCCGAGAAAGATCAACGCGAATCCGGCCAACGCCTTTCCGGCCCCTCTGCACCGGCGGCGGCTCTTCGCCAAGTACAAGACTGCCGCAACGAACAGCAGGGGCAAGGCGACCGCCCCGAGTTGGAGCTTGAAGCCGATAAGGGCGATCGCCCATCCTGTCACGGTCGTTCCTATGTTGGCCCCAAACAAGACACCCAGCGCCTGCGGAAAGGTCAGCAAACCGGCGCCGACAAAACCAACAGCCGCGACCGTCGTTGCGCTCGACGACTGTACCAGCGCAGTGACAACCGTGCCCGTCACCACGCCGGAAAGCGGTGTGCGCGTTACGCGGCCGATCCACCGATGCAACCGGTCGCCGGCAAGCTTTCGCAGGCCGGACGTCATCACAGCCATTCCAAACAGGAAATGCCCCAGACCGCCAATGGTTTGAAGAATAGGATTCATACCATGCCCCGGTTCAAGCAGGAAAGCGGCATCGCTCGCGGAATTGCGAACCGCCGCCAAATATGCCCACGTTGCCGTACTATTCGGGCAGACCGTCCCGCTTCAAGCTGCCTCTGGTTGATTTGGCCCAAATCCCGGTTTGTCGTTCCGGCCGCGGTATGGCATATTGACGGCCATGAGCACTGCCGGATTTTCACATCTCGATGCCGACAACCGACCTGCAATGGTCGATGTGAGCGGCAAGACAGTTTCGCGCCGCATCGCCGTCGCGCAGGCGCGGGTGTGGCTACCAGGCGCCGTAATGGCAAATCTGGCCGACGGCGACATTGCCGGCCCCAAAGGACCGGTATTTCAGACCGCGATTATCGCTGGTACCATGGCATGCAAGAAGACGCCGGAATTAATCCCGTTCTGCCACCCGCTGCAGCTTGAAGACTGTAAGATTACCATCGCCGTCAACGGTGCCGACGAGGCGGTTATCCAATGCCGCACGGTTGTCCACTACAAAACCGGCGTCGAGATGGAGGCGCTCACAGGCGCCACCGTCGCCGCGTTGACGGTATATGACATGTGCAAGGCGTTGTCCCACGACATCGTCATTCGCGACATTCGGCTCGTCGCCAAATACGGCGGTAAGTCGGATTTCGGCGATGACACCACCACGACGACAGCGACCGATGTCTGAGGTGTCACACGGATGTGGCGGTGGAGAAGCAACCTCGCGCAACGCTTCGCATCCCGCGGTCGCGTACCGCTATAACCCTTTCGAGATCGCGATTGTCGGCGCCGACAGACCAACGCGCTTACGGCAGATTGATGCACTTGTGACCGCGTATTCCGGCGATCGCACGATCGCGGTCGTGACGCTTGGTGCGGCCGCCACAGCCGGCTCGTCAACGGCGCCATATCAGTCCGGATCGACACATTCGGAGGCTCCACACATGATGTGTCCGGTACAGCCGCAACGAGGTCGCGCCGGCCTTTGCATACCGCTCCCTGATCGCTTTGGCGCGCCATTCGCCTGTTCGGCTGCAGATATCGTACTGGTGGAGGATGACGACGGCGCCACGACACGCGGGCTGCCGCAAATCGTGCATGTCGACAGTATCGATACGACCAAACTCGACGGCGCAGGGCAGGCGTTACGTCAGCCGCTGGTGACGTACTGCGGCCAGACCGGGGAGAGGCCGCGATTCCTGAACCAGAATGCACCGTACGTGCGCAACGATGACATTGCCGCTCTAAGGCAGGCAATTGATGCGTTTTTCAATAATCGCATACTACGCATCCCGATACATGGACTGGTGCTGACGGGTGGGCGCAGTACCCGCATGCGACGCGACAAGGCGGCGTTGCAGTTTCATGGAAAATCTCAGGCCAAGTACTGCTTCGACGTACTGACCCCGCACTGCGAGAAGGTGTACATCTCGAATCGGCAGGATCAGGCTGAGGCAGCGGGACACTCGGGCCTGCCGCAACTTCACGACCGCTATGTCGATTTCGGCCCGATGGGCGGCATCCTCACGGCGCTCCATGAACACCCGAATGCCGCCTGGCTCGTGCTTGCCTGCGACTTGCCCTTTGTCGACAATGCCACGATCGCCCACTTACTCCGGAACCGATGCGCCTACCGGATGGCGACCGCGTTTCGCAGTACCAGCGACGGAATGCCCGAGCCGCTATGTGCCGTGTATGAGCCCAAGAGCGTGCTTTCTTTCATGCAGTTCGCTGCGCTTGGCTACCGTTGCCCGCGCAAAGTGTTGATGAATAAACCTGTCTGCATTCTTGAACAAATCCATTCCGATGCGTTGACCAATGTCAATACCACCGCCGAGTATCAGGACGCCTGCAACCGCTTGTCCCCGCAGCGTGTCGGGCGCGGGGGATCGTCGCAAGAACATTGATGCGCGTATCGGCACGTTCAGGGAAGTTTCGGGAAAACGTGCAACACCATTTGATCAGGATTGAAGACGGACATAAATATCGAATTATGAATTATCCAGGTAGGGGTATGGTCGTGTTCTCAGGGAGAATGGCCGATCAAGTAGCCTGGTCATCTTGTTTGGCATTCTTCATCAACCAACCCCTTGTTTCGCGTTCTACGTCCGAGTGCTTTCTACCATCAGCGTGTATAGGATTCTTACCGCTGCGGCGAGCACCACCACACCGGTTATTTTCACAATATGCCGCTGATTCAAACGACGTGAGCCGATGCCGCTGCCGAGATAACCGCCGACGAGCACGGCGACGGGCAGCAACGCGAATGCCGGCAGCTCCGGGGCCACGCCGTGTTTTTGCAGCTGGCCGCCCAGCCCGGCAACCGAATTCGCGAGGATGAACAGACTCGCCGTGGCCGCGATCTGTTTCGGCTTACCCCAGCCGAACGCATGCATGATGGGTGCGAGAAAGATACCGCCGCCGATACCTACAAATCCGGATACCAGGCCCAACAAGACACCGATAACTGGGCCCCAAATTCGAATCACGAGAGGTCGCAGTGCCGCCGCAGCCGTATGCTGCGCATCTGCGCACCATATCATCCTGCAGCCCGCAATGAGCAACACGACGCCAAGAACCAGCAGGAACGTCGTTTTTTCTGCGGGAATCTGCCCGCCGACATAACTCGCCGGAACAGACGTAACAACAAACGGCCACACCAACGGCCAACACACGTGGTGCGAGCGAATAAAGTTCATGCTGCCAACGGCGACAACGGTAATATTGCAAATCAGCGCCACAATCGGAATAAGCTCATACGGTGTGTCGAAAATGACCAGCAGCGCAATGTAGGATGAGCCGCCGCCGAAACCGACCATGGAATACACCAACGCTACCGTAAAAAATAGCGGGGCCAGCATCAGCATGATCCGGAGCTCAGCCCATTGAGGCCAACCCACCCGGAATCACCGTCCGCATAGTATTCCTTCTTCCAGATCGGCACAAGCAACTTGATCTCGTCGATTATGTGCCTGCACGCATCAAACGCCGGCCCGCGGTGCGCGGCACATACACCGATCCACACAGCGATATCGCCAAGCTCGAGAGTGCCCGTACGATGCACGCAGACACACCGAATGATGTCAAAGCCTTTGCGGGTTTCGTCGAGAATCCGGCTGCCTTCGCGGACCGACATTTCCGGATACGCCTCGTACTCGAGTCGAACGACCGCGCGGCCGTCGTTGGTCTCGCGTACCCAGCCTTCGAACGTGGCAAAGGCACCGGCTGCAGAATCGAGGAAATCGTAACGCAATGGCTTAATTGAGAACGGCTTTGGGGACAGACGAAACATGATTATCCTCCCGCCACCGGCGGAATGAAGACCACGGTGTCATCGTTGGCCAGGACCGTATCCCACGCCTTAAACTCTTGATTGATCGCGACACGAATATGATCCCTCGATGCAGGGAAAGCATAGCTTCCCGCCAATTCCGCGTATAATCCCGCAGCAGTGGCAGCGTGCGTCGTGACCGTCTCCGAAGAGCAGCCGCGACGCTCACGAAATATGGCGAAGTACTCGACCGCCACGGTTTTCGCTCCGTCTTTCCTGGTATGATCAGGCATTATCGTCCTCAGGTTCAAGGATGTCGTCGACCCAACTGAGTGCCGCCATCATAGACGGTAGTCCAATCGTCGGCAGCGACAGCATTACCACGTGGCGCAATTCCTCTGCCGTCGCGCCGGCTGCACGGGCTTTTCGTGTGTGCGAATGCACAGCCCCCTGGAGGCGCGCGCCGGTCGAGACGGCCAGCTTGATCAATGCGCGCGTCTTGTCGTCCAGCGGTCCGGCCTGATGCACGGCGTCGCCGAGTGACGCATACGCGTCCGCGACATCGGGATAGTCCGCAGTGAATTTTCTGAATCGTTTTGGTATCGCCATCGTTTGCGTCTCCCTGTGCTGTTGCCGATAGTCGGCAAGTTGTCATCGGATCACGAGCATAAGATTACACCGCATTCCCGATGATTCGAGTGAAATACCATGGGGATCGTTGCAATGTACTCGCGGCGATGCCGATTGGACACATGTTGGCTGCACCTGGGGTGGCATTATGAGAGATTGCGCATTACATATCTAACGTCGCCGTGGACAGACGGATCGATCACGGCGACAACGTAAATCCATGATGATCAGGAAAGAATGATATGAAAATCCGCATCTTGCTCGTTGACGATGATTCTGACCAGCGCGACATGCTCACCGGGATACTCGCGCCGCACTATCAGGTGACTGTGGCACACGATGGACATGACGCTCAGAAACGCCTGCAGAAAGACAGTTTCGACCTCGTCATCACAGACCAGGTTATGCCGGGATTAACAGGATTGGAGTTGACCCGCTGGCTACAATCCCATGCGCAGGAAATTCCCGTCTTGCTGCTGACAGGGCTGAACTCGTTTCAATTGGGATTTGAGGCGTTGAAGGCAGGCGCGGCTGATTACCTGATAAAGAATCGTCTCAATCCTGATGAGCTGCTATTTACTGTCAACGCCGTGATTTCGCAACGAGACCTGCGGAAGGAACGGCGTCTACGATTGACCGATATGGGCCAATGTGGCCCGGCCGTAGATCCGGTTGCACACAGCGATGCGTCGCGTCGCGTGATTCACCTGGCGGATCGCGTGGCGACGCGGGATACAACAGTCTTGCTTACCGGTGAAACGGGCGTGGGCAAAGAAGTAATGGCCCGCTACATTCACAGCCGCAGTTCGCGGCGGGAGCGCCCATTCGTGCCGGTGAATTGCGCGGCACTTCCGGCGACGTTGCTGGAATCTGCACTATTCGGCCATGAGGCCGGTGCGTTCACCGGCGCGGTAAAACGCAAACTTGGTCTATTCGAGTTGGCACATGGAGGAACCATCTTTCTCGATGAAATTGGTGAGATGACAATTGACACGCAGCCGGCATTGCTGCGCGTTCTGGAGGATCACAGCATTGTCCGTGTCGGCAGTGCACGACAGATCCATATCGATACTCGCGTGATTGCAGCGACCAACACGTGCTTGCAGGAAGCGGTGAAGAACGGACGGTTCCGCGAAGACCTCTTCCACCGCCTAAATGCGTTTCCGATTCCAATTCCGCCGCTGCGCGAGCGCCGGGAAGATATTCCCCAACTGATCGATATGCTCCTGCAACGTCTGCAGAACGAGATGGGCCGAGTACATCAGAACCGGCCGAAGACGCTGTCCCCGGCTACACGCGACCGCCTCGTCCGACACGACTGGCCGGGCAATATCCGGGCATTGCGCAACGAGCTGGAACGGGCGCTCATTATCGCAGCCGGTGACGAGATACAGCCCGACGACCTGACGCCACATGTCCTTGCGTCATTGGATTCGGGCGACACGCCGAAAACGCTCGCCGAGATCGAGAAAGTAGCAATTCTCGATCGGCTGTCGGAAAATAGTGGAAATCGCACCCACACCGCAAGGCAGCTTGGCATCTCCTTGCGCTCCTTGCAAATGCGCCTGGCCAAGTATAGGTCTAACGGCGAATCGACCTGACCTCCTGCCCCGGATTCGATTGGCAGTAAATTGACTACCTGCTACGCATAAATTTCGCAGTTTGGCTTGGAGCTGCGCATTTTTTGCGCTGGTCACGCATACGGTATACCGTTACACTGCGGCGCGAAAGCCTTACCCAATCGAAATGCAACGCGCGATCCTGCCTGTCGAGCCACGAGAGATGGCCAGTTGAAGGGTGCTCTGTGATGTTGGCAAGCGAAATGCTGATGATAGTTGCAACGTTGCGAATTTATGGACCTGACGGATTGGTTCCGCGTACACAGGTCAACGGAACCAGAGTGGATGCGAGGCGCCCATTCGATCTGGCGCGGTGCCGTCATGTCAGGTTGTGGAAACCGGGGGAATTTGTATGAAATTGACGTATCTGTTTCGTGAACTTGAAAGCGACGATGACATGCTCCAACAGCTCGGAAAAATCATAGTGAATCCTGTTGTTTCGACAACGGCAGCATTTTTGCTCATCACGGGGTTATTGCTGAAGGCGGTTCACAACGAACACGAATTGATGACTGCCGCCAGGCAGAACGTCGTTGACAATGTCAAGCTTTACACCGACGCGGTCTCGGCATTCCGCACGCTCTATACGAATGAGGTGTTGTCGAAACTGGACGGCCATGACGTAACGGTCACGCACCAGCACAAGGACGTCGATAATGCGATTCCATTACCCGCTACGCTGACATCGGAGATAGGTAAAGAGATTAACGTCAAGACAAACCTTTACAGCCCTTATCCTTTCCCCACCCGCGATCACATGTCTGCGCTTCCGGATGCGTTCGCAGAACGCGCCTGGCGCGAGATACTGGCCGATCCGGATACTCCTTATTATGAATTCGAGCCGGTAGGGCGCGGTACGAACATTCGCTTTGCCGTGGCGGATGTCATGCGCGAGAGTTGTGTTAATTGCCACAACAACCGCCCCGACTCGCCAAAAGCCGATTGGGTAGCAGGAGATGTGGGCGGCATCATCGAAGTTGTGCTGCCGTATGCCGGTCCAGCCCCGGGCCTATCAGAAAACCTGACATTGACCGTATGCTCTCTGGCGGCTATTGGCGTGCTGGTGCTTTGCGTGGCTGTTCGCAATGTTAAACTCTTTCGCCGACTTCAGTACCGCGAACGCGTCTACCGCCGTGCCATTGCTCAAGCGGGCGCCGTGCCCTACGAATTGGACAACGCTATCGATGATTATCGTTTCGTCGGAAATAACATTGAAGACATCACCGGGTATCCGGCATACGAGTTCTCGAAAAAACGCTGGCATGAGATCATACAGGAATCCGTACATCGCGGCGAGATCAAAGGCCTCACTCGCGATGAGGCCGAGCGCCTGGCACGGTTGAAACAGATCAAGGAATGGCAGACGGATGTACGCGTAAAATGTCGAGATGGCAGTAATCGCTGGCTGTCCGATTGTGCGGTTCAGGTGTTCGATGACCACGGTCGCCACCGAGGCTCTCTGGGTATCATTCAAGACATATCCGATCGGAAATTCGCCGAACAGGAACTCAGGGAGCAGAATTTGATAGGCAGCTGGCGCAGCAAAGTACTTGAGCTCCTGGCCCGCCGCGCAAATCCGTTGGAGACGTTCAACGTGCTGCTGCACGTAGACCGCGACCTGGACCAGGATTTCGCCGCAGCGGTGATGATCAAAGACGAACTATGGAAACAACTGCCTGAGTTCGCGATACCGTCGCATGTGGATGCAAAAGTGATGGAGGGAAGCAAGGAATGTCCATCGATAACGATTTTTGATGCCGGTACGAAATTAAATCAGGACGCCTACACGAAACTCAAGTGTGTCGATGTCGGTCCGGGAATCGCGACCTGCACGAATGCTATTTTTTATGGACGACAAGAGTTCGTAGAAGATTTCGAGGATGAAGATTGCCATTTGAAGGTCCGAGAAGTTGCATTGGGACTCGGAATTCGATCCTGCTGGTCGCAGCCGATCCATTCAGACGCCGGCGAAGTAATTGGCAGCTTCGCACTCTATTTTTTCGAACCGCGGAAGAAAGAAGACTTCATGCTGCGTGTATTGAACGAAGGTGCTCATTTGTCCGGTATTATCATGGATCGTCTGCTGGCGATGAAAGAACAGGAGGACCATCGCAATACACTGGAGCTGAAGAAGGATGAGTTGCGTATTACACGGGACCTCTACGAATTCGCGATCGAGGTTAGCGGGCAGGAGAACCTGAAGCAGCTTCTCCACAAGATTGTTACGTGGACCAAGCTGCTGCTGAAATGTGATCACGTCAGTCTGTATTTGTCTGAACCAGGAAGCGACGCGTTGCATCTTCGCGGGTGCGCCTCGACGCTCTCCGGCTCGCCGCCGGAGTTATTGCCCATAGAGGAACGCAGCATCATTACACGGGCGTATCGCACCGGCAATCCGCAGGCATCAGGCGACACGGCAAACGATATCGAATACCTCGAGATGGACCCGTCGGTGAAATCGGAAATGGCTGTTCCCATTAAAGGCGACGGCTACACCATTGGCGTGCTGAATGCCGAATCCAGCACATATGACGCGTTTAATCTTGAGTCGCAAAATGTACTGAATTTGATCGCGTCGTTAGCGTTTACCGTGCTGGACAAACACAAGGCGATGGAGAAACGCCTTAGAATCGAGGCACAGACGTGGGGCACAATCGCGGCAACAATCGCTCACCGCCTGAAAAATCCCGCGTTCTCACTACAAGGATTGATTGAACTCTGCCGACGTAAGGCGAAAGACGCCGACGATGCCTGCAGCGATTTCGAGCGGCATCTCACCAAGATGGCCGGTCACGTCCGGCGCATCTCCGACATTACGGTTGAGTTCTTGAAATTCTCGAAGCCCCCAGAGCCGTGCTTCGAGCGCGTGGACCCACTCCCGATCATCAGCGAGGCAGTGAATCTCTCCGCTGCCAGTGAAAATCCGATTATCACGGTGATAACGACTTGTGATGACAACACACCGCAGTTCCTCAGAATGGACCCAAAGATGTTTCTGTCGGTTATCGAGGAGATCATCGACAATGCAGCATCGCACGTGGAGGATGGCGGCTCGATATATATTGCCATTACAGGGCCTTACGCGAAGGACACAGCGCCAGTTCGATCCATGAACAATGATTATGTGCTGATCACGATAAGTGATGACGGCCCCGGTGTTCCTCCGAACAGGAAAGAGTCAATCTTCGACCCGTACAAGAAGGGCGACGCTCGAGAAGGGCATTTCGGCCTCGGACTGGCGATAGCACGGAAATTTGTCCGCGCCATGGGCGGGGAGCTTGTCGAGGATGGACCGGGAGAACACGGTTGTGGCGCACAATTCCGCATCGCCATACCATTTTCATCGGAAATCAAAGGAGGGCAATCATGATTGACCAGGCGATCCGGGTATTGATTGTAGACGATGAAGATGTCGAAACGACATCAGAGTACTTGCGAACCGAGAAAGATTGTATATACGACGTAACCACGGCTACGGACGTCGACGGTGCAATTGATCTGATAAACAACGGAGGACCTGCCGGACCCGGCGCATACGATGTCGCGGTGCTTGACCTCGATATGCCGAATCCGTACGGCAGAGATCGAGAGGCCGGATTTCATGTGCTCAAACACATCCGCGACAACACCCCGGATATCGAGGTTGTGATGTTGACGGCGTACGGCGATAAACCCAACATAATCAATGCCATGGAATTGGGATCGCTGTCGTTCGTCGACAAGGTGGCGGACGGATGGAAAATACTCCCGGTGAAGATCCAACTGGCTTATCAGCAACGCCAGAACAAGCTCTTGAAACTCGAGCATGAGGCCCTTTTCAGCCGGGCTACCGCCCGGATCATACACGATATTGCGTCGCCGCTCGGCGTCATTATCCTGGCGGCCGGCGACATCGCGAGTCCCTACACGCCGTCGTCAGTGGAAGGCGCTCATCGTCATGCACGCACAATCTGCGCGCAAGCCGAACGCATCAATGTAATGATACACGAGGTGATCGATCTCATCCACGGCGTGCCGGCAAAACTGGTGAAGGAGTCGATCGTCTTGAACGAATTCCTTGCAGATGTCCGGCCGGACCTCGAACTGCTCTGCGAAAGCAAGGACATCACGTTGACGATAACCAATGCATATGGGGGTCGTATTGCGGTCGACACGGATAGAATCCGCCGCGTGATTTTAAACCTCATTTCAAACGCTGTGAAGGTATTGCAAAAGAACGGCATCATTACTATTTGCTGCAGGGCATTGGAAGACAAACTGCAAATCGCCGTTGAAGACAATGGTCCAGGCATGTCGGAAGAGAAACAGGAGAATATATTCACGGCAGCTGACGGGCTCAAAGAGTATACAGGTCACGGTCTGGGTCTGCAGATCACACGCGAAATCATAGAGGAACATAACGGCGCGATTCACATAGAGAGTGACGGCAAGAGCGGTACAACGTTTATCATTACGCTTCCACTGCCGAAGAACCGCGAGTAAGGTGCGCTGCAAGCCGGCCGCCGCCTCACCACTTACGACGGTGCAACCGGCTCGGCTGGGGCGGCGCTTCAACGATGCGTCTGGTGTGTGTGACTGGCGACGACTACGGAACCACGCTACGTTGTTCAGTATTCAGTAGTACGCTTTTTTCCTCGCGTATGGATGCCAATCGGAACACTGAGGCCACTATGGAAAAACATGAGGACAACAACGGTGAAGTCGGCCCGAAGGAGATGCACGCCCGTATCAAGGCGGGCACCTTTTCCGGCTTGATTCTTGACGTTCGCGAGCCGGCGGAATTTGAAATCGTCCACCTGGACCATGCGCACCTAATACCGCTCCGGGAATTGCCTGGGCGACTGAACGAGATCGCTGAATATCGCGCGAACGAGATTGTGGTGTACTGTCACCACGGCATGCGATCACAGCAGGCCATTCAGTATCTATGGACTCAGGGATTTTCGACGTTGAAGAATCTATCAGGCGGGATAGACGCCTGGGCGCGGGTCGTGGATAGCAAAATGACGCGGTATTGAACCGATGCATGTTCGGATGAGAACGTCGGCCTTGCGTTCCTAGCCCTGAAACTGCTCCCAGTAGGGCGCTTCGTCGACTTTCTTTTTGTGCGTCACGAGATACTTCGCCGGAAACTCGCCGAGCTTGTTTATTTCCTTGAAGGAAAAAGGAAAGGTCCGCAGCCGCTTGCAGTCTACTGATTTGTACAACCAAATCAGGAGATTACCTTGGCTCTGTTCGATGAAATAATTTGATTCCTTTACGTCTTTTAACCACTTCTTTAGATCTTCCTTCCTGACTTTCATGATAGTTGTCCTCCAGTTCTTCTTTTAACGACTGGGTTATAGCATTTAGTCTGCCAACATTTGACGCGATCCGGATTTCTGCGGTGTTTAGCCTTAAATCTCCGGCCGGATTGTCATTGGTGCAGCGAGCCTGTGGTCGGCCGCTGTACAACAGTTTGATTCTCAGAAATGATTGAGCCGTTCGAGATCGAAATCAAAATTGGATGCAGCCCATGAAGACCGACCGATCCATTCTGCTGACGGGCGCGACCGGTTACGTAGGCGGTCGCCTGCTGCCGCAACTCCTTGCAGCAGGCCACCACGTGCGATGCCTCACCAGGCATCCGGAGATGTTAAGAGAACGTGTCGAACCCGTTGTGGATGTAGCCGCCGGCGATGTCCTCGATCGAGCATCGCTGGACAGGGCGTTTGCCGGCATCGACACGATCATTTATCTGGTTCACTCGATGGGCGGCAAGAACTTCATCGACGCCGACCGTACGGCCGCCGAGAATACTGCGGCCGCCGCCGCGTTCGCACGTGTCAGGCGCATCATATACCTTGGTGGTCTCGGCGACGACAAGCAGGCACTCTCCCCACATCTGAAAAGTCGTCATGAAGTCGGGAACCTGCTCAAGTTGACCGGCGTCCAGGTCATTGAATTTCGTGCTTCGATCATTATCGGCTCAGGCAGCTTGTCGTTCGAACTGGTGCGCGCCCTGGTCGAACGGCTACCGATCATGGTCACGCCGAAGTGGGTTTCTCTCCCGGCGCAACCGGTGGCGATCAACGACGTGCTTGCATACCTGTTGGTCGCCGTCGACCGGGATGGAGACCAAAGTGAGATATTCGAAATCGGCGGCAGCGACGTCGCGTCGTATCAGGAAATCATGAAAGAATACGCCCGCCAGCGCGGTCTCAGGCGAATCATGCTTCCGGTTCCCGTTCTCACACCGTATCTGTCCAGTCTCTGGCTTGGCCTCGTCACACCCGTTTTCGCGCGCATCGGCCGGAAGCTTGTGGAAAGTATTCGACATTCAACCATTGTAACGGATAGCCGTGCGACTGACGCTTTTGCGGTAACCCCGTGCGGGTTACGTGAAGCGATTGCCATGGCGCTGCGAAACGAAGATCAAGTATTCGCGGCGTCGCGTTGGTCCGATGCGGTGTCATCAACCGGCGCACACGGACACTCGACATCGACACGCCTGGGAAATCGGCTGCTGGACCGGCGGGACGCGGTGGTAGCTGTGCCGCCGGTCGCGGCGTTTGCGCCAATCCGCCGCATCGGCGGCGCAAACGGCTGGTACTACGCAACTTTTCTGTGGAAACTTCGCGGCTTTCTGGACCTGATTGTGGGCGGCGTCGGGATGCGCCGGGGCCGCTGTGATCCGGAGCGGCTTCGCGTCGGCGACGTGATCGACTGCTGGCGGGTAGAGCGTTACGAGGTCGACCGGTTGCTGCGTTTGCGTGCTGAAATGCAGGTGTGGGGCCGCGCGTGGCTGGAATTCGAGATTCAGCCGTGTGAGGAGGGCTCACGAATCATCCAGACGGCCATGTTCGATCCGCAGGGCCTGAGCGGGTTGGTGTACTGGTATCTGGTAACGCCGTTGCACGCTATCGTTTTTACCGGGATGCTGCGTGGAATCGCGAACGCGGCGCAATCACATTATGACGACGCTCCGGCAACGAAGTCGGCGCCCGGCGCAAAATAATAAAGGAGGTAATCATGTGGAACGTCGTTCTAATTGTCTGTCTTGCTTCCGGCATGACCGTCGCCGCGAAAGCGGCCGAGCCACAGGCGGCTACCGTTGTGTTTAATCCGGAAACCATTGGAAGCGCCGAGGCGGCATTGTGGCAAGCATATTACGCTCGGTCGCACCAGCAACTCGCCGTTGGTCTCTTCGATTTGCTCCAGGCACAATTCAAACTGTCGCCGGAAGCGGCCGATCTGGTCTCGGCCGATCTGGCGGAGGCAAGTATGCTGTTCCTGGGTTCAACGGGAAAATACAAGGAGCAGGTGCTCCCGAAACTGATTGCCGCATACCGCCGGATACACGACGAAATCGGCGCCGAATGGTCACCCGAGAAGGCCGCCGCTGCCGAGCTGAAATGGTGGGTTGCCCGACGTACGCCGGGCGCTAATACTCCGGGAAAGGTTGGCAAGTACATCGCCGACAGCTATGCGGTCATATACGGTGTTTCGAATACATGGACGCGCAAGGCAGGAGCGCTGCGAGCGAAAGCGGCCGATATTCGGGATCACGGCGGTCAGAATGCCGATTGGGATAAGATCGAAAAGATGCTGATCGTGTCGTACAAATATCTCAGGAAGGGATTGGTGGATTGAAGGATTGCGGGGTTCGGACGAAATGAATTATTTCTTCGGCGCCGTCTCATCGACACCGGGATTGATTGTGTAGCCGATACGGTTGATCACGGAAATGGCATCGGTCGGGGTGATTTCCCCGTTGGCATCGAGGTCGCCGGAGATAACGCCGACGGGTGTTGTGCCGAGTCGATTGATCACGAACATGGCATCCGTCGGCGTGACGCTGCCGTCGACAGGGTTCACATCCCAAGGGAAGAATGTGATATCATCGCTATCGAAGCCTTGTCCAACATTGGCGTTATTGCTCTCGTCAGATTCCGCCGCCTGGTCTGTTTTATCCACGATGATACCGATATAATCCACGCTGGTCGACACCGGAGCGCCGCTCGACTGAGGTGGATCTTCCGTGATCGCACGAGCGAATAACGCCATGCGATCCAATGATAGTGGAACCTCGGTCTCGATTGAGCTGCCCGCGCCCAAACCCATGTCGAAGTCGACCACGGTGAGTTCCGAGTCATCACCGTTACCGAGAATCGCGTCGTCCGATACCACAATGGCGACCTGGAATGCGCCGGCACCGGCAGAGCCGGCATTCTCGACCGTGAACGTGACGGTGATAGCGCCGGTGACGACGTGATCGGGTTCAACGTCCAATGCGGCGCCGCGCAAATCCGGAGAACCCGCTGTCAGGAAGACCTCGGCCGTACGCGAAAATAATCCGAGCGTCTCGCCGTCGCAGGCAAACGTACCGCGCATCCGGTAGGCGCGGAACCCGGATGGTTCCGTACTCACATCAATCGACGACGCGGCCGGCGACACGGAAAAGTCAAATTCGCTGAAACCTTCCGGTGCTTCGGTTCGGACCGTGCTGAGCGTGACATTGTCCAGGAAGGCATCTTCGATGGGTATTCCGTTCTGGTCAGTGAAGAACGCACCACCATTGTTGAAGGTGAATTGCACATTAATGCGTGTATCGCTCAGGCTACTCAGATCGAATACCAATTCGTCGGTCGCTGCGTCGAATGAGACGCCACCGGAGAGACCTTCATCCGGCGCGTCAGCGTATTGCCGTAACAGGGGACCTGAGAGCGTAGCTCCTTTCTCCAGATACGTCATCAATACATGTCCCTGCTCATCAACGATCTGGTATTCAATACTCTGAGTACCGGACAATTTCAGACTACGCTGTAATCGCAGCTGACTTGATGCGGTTGCCGTAAAAAGGCGGTCGGCGACGCTGCGAAGCGCGTACGTAGGCGAGAAGAACATGTCAAACGTGTCACCTATATCGATCTGAAACGCGTTGTCCGTCCCGGCCTCGCGCGTGTCGACATCAACCCGCCAGCCGATGCCATTGCCGTCGTCATCCGCTCCGGCATCTAAGACGGCATCCCCGCCGCCGTCGGCATCGTCCAGAACATCACGAACCGTCATGGCGACCGCTTCGATATCGAAGCCGGTTAGGGCATGTTTGTTGGCAACCGGATCCGCTGTCACCGTCACGTTTGGCGCTGACACGGCGATAGTGGCAGTATACAACGCCACAGGGTTCATCGCATCGGTGGGGTTCCTGGGATAATACCATTCGAGCTGCTGGGCACCAGCGGCTCCGGTGACACCCGTAATCGCCGGCACCGGCGGCCCGTATATCGCCTGGATATAGGCGGCGTCTTTGAAAGACGGGAAAGCAGGTCGCGACGCCGGGAGCAATGCGTACATAACGACATCGTCCGTGCCGTCGTCGACGATATGCAACAGGCCCAGAGCATGACCAATCTCGTGCAGGACCGAGGACAAAAGCTGGTCGCGCTCCCATACCCGGTCGCGATTCATGTGCACATCGCCTGCGAGCGGCGAGCTGCCCGGCGTGAAGCCATGGCCGAGTGTCATCCCCACGAAACCATCGTGGGCGCCGATACGGATATCGACAGAAAGCGGATCAATCGGATCTCCGAAGGGATCCGTCCCCATTTCATCAACAAAGACAAACGTGAGATCGGCGACATCAGCCCAGGTGTCAAAAGCATCCCGAACGAGCCGGCGCGCGCCCTTTTCCGTGATTGTGCCGTCGACTACCACGTCGGCGGGGAAGTTGTTCTGGCCGTCAACGATTGGAAACACGGTCACGGAGATATTTCCGGGCTCGATTTCGGTGTAAGACGCTTCGACGTAACTCCAGGTTACGCTCGCACGGGTATCGGATCCCCACTTGCCGGTGGCGGCGCCGTCCACCAATGCGCCCGGGCATTGGCACCACGCGACGGCAGGAACAAGAAGAAAAACGGCGCTGCCGATCAATCCGAGCCGACGGCGACAGCGTCTATAACCGGAATCGGTAAAATTCAAGATTCGGAGCATCGCGGGATTCCGTGTGTTTTCAGCGTTCTTCCATGACGTAGCCGACACCGCGCATGGTATGTATGAGTGGCTTGTCGAAAGGGCGATCGATCTTGCCGCGGAGCTTGTAAATGCGCGCCTCGACGACGTTAGTCCGGGGATCGAAATTGTACTCCCAGACATGTTCCATGATCATTGTTTTCGTAACGACCCGCCCGCGATTCCGCAAGAGATATTCGAGCAACGCGAATTCGCGCGGCTGCAGATCGACATGCTGCCCGGCGCGATAGACCTTTCGCGTCAACAGATCCAGAGACAGATCCGCCAGCTTCAATGTTGTTGGTGTCGATTCCCTGCTGTGCCGCCGGATCAATGCCTGTACGCGCGCCAGCAACTCGGAGTACGCGAAGGGTTTGGTAAGATAATCGTCGCCGCCTTCCTGCAGGCCGCGGACACGATCGTCTACCGACGCTCGCGCACTGAGTATGAGCACCGGCGTCAGGACGTTGCGGCGCCGTAGTTCCGACACCATCTCCAGCCCGTCCAGCCGCGGCATGCTCACATCGACAATCGCGGCGGCGAATGACTCGGTCGACGCGACCTGTAACCCTTCCAAGCCATCTCGACAGTACACCAGGACGTAGCCGGCCTGTTCCAGTCCCTTTATAAGGTAACTCGCAACACGGTCGTCGTCTTCAACCAGTAGGAGCCTCATGGGGCTGTGATTCCGTTGTGTGGATTGGCTAATCGTTGCTTCGCCGGACAGCGATGTCTATCGCCGGAACTAAGTTAAATTACCCGCGGATCGCGGTCCTGCCACCCCTCTGCCACCACCATCTCAATTCATGGTCGCTCTGCATTCTGTCGGCGAGCCGCCAACGAGGCTTTGGTACGCGACGGCGAAATTGCGCGCCCAGCGACGAAGAAGTAATAATCCGGAAACCCCTTGATACTGTATGTTGCCAAGTCTATATCTACTGGTCTCGCGGTCTACTGTCAGCGCGGAACAAACACAGCCACGGCATTGATCCCTATTACCTGCATTTTCTAAAAGGAATTTCCTCGACCGTTTCACCCGGCCGACTTAGCGTGAAGGAAGCCCGCGCGAATCATTCGTATATGTGAGTCGTTTTCAGGTATGGAATCATCACACCAGATGACTGTGCTGCCGATATAGACACGCCAGATTCGACGGACAGCGTTCACCGCCGTGCGCCAAGGTACGCACCCTTCAAACGGGCAATTTTCAATGACCTTTTCCGCAAAAAAATTTTACCAACAGTTTGGAGTGCCGTTCATAGCGTCTGTGATGCTGTTTGTATTCGCTCTATGTGTGCGACTGCATTACCAGAGTGAGTCCGAAATTGCCACGGACCTTACCGGCGACGCAAGGAAGTATTTCATCTGCGCGTTCAATCTTGCAAATTTTTCCGCCTACTCTCTCGACCTCTCTCCAGATAACAAGACTGCGCCGACCACACGGACCGATCTCAGCCCCGGCTACCCGATATTTCTCACGCCCTTTATCCGCACAAGCGCAAGCAACAATGCCTTCTTCACACGTGTAAAAACGGCACAAGCGATTATCGGTTCGCTAACCGTCGTTCTTACGTTCCTGCTGGCAAGCCAATGCCTGCCGCGTCCGTGGGCTGTATTCGCGGCCGTCCTGACTGCTTTGAGTCCGCATTTAATCGCATATGAGTTTTACGTCCTCACTGAAACTCTCTTTACATTCTTGACCCTCGCCGGGGTATACGTGTTGAGCTTGTCGTGGAAAAACAACTGGTATCCGTTGTCGATTTTAGCAGCAATTCTATTGGGCTATTCCGCCGAAACCAGGGCCTTGAATATCTTGATCGTGCCCTTTCTCGCGGCGATTTTATTCTTCGATCATAGAACGTTGGCATTTCAAAAAAAATCTATCTGGCTAAGACATGTCGTGGCCCTGGCCATCGGCTACGTTCTCATTTCCGGTGCAGGCCATTACTTTGTGAAAAATTTTGCCACGGAGCAACCGCCGGTCGCCACCGGTAGCAACCCGAAAACGTCCGATAGAGAGTCGCCGGCCGGAGACGATCTACAGTCTCCTCAAAAAGAGGATCGGGGCACATATGTCTCGGCGTCAAATACGTGGAAATTTATGCTTGCCGGCAGTTATCCGGGATTCATGACGAAAGATTGGGAAAAAACAAGAAAAGGACATTTTCATGCGTGGAGGGACGACAGCAAGTTTGATCGTATGCTTTCTGACCGGTCCTACGGATTGAGGACTCTTAAAGAGCGTGTTTTGAACGATCCAGCGTCTTACCTCAAGTGGTATCTTGGCGGTAAGATGTTTTTCAGGTGGCGATGGGACAACGTGTATCTCCTGGGCGACGTTTATATTTATGCGCTCAAGAAGCGAGGGTTCGAGTCCGATCTGTTGCTTCGAACGATACATCAAACCATGAAACACTTACACTGGCCGCTGTTTGCGTTTACTTTACTTGCTCCGATTCTGCTGTTGACAAGAATGTACAGGCGGTCAATCTGTGGAAAATGGCACCTGGTTGCGCTACCTGCAATGGTCTTTTTTTATAACGTGGGCGTGCTGACGGTATTGATGCCACACCCGCGATACGCCCTTCCCGCACGACCATACGCCTATTTGATGGCGGTTGCAGCACTTTTCTGGCTGTACACCAGTATCAAAAACCGGTTCAACAATTCAGCGTCTACCGAGGTGACACCGGTAAGTATTGAGGTACCGGCAGCCCCTGATGGCGCTACATCCAAGACTGTTCGCCCCGCCAATCGTCGCCGTAGAAAGAGGGCCCGAAAGTAGGTGAAACGAGGCCGTATTTCCGATGTGTGCATCACGGATGTACAGGCAGAATGGCCGCAATATGCTGTTGGCGGTCGCAAATAAACCCATTGGTCGACAAGGAAAGGCAATCTCATGTCAAAAGCAGGATTCCGGAAACACCCGGTATGGATTGTTTTGGTCTTGGTCATGCTTTGCGAATCGCAAACATTGGCGTCGGGTCTACTTGAAACCGATGAACCAATCAAGCTGATTCTGAATGATTGGACCAGTCAGATCGTTCTCACCAAAGTTGTCGGTCACATTCTCGAAGACATGGGCTACGAGGTTGCGTATGCCGATGTCAAGGTCGACGAGCAATGGGGGGCAATGGTGCGAGGCATATTGCATGTTCAGGTCGAAGTGTGGGAAGGCACCATGTCGCAGGTATTCGGTCGCATGGTGAGCGGCGGCGGTATCGTGGACCTGGGCTCATACAGCGCCACCACGAGAGAAGAGTGGTGGTACCCGTCGTACGTGGAAGAGCAATGCCCGGGATTACCGGACTGGCGAGCGTTAAAGGCTTGTGCCGACATATTCGCAGTTCCCGAAACCGCGCCTCGCGGCCGGTATCTTGCAGGCCCCTGGGAGAAACCGGATGCCGCACGGATCCGTGCGTTGGGGTTGGAGCTAACGGCGATTGCAGCCAAAGACGGAAACGCACTGTGGGTTGAACTGGAAAAGGCAATCAAGGAAAAGCGGCCGATCGTGTTGTTCAACTGGACGCCAAATTGGGTGGAAGCCGTTTACGACGGGAAGTTTATCGAATTTCCTGATTATCATCCGGACTGTGAAACCAAACCAGAGTGGGGCGTTAATCCCGAGTTTGCTTATGACTGCGGAAATCCCAAGAACGGCTGGTTAAAAAAGGCGGCTTGGAAAGGAGTCGAAAGCAACTGGCCGTGCGCCTTTCAAATGTTGAAGAATATGGACCTCGACAATGCGCATTTTGCCCGGATGGCCGCTTTGGTTGACGTGGACCGACTCAGTTATGATGCCGCCGCCGAAAAATGGCTTTCCGACAACCGGAATACTTGGTCAAACTGGCCTCCGGAAAGCTGTAAGAAATAACGCCTCACGCGGCTCAATGTGCAGTAGGCCACATAAGATTCGTCACCATGAATTCGATTGAAGCGACACCCTTAAAGGATTCGATTGCCGCCCGGATGTTGCGAGTGGTCTTCGCCTGGTACCTGGTGATTGCCATTTCCGTGACGCTGGCACATATGCTGTTAGAATATCGCAATACCAAACGCAGCGTTTATACCGAAATCACCTCGTATGAGACGATATTTGGTCCGCAGCTTGCCGCAGCATTATGGGATCTGGACGCAGCACGGATCGAGGAAATCGTGCAAGGCATGGTCCAGGTTCCGATCATCGCAGGGGTCATCGTTGAACACTCGGAAAATTCGAAAGTTATCGGCGCCTCCGGTAACCGCACCGATCCCCAAAGTCATGTTGAATCAATGCCGCTCGTTACAACATCGGCGATGGAAAGCCGATTCGTCGGGCACTTCAATTACGAATTTCCAATTCACTATACTTATGCGGGCAAGCCGGTCCAGGTCGGGACCGCGAAACTTTTTTCCAGCAACACCATCGTTTTCGAACGCGTTAAGCTGGGCTTTATTTTCGTCCTTCTCAATGCGGTAATCAAGACAGCTGCGATATGGGTTATCTTCTTGATTGTCAGCCGCAGGTTGTTAAGTCGACCGCTTGCCATTTTGACATCGGCGACACGGCAGTTCAAAATCGACAGTCCGCACGACTGTGACGTGAATGTCCGGACGTCGGGCAGAAATGAAATCAAGCTTCTGGAAGAGGCCTTCAATACGATGGCGGAGCGCCTCCGAAAGGAGACAGCGGAGAAAAGAAAATTTCAGGATAACCTTGTTCGGAGTCATGAAGAGTTGCAACACGTGAATGTTTCGCTGGAGAAGCGGGTGGCGATGAGGACAGAGTCGTTGTCGCGCGCGATGAAGGAAGCGGAGATCGCGAATCAGGCAAAGAGTGACTTTCTGGCAAATATGAGCCATGAGATTCGCACGCCAATGAACGGAATCATCGGCTTTGCCGACTTGTTGTGGGAAAGCGATCTGAATGCCGAGCAGCAGGAATACCTCGACGCCATTCGCTCAAGCGCCCAGTTGCTCCTGGTGCTGATCGACGATATTCTGGATCTTTCCAAAGTCGAGGCGGGGAAGATTGAACTTGAGAACGTGTCTTTTGATCTGAATAAGCTGATACAGGACACCATTTCGTTGCTGGCGGTCAGAGTTGGTGACAAACCGATAGCTCTGAACGCTGTGGTCAACGTTCTTGATCCGCGCGTCATCGGCGACCCCGTGAGAATTAGGCAAATTCTGCTCAATTTGCTCAGCAACGCCGTGAAGTTTACTGACCGCGGGGAGGTCGCCTTGACAGTTTCTGAGGTTCGTGCAAGGGACGAGGGCAATACATTGCCAACGTTGTCCCTGGAAGGTGCGCATACGGTCGTGTCGTTCCACGTGCGCGATACCGGGATCGGTATTCCCGAACATGCGCTAGAGAAAATCTTCGATGCATTCGAGCAGGCGGAATCGTCGACAACGAGAAAATACGGCGGGACGGGACTTGGGCTGCCGCTCAGCAGAAAACTTGCGGCGATCATGGGTGGCGACCTTCGGGTGACCAGCACGTATGGCATCGGCTCTGAGTTCGTCTTGACGCTCACGTTGAGAAAACACACCGAAAGTACGGCTTCCGATGGTCCCGGCGAATATGGCTCAACCAGCCGCGGTGACCACGCCGATGATGCGGCCGTAGCACCTGGCGACATGACGATTCTGGTCGCCGAGGACAACCCGTTTAATCAAAAACTTCTCAAGGGAATATTGCAGAAAGCCGGCCATCGCATCGATATTGCCGAAAACGGCCTGAAAGCCGTCGAAAAAGTCAAATCAAACGTCTACGATCTTGTACTGATGGACATACAGATGCCGGTTTTGGACGGCCTTGGATCGACGCAAAAGATTCGGGCTTGGGAACACAGTCTCCGTGAATCCACCGATGAGTCTCATGTCCGCGACAACAAACCTTGCAATTCGGACGGCGGCATTCCCATCATCGCTCTGACGGCGACTGCCATTAAGGGCACGCGCGAAGCGTGTATCAATGCCGGAATGGACGGCTATTTGACAAAGCCGTTTAACCCGGCCGAGATTCGCAACTTAATCACTCGATTCAGGATGCAAGTGAACCGGCGGTAAGGGGCCGAATGCTTACAACGGAAAACGCGGTTAATCTTCGCCTTTCCGGCCATGCCGCACGGTGACAATAGAGCACGGTAAGCGCCGGAGCAGCTTGTCGAGCGTACCACGCCCCAGAAACCGAATGATCCTCGACGTGGTGATTACCCCCATCACAAGCAAGTCACAGTCGGTTATTTTTACGACATTCGATATTTCATCGGAAACAGCTCCGTGCCGAATAATATAGCTATAATCGACGCCGGATAGATCGAAATCTCGCAGGTAAGCTTCCATGCTCCCGGACTCGGGGACGACATTGCGGTCGGACGCAGTGCGATCAAGATGCTGCTCCATATCGTCCAAACTACATTCATCTCCTGTGACTGTTTCATGTCCGAAGACATGGAGAATCTCGAGTTTAGCATGCAGCGTCCGCGTAAGCTGCAAAGCGGTCTTGAGCGTCTCGGCGGAACCTGGCGTGAAGTCCGTGGCGCAGACAATCGTCTGTACAGGCTGAGTCGCGTCTTCGGGATGCACAACCCACACGGGCTGGTTCGCGTTCTTGATCACCCTTTCGGCCGTCGTGCCCAGCATCCGTTCCAGGAGCTTTTTGCGTCTCGCGCCGAGCAGGATCAAATCGACCTGCATGGTGTCGGCGGTATCCAGTATACTGTCAACGGGTTTGCCTTCCCGAACCGATGTATGCTTCACGGTCACGCCCATTTTATTCAGAATCTCGGCATAGTCGTCCATTTGCCGGGAGCAACTCATAACCGCCGTATCCGACGCAGAGAGATGAAGAAACGGATAATCCCGCAGGTCTTCGATCACATGAAGAACCGTCAACTCGGCATCGACCTGCTTTGCGAGGTGGCGGGCTTTTTCCATTGGGAACACGCTTTGTTCATCAAAATCCAACGCCAATAAGATACGCTCTATGTTGTTTGCCATGTCAGTATGTCCCGTCAGTTATTGATGTAGGATCCGGCCGCTTGGCCGGACTTTGCAGTCTGTCGGTATTAGATTTTATTCGATTCACTATATCATGATCGGATTGTATTCTCGACAAAGTTTCGCCTGAAGCCTCATCCGTCATACGCCGCACAACCCGGCTTGTCAGATACGCGCCTGGTAGGTGTACAGCTCGTGGTAGCGCCCCTGCGCCTCGATCAGGGCCGCATGTGTCCCACGTTCCGCGATCCGACCGTGCTCAATGACCAAGATCTGGTCTGCCTTGCGAATCGTGCTCAGGCGGTGGGCGATAACCAGCGTTGTCCGGCCCCGCATCAACTCGGTCAAGCTCTCCTGAATGAGCACTTCGCTTTCGGTATCAAGGTTGGACGTAGCCTCATCAAGTATCAGAATCCTCGGGTCGGCGAGGATCGCGCGCGCGATGGAAATGCGCTGCCGTTGGCCGCCGGAAAGCTTCACGCCGCGCTCGCCGACCACGGTATCAAGCCCGTCGGCAAACCGATCCGAAAACTCCCTTATTCGTGCTGCAGTGACGGCATCGCGTAATTCTTCCTCCGATGCGTCCGGCCTGGAAAACAAGATATTCTCGCGGATCGATCCCTCGAACAAAAAATCGTCCTGCAGAACGACGCCAAGGCGGCTGCGGTAACTCTCCAGGGTGACCCGGGAAAGGTCATAGCCGTCTACCAGAATCGTTCCCGATGTCGGTGTGAGAAACGACGCGGCGAGGCTGGCGATGGTGGATTTCCCCGATCCCGAGGTACCCACCAACGCGGTTACGGAACCGGCAGGAGCCTCGAAGGCGATACTCGAAATAACGTCGTCTCCATCACCGTATGCAAAGGTCACATTGCGAAATTCAACCGCGCCGCTGATCGCGTCAATATCAATGTCGCGGCCCACATCACTATCTTCAGTCGCCAGATTCATGAGTTCTTCAGTGCGGTCAAGGCCGGCAAACGCCTCGGTGAGTTGCGTCCCGATGCTGCTCATCTGCACGATCGGTGCAATCAGAAATCCAAGGTACAAGGTGAACGACAGAAACTCGCCGACAGTCAATTGGTCGCTGATGATCATGTATCCACCGATCGCCATCACGCCGGCAGTGGCCGTTCCCAGCAGGAACGTTGTCAGACTCGTGACCAGGCTGGTCGCGGTGAGGCTTTGCCGCACGTTGTCAAACAGACGGTATACACCGGCATCGAAGACGCCGATCTCCTGTGCCTCGGCGCTGAACCCCTTGATGACGCGAATGCCGTTCAGGGTCTCGGTGAGTCGGCCGGAGACCTCGGCTGTGATCTTGCGTCGCTCCCGGAAGATCGGGCGGATGTAGCCGTACGCCTTCAGCATGATCAGACCAAAGACAGTAATCGGAAAAACCACATACAGCGTCATCAGCGGGCTGATGCGAATGAGCAAGACGAGACATATGAAGGATGCCAGGATTCCGCCGAATAATTGCACCAGCCCCGTGCCAATGAGGTTGCGGACGCCATCGACATCAGACATGATGCGTGAAACCAGTGCACCGGTTGGATTATCATCGAAATAGCCGACCGGTAGCCGCAGCACATGTGCGTTGATCCGCGACCGCAATCCGGCGATTACTCGCTGTGCCTCGACGCTCAGTATTCGTGTAAGGAGATAGGATGTGATCGACTGCACCGCGATCGCCGCCGCAACGACCACAATCAGAACCTTCAACATCGCCACGTCGCTATTGGCCACCACATCGTCCATGAGATACTTACTCGACCCCGGCAGTACCAGCCCGGAGAGGCGATTGATCACAATCAAGACCAGACCGACAAACAGGATATTCCGACGCGGCCAGATTATGGTCGCAAAGACATGTCGCAGTGTCACGCGTGATTTGCTCACCTTACATTCCCAATTTAATTTGCTAACCAGGTGTACCGGACGGGTGAGACGATCGCGGCCGCTGTACTCGGCTGAAAAAACCGATGCCGTGACACGTCGCCAGCACATACGTTAACGCGACTATGTAGCCGTGCAGCCTGATACAGCGAGAAAGACCCGATCATTTGGGAGCGAGTTGCACAACGAGAAAACACGTCGTGGCGGATACATGCCAACGGATGAACAAATGCGAACTCGGCGAGGTATGGCTACATCCATGCCGATCGCTTACGTCCAGGGCGTTGATAGTAAGCTCGTATTGCCGAAATGCTGCGGCCGAGGCGCTGGTCTATCGGCCCGTAAGGCCGCGGGATCCACAAATTCTGTGACCGATGACGTGCTTGCGGGACGTCCCCGATATGGATGGATTACGGCAGCCCCATTGAATATGGCTCGAATCTCTGAATCTCTCAAAGCGCGGAAAAATAAAGCGACTTCGTCAATCTTTCCGTCGAACTCATGATCGCACGAAAAGCCGGGCGTCGGTGACATCGGGTGTGCCGTCATCGTCGAATACAACCGCTACGTGATGCCACTCGCCGTCACCCAAATTCGTCGTACCGGTAATTCTACCCCATTAACCTGAAATCTATACAAACATCCATAGAGAGAAATGACGGTGAAACATCCATTTTTTGCTTTGATGGCGACGCTGTGGTGCGGCGAAAGAATGGAGCGGGTGATGGGGATCGAACCCACATGACCAGCTTGGAAGGCTGGGGCTCTACCATTGAGCTACACCCGCTTGTGTGGCCGAGAGTCTGATTGTGAGCTAAAAATATGACGAGAACGATCGGAATCAAACCCTTCTGACCGAATCCAGGCGATTTTCCAATTCCCGAATTGTTTACAGCCATACGATTTTCATCCAGCCAGCCGCATGCTATACTTATTGTTTTTTCAACGCCACCAAAACCGACACGCTCGAATCTCGCCGGGTTTCGACGTAATCTGGTACATAGCGCGACCGTCTGCCCGCTCCCGAATCTGATTCCGATCCCGAAAACTCCGATACCGCATCACGATACGCAAGACCGAGAGTTGCCCGATTAACCCGGTCACTGCGAACCATGATCCCAAACCGTAAACTTATAGTTGTTATCGCTGCTGTCGTGTGCGCCGTGTTGCTGGGGGTCGACGCGGCGTCGGATCTCAACCCGCTCCCGCAATCACCCGCAAGCGGTGAGTCTGTCACCACGGCGCCGACACCGGCAGAATTTTCAGCTGACAATGACGCGAACGGCGGTGCCGGTCACGCTCATGAGCACCATGCAGAGGCCGCCGCGCCTGAAGCGCACGGAAATGGCGGCGGACATACCGACCCGTTCGCCCTGATCCTGCTGGAGATCGCACTGATCGTGCTCGTCGCGATGATCGGCCGCTGGTCCGCCGAGAAGCTCAACCAACCATCCGTCCTCGGCGAACTGATTATCGGTGTGATTATCGGCAATATCGGGTATATGCTGAAGATTCCCCTGTTCGTGCTCGTAATGCATCTGACTGATGCCGCCGAGTTGTTTACCGTTGTCCTGGATTCGGGGCTGGCCATGCGGGAGGCCGCGGCTACGGTGTTTTCGCCGCTGCAGCTTGAACCGGGCCAGGCCGGACATCGCGTGGTGACGATCCTCAGCGGTCACGGCGCATCGCAGCAGGCGATCATGGTGTTTGCGTTATGGTTGTTTTCGAATCACGGCGTGATTCTGTTGTTATTTATGGTCGGTCTCGAGACCAGTGTCGACGAGATGCTCAAGGTCGGGCCGCGCGCGCTACTCGTGGCAATCGTCGGCGTGGTGGTGCCGTTTCTGTGCGGCGTCGGTATAAGCATGTCGATGCTTCCTGATGCACCGACATCCGCCGATCTTTTTATCGGTGCGACACTATGCGCCACAAGTGTAGGCATCACCGCGCGGGTGTTCAAGGATCTGAAACGCCTGCAGACGCCGGAGGCAAAGATAATCCTCGGTGCGGCGGTGATCGACGACATTCTGGGCCTGATCATACTGGCGCTGGTCGTGGGCATTGTCGTCAGTGGTGGCCTGCACTTCTCCGAGATCATTCGACTGTGCGTGTTGAGTACACTTCTTCTCGGCGGCATTATCAAGTTCGGCGAGAAATTTGTGCGCTGGAACATTCCAGTCGCCAGCCGCCTGGACCGAGCCAATTTCAAACTGCTGTTTCCGCTGGTACTCGCCTTCGTGACCTCGTGGATGGCGAATCAGATCGGACTTGCCGCAATTGTCGGCGCCTTCGCCGCCGGCCTGATCCTGGAAGAAAGCCACTTCGCTGACCACCACGACAAACGTACGGTAGAAGAGATCGTTGGTCCGCTTGAAGCGCTTTTCGCGCCGGTGTTCTTCGTACTCATGGGAATGCAGGTGAATCTCGGCACATTTCTTCTGCCTGGCACGTTCGGCATGGCCATCGCGTTTACTGTGGTCGCCATCATTGGCAAGATCGTATGCGGCCTTGTCGCCGGCAAGAACGTGGACCGCCTGTCGGTCGGAATCGGCATGGTACCGCGAGGCGAGGTCGGACTGATTTTCGCCAGTGTTGGAAAAGGTCTTGGTGTGGTGACCGATTCGGTTTTCTCCGCTATTGTAATTATGGTTATTGTGACCACACTTATTACGCCGGTCGCGCTAAAATGGTCATTGTTCCGTACCGGTATACCAAAGACCCCGAACAAGCCCGATCGCCCCATGCCGGCGTTTTAGCCTGATTCATTCATACAACCTCTGCTGCGGCTACATATCGCACCTCATCTAACTGAGTTACGGAGAACTATGAAGACACCATCATCGAAAACGCAGCCTCGCATCGCCGTGGTCGGTGCCGGATACTGGGGGCGGAATCTGGTTCGGAACTACCGTGAGCTTGGTGCATTGGCGGTTGTGTGCGACAGCAACGCCGAATCGCTTGCAGCAATTTCCGAGGAATGCGGCGACGCGCAGCAGATCACGCAATACTGCAATGTGCTCGACGATCCCGACATTGACGGCATCGCGCTGTCGACACCGGCGGAGACGCACTATCAGATGGTGCATGACGCACTCACCGCGGACAAGGACGTCATTGTCGAAAAGCCCCTGTGCCTGTCGGTCGAGAACGGGCGCAAGCTGGTCGCGCTCGCCGCGAAACGCAACCGTATTCTGATGGTGGGCCACTTGTTGTGGTACCATCCTGCAATACTCAAGCTCAAAGCACTTGTCGATGCTGGTGAGCTGGGGCGAATTCAGTACGTGTACTCGAACCGTTTGAACATGGGTAAGATCCGCCGCGAAGAGAACATTCTGTGGTCATTTGCGCCGCATGATATTTCTGTGATTCTCGGGTTGTTGAACGAGATGCCGACGTCTACCGAGAGCCAGGGCGGCAACTATCTCCACGAGAAAATAGCCGATGTCACCGTGAGCCTGCTAACCTTTCCCAGCGGTGTGCGGGCGCATATCTTCGTGTCCTGGCTGCATCCGTACAAAGAGCAGAAGCTGGTCGTAGTCGGTGATCGGCAAATGGCTGTGTTTGACGATACCGCCGGTATCAATGACAAGCTAAAACTGTATTCGCATTCGATTGACTGGCGCAATCAGGTACCGGTCGTGAACAAGTCCGACGCGATCTGCGTTCCGATTGACACTAGCGAGCCGTTACGTGCGGAGTGCGAGCACTTCCTTGACTGCATACAAACCCGGCAGCGCCCCCGTACGGATGGCGACGAAGGTCTGCGGGTGTTGGATGTACTGGAACGCTGCCAGGCTTCGATAGCAGGAGAGACGCACTCAGACAATGGAGGCGAATTCGCCGGCAAAGATCGCGCTGCCACGGGGAAACCCTCCTATTTCGCCCATGAATCCGCGTTTATCGACGAAGGTGTGGTGATCGCAACGGGCACAAAGATATGGCATGTATCGCATGTCATGACAGGATCCAGAATCGGGAGAGACTGCAATATCGGCCAAAATGTCGTGATCGGTCCGCGAGCCACAGTTGGCGCGGGTGTAAAAATACAGAACAATGTTTGCGTGTACGAGGGCGTAACGCTCGAGGACCATGTCTTCTGCGGACCTTCGATGGTGTTCACCAACGTCGTCAACCCTCGCAGCGGCATCAGTCGTATGGACGAACTCCGGCCCACACGGATTCGCACAGGCGCCAGCCTCGGCGCCAACTGCACGATTGTATGCGGGGTCACCGTCGGGCGTTTTGCGTTTGTCGGCGCCGGCGCCGTGGTGACGCGCGACGTGCCGGACTATGCGCTCGTGCTTGGGGTGCCGGGACGGTGCAACGGCTGGCGCTGCCGTTGCGGGGAGGTACTGGCTTTCGACGACGCCGGCGCCGCCGCTTGCGCGAGCTGCGGCTGCTATCACCTGAACGACGGCATCGTAACGCGGGACGAAGACGAGGCCGAGGAGGCAACATCATGACGATACCCATGCTCGATCTGGCCGCTCATCACCGCGAGATTCGCGGTGACCTGCTTGCTGCCGCGACGGAGGTGATTGACTCCAATCGCTTCATTCTTGGTCCGGCGGTCACCGAACTGGAAGAGGCGATCGCAGCGTACAGCCAATGCAGCCACGGGGTCGGGGTGTCGTCCGGTACGGACGCATTATTAATCGCGCTGATGGCATTGGGCATCGGGCCCGGCGATGAGGTTGTCACCACGCCCTACTCGTTCTTCGCCACCGCCGGGGTCATCGCCAGACTTGGCGCGCGCCCGGTCTTTGCCGACATCGATCCTGTTACGTATAACATCGATCCCGACCATGCCGCAGCCGTGGTAACACCGCGGACCCGGGCGATCATAGCCGTACACCTCTACGGACAATGCGCCGACATGGCGCCATTGCTGGCCATCGCAGAACGGCACGGTATTCCGGTTATCGAAGATGCCGCGCAGGCGATCGGAAGCGAGTACCGCGACGGACGCCGAGCGGGTTCGATGGGGACCTCCGGTTGTTTCAGTTTCTTTCCCAGCAAGAATCTTGGCGCCATCGGCGACGCGGGTATGGTGGTGACCAACGACGCGGACCATGCGGAGAAGGTGCGCATACTGAGGGTGCACGGCAGCAAACCAAAATATTACCACCAGATCATCGGCGGCAATTTTCGTATCGACGAATTGCAGGCGGCGCTCCTGCTCGTGAAACAGAGGCATCTCGATAACTGGACCCGCAAGCGACAGCAGAATGCGGCCTTGTACCGCGACGGCTTCGAGGCGGCATCAGTGACAGGTGAGCACGTTATCCTGCCAACCGCGGTGTACCAGGAATCAGGTGTCTCACATTTTCACATATACAATCAGTTTATCCTGCGCGTTACCCGTCGCGATGCGTTGCGTGACTTTCTTTCCGCCCACGGCGTCGCCTCGGAGATCTATTATCCTGTACCCTTTCATCTTCAGGCGTGTTTCGCGTATCTCGATTACAGGAACGGCGCCTTCCCCCACGCAGAGGCTGCTGCGCGAGAAACCGTGGCCATACCGATCTATCCGGAGTTGACGCCGACGCAGATCGCATATGTGGTCGAGCAGTTCCGGACCTTCTATTCACGCGCCTAATACATCATGAGAATTCTATCCGTCATCGGTGCGCGCCCACAGTTCGTGAAGGCCATGATGGTTTCCCAACGCTTTCGCCAGCCGAACTCCGGCATCGATGAGGTGCTGGTGCATACCGGGCAACATTACGATGAGGCCATGTCCCAGATCTTCTTTGATGAACTGTCATTGCCGCGTCCGGACTACAATCTTGCTATCGGCTCAGGAAGCCATGCGGACATGACCGGGCGCATGCTCGAAGCGATCGAGTCAGTCCTGTTCGAACAGAAACCGGACTGGGTACTGGTCTATGGCGACACCAACTCGACGCTTGCCGGCGGCCTTGCTGCCGCCAAGCTCAACATTCCCGTGGCACACGTCGAAGCCGGGCTGCGCTCGTACAACCGCACCATGCCCGAAGAGATTAACCGGGTGCTGACCGACCACCTTTCGACCAGCCTTTTTGTACCGACGCAACAGGCAGCAACGAATCTAGAGAAGGAAGGCATCAGCGGTGCCGGTGTTCACCTCGTCGGCGACGTGATGGTGGATGTTGCCAAGGCTATTGATGCGCGTGCAGGCAGCGATCTCGCTGTATTGGAAAACCTCGGCGTTGCTCCAGATGCGTACATTCTGGCCACCATCCATCGCGCCGAGAATACAGATGCTGAACATCGGCTTCGCGCCTGCGTAGAGGGTCTGCTCGCAGTCGCAGCGGACGTTCCGGTGGTGCTGCCGCTGCATCCTCGGACGCGTATGGCACTGACTGCACTGCAGTTGCTCGATACGGTTCATGACGATCTTGTGCTGACCGCGCCGGCCGGCTATCGCGACATGGTCGTGCTGGAGAAGCACGCGCGACTGGTGGTAACAGATTCAGGCGGTGTCCAGAAGGAGGCGTACGTTCACGGTACGCCGTGTGTAACACTGCGGGACGAAACCGAATGGGTAGAGCTGGTCGATGCCGGTTGGAACCATCTCGTGTCGCCGTCAGGCGGAGCTGTCGTCGCCGCGGAGATTCGACGCGTACTACAGCTTCCGCCGCCCCAGAACCGTCCGGCGTTCTACGGCAACGGCGATGCCGCCGAAAAGATCTATCGCATACTCTCCGCAGGCCGACACGCATAGTAGACGTGTGTGTTTTATGCGCCAAGGCGCAGCGATCCCGGATTTCGACGCGGTCCTGGAGGATCGGCGGCCGCGACGACCGAACACAAATCGTATCGCCGGACGGACGGCCAGATCCAGACCAAGAATGTGAGTAAGTGAAATCCTAGAGCGGCTCGACGTCGACCGCAACCGACAATTTGTGCTTGCCGCCGCCGTAGATAACGCCTTTCAACGGCGTTACGTCGGAGTAATCGCGTCCCCACGCGACCGTAATATGCCGGCCGTCGGGAATCATCTTGTTCGTCGGATCGATGTCGAACCAACCCGTTCCGGGAAGGAAAACGGAGCACCAGGCGTGCGATGCATCGGCGCCGACCAGGCGTTCCGTACCCGGCGGCGGCTGCGTTTCGATGTAGCCGCTGACGTACCGTGCGGCAAAGCCGACCGATCGCAGGCAGCCGACTGCTATGTGGGCGAAATCCTGGCACACGCCTTTGCGCTTGCGCATCACCTCGTCCAGCGGCGTGGCTACGGTGGTGCTTTCTGGTGCGAAGGTAAAGTCCTCGAAGATGCGCTGGTTGAGATCGCAGACCGCATCGCGAAACGGTCGGTCACCGGCAAAGGACGTTCGGGCATACTCCCGCAATACCGGCCCTACGGTGACCAGCGGCGAGTCGAGAATGAACTGACGGGCATCAAGGGCTTGCGGGTCTACCGCGCACAGCAATTGATCGCGAACGATGTCACAACGGTGGTCGGCGAACAAGTCCGTCAGGTTGCGTAGTGGGTCTACGCTTACCTCGCTGTCGACAAAGACCTCCATGCTGTCGTGCGGCTCGAGGATTTCGAAGTAACAAACGGTATTGCCATAGTAATCGAGCCGCTCACGCCGGCTGTCGGGGGCGGGTTCGATGGTGACCGTGCAGCGGTGGCAACGCTGTTCCGGCCAATCGCGCGGCGTGAATTTCGCTTCGTTATAGCTGAGTTCGACGCTCTTGCTGTAGGCGTACGTGGTCCGATGTCGAATACGATACTTCATTGATCAAGATCCATGGTCACTGGAACCAACTGTCGCGCTTCAGCGACGTGAAGAAAATATCGGCGATTGATGGCGTCGGCATTGCGTTCTAGCAATGTCAGAAGCTGCTTCATGGCAGTGTTCAATCGATCATGGTAGCGCAACTCATCATCGGTCCGTGTGAGCACGGGTGGGTTCACGAGTCGCAGTTTCGTCAGTGCCCGCATGATCAGCCGCTCGTCGGCGTCGAGCCGATACGAACGGCGCGGGCGCGGCAGCTTTCCTGTGTGGTCGGACAGCCTCATAAACTGGTAAACGAGTGAGCGTGGATTGGTCTCGTCGAGCAGCAGCAACTCCAATATCGGCTGCAGCGCCAGATGCGATCGACAGCGACGTCGGTAGGTTATAAGAGATTCCGTTGCCGCCAGCACCGATTCGAATACCATGTATTCGGTATGACTGTCGTATGTCGGCACCAGCGTTGTCTTGATCAACCGGATGAGCGCCATGCCGCGTTCAATTCGCCTGCCGATATCCAGCATGGTCCAGCCAAGATCCCGGGTTGTGTTTTCCATATTTAAGCCCGTAAACGCAACAAGTTCGCTGATCAACCGATCGAGTTCGAACGGAACCGTGTCGGCAGGATCGTCTGCCGACGTCGCCATCGCCTCGGAAAATACCTTGAGATTGTTGAGGATACGCCAGGAGTCCATGGACCAGCGGTCCCGAACCGCGTACGCGGCGTCAATAAATCCGCTCAACACCGCAACGAGGCTGTCGTCGCGGTTTGGATCCGATATACACGACCGTATCTCCGACTCGATCGCCGCGCCGGAATCACCGGCATCCGCATCGGCGGTGCCATCGGGAGGCGGCGGAGACAACGGCTTCAGCAGGATCTTCAGGAAGTCGTTGGCCGGTGCATCTTCATCGCCGACGACGGCGTTGCTGCGCTCCCGCACCACCCGCAGGAGTCGTGCAGTAGTTTCCGCGCGCTCGGCGAGCCGGCCCACCCAGAATAAATTTGCCGCAGCGCGGCTGGCGGGAACGTGTTCGTAAGCGACGTTGTCGCCTACCTCGGTCGGCGGCAGTCGCAAATGAACGGTATCGTCCTGTTCGATTCCCAACACCCAGGTGTCCCTGGTGAGACCGCCGTTGTCATAGGCAATCACAACCTCGTCGGCGGTAGAGGCGCTGCGAGCCAATCCACCGGGCAATGCCTCGTAGCCGTCGTCGTCTGCCAGGAGAAACGTTCTCAGAATGCTGTGCCTCGGTTGCAGCCGCTGGTTGACAAGTGTCGGCGTCGTTGATAATGCGATTTTCTCCTGCGCCACGTACAGGTACGGCCGCGCCAGGATGTCCTCCCGTAGCGTCTGGCGCTCTTTCGGTCCGGCAGCGCTGCCGACAACGGTGCGCAGACCGGGACGGCGATACGCCGGTTTGATCACCAGCTTATCGAGATTCGCCAGCACATAGTCCCGTTCCTTCGGCTGTCCGCACCACCAGGTCGCCGCCGACGGCAGCTGCAGGTCTTCATTGAGGAAATAGCGGCAGATCGAGGGCAGAAACGCCATAAGCCCGGGGTTTTCGAGGACGCAACTGCCCAATGGATTGACAATGGTTACGTTGTTCAGTCGCGAGGCCTCCAGCAGGCCGGCCACGCCGAGCTGCGATTCCGGACGCAGTTCCAACGGATCGCAGAGCCGGTCGGCGACGCGACGGAGAATGATATCGACGAGACGCAGGCCGTCAATCGATTTGAGCCAGACCTTGCCGTCGCGCACCGTAAGGTCGCCGCCCTGCACCATGGTGTAGCCCAGATGGGTGGCAAGATACGCGCTCTCGAAATAGGCGGGATCATGCTGCCCCGGCGTGAGTACGGCAATGCGCGATCCCATGCCGGGACGAGGCGAGATGCGATCGAGCTTCTGCCGCAGAGAATTGTAAAAATTCGTCAGCGGCCGAACGCCGGATTCCCGTAACAAATCGGGCAACAGGCGCGACATGATATTGCGATTCTCCAGCACATATGCGAAGCCGGCAGTCGCCTGGGTGCGGTCGCGCGTGACCCAAAATGTACCATCGCTGCCGCGCGCCAGATCGGCGGAATACAACATGAGCTGATGGCAGCCCGGAATCCGCACCTGATCGCATTGACGCACGAAACCGCCGGGACTGTAAATCAGCTCCGGCGGTACGATGCCGTCGGTTATGAGCCTGCGCGGCCCGTAAATATCGGCCAGCATCAGGTCCAGCAGTGTCGCGCGCTGCACGAGTCCGGCCTCTATGCGACACCAATCCTGCTGATCGAGAATCAGCGGGACAACATCGAGTGTCCAGCGCCGGAAGGGTCTGCCGGTATCCCCATGCACGTGGTAGGTAATGCCGTCTTCGCGCGCCAGCCGTCGAGACTCGGCGGTCAACCGCTTCAAGTCGGCGACGTTCATATCCTGAAAACGTCGTGCGAACGGACGCCAGTGCTCGCGAATACCGTGTGATTTTGTGCAGAACTCGTCGTATCCATTCCCTAAAGGATAGGACACGTCACTCGTCACGGGTTCATTGGCGGTATGAATCATGGTCCGGCAACCTAATCGTCGGGCTACAATCGCCGAAGGTCGAGCGTGAGTGGATAATCTTCATTTATGGGTTCGTCCGCCGGCAGCGTCACGGCGGCATGCCCCTCCGTGACCGGTTCGAAAAGCCCGCGCCGCGCCGATTGCTGCGCCGCGATAATAGTCCCCGGCGTATGCCCCATGTCCCAAAATCTCGCGATCCTGCGTGCTTCCGCTTCGAACGCGTTGACCGGCGCCTCTTCGTAGTGACGCCCACCCGAATGCGTGACGTGGTAGGTGCAGCCGCCCAGCGACCGGCCGTTCCAGGTGTCGACGATATCGAATACCAGCGGTGAATGGACGGGAATCGTGGGATGCAGACACGATGGCGGCTGCCATGCACGGTAACGCACGCCGTGAACATATTCGCCGTACGTACCGGTGGGATGCAGCGGAACCCGATGACCGTTGCACATGAGGATATGGCGACCGTCGACCAATCCCTGGACCTTCACCTGCAGGCGTTCGATGGACGAGTCCACGTACCTCGACGTGCCGGAGCGGGTCACTTCCTCGCCGAGCACATGCCACGGCTCGATTGCGGCCCGCAACTCAAGGGTGATATCGCGCACGGTCACGGCGCCAAACGCCGGGAAACGGAATTCGAAGAAAGGCAGCAGCCATGCCGTGGAAAACGGGTAGCCGTTGTTCTTGAGGTCCCTGGCGACATCCTCCATATCGCGCCACACAAAATGCGGCAGCATAAAACGGTCGTGAAGCGCGGTGCCCCAGCGCACCAGATCGCCCTTGTACGGGTTTTTCCAAAACCACACCGCCAGGGTGCGTATGAGCAACATCTGCACCAGGCTCATGCGTGCGTGCGGCGGCATCTCGAAGGCCCGAAATTCCACCAGGCCCTGACGGCCGCTTTCGGTATCGGGCGAATAGAGCTTGTCGATACAGAATTCCGCGCGGTGCGTGTTGCCGGTGAGATCCACCAGAATATGGCGGAGCAAGCGATCGGTGAGCCACATGGGCCGCACCTCCTCGCTGTCGGGAATTTGCGCCAGCGCGATCTCAAGCTCGTACAGGGCGTCGTCACGGCCTTCATCGACACGCGGCGCCTGACTTGTCGGGCCGATGAACGCACCCGAGAAAAAATATGACAAGCCGGGGTGCTGCTGCCAGTACGTAAGAAAACTGCGCAGTAAATCGGGGCGCCGCAGCATCGGACTGTCGGCCGGCGTTGGGCCGCCGATGGTCACGTGATTGCCGCCGCCGGTTCCGGTATGGCGACCGTCGTGCATGAACTTCTCGGTGCCGAGTCGCGTCAATCGCGCCTGCTCATAAAGCGTTTCCACGGTGCAAACGAGATCACGCCAGTTGGTAGACGGGTGAATATTCACCTCGATCACGCCTGGATCCGGCGTAATCTGCAATGCATTCAGGGATGGGTCGCCGGGCGGTCCGTAGCCTTCCAGTACGACTTTGACAGCCTGATCCGCGGCGACGGTCTGGATCACACGGATGAGGTCGATAAAATGCGCTGCCTTCGTCACAGGCGGAAGAAACACATGCAGGCGCCCCTCGCGGACCTCGACACACAGCGTGGTGCGTATAAGCGGCTCCAGCCTGGCGCCCGGCGCACGCTTCTGCTTGTTCTCCGCCGCCGCGGCAGCATCTTCGAGCGCATCAAGCGGCAACCGCAGACCCATCGCAGAGTTGCCCGGGATGAGAAAGAGATGCTGTCGGCGAATGACCCATTTCGCACTGTGCCATCGCCCGTGCTTAAAGTCCCACGCGACCGGCAGCACCAGGCCGGCAGGCGTCCCCATGCCCCGTTCAAGAAGCTCGGCCAGAAACTGACGCTCCAGTGGGTCTTTGAGATTTTTTGTGAGTGGGTCTACGTCCGGAGGAATACTTCCTTCTTTCCAGCAGTAATACGCGATATCCTCATAGGCATCGCACATACAATCGGTGGGCACACCGAGCTTATCCGCCAACGCCTTCATCAAGCGGCGGGCGTCGGCAATGGTGTATTCTCCGGTCGCCGTCGGGTCCGCCGAGAGATCGTCACGCGTCCATAGCGGCTCCCCGTCTACGCGCCAGCAGCAGCCCATGCGCCATCGCGGCAGCACCTCGCCCGGGTACCACTTACCCTGTCCGTATATTAGCACGCCGCCGGCGCCGAAACAGTCGCGCAACCGTTTGATCAGCGTCACTGCGAGTTTGCGTTTTTCGGCGCTGTCTGCCGTGGTATTCCATTCCGGCTCATCGGGGTAGTCGATCGACACAAAGGTGGGCTCGCCGCCCATGCTCAGCCGGACGTCGTGCTGCTCAAGGTCTGTCTCTACCTGATCGCCGAGAGCAAGGACGTCGCTCCACTGGCTGTCGGTGTAAGGCCTGGTGACCCGCGGTTGTTCGAGCAACCGCTGCACGGTGTTGGCAAATGAGAATTCCGTTTTGCAGACCTCGGCCACCCCGGTTATGGGGGCCGCGCTGACCGGATCGGGGGTGCAGGCCAAGGGGATATGCCCTTCGCCCGCGAACAGGCCGGAGGTGGGATCCAGCCCGACCCAGCCGGCACCGGGAATATACACCTCGGCCCAGGCATGAAGATCGGTGAAATCCGTCGTTGGCCCGCTCGGACCGTCGAGTGCCGGCACATCCGGCACAAGCTGCACCAAATAGCCGGAAACAAACCGCGCCGCGAGCCCCAGCCGCCGCAAGATCTGAACCAGAAGCCATCCGGTGTCACGGCACGAACCAAGCGCCTTATCGAGCGTATCTTCGCACGTCTGTACACCGGGCTCGAGACGGATGTTGTACTTTATCTCGTTGCAAAGGCGCTGGTTGAGGTCGACAAGAAACGGAACGGTTTCGCGCGGTCGCATATCGACGGACTTCAGCCATGTCCGGATGCGCGGACCGTCCTGCGTGACCTCAAGATAGGGAACGAGTTCCTTCTGCAGTTGTTCCGGATATGAAAACGGAAAGGTCTTCGCGTCGTCATCAAGAAAAAAGTCGAAGGGATTGATCACCACCAGATCGGCAACAATATCGACCTCGATGGCCAGTGTTCGCGCTTTTTCTGGGAACACGATGCGGGCAACAAAGTTGCCAAACGGGTCCTGCTGCCAGTTAATAAAATGCGTTTCGGGCAGGATAGTCAGCGAATATGCTTCGATGACCGTTCGGCAATGCACGGCTGGGCGGAGTCTCACCAAATGCGGCGACAGACTCACCGGTTTTTCGTACTTGTAACGTGTCTGGTGGTTCAGGGCAACGTGTATGGACATGGCGGCAGCGAGATCAAGAGGGTTGAGTAGAGATCGTCAGTTGGACTGTTGCTGACTGGAGGCAACGCGCTGCGCGTTCTTGTGCGGATCTACCGGACGTATGGCAAAAAATTCCTCGAAGGTCGCGTTGCTCAGATCGTTGAGCTGGATCTGGATGTGGTCAAGAAACTCATGCAACCCGCCGTCGACAATCTCATCGATTTTCTTATAGTCAAGATCTGACCGAAGACGGCCGAGTATACGTTCCGGCTCGTTGGCAAATTGCCCTTGCGGCGTGCCCGCTATCGCATGCAGCGATTGGCCCGCGGCTATGAGGCAGTAGTAGATCGCTCGCGGAAACTCGCGATCGAGTATCAGAAACTCAGCGACGTGTTTGTGACTTATGCGCCGCCATCGTTTACGGTACATCTCGAACGCACTCACCGACTTCAGCAATGCCGCCCATTGAATATTGTCAAACGGCGACCCCACAAACGTCGGCGACGGCAGCAGGAAAAAATATTTGATATCAAGCACGCGCGAGATCTTGTCGGCGCGCTCGATATACTGCCCAAGCTTGCCAAAATGCCATCCCTCCGAGTGCGACATCGTCGACTCCATCAGGCCGTTGAACAGGTGACATTTCATAATGATATTCTGATAACTTTCGTAGGGTGACTCGGCCGCAAGTTTGCCGTCAACCATCTTCTTCATATAGAGATACAGTGTGTTGATCTGTTCCCACATCTCGGACGGAATAATCTCACGTATGGAACGGGCATTCTCTCGCGCTGCCTGGAGGCAGGATAAAATGGAATTGGGGTATTCCGGATCGGCCATGAGAAAACGGGTCACGTTCTCTTCGGTGAAATCACCGTAGCGTTCTTCGAACAGCTTGTTGTCGCCCGTAATCCATACCAGTGGTTCCCACTGGCGATCGACATCGCCGGGAAAATCAAGATTCAGATGGCGGTTCACCTCGACAATGCGTGCCAGGTTTTCGGCGCGTTCGATATAACGGGTCATCCAGTAAATTGAATTGGCTACTCGACTAAGCATGTGCACCCCCTGTAGATGTCCCTTGGTCCGCTTGCGGCGCGTCATCGTTGTCCAGCACCCAGGTGTCTTTGCTGCCTCCGCCCTGCGACGAATTCACCACCAGTGAACCTTTCTTGAGCGCAACCCGCGTAAGGCCGCCGGGCAACACTTCTATAGTCTCGCCGTAAAGGACGTAGGGGCGCAGATCGACGTGGCGCCCTTCGAAGCGGTCGTCGATAATCGACGGCACGCGCGACAGAGAAATCGTCGGCTGAGCAATATAATTTCTCGGATTCTCTTTAATCAACACGGCGAACTTCTCCTGATCTTCCTTTGTCGAATGCGGCCCCACCAACATACCGTAGCCGCCGGATTCGTTTGCAGCCTTGACCACGAGCTTGTCGAGGTTCTTCAGAACGTGATCACGCTGCGCGTCGTCGTAGCATACGTAGGTTTCGACATTGGGCAGAATCGGATCTTCTTTAAGGTAGTATGAGATCATCTTCGGCACGTAGGCATAGATAACCTTGTCGTCCGCGACACCGGTGCCGGGCGCGTTGGCCAGCGCGACTCGCCCTTCGCGGTAGACATCGATCAACCCCGGGACGCCGAGCATGGAATCGCTACGAAATGTCGTGGGGTCGAGGAAATCATCGTCGATACGACGATAGATGACGTCGACCCGCTGAAAGCCTGTCGTCGTTCGCATGGCGACCCTGCCGTCGACCACGACCAGGTCGCGGCCCTCGACCAGCTCAATACCCATCTGCTGGGCGAGATAAGAGTGTTCGAAATAGGCGGAATTATAGCTGCCAGGACTGAGAATGACAATCTTCGGATCCTGCACATCCTCCGGCGCCAGATAGCTGAGATTCTCCAACAGCCTGAGCGGATAGGAGTTTACGGGCCGAACACGGGACTCCTCGAAGATACGCGGAAACACCCGCTTCATGACCTGCCGGTTCTCGAGGACATAGGAGACGCCGGACGGGCAGCGCAAGTTGTCTTCCAGCACCAGCCATGTGCCCGAATCGTCACGCACCAGATCGGTGCCGCAAATATGGCACCAGATCTTTCGGGGCGGATTCAGTCCGCGACATACGTCGCGTACGCCGCGACAGGTCTCGATAAGCTCGCGCGGTACGACATTGTCATTTACGATACGCTGGTCCTGATAGATGTCGTCGATAAAAAGGTTGAGCGCCTGAATACGCTGTTTCAGGCCGCTTTCGATGTGCGCCCAGTCATGCGCCTCGACAATTCGAGGAAACAGGTCGAACGGAAATATTCGCTCGGTGCCTGACGTGTCGCCGTAGACCGTAAAGGTGATGCCCATGTTCAGCAGGGCCAGTTCCACGGCCTTCTGGCGACGCTCCAATTCCCCCTGCGGAAGTTCATTGATACGGTCGACCAAAAGCCGGGCGCCGGGCCGCACAACACCGTCCTTATCAAAGACCTCATCATAGAAACCGCCGACGTCGTAATCCTTGAGATTCAGCATGTTGAGGGTTTCTCATCCTTCTCTGCTCCATCGTCTGCGGCGTGCAGGGCCTCAAGGCGCTCGATGCGTGCCTGGAGGGCCTGAATATCGGCCGTCCTGGCGACGTCAAGGCCTTCGAGCACATCCGTAACAGTCGCCCTGATCTTGTCATCGACCTTCTTACGCGCCTCTTCGGACTTCTCGGAAACTGTGTCGATAAATTCTTTGGCATCTTTTTCGGACATCTTTGCCTTCTCGACAAGCTCGTTCGCGACCTCTTCGATCTTGTCCTTGGTCATGAACGCAAGGCCGATTCCCGTCATCATTGTTTTCTTTATCAGATCAACCATATTGCTGCTCCTTTCGATTCCTGAAGGGGTTCATGGTTCCCGAGTAATTTCTGTCTTGGCTGACTGGTCGTCCACAATCGGGTGCTGAGAAAGGAATGGGCCGAGCGATGCGACCGCGTCAATGCAGAATCCATCTGTGCAAGCAAGAGCAAAATCCCTCGTTGGATGTACCATACCACACGCCGGGCCGTGTTGTCAAATCGTGTGATACGGTACGGCTGTGTTGCTCGCAGGATGTTGTGGAACTTTCAATTACACGCGGGGTCTCCGTATAGCGTAGGATCTTCACCCCCACCCATATCGAGGCTGGATCATTCACCAACGATCGTATCTGTGAGCGCAGATCGCGAATCATCCAGGCTGAACCAGACAGCAGTCGGAAAGGAACACAGACATGCGCTTTCTAACCCAATCGATCGTACCCGTCATTGCAACTGCGTCCGTACTCTGGAGCGCTGCCGCGACCGCCGCCACCTTTGATTTCAACGATCCCAAAGGCGTGAACAGCATGACCGTCACTGTGGATTCTCAGCTGGAGCCGATTCGCGGCACGGCAGCCCAGGTAGGGGGCACCGTAAACTTCGATCCAGCGAAACCCGAGGCACTGACAGGAAAGCTCACCGTGCCGGCCGCTGCCGTAAAACTCACCAACGACCGTATGACCGAGGTTCTCCATTCCGAGGACTGGATCAACGCCGCTGCCCATCCGACAATCACATTCACGTTTACCAAGGTGCTGTCCGCGACACGTACCAATGACACACGGCACAACATTCGAACACAGGGAAATATGACGCTGAACGGCGTGACACGCGATATCGAGGTAGATTTGTCGCTCAGTCATCTACCCGGCAAGCTTCGTGACCGCGGCGGCAAGGTCGACGGGGATCTGCTAATTCTGCGTTGCGACTTTTCGATCGACCGCACAGAATTCAACATTAAGTCGGATATGGACGGCACGGTCGTTGGCCAGGAAATCGAGATTGGCGTCGGCATCGTCGGAATCTCGCCGACGTCATAATCCGGTTTCGCGCAGTCCTCTGCGACCGCAGGTGTTCACCCAGGCGACCCCGTATGCGGACAGGTTTGGTTGGAGGGTCGTAGTCCTCTGCGACCGTGCACTAACGCACCATGACGGACACAGAGGACTGTGTCCCTCCAGCGATGTCCGTTGCACCATGACGGACACAGAGGACTGTGTCCCTCCAGCGATGTCCGTTGCAGCCTTTTTCCAAAACTATGATCCACGGCTTAAGCGCCATACCCGAGAAACATTGTACCCCGAGAAAGTACCTGGAATCGTACGGCGTCACGCCCGATGAAACAGCGGAATTGACGCGACTGGGCATGATCACCCCGCGATGCGGACCGGCAAAGTTAAACACATTCCCGCTCGAATCAGAGGCATTCGCCACCGTGTGGAAGGAATATACCGCGGAAGCCCGTGTCCACGGGACGTTTAATACGCTTCAGAAACACCTCGTTCAGCTGCAATTCCCAATAAGTCAAGGGATCAGCGAGACACCGGCTTACCGCAACGCTACGCGCAGGGGGATTTTTCCTGGTCGGGACAAAAGCGGCGGATCGGCGCTGCGTTACCCCGGGGCGTTGCGTTTATTCATCCACCCGTCGATAGCCGGTGAAATTCCGGTCCTGAACACGCCGGATCGTCATGATTTCGTTGCTCTCATTCAAGCGTTCGGAAATCGGAACGAACCGGCGCCAGTTCCCGCGTCCATGGGCGCAGCGATCATCAGCGGTTATACCAACTGGGATCGTGTACGTCGGTACAGGGAAGCGTGGGAAAGGTCGCACACAGCCGACTGGTCGGAAGGATTTCGGCGATTGAAGAAGAACAAGGCGCTCTACCAGGATTGTTTCATTATCCTCTGTGACGGCCCCTACAGCGGCGTGCCGGCCGCTGAACTCGGATTGGCGGACGAAACGTGGAACAAGCTCTCTTTCACGATTCGACTGGAGCACGAGTGTACCCATTATTTTACCAAACGCGTGCTCGGGGCATGCGCCGATATGATCTACGATGAACTGGTTGCTGATTATGTCGGCATCACGGCCGCCAACGGGACATTTCGATCGGATTGGCTGCTGCGATTCATGGGCCTGGAGGGCTACCCTGCGTATCGGACTGGCGGCCGGCTCGAGAACTACCGCGGCGATCCGCCTATGTCCGCAGGCGCTTTTCGCGTTGTGCAAGCGTTGGTTCATGATGCCGCGGAACATCTCGAACGATACGACCGCGAGGTGCCATTCTCGGAGGGAAACGTGGTACAACGTGGACAGAAGCTGGTGAATCTGTACACAAAGACATTGCCGGAACTGGCAGCGACCGAACCGTGAACGTAATCCCCGAGGGTTGGCAACCGCGACGTCCACGCACGGATCGCATCGTCCACCAGACCTCCATTGGTTACCTTGCACGCAACACAGCGCGCGCCGGTGGCCGAGGCCATCCACCCTCCCGGGAGTGCGCGTACGCCGACGATGAAATCATTTCCAGTACGCCAATTTTGATATGACGAAACTTGACACGACATGTCGCCTATATTAAGGTTTCAACCAAAGTAGCCCGTGTCGGGTTTCTCTGATAACCTCCTACTCGCCGGGATCGAACATATCGCCCGCAGCTTGACCGCGATGTCGTTTTGGCTGCCGCGGACATGTATTTGAGGTTCACTATCCCGACAATGTCGAAGTGGAATTCGGCACAAAACCCAAAATGGAGACCGCAAACAATGGCAACCAACCAACGTGACGAATTAACAGCCCAATTACTGGACAAGGTACGCCGGGATGCGTCCTTGAAGCAGGAGCTGCTGGCCAGCCCCAAGGCCGTCGTCAAGAACGTCCTGGACATCGACGTACCGGATTCCGTAGACCTTACGGTTCTCGAAGAGTCCGCGAACAAACGCTACATCGTGCTTCCTTTTGAAGACAAACAGCTGGAGGGAGAATTATCCGACGAGATGCTGGAGATGGTCGCCGGCGGCACGACGTACAAACTTCACAACAAAAACACCTAGCGCAACGTCGTTCCCGTCACATAGCTCTGTCGCGAGATCTATCGCCGTTGCCGGAGACCGTACGCAGCGGCAACTCCGCTGCGTCGTAGCCGGCATCGTACCGCTGCACCGGCAGGCGCAGGTCATGTGCGCGAATGAGTTCAATTCTCCGACGCAGCCGGAAATGGCCGCGCTACTCTGGCAAGACAAACAACTTCGCCTCTACTTTTTTCATTTCGTGCGAGGATGCGCAAGTCAACACCTGCGCGCGTGAAACCCTACAGGACATCTCCGAGATTAGGCCTTCTGACTAGATGGGGAAAATATAGTGGCAAGACAAAACCGCCGCCTGCACGTTCCCGAAAGCGAAAGCTGACCGTGGATAACACATACACAACTGTCTATCCTGCTTACAGCCAATTCCCGATTAGCAGAAACGGTCCCCAGTAGGCGGGGTGCCAGTAACGATCCTGGGCGATAAGTTTTTTCTGTGCGTTTTGCAGGGCCTCAGCTTTCGAGAGTCCAGGGTTGTGCTGCAATTGCCGATAAAATTCCGTGATCGCGATCATGGTCGCTTCGTCGTTGACGTACCAGAGCGTGGCGATGGCACTGCGGGCGCCGGACTTTACCGCTACACCGGCGAGGCCGAGCGCCGACTTCTCGTCCCCAACCGCAGTGCGACAGGCACTGAGGGTCAATAGCTCAAGCGGATCATCGCGAAAGGCGCCCAACTTTATCAGCGACTCCAGTTTGTTCATGGTCAATTTGCTGTCGTAGGTGAGCAAATACGAATCATCAGGATGGCTGCCGAATTCGCCGTGTGTTGCAAGATGCATGATGCGGTACGGGGACGACCGCAGCCTGTCATAAACGCGCTGCGAGGAGAATGCCTCGTTGAGTATGGTTTCACCGCCGATGACATCCTGGATCTCGCCGAGTTCCCGGGACACACCGGGCAGGGCAGAGTACCCCTGAACACCGTGAGACAATCCTGCGATCATGACTGAAATGTCATCGCGTCGCAACGGTTGCGGATCGGTGAGTGTCAGGCTCGGCGTCGTCGCGACACTGTAGCGTTCGGCGAGAAAGTGTTTGCCGTCGTGCAGCGTCGCGAACGGAATCAGGCGCAACACGCCGTCGGGCACGACGACGATTGTGCGGATCGCAGCGACTTCCAGGTCGGTGTTCGCAGGGCGGATGATCCAGTCGTATATCGTGCGTGCAGGATACATGAACAACTTGGTCGCTCGCGTCTGCAACTCGCGTCGCAACCGAATCGCCTCGGTGCGCACAGTGTCGGCCGGAACTGTCTGAACATAGTGCCGGATCTGCCCATCCGGATACAGAACGAGCGTAACGAGCCGGTCGGGCAGGATGATAGGGTAGACGACAGCGGTCTTGTCGAGCTTCAGCGTGTCGAGGCTGCGCTGCTTTTTCTGTAGCGCAGCCACGCATTCATCCTGGAAATACTCCTCCAGCTCCGCGGACTTGAGTTTCTCGACGGCGCCGCATGCCTGGCGCAGCAGCTTCTGCGATTCCTCCTGGTTCACTGCGGATTCAGCCAGCTCTATATAACTCGCTGCGAGGTCGTAATATACCGGCTTCACCCTGGTTTCGAAGATCGTATTCGACTGCCGATACCCGGTCGCGAGATCGTTGCGGATAGGGCCGAGCGTCGCGACCGCGCTTTCGATGGCAGCAACAGCGTCTTGCAACGAGCCGGTAGCGCGTAGTATTCGTCCCGCCTGCCATTGCCACTGGTAGAGCAGGTCGCTGTGGTTACCCTGTTGCGCATGGAATATGGCGGTATTGGTCAATCTGAGTGCGTCGGTGTACCGACGTTGCGATTCGTAAAGCCGTCCCAGGGATCCTCGGGATTGTGAGCGCAGTCGCGCGTCACCTGATTTCTGTGCGATGAAATCGGCCGCCTGCAGCGCTTTCCACACGACTGTTGTCGTCGTGCTTTGCATCTGCCTGCCGCTCTGGCTCGCCACTACATCCATGCCGGCGAGGCCGACGGCCAAGAGCATGGTCGCCTTGGTGTAGCCCTCGGGCAACGCGTTGGCGGCCTCGACAGCGTGATCCAGAGCCGATGCGGCAGCAGCGTGGTCGCCCGTGATTGCCGCAGCTCTGGCCAGGTTTAGCCGGGTCCCGATTGCCGTGACAGCGGACGTTCCGCTTTGTTCGAGCGCCTCAGAATACGCATCGACCGCGTCCGGATAATCGCCGTAGAGGACCAGGGCATTGCCCCAGTTGTTCAGGGCATCGGCCAATACTGCGGGGTGCTCGAGGTCCACAGCCGCTTGCAGCGACTCAAAGGCGAGCGTTTCGCCCTTGTCGAGCTCGCCTACCGAGAGATAAAGGTCGCTCAATCGCATGCGAACAATGGTCTCTCGAACGGCGTCGCCGGCGGCGGCAGCAGAAATGCGCGCGTCGTCGAGCCGCACGATCGCCTTGTCGTGGAAACCCAGGCGTTGGTAAGCAGCGGAGGTCAACAGGTGTGCGTCACACCGAATACCGAAATCGTGTTCTGCGGCGAGGCCGCGCGTCATGCGCTCGATCGCATCCTGGTAGTGACCGGACGACACGAGTTCACGTCCTTCGCGCAACCACGCCGGCGCATCTGCGGCGACAGCGGCGCATGTAATCAGGTGCCACGCTGCAAGCAGCAAACAGCCGAATATTGGTATCGTGCAGTACGGTCTTAACGCGTTCATAGGTTCGTTCCGTGCATCATGTTGGTCGTTTGCAGGCCGTTGGGATCAATGCCATATACTCAAATTATTGGTGTCGTATTCGTTGGAGTTCACAGCTTTAGATGTGTGAACGTCAACCATGACCAAATACGTATTCGACATTGGCGCCTTACCGGTACCGCAATCCGTTATTCGTTGCTAAAACACATTGGCATTGACTTGAAAATGAAACCCGTCGTCCTGCAGGTCGTGCTCGTCATCGCCCGTTACGTTACGCAGGGCGTGGCCCCAATAAAACTCCATATATAACCGGCTACCGGCATACCACTTCACGCCGATGCCGATACTGCTCAGGTCCTGCGGATTCGGTGTGCCGGTATTGCGATTCCAACCGCGGCCATAGTCGCCGAAAACCGAGCAATGGATCTGGCCGTCGAGCGGCCCGCGGCTCACTCCGGGCAGTTTTACCGTCGCGACCGGCATCTGGTATTCCAGGCCCAGTACGAGGGCGTTGTCGCGCGTGATTTCGTTTTCCCGGTAGCCGCGCACGGTGTTATGGCCGCCAATCGAAAATCGCTCCAGCGCCAGCAGACTGTCGTCGGACAGACGAAGATCCGAGCGAAACAGCAACTGGCTGCTTCGGTACGGTACCTGTTGCAGCCATTGAAACTGGCCCAGCCAGGTGACGAACTTACCGTCGGGACCGTGCGCCTCGTCGACCGTCGCGTCAAGCCAATCGACACCGACGCTCACAGTTGATCGTGCGGTCACCACACGTTTCACGCTGCGTTCGATCCATTCCTGTCCGAAGCTGAAAACAGTGGTTTTGCTTTCTTCGTCGTTTTCGCCCTGGCCGAAGAATGCGAACGGCAGACCGAACAGCGATGTTTCGTTCTTCTTCTTCTGAAACTGCAGGGACATCGCGACCTCACGCGTCGGCGTGCGCACCAGCGGTTGTCGCAGGCCTATTGACAGTGTGTCGGTCTGGCTCTCGATATCAAGGTCCGCGAAGTCGTGACTGATTACGGTCGAATCATTGTTGTCGTACGATATCGACACCGTTGTGTCATGCCGCGTCACGGGGACAGCGTAGTAGATGCTGTAATCGTCGAGGCCCTCGGTGATACCATAACTTGCACCGATTTCATCGCCCCAGCCGGTGACATTTGCAAAGGCGGCTGCGACCTCGCCGCGGTAGCTGCCGATACTCGGCGACCGATGATTGTTGAAACCGAAACCCAGCCGGTACGGTCGGCTTTCGTCGACCGTTACTTCCAGCACGCTCTCACCCATTTTTGGGCCGGGCCGGAGCTGCGAGTTGATGCGCTCGATGACGTTGTCATTGTGCAGCAGACGCAGAGGGTTCTGAAGGCTGCGAATGTTCAACGGGGAATAATGGTCGCAATGAATCCGGCTGCGAATGTACCTATCCCGCAGGCGTGTATTGCCCTTGATTTCGATTGTGGTGAGCGTGCCCTCGATAATCTCGAACACAATCACACCGTCGTCCACGTTCTGATCCGGGAGCAGCGCTCCGGAATTGATGTATCCGTTGTCGGCGTAATGGCGGGAAACAATGTTGCGTACCTCAAACAACTCGGCCGCCGTTACCTCGCGGTTTACGTAGTCTCTAACACGATCGGTCAGCACGTCATCGGAGAATACGGTATTGCCCTCGAATCGAATGTGCTTAACGAAAATCTTCGACTGTGTGGCGAGGCTGTCTGAGGCAGCGGGCGCCGGCGGCAGGGTAACGTCCGCAGCGTTGACTGCCAGCGCCAGAGCGCAGGCCATGATACTGATTATTCGGTATATGTTCTCGGGCATATCTGTTTTAGATCGTAAACCGCGAGCGTTGCGGGCGGCACATGATCTTCAATCGCGGAGCAAATCGTCGGAGTGCTGCGTCTTTTCCGCTATATCATGGTGGCTGTGCGTCATAACCCCGCAGCGATCATTCGTTTTTCGAATCGTACTGTCTCGGGTAGCAGCGCCTGTTCCAACAGTCGTTTGCGCTGCTGCCTAAGGTTCGTATCGTCAGGCTGCTGGTCCAGCATCGCATTCAGGTTGTGTATGGCATCGTACCAGATGCCGTTGGCGGCGTAATAATTTGCGACTGCGAGGTTGTCTGGACCTGTTTTCGCGGCAACGCTATTCATGTACGTAAGGGTAGCGCTGGCCAGAAAATCGCTGGACCGCTCGGTTTCGTCGAGTATGATGAAGACAAACCATTCGTATTCGATGTCCCGTTGCAGACGGATGCCGTGCTTTGACAGGTCTATCTTGTGAAAGCCAGGTTTAATTCTGCCCGTCGGCGTTGTGGGTTTTACGATTGTTGTGAAAACGGGATCAACCTGATCTTTGCGGTTTAGCATAAAGTGAATGGGATCCGAAGAGGGATCGGAAAGGTAAAAATAAAGGACAGGTTGGGCGCTGACGGTATAGCCGGTATGTGGCGGCGCCAACGGCTCGATGCGATCCGGAACCGGTAGGTGGGTGACCTTGGTATCACGTTGGGCTTGCTCCGTGCCCCGATCGACACCGCGCTCCGTGCCCCGATCGACACCGCGCTCCGTGCCCCGATCGACACCGCGCTCCGTGCCCCGATCGACACCGCGCTCCGCGCCCCGGTCAACACCGCGCTCCGCGCCCCGATCGACACCGCGCTCCGCGCCCCGATCGACACCGCGCGCTACACCTCTGGCTGCGCCGCGTGCCGCACCTCTGGCTGCGCCGCGTGCCGCACCTCTGGCTGCGCCGCGTGCCGCACCTCTGGCTGCGCCGCGTGCCGCACCTCTAG
>JAJFLQ010000062.1 GCA_021772615.1 Verrucomicrobiota bacterium | reverse complement strand
CGGTTGAGACCGGATAGACGTCCAGGAGTTGGTTAGCCGCACTGCAGCTGATCAGCGACGCGCGCTTCGGCTGCCTGAACTCGGCAACCACCCGTTCTCCGATCACCGTATCGATACCAAACACATCGTCCGGGTCGAAGCAAAATAGCCAGGGATTCTCGATTGGATTGCCTGCGCCCTGGAATATCGATGCGTCATCCACGCGGCCTGTACTGCCGATACCGAGAAGCAGTTCGCCGGAACGGATACCCCGCGCTCTGTCATCGGTGAGTACGGTCGACAAAAGTCCCATGACATAGCCGGACACAGTTGTATTTGACGGACCTGCGGCGGCAATGCCGCCGCCGACCAGGAAGACTGCCGCGACAATCAGCAATGTACGAGGGCAGGCAGCAGCTCGATTGTAGCTCGTTGTCGTCATGTACTGTGTCTTTCCGCGATGTCGCGAATCGTCTTTAAATCGAACTTACCACTCCCCAGCAACGGTATGCATTCGATCTTATGAAAATCTCTGACCTTCGGTATCCACAGATTCGGGAGGCCGGCCTTCCGTAGTGCGGCGATGACCGCTTTGGGTTCCAGATCCGTGTCGAGATAGAGTACGACCAGGCGTTCGCCTTTAGCCGCATCAGCCACACCGGTAACGATCACACGGGAATCGTCGCTGCCAAGCACTTTGTGAATCGCTTCCTCGACGCCGCCGTGCGGAATCATCTCGCCGCCGATCTTGCTGAAGCGCGAATATCGCCCGGTTATATAGAGAAAACCGTCGCCATCGATTCTGGCCATGTCACCGGTATTGTACCAGCCGTCTCTGATTACCGCGGTGGTCCGTTCCGGTTCACCGAGATAGCCTTGCATCACATTGGGTCCGCGGACCCTCAGCAGCCCTTCATTGTTCACCGGCAAGGGCGAGTAATCATTAGGATCAACGACCTGGATGTCGACGCCTGGTATGGCGCGCCCGACCGATCCGGGGCGGCCGCATGCCTTGCGTACGGATTCTGGGTCATCCGCTACATTTATCGACACCACCGGTGACAACTCCGTACAACCGTAACCCTCGATCGGTACAATGCCAAACGTGTCCGTAAACCGTTGCGAGACGTTTTCCTGCAACTTCTCGGCGCCGGTCACAACGACCTGCAGTGACGCCAGCTGCTCCTTCTTGCATTTGCGGATGTAGCCCTGCAGAAAGGTCGGCGTAGCGAAAAGCACCGTACAGCGATGCTCGGCAATCAAGTCGCCGATGGTCGCGGCATCCGTTGGATTGGGATGATAAATAACCGGCAACCCGAAGACAAGCGGCAGGAGAAAATTTCCTATATAACCGAAGGAATGAAAAAATGGCAACGCCCCCAACATGACATCGCCTTCATGACATGCCAGGGTTTGCACAATCGCTTCGAGATTCGTCAGCAGATTGTCGTGCGACAAAACCACACCTTTCGGCGTACCCGTTGAACCACTGGAGAACAGCACCGTGGCGGTTTCGCAGCGTCCCCCGCCGACGGTTGGAAACATGCGCATCCTTGCCAGCCACGACGGAAACATCAGCATTCTGAGCTTTGCCAGCCGAATGGCTGCGGGCTTGATCTCCCCGGCGATGTCCTCAAGGAAGGCAAATGTTACCGGTTGTGTGAATCGAATTGCCTCGACAAACTTTCGGCTGCTGAACACCGTGGAAGCCTCACACTTCTCGATGGCGTAGGCGAGCGATTCCTGTGATGCCGTAAAATTCAGGAATACCGGAACCTTATCGGCAACCATCGCCGCAAGCGCAGCGACGCACGCCGGTGCAGACGTCGGCAGCAGAAACAGGCAGTACCGGCCATCGCATCGTGACCGCAGCTGATCCGCGAGGGCGTAGGCACGCGTGAGGTACTCCGCATTGGTGTATTGATTGCCGGTTGAATCCCGGATCCTGGACTGAAAAAGGCGCTTTCTGGAGGCGCGAATCAGCGCCTCCGGAATGGATCTGTCGGTCAGCATCATCGATCGCCTTTACCGTTGCATCGCTTGAGCGCCAACGTATCGATGTCGGTCTGCCATGAGATCGAATCGACAAGATCTCCCGCCGTGTCGAGCAAGAGAATACGAAAATCGTGCAAAATGTGGTTGTCCATACGCCAGTGTCGGACTCCGATGGCGTGCGCCAAGGCCTCGACGCTTGCTTCTTCGCCGGAAAGGAAATACCAGTTTTCGCGGTCCAGTTTCCGTTGTTTACGGTAGGCAGCCAAGCGGTCCGGCGAGTCACGGTCGGTGTCCAGGCTCACGAGGACAAAGGCGACCTCATCACCAGCGGCGTCGAAGCGCTCCTGCAACGTACGCAATACAGCCAACGTACGCGAGCACGTGCGGCGACATGTGGTGTACATCATTGTAAATACGACGCAACGCCCGTGAAATTCGCCCAACGTGACGGCGCGGTTGCTGTCGTCGGTCCACGTGTATGGCTGTGTGAGAAGCGATGCATCCGCACCGTCATCGTCACCATGTGCAGCCACGCACGCGACAGAAACAGCAATCGCTGCAGCAATACGTTTTGCGATCAATGGGATGCAACCCATACATACTATCGCGGACGGTCGACGACGGAGGGTCAATTTACGAGATACCCGGTTTCGCCTGGGGTAAGACCTTCAATTTTCACGGCCTTGACGGAATCGTCGAGGAATGCGGCATTGATGAATCCAATCGCGTTCGGCAACCTGCTGACTGTACGCCTGACCGCCTCGCTAGACTGCAAACTCTTGGGAATTGCAGGAATCTTCTCCTTGAACAACATTTTCAGCCAGTATTTTTTGAGCTGTTTCTCGGACATATCGAAGACATGGTCCATCATCACAGCTTTTTCAGCCGTACCGGACTCCTGCATGATCAAATAAATCCTCTTACCGTCATCCCAATACTGCCGTTCCATCTTGAATATGCGCCGGAGGTCGGTCATGGAAAGCTCTTCGATCGGATTGGAATAGTGCACGACGATAGCCACATCGCTGCTCATTGCACTCGGCGTCGCGCACGCCAGCGTCATCACTGCTGCGACCGCCCACAAAACGATCCGGGAAGCAGGCGACTTTCCATGCCGTCGGCCCATGTCCGGATCGGCGGCATATGCGCTGGTTTCAGCGAATCCGAATATTGTCGTTCTTATCATTTTCCCTGCTACCGAAGGAATCCAGGCTGGATATTGCTTCAACGTCATAAAATCGCCGTCTGTCTCACGGCGGTATCAGATTAGAACGCAAACGACGAATTCAGTATCAGTGATTGAACATCACCGGCTTGCTGGCGGTCGTTGTATCCGTACTCAAGCTTGAGCGCGTTCCAGGTAAAAACGTCCCAGCGCACGCCGACTGTATGTTTTCTGCTGTCGACATCAATATCGGCGAAAAACGGATCTCCGTCGCCGTAGTCCACGTAGTCGTAACGGTAGTACGGCGTGAGTTTATCGATAGTGTAGCCGGCCTGGATATAGAGCCCCAGTGTTTCGAATTTCTTACCGGACGTATGATCTTCATGCTCGATGCCGAATACCTCTGCGGCCAATTCCAGATTCTCGCCCTCGTAAACAAGGAACCCACCGATAATTAATTCGTCGATGCCCGACGCTCGCGGACCACCGCCCGGCAAGGACGCATCCGGATTGCCGGGGATCTTATCCCAGTATACGTCAAAGCCAAGCTGTACGCCCGGCAATGCCGCCGGACTCGCGAACAAGAGAAGATTCAACGCCTTATGATCATTTTTGTCCTGCCCGTGCTGAACCTCGGTGCGCACATCTCCGCGACCGTTGTACATACCGAAATCGTATCCGAGCACCCCAATTCCGGTATGTATTTCGCCTAACAGGCTCAAGCCGAATGCGTGGACGGGAAGTGCACCGCCATCACGCTCGAATTTGTAAATTTCAGGCCGTGTTGCCGGGGTGTGCAACCAGAAGCCGTGGTGGAAATTCTGATTCCAATACCCGAGGGGAGTATGAGTGCGTCCGATCTTGATGTTCAACGCATCGGTAATCGCATAACGTAATACCACGCGCTGGAGTGTGAGTTTCGCCGAGTTGTCCTCTGTATTGCCGGCGAAATCGGCTTCAAGGAGAAAGCTGACATTGTCAGACAATTCCGACGTCATGAACAGATCCAGGTCGCCGAGGGCGAATGTGCTGGAACTCATGCCGCCTACATCTTGCACACGGTAGCTGAGATCGGCAAACCCGTGTATTCGTGCTTTCGGTATACGTAATCCAGAGCCGAGCTCGGGTTCGGATTGAAATGGCACAGCGACAGCGTAGGAGGCTGCGTCTGACGCCGTTGATTCAAGTGTCGAAAGGCGCTGTTGCATTTCCGAGAGATGACCGCTTTGGCGATCAAGGCGATCACGCAACTCCTGATTTTCCTGCATCAATTGCCGGATCTGATGCTTAAGCTCGGAAAGGTCAGAGTCCTGTCCGAATACCGCAAACAACGGCAGAATGAAACCGGCGAAGATGCAAATTCGAAAATAAAGAGTAGAGTTCAAATCAACTTTGTAGCAAAGGCGATTCATGTTACGCTTTCTTTCAAGCTTATCAATACGAACACGCTTCATCCTGTCCACGACCGGATTGCTGGCATGCATCTCAATTTTTATTCTGCAATACTATCCTGCTGTGCAGAAAAAGCAACTCATTGAGACCATAGAAAACAAGGTCCGCGGGATGGCCGACATGGTTGCGCTCGGTGCCGGAATCTATCTCGGCACCGACAATCCTTGGGCGATCAAAGAGGCGTTCGAATGGGCAAAAAAAGACGCACGCGTCGTCTACATCGTGCTTCTGGACGACGAGCAATCTGAGCTTGCGGCATACAATCCCGGCAGTCTCGTGATCAACCCCGGGCAGATAACCGCGGCATACGCCACATCCGAGATCGGCGACAATCTCTTCGTAGCCGCACCGGTCGATTACCAAGACAGGCATTTCGGGCAGGTGATCCTGGGATATTCTTTGGTAAGAGTCAACGAGACCATCCGCAACAATCGGCGTACGACGGTGTATATCTGCGCCGCGATCATGGCGATTGGCATTGCCGTTTCCTTCGGCCTGAGCGAGTTGATAACCCGGCCGATACTGGAATTGACGCAGGCAACATCGGCACTTGCCTACGGCAGGAAGAATGTCACGCTGGATGTGCGTACGTCCGACGAACTCGGCCAGCTCGAACACGAATTTAACCGTATGGTGCACAACATCACATCGTCCATCGGCAAACAAATCGGTGCGATCACCCGGTCTGCGAAAACGTTAAGTAGCGCCTCGGGCGAGATTTCCTCATCGATCGAACGTCAGGCCGGCATCGCCGGAGAGCAGTCTCATGCGATCAGCAATATCACCGGAACGCTCGCGGAGCTGGCGGTGTCGTCGGCACAGATCGCGCAGAATTCACAATCCGTCGCCGACATCGCAGGAAAGGCACTCGAGCAGTCCAAACGGGGGTTGGATGCCATTGAGACGCTCACCGGAAAGATGGAAGAGATCATTGCCGACAGCAAGGCGAGTACCAATGAAATCGTGGCATTGGGCACGAAGTCCAAGGAAATCGGGCGAATTATGGAGATGATCAATAATATCGCGGACCGCACCCGGTTGATCGCCTTCAATGCATCGATTGAAGCTGTCGGCGCCGGCGCGGCCGGAAAGCGATTTGAAGTGGTCGCTGTGGAGATTCGGCAACTGGCGGAGAATGTCACCGCATCGACGGGCGATATCGAGACTATTGTCGAAGAGATACAGGAAGCGATAAATCATCTCGTGATCGCGTCAGAACGTGGTTCGTTCAGAATAAAAGAGGGTGCCGATCTGGCCGGACAAACACTCAGCGAACTCAATAATCTCGTCGCCGGATCGCTCTCGACAAATGATGCGGCGCGGCAGATCTCGCTTTCGACCCGGAATCAACAGTCGGCCACGACGGGTGTACTTGACACGCTAAAGGATATTGAGAAAGCCATACAAAAGTGTGTCGACTCCATCAATCAAACGCGCGGTGTGGTCGGTAATCTTACGGCGATGGCAGATGAACTCAACGAGCTGCTGCAACGCGTAGAATTGGAAAATCGCGACAGGTAGTCGGCCGTACGCGCCTGAAGCGCCGCGAGCGTGTACGGAGCACTGCGACGTTCGACAGCTGTCTAGACACCGGTCGAAAAACAACGGAGTAGCGAGAAACCTGAGAAATCGAGGGCGTCTTTTCACGAATTGAGCCGAATAATGGACAACTTCAACGAAAATTCGGGCGAAGATGCGCCGATGTTATCAATTCCGTAGTAGATTCGGCCGAAATCCGACAGGCGGCTAGGGCGACAGGCGGCTGATCGACCATGTTTCGTCGGCAGTAAACTGATAAAGAATGCGGTCGTGCAAACGGTTTTCGCGTCCCTGCCAGAATTCCACGGCATTCGGTTCGAGACGGTATCCGCCCCAGGAATCCGGGCGCGTGATCGCTTCCCCGTCGAAACGACGGGTGACCTCCTCAACCGCCCGCTCAACTGACGCGCGGTCGGGGACGACCTCACTCTGGCGCGAACTCCAGACAGAGATCTGGCTGCCACGACTCCGCGTCTCGAAGTATGCATCCGATGTCGCAGCGGCGACGCGCGAAATAGTCCCTTCAACACGTACTTGCCGCTCACAGCGATCCCACCAGAACACAAGACAGCCGCTTGGATTCGCTGCGATCTCTGCGGCCTTACAACCGGCATAGCTGGTATAAAAAACAAAACCCCGCACGTCAAAACCCTTAAGCAGAACCATCCTGGCCGCGGGCCGCCCATCGCTACGGACTGTAGCGAGTGTCATCGCATTAGGCTCCAGCAATTTGGAGCTGACGGCTGTATCGAACCAGTCGCCAAACTGATCCATCGGATGCGCAGCAACCTCGTCTTCATTGAGCGCACCGATACTGTAGTTTCTACGGAGTTGTGTGTGATCGACCATATCAGAAGCCTTTCTTATGCGCAAAGATACCCGGGATCCAACATTTCTGCAATAGAGAACACCGCCTGCTTGCCGTAACCTGCGGACGCGCTGGCCGCGATCTACCCGACGGCTTCGTTTTGAGTCCAAACGCCATACAACGCCTGCATTTTGATACAACAATGCTTCCAGTCACCATGAATAAACACAAATGGGGAAATCACAAGAAACTCAAAATAAAGCACATACATAAATAATCAAAATATTGGCTCAGAACATTCTACTAAAAAGCGATCGCCCGGCGATCATGATAGAATAAATTGAATTTTCGACAATACTGAATCTACTAACGCGAGTGATGACCATGATGAATACTGTAATGCATATGACGAAAACCGAATTAAAATCATTGATGACGAATCTGGAAAAGGATGCCTTTGCGATCGAAAAACGCGGTCGCCAATTGATCGTGAGTCTGTACAATGCAGATGATGTTCCGAAACTTCTCGGGCTGCCACTTTCCTTCAAGCGACTTCGACGGGTTGACGGCTTTCCCGGCAAATTTCTGGTAACCGCGCGGCGAGCGGACCGAAATTCCGCCTGCTCGGCACCGCAAAACCCTGCCGATGCCGGTGTACAGCCCGTGGCGCACACAACTGCGACACCCGAGATCGACCAACGCCACGAGCACAACACCACGCAAATCGCGGAATCGGCCCAACACAGTACTACCGACCTCCACGCACAGGTTGCCGACCCCAGTGAGGCACAGGAACACGCGCGCACTGCCGACGAGGAGATGGCTGAGCCGCCGGCAAGCGCGCTTGCCGACTCGAATATCGGTTTTCAAGCCGTGGCGAGCAGGCTCGGCTTCGAAAAGCGCATCGATTTCTCACATCCTACATGCCTCAACCTGAACGAGCTGGCAGCTGCGGCCGGTCAATCTGCCATGCCCAAACGCCTGCGCTTCTCCAACTGAACGCGCCAAAGCGAGCGGTCGGTCGAGGACGGTGCCGAACGATTTGTGTCATGAAGATCGTTGATACATGTCGCATTGCAGCCAGCTGACAACCCAGAGCGCAGCCCCGCAAAAGCATCCTGGCGCCCAGATCAGCCAGCCGACCCCTGTCATACCCAGAACCAGCAGAGTCACGCCCGCAACAGCTCCTGCCAACACCATTTCGGCACATCGTTCATCAAGCAGACTCATCCTCGTCTTTCGCGGTACGCCAAGGAGGATGAAAACCTGGTCACAAGCGTCCAGAACGACAAGATGGCCGATGCCCCACATGCCGAACACTACGCCGAGCAGCGGATAGCAGCCGTGAGCTTTGTAAACAATTGCAATCCATACACATCGCAGCGGGATGGTACGCACGAGATATGCCGATTGACGAAACAGGCCGCGAACCTTGATGCCGCTTCCGGCGTCGTGCCCCACTTCGCAGAGTACAGGCCGAAGAACCGCCCGGCCGGCGCGCCCCTTCATGATTGGGGCGAAGAGGAGCAACGCACCGGCGAGCCCCATCAGCCACCGCCACGCGACATCCACTGCAGCCGACACCGATCTCACCCCGCCTTCCGGCCAAGAATGCAACATTAGGGCCAGCGCGATAACACTGATGCCGATATTGCCGAGAAGACTGGCCAGAACAACGGCTTTCCACAGGTGAGGTCGAAACAAAAAGAATGCTACACCTGATAAAGGCCAGAATGCGTTCATGACGGGTTTCTTTCAGTAAAAAACAGAATAATTGAGCAATAAACGATGTCTGCTCACAAACTAGCCGAAAGTCAGTTGAAAAAACAGGTAGTTCATCGACATTTAGCCTGCCCCATCCTTGCGCATCTCCGTCTGTGACGCTAAACGCGTGGCGTAACCAACTAGCAGCCTGACTAATTCAGGCTAGAGCTTGTTTGAAGATATCTCTGTAGCATAGGCAAATTTGTCCGCGCAACCGGCATGGCTGCTACTCGGACACCGCATTGTAGCGGACAAAGCTACCTTACGGCCGTTAATGCACAGCTTCAGCGGCCTTTTTGAAATAGGTCTGACTACCGTCTGGTGCACGCGGCACACTGCAGCCGAGCGGAGAAACACTCCCGCGAAAAAGTACTGCCGACAGTGCTATGCCGTTTTGAGTAACACGATAATCACAGGAGATCGCAACATGAAATGTTTTACAGTAGATGGCACAGGCCTTGAAAACCTGCAACAATGTGACCGGCCGACACCCGGCCCGCCCGCACCGGGTGAGGTGTCGGTTGATGTCGCATCAATTTCACTGAATTACAGGGACATCATGGTCGCCGACGGGCGTTACAGCGGCGTTATGGAGACACCGATTATCGCGGGCTCAGACATGTGCGGTACGATCACTACGGTCGGCAGGGACGTGATCGGTTTCGAGGCCGGCGACAGGGTACTCAATGCGCCCTTTCGTAATTGGCCTGCCGGCCAATTACGACCTGAATGGGCCGGCACATTTGTCGGCGGCGCAGGTGTCGACGGGGTCTTGGCCGAACAAGTGAATTACCCGGCCGCATCCCTGGTACGCGTACCCGACTATTTGTCCGAGAATGAGGCGTCGACCTTTACGATCGCCGGCCTTACCGCTTGGTCCGCTCTCGTCACTCATGGCCGCATACAACCCGGTTCGTGGGTCTTACTCCACGGAACCGGCGGCGTGTCCCTGTTCGGCGCACAAATTGCCTCCATGTATGGCGCTCGCACCGTCATAACATCGTCCTCACCGGCGAAGGTCGATATTATCAAGGAAAAGGTCAACATCGATGCGGCCGTGGATTATAAAGATCCGAAATGGCCGCAGAAGGTTCGGGAAATTACGGGCGGCCGCGGTGTCGATGTCGTCGTGGATGTGGCAGGCGGAACGACCCTTGCAGGATCAATTGCAGCCTGCGCCCCATATGGAAGAGTCGGGCTCATCGGTGTACTTGACGGCGTCGAAAGCACCATAAGCACAATTGATATTCTAATGCGACAGATCACGATTCGGGGTATTCTGATGGAGTCGGCACAGGAATTGCGCCAGTTCGTGCGTGCCGCCGAGTCTGCCACGGTCCGGCCGTGGATCGACCGCGTATTTCCTTTTGACCAGACGACCGCTGCATATGCGCATCTCAAGGCCCAACGGCATATCGGGAAGGTTGTAATTAGTCTGACCGGAAATTGAGCCTACCCAGAGCTGTGACACGGCGACGGATTATCGACAGGCGGACGTTTCCACGGGAGAATGCGCGGCCCCAAAAACCACCAGGATCTTTTTCCTGGGCGCGAGCGCCGGTCATTCTGGAGAGTTCGATAAGAGACGCATATTGCTGTCGGGCCGCTGGTTCGGAGTTCCTGTATCCGGCATGTCTACCATGGTCGTCATAATTGGACAATAGTTCGTCAGAGCTTGCACAAAGCAGGACAATTTGCCTAAACAATCTGCAACGACTAGATTATTTTTCTGCAATTTACCGTTCATCTCCACCAGTCACATGCGAATTGGCACTTGAATTGCTCAAGAAATCGATTGCCGCAAGCCGTTTACGACTAATACATATTGCAACATGCCATGCCACTGCTATGAAAGACACCGCGAACAGCACGGACAGGGATGAGATTCCGAAGAAGGTACGGTTGCGTCTTGATCGCATAGCCGAGGAGTGTGACGCAGCCGGCGACGAATCGCATGATTCTGATTTCGCATCAAAGACGGTGATGCTTTCCCGTACCAGCGATCTGTCATTTTGCAAGATTCCGGATCGCATCGAAGAAATGAAAAAGGTTCTCAAACGCACGATCGACGAACAGAATAAGAACGATCGGAAGAAAATCTAACCCATAGATAAATCGGTTCCGGTTGGCTTGAAAAAACCGGCAGACGGCGCACGTTTACATTTGTGACCGCGTTGTATACGCCCGGTCCGGATCACAACGTTTAGGAGCCGCCACCACGTGACCAGACATACACCCGCCCTGCTCGTATTTTCACTCACCATGCTGCATTTGTCTCCCGCGTCTGCTACGGACTTGACGACGGGCGGTATCGGATTCGCCGCCGAAGCAGTCATTCCAGTTGCCGCAGCCACCGCAAGGGATGTGGTACACATTGTCGGAGACGCCACAAATGTATTGTACATTCCACAAGGCGCGGTCAAAACTGCTGCATCCGTCCTCCCCGGCGTAAGTTCCCGCAGCGGTATGCGCGATATCAATCGTGGGTTGCGCGCGGTGAGCCGAGTGATCGGAAAATCCATCCAATTACCGTTCCGAACCGTGAATCGCACCGTCACCAGATTACGGCAAGTGTCACCTGTCAACCTGGCGAGATCGCGCTAGAAGTCTGGCGGAGGTCGTCCGAGCCTAAAGCGAACGAGACTGTATCGGGGCAGTATCTGCCGAGACGGCGGCGGTGGCTGGGAATCACCGGTGGATGAATCTGGCATATCATTCGCCAAGGGGTTTTTCCAGGTCGGTCAGATACGTGAGCACCGTCGTTTGATTCTGATCCTCTGCGTAGTCGCGCGCTGTCCTTCCCTCACGGTCCGTCCGCGATTGATCGGCACCACGTTCCAGCAAAATTCGAACATTTTGCTCACAGCCCGCCCACGCTGCGTGCATCAACGGCGTGCGAGCAACCAGATCGGGTTCATCAACGTTCGATACCTCTGCGGCGATCCTTTCCGTGACCTCGTGACTGCCGGTTACACGCGCTGCGAGTATCATCGGCGTCAATCCCGTTTCGGTGGTCGCAATATTTACATCTGCACGCGCATCCAACAAGGCAGTCGCCACAGCCAAATACCCTTCGGCAAGACAGTACATCAAGGGGCTCATGCCATTGTGATCCGCGATATTTACATCTGCGCCGCGTTCGAGCAAGAGCTGAATGGCGTTGAGATTCCCGTTTACGGCAGCGTATGCCAGCGGCGTCATGCCGACATTGTCGGCTACATTCACGTCGGCACCGGCAGCGAGTAGGGCGGGTACAATGTCCACCTGGCCCAGCATTACCGCAAGGATCAATGCGGTTGCGCCCTTCCGTTTTGACCGACCGGCCACCGGTGCATGTTGAGCGAGCAGGTGTTTCGTGAGCCGAGCGTCACCGTTCAATATCGACATCATCAACGGCGTGCCGCCGTCGCTGTCGGCAATGCCCGAATCGGCGCCGTTTGCCAACAGGAATTCAGCGATCTCGTAGCGTCCGTCACGTACCGCATACAACAATGCAGCCATGCCTTTGCGATTGGCGGCATTGGGGTCGGCGCCGGCGCGCACGAGAAGTCGGCAAATTTCAAGATCACCACCGATCACAGCAATCATCAACGGCGTTATTCCGCCGTCGCCGATTCGAAATCCGGCATCTGCACCGCGCTCCAGCAATAGCTGGACGATGGCTAACTCCCCCCGACGCACGGCATGACACAATGCCGTGACCCCGAGCTGGTCAACGCCGTCAACGGCCGCGCCGCGATCGAGCGATAGCCGTACGGTGTTGATGTCGCCGGACTTGACGGCGGTAATAAGGTCGAGGCCATCGTCATCAGCGAAAACCGCCGACACCAGGACGAATGTGGCGATGCAGACAATGGACAACCGCGCTGTTTTCATCATAGGTCGAATCTCCGGCCGCTAAACTAGAGTGGAATCGGGCGAAACTCAATCACCCTTTGAATCTCAAGAATGGCCGGAACGCAACAGAATTGCATCGGCGTGAAATGAATCAACGCGGTTAACAGCCTGTCGGACTTTGGGGATCGTAGCGAGAACCGTGAAAAATCGGGGGCATTGCGTTACGAATCGAAGCCGAATATGATGCATAATCGAATAGAATGCGCCGACTTTAGGGCGATTCGCTAATTCACTTCGAAACCGGCCATAGTCCAGCCGTCGATACCCTCTGGATAGACCAAAACGTTGGTATAGCCGAGTCCCTTGAGGCGCGCGGCCATGTTATGACTGAGCGGACACTTCGGCCCCCCGCAATATGTTACGATATAAGCATCTTTGTCTGCCAGTGTGCCGGCCACATCTGCCTCAGCGCTCTTCGGCGTCAGATTATGCGCCTTCGCGATTCGCCGGCCGTCGTCCCACTCCGCGGTGCGGGCGTCGACGAGCACAATGTCTGCCTTGGCGTCGACGAGCGCCTTTAACTGATCCGTTGACAATTTCTTTCCGCTGCTGAAGCAGGCCGAAAGATCCGCGATTGAGCATGTCTCCGCGCTAGCTGCTGTTGATGCGGACGCCACAGCGGTCTTTTTTGAATCAGAGGATGATGCGGCCTTGGTTGCTCCGGAGCCGCAACAGGCAGGCCCGGCATACATTAGAGATGATGTTGCGATAATCGCAACGAGGGTCAGTTTTTTTTTCATGATTGGTGCCCTTGTGGTTGGTTGTTAACGTAGTCCAGCAGTCTGATCGTTAGATGCATGTGCTGCACGAGAGTTCCCAGATCGTCATTATCCCTGGTAAACCGTCGGTGCCCAGCCAGGCACAAACCCATCGACTCCCAACGCCGACTTCAATGCGTCATGGTACAAGTGATCCCACAATTGCACCTTTTCGCCCGAAACTGCCGCGGCAGTCAATTGTTCACCCAAATATCGATAGCCCGAGTCTAGTCGCGTCAATACAGCCATACAATAGTCCAATAATTCCATATTTCGTGAATGACTTGCCGTAACCGCGAGGCAAAGCAGGGCGTCGGCCTGAGTTGGCGCCAGCTCAAGAATGGCATTAAACCGCGCCGCGGCTTCCGCGAATCGGCCAAATTTCAAATAACTTAAGCCAACCACCCACAACGCATAGCATCCCTCGCGTGCCGGCAGCGGCCGTCTGTTTCCCCCTATCTTCGTGTTGGCAACATCGGTGATCATTTCGGAGACACGTTGCCTGCACGTGTAATCCCGCCGCACCTTGTTCATGCCGGTGGCGGCAATACGCTCTCTCTCGGTTTCGTCAGCAAGGTAAGCCCGAATCTTGTCACACAAATCCCTTGTGTCCAGGTAGACGACGAGGTCATTTCCGATGTCAAACATCCTTTCCAGATCATCTCGATAATCCGTGAGGACGAAACCGCCGCTGGACATAACATCAAAAATCCTGACCGGTAGTGACGTTAGCAGCTGGGCGTTGGTGATGTTGAGGTTGATCCTGGATTCGCGGTAAACGACTGGACAATCCCGGCGGTTGTCGGCCATGCCATGAAACCGGATCCCTGCATGGGACAGGCTACCCCAACGGACGTCACCAAATACATCTACGCCGAATCCCGCGTCCGCCACAGAGCAAATTACCTGAGCGCGGTGTTCCGTGTATGTGCCCACGAACGACACGTCGTAGGTGTAGGACCTGACATGCAGCGGGTGATAGACAGCCGGATTCGTACCGTATGGCATGTAATCGGCAAAATTGAATCCGATTTTTCCGATGGCCTCAATATACGCACGGTCCCACGAGTATATAAAGTAACGGTCGGCAATATATGTGTAGGACACCACCAGGTCGCGGGCATAGCGGTCCTGGAGGAAAATGAGCGGATTGTCGTAGAACCAGGATATGATCTTCAAATTCGGATCTGCTGCCGCGAGCAGAAGCGGATCGATTCCGATCGTGTCGAGTGTAAGTACAATATCGGGCTGCACATCGACCACTCCGTCGATAATCGCGACGGTATTATTGACGGCGGCAATATCTTGCACGAAAACATCGAATCCCAGCTGATTCACTGCGGCATGAATATCCTGCAACGTGTAGGGCGCCACAGTGCCTACAGCAGTATAAGTCAGTATCCTCATAGTTATGCGAATCCGGACAAGGCCCCCCGACACGTCGTCACAAACGGACGGACGTTGTCACGCTAGCGGTCATCCGATCCGGACGCCGGCAAACCGGGATTTTCACTGTACCAGACAAACGATGAAACAATGCGCGGCAGCACTGCGGAGATCGGACCGGGCTCGACGGTCAGCTCAAAATCCTGCGCAACACATTCCATCGCAACAGCGTTCAGTGTGAACAAAAAATGCCGTGACGATGCCGGCATTGTCGACTGTCCAGCTTGCGCAGCGGTACTGTCCGATTCTTGCAGCTTCTTAATCCATCGTGACTGATCGACACGATAAACACTGAACGATTCTATTACCGTACGCTCTGACACATCGCGCGACAGGCACAGCGGGTACATGCGATACGCAGTAAAAGCAAGGAATTGAACCACCGCAACGTCGCCGCCAAGAGCCGTCGCATTCACAGTCTTTGTGGTTTCGATTCGACGTGTGCTGGATGACTCCGCAGCGTCGTGAATGTAGTACGCGAAAACAAGGGCACTGTCATCGCTTACCACCAATGGCATCGACAACGAGCAGGATGGCGACGGCACATTTACCAACCTCGTTAGCTGATCATATTTCCGACGGTGAAACATTTTGCATTCCAAAATTTGGCTTCGGATTTAGATGGAGGAATCAGGATAGGGTGGCAGCACGAGGCCGCACGAGGCCGCAAACTACAGCGACTTCGAACACGTTTACATCTATAAAGGCCCTACCCATTATGTACCTCCGAATGCGAATGATCGTCCCGCGGCGACGCAACACTCGCACTCCCGCTCGCTACGCAGCTACTATCGGGCAGTCCGAAGCAAATTCCAAACCATCCGATGGGGATTTCATCAGGGCATCCGAAATCGGATAGCCCTGCGCAGCCACCAACCTTGGGACCGCATTTTTCATCCGCAGTAAATTGGTGTTAAACGCGTTACACAACAGCAGAGATTTTCAGCATAAGTAATGCTGCAGACATTTCATTATCAATCCCCGTGAATCAAGAAGGAAATCGATTATGGAAAAAGCCATAGAAAACGTGATTCGCAGGACCCCGATCTTTACAGGGCTAAGCGAAGCACATGTGGAAGTCCTTGCGGATTGTGCCGTCATGCAGACATGCCTGACACACGACTATTTGTTTTATGCCGGTAAACCGGCAGTAACATTTTACGTTATCACAGAAGGCCTGCTTGCAATCCAGACATACGCCGGCGACGCCGGATTCGTCGAAATCGACCGTGTTGAAGCCGGCGCCGTCGTCGGCTGGTCATGGTTGCTTCCGCCGTACCAATGGGTGTATTCAGGCGAAGCGGCAACGCCGATAACGGCGGTCCGTTTCGACGGCAGATCACTCCGCGAATGTTGTGAACAGGATGCCGCATTCGGCTACAACATGGCCATCAGGATGACGCAATTGGCTGCGGAACGGCTTGTCCGAACGCGCAATGTATATGCAAAAAACTATGTCAACTGAATCCGGGACAACAGTCATGACAACTCAAGATATGAAATACATCGTTAAGTCGCAACCGTTCTTTGAAGACATAACGGACCAGCATCTGGACGTGATCGTCCGTTGCGCATCAAATATCACATTCAAGAAAGGCCATTTTATCCTCACCGCGGGTGAACCGGCAAATACCTTTTACATCATAAAATGCGGTCGCGTCGCCGTTGAAATCGATGCCGGCGATAAGGGACCAATCAATATTCAAACACTCGAAGGTGGCGATATTCTCGGCTGGTCCTGGCTTATTCCGCCATACAAATGGCAATTCGACGCACTCGCTTTGGAATCTACATCGGTCTTATTGTTTGACGGCGCATGCCTGCGACAAGAATTCGAATCCAATTACGAACTCGGCTTCGATGTTGTAAAGCGAATAACCGCGGTGATTACATACAGATTGATGAATACACGGATGAAATTGATGGATTTTTATGTCTAGCGATCCATCAAAGGGGGCGATAACCCGAAAACGGGTTATAGTATTACCCGACAAAGTTACCGCCAATCATTCAATCTGGAGCCGTGCGCATATGAAAAACATCAATCGTTGGCTGATCCTCTTTTTGACCTTCGCCGTACCTGTAGCAATGTCACAAACCCAGAAGTCGGCAACTAAAAAGAAAGCGTTCTCATGGAAGAAATATCATGCTGCATGCGGTGCAGGTAACGATAGCAGGGAAGGAAATTTCGAGAAAATTAAAGGGAAGTCTATTATGTGGCGCGGCACGGTCGGCGAAGTATTGAAGGACCCGGCGCTAGAAGGCAACCGAATGTTCGCCGAAAAGGTCATACGCGTGAAGATGGAACCATCCGACGGCTTAGTCGCCGATGTGAAGCTCAAGCTTCGAAAGTCCGATGAAGAAAAGGTCAACTCCTATGAAAAAGGTGACAATATACTTTTCAAAGGAAAAATAATGTACTTGGGAACCCGTCTCTCGGATCATACTATTGAGGTCGAAAAATTCAAAAAGCTCAAGCCGACGGCTCCATGACGTCAATGTGTCCTCGTGCGCAATACATTGTTGACTCGACCAGACAATACGGAGCTATTGCGGCTATACTCATTTCGCATTGGCAATAAGAGCCGACAATCCCACCGCCATTTTCTACATGGCTGCCGAGTATCGCTTATCGCGGGCAATCCAAACAGGCGAGACACTTCACTATGCCGTCGTAATCAGGGTGTTCCGATAATTCCGGAACATACTCGGCCCATTGGACAATACCGTCGCAGTCGACAACAAATACAGCCCGGCAAAGAATTCGCAGGTCCGGAAGCAATGTTCCGTAGGCCTTGCCGAATGCAAGGTACTTGTGATCACTGAGGGTGAGCATTCTATCCGGATCGATACCTTCCGCACCGCAAAATCGCGACATTGCAACTGGCAAATCGCAACTTATCGTTACAACCTTAGCGCCTGAAAGACTGTCTACCTCGGTATTGAAACGTCGTGTTTGTACCGCGCATACCGTTGTGTCAAGTGACGGCACCACACTGAATACTCGGATATTGCCATGCAGGCTGTCGAGTTCAAAATCGGATACAAGGTCACTGCGTAGGCAGGCATTCGGCGCCTTGTCACCGACCCCCAACTCTGTTCCGTCCAATACCAAAACGCTACCCTTCAGCGTGACTGATCTGCTCATATTAATTCCCTTCAAGTTGGCATCACCGCATCACGTGTTGTGTTTGGTGACTATATAAAAAAGCGATCGGAGACATCATATACTCATGCTTACACAATACGCGAATTCATTCCATGGCACATATTATGCGAGTAAACGTTCACTAACCATCCACCGCAGATCTTGGTGACGACGCACAACGCAACACCTGCGGTGTGTCGTACACTCACTCTTGCGAGAAATAACTCCGGACATTGGTACCCGGCTTCAATCCAATTCACAATACCAAACAGTGAATCGGCCAATTTTAAAGTAAATCTGCTAAAATGCCATGAAACACATTCTCGTAATCGATGATGAACCGCAAATTCTGCACGTCGTGCGCGATTATCTTGCAATAGCCGGGTATAAGGTTGATGTCGCGGTGGACTTTAATTCAGCAATGGAACTGATTCGGCATTGTATGCCAGATCTTGTGATCACGGATATCGTTCTTCCCGACAAGAACGGCTTTGATATCGTCAGCGACATAAGCCGTGAATTCGTCGAAATCAAACTCATTGTGATGACCGGAGCGGGTCTGTTTGACACTGCAACGCTCCGCTCCAGCTCACGCGAATTAGGCGCGGAGGGCCTTTTGATCAAACCGTTCACCGGCGACGATCTGATCGACATGGTGAACCGAATCCTCACCATGGCTGACGACGACATATCGTTCTTGTGTAACGTTAACGGACAAGATCACGAGGAGAAGAAGGGCGTCCGCCATTGTGGCGCGACTATCGCGATTTAGCCGGATTTCTGTAGAGTATTCTGAACGACTGCCACCAATTCCGAGGCGCGGTATGGCTTCGAGATGACGCCCTTGAATCCATATTTCTCGTAATTCGCCATAATCGGATCCTGATTGTAACCGCTCGAAACAATCGCGGTTACGTCGGGGTCCAGCTGCCTTAATCTATCGATTGTATCTTTGCCGCCAAGTCCAGCCGGCACCGTCAGGTCGAGAATCACCAGACCAAATCGCTCACCTTGCGTGTCTGCTTTCTGGTACAAATCCAGTGCTTCCTCTCCGTCATGAGCAAAATCCACAGTGAAACCCGACTCTTTCAACATTTCACCTGCCACCAATCGCACAATCTCATCGTCGTCCATGATCAAGATTCGATCGTTGCGGGTCAGCGAGTCTTCAGTGCTGTCGGTGGTTTCTAGTGACACGTCATCAAGACCATGCACTTCAGCCGGCAGAAACATTGTAAACGTTGCCCCTTCACCAAGTTCCGACTCCACAGCGATCAAACCATCATGCTGATTTAAGATCGAAAACGCCGTCGCCAGACCAAGACCGCTTCCTTTCTGTTTCGTCGTAAAAAAGGGTTCGAAGACACGGTCCTGCAGGTCCTTGGGAATGCCGATGCCGGTGTCACTCACCGAAATTCGCACATAGTTACCGCGTTTGATCGGAAGCGAAGAACTGCTATCAATCGAAACGTTCTCGGCACGAATTCCGATGACGCCTCCATCGGGCATAGCCTGGTGCGCATTCATCACGAGATTCTGGATCGCCTGCACGATCTGTTCCCTATCTACCCTGATCCCCCAGAGGTCCTCCGCGAGGTCAAAGTCAACTCTGCCGCCGCCATTGACTGCGATCGACACGGTTTCGCGGACAACAACAGCAGGCGCAACGACCTCGGTAACAGGGGCTCCGCCGTTTGAAAATGTAAGCAGCTGCCGAGTGAGATGTTGTGCTTCTTCCGAGGCGCTCTCTGCGCGACTTAGCAAATCGTGTAACCGCCCCGACTGATCCGTTTGCATCTTGGCGAGAGAAATATTGCCGATCACACCTGTAAGCAGGTTGTTAAAATCGTGGGCGATACCGGCGGCGAGATTACCGATTAAATCGAGACGCTTTACACGCAGTATTTCCTCTTCGAGCTTCCGAGTCTTCGAAATATCGGCAGAAATGCCCATGTAACCGACTTTTTTTCCGTTAGAATCACACAGCAATGAAGCCGCAAGCCGTGCAGAAAATGCCAGACCCGATTTTCTTCGAAACGTGACGTCACCAGAGTATACGCCTTCGATTTCGACGATCTCGCGGACAATCCGCCCTTCAGCCGGGTTTTCGAACAAACGGGAAAGTTTCTTTCCAACAACTTCATCCCGCCTATATCCGAACGCAGCTGACGCTGCAGGATTAAATACTATGATAATTTCGTCGACGTTTGTAGCAACTATAATATCAGCGGCATTTCGTATTAACAACACCGCCGCATCGTGCAGTTCATTCGAATCAGCACGGACTGCCGCATCGTCGCCAATGTCGGCGTAGTGATCGATTCGCCCCCCTGCATACATCCCTCCGGCAATACGTCGGGTCCAGCACTGCACTGTACGGGATCGGCGACAATCGCCATCTGTGATACACAATCGACATGGAGATGACGCCACTCCATCAGCCAAATCAGCAGTCATAGCCACAGTGAAGGTCGGCGCCCCCCCGGCAAAGCACGGCAGAATACTTTCAGAGAGCACGGCATCTTGCGATACTCCAATCAGGGCCGCGAGCCGAATCCCGAAAAAACACTCCGCAGCGCGATTGCACCAAACCAGCCTCATTGCCTTGTCGAAGATCATGATACCGAGCGTATCGTTATCGAACGCATCGTTTGCAACAGTTCGGTATAGCTCTTCGCTATCAATAGAAAACGGTGCAGCGCGCTGTGTTACTTTTATCGCAGATAGTCTTGCGCGTAATTCAGCGTTTTCCCGCAGCAATTGCTCTCGCGTCGTCTCAGACTCAACCACCGTTGCCCATCCAGAAAATTCCGATCTATTTTGCGTGTATCTGCGATAATCCAGTGCCGGTTTCTCAGTGAATTCTAACACTATGTTGCAAATGTTGCAAAATTTTGGCGAAAGAATACAGGCCTATCCCGCAGTTTTTGCAGATGGTAGCGAACGCAGTTCTCCGCGCAGGAAGGAAAATGCGTTGATTCGCGCACCTCCATAGAAGACTGGTCTTCGTTCCAGCGGACTGTTAGTAGGACCGGGGACTGCGGCGGCTTTTAAGATGGCCTTTGGCAAGAAAGCCGTCGTAGTGGTGCATTAATAAATGCGACTCCACCTGACGGACAGTATCGAGCAGAACACCAACGATGATCAGCAGACTGGCGCCGCCGAAAAACGAGGCAATTAGAAAAGGGACGTTCAATTGATTGCTGAATATCATCGGCAACAACGCCAATACGGTCAGAAAGACAGCGCCGGCACATGTCACGCGCGTCATCGACATATCGAGAAAATCGGCTGTGGGTTTTCCTGGCCGTATACCAGGGATATACGCACCTTGCCGCTTGAGGTCGTCGGCAATCTGGATTGGATTAAATTGATTCGCTACCCAGAAATAAGAAAAAAGAATGATCAGCGCACCATAGATTAGAAGATACCACGTGGATCCATACGCGAAGACAGGGGAAAGCTTGGACGCCCAAGACGCGTGCTGCGCCATCCAGCTGATAATGACCGGCGGAAACATCAGGATGGCACTGGCGAAAATTATGGGCATGACATTTGCAAAATTAACGCGCAATGGAATATAGGAACTGGCGGCTTGCCCACCTTTTCTGCCGGCCGTCGCACGGGCGTACTGTATCGGCACTCTACGCACACCGACCGTCAATGCAACGGTTGCTGCGGTGACGACGATGAACAGTCCAACCAGAATGAAAATATGAATAATTGTAAACTGCTGCTCGCCGCTACCTTGATTGCGCAATAGCGTCCACATCCCAAACACGGCGGATGGCAACTGCTCGATGATACCGATTGTTATTATCAGAGAGGCCCCATTTCCTACGCCCCGGTCCGTTATTTGCTCTCCCAACCACATCAGTATCATGGTGCCGCACGTCAGAATAATAACAGTGGTGACCTCAAAGCCGAACCCCGGATTGATCACGATATCCGGAACCCTGGTACCCAGAAGAGCACTGGGATTTTCCATCCCCTTCGCCAGCAAAAACCCCTGCACAATGCAGATGCCGAGCGTCATGTAACGGGTCCATTGGGTAATTTTCTGATGGCCGCTTTCGCCCTCACGTTTGAGTTTTTCCAGCAACGGTACCACCGGCGTCATCAACTGCATGATAATCGATGCAGAAATGTATGGCATGATGCCGAGCGCTGCTACCGCAAATCGCTGCAACGCTCCCCCACTGAACAGATTCACCATGCCGACAATACCGGCGCCACCACCCGAACTGCTTTCGAGCTGCTTGAACATTCGCTCCAATGCATCGGGATCAATACCGGGGCATGGGATATTCGCGGCGACGCGGCATAAGGCCACAATCCCCAGAGTGAACAGGATTTTACGCCGCAACTCCGTGATCTTGAAGCAATTTGATATAGCTTTTATCATCTAGAATAATGATCCGAAAATGAATGGTACTGCAATAACGCGACGGAAATAAGGGATGATGGCATCGCGGAGGATTTACGACTTAAATATTCGGTGGCATTGATGTCAGCCGCAGTCATTACCGTCCAGACACCAATCTTTGGCTGTTAACCGTACGGCCGTGGGTGCGCCGATATCGCCGGAGACTATTACATCTTGCGCGACGCAAGATACGCTGGTCCACGACGGCATCAGGTCGTCAATTCACATGTCCCGCCGGCGCTTTCTATCTTTGACTTTGCCGTGGTAGAGAACTTCGTTGCCTTCACAGTCAGCGACTTGGTTAACTCTCCAACACCCAGAATCTTGATGCCGGCGCCAAGTTTGTCCCCTACCTTGCGTTTCAAAGAAGACGCGTCAACAACAGCGCCTGCCTCAAAATTTTCTTCCAGGTACTGTACGTTCACCAATACATATGCCTTGTGATTAGGATTGTTGAAGCCCTTCTTTGGCAACCGGCGAAAAAGTGGAATCTGACCACCCTCGAAATGAAGGCGTCGCACAGCACCGCTTCGAGCCTTTTGGCCTTTCTCTCCACGCCCGCTGGTTCGACCCCAGTTGTTACCATGACCGCGCCCCACGCGTTTCCTCGCCTTTCGCGGAACGGTGTTCTTAAATGTGTGTAATCTCAGAATCTCAGCCATTATCTACCCTTCCCGCACGCTGCCGACGTATGCCAGTCATCTACAGCGCGGTTAGATCTCGTTTCGTAAGAACTTCTTCGCGGCTCGTGAGCGAACCAAGCGCTCGCATGGTTGCCTTCACCAGATTCACCGGATTGTTAGATCCCAGTGACTTCGCCAACACATCATGCACGCCAGCAAGATCAAGAACTGCACGCATGCCGCCGCCTGCAATCATACCGGTGCCAGGTGCAGCCGGACGCAGCATCACCCGACCACCGCCGAACTTTGTGCTGATCTCGTGCGGCAAGGTGTTGTTGCACAACGGCACGTCGATGATCGCGCGACGAGCCAACTCTGTACCTTTGCGTATCGCGTCAGCGACCTCGTTCGCTTTGCCCAATCCATAGCCGACACGTCCGCTTCTATTCCCGACAACGACCATCGCGCTGAAGCTGAAATTTCGGCCGCCCTTCACTACCTTACTGCATCGCTTGATAGCCACTACGCGCTCTTCATAATCAAATTCGCCGCCTTTGCCGGCGCCGCTTTGTCTTCTAAAATCGGCCACTAGACCCTTCCTTATCGTTAAAATTCAAGCCCGGCTTTACGTGCGGATTCAGCGATTTCTCGGACCATGCCATGATATTTGAAGCCGGCACGGTCGAATACAACAGTCTTCACACCGGCATCGATTGCGCGGGCAGCTGCTTTTTGCCCGACAATGGTCGCCCCACTCATATTTGACCGCACGTTTTCCGCCTGTAACTCGCGATCTAACGTCGAAATTGCTGCCAGTGTACGGCCACAATCATCGTCGATGATCTGTACGTAAAGATGCTTGCTGCTAACATAAACACAAAACCGCGGTTTCGATGCCGTGCCCACAACTCGGTTCCGAATGCGATAGTGACGACGTTGACGACTCTGTTTTCGTGTGCGATTCGGCATAACGTGGACCTAGACAGTTTTCCCTTCTTTCATCAATATGTATTCGCCGACATAACGAATCCCCTTGCCCTTGTATGGCTCGGGTTTCCGGAACTGCCGAATTGTTGCGGCCACCTGGCCAACCCGCTGTTTGTCAATCCCTTTGACCGCCACCTTAGTATTCTCTACCACGGTAATGTCAATCCCATCCGGTATCGAAAATTCCACCGGGTGTGAATACCCGACGTTCAGAATCAGATTCTTACCTGACACTTGTGCGCGGTAGCCAACTCCGTGGATTTCAAGTTTCTTCTCGAATCCTGTGTCTACGCCAGTCACAAGATTTGCCAGCAGACTGCGGGTCAGTCCATGTAGAGCCTTGCACTGTCGGGAATGATTACCCGCTCCAACTCTTAGCTCGTTGTTTTCGACACTGATGGAAACGCAATCAGGTATGATGTGAGTGAGCACGCCGAGCTTTCCGGATATCTCAACTTTAACACCATCCTGCTTTACATCGATACCGGTCGACAGCGGAATCGGCCTATCGCCTATACGTGACATGGTATACTCTCAAATTCAATCGTGTGGAGTGTTTCGTTGCCGAACAACCTGCTGCTACCAGATGGTACACAGCAGCTCGCCGCCAACGTGCAATTTCTTTGCCTCTTTTCCGGTGATGACACCGGCAGGCGTTGTCATAATTACAATGCCCAGACCGGCGAGGACGCGAGGAATTTCGTCTGCGCCGACATAGACGCGACACGACGGACGACTAATCCGCTTCATGCCGTCAATGACGTGCCGCTTGTCCTTATACTTCAAATTGATGCCAATACTCTTCTTGTTGCTGTCGTGCTCCTCAACGCTGTAATCCTCGATGTACCCTTCGCGTTTCAACACTGATGCGATGTCCACCTTTATCCGCGAATGAGGCATCCTCAGCGTCGGATGCAGCACACGGCCGGCATTACGTATTCTGACCAACATGTCCGAAATGGGATCGCTCGTAGTCATTCGTGACGTCTTCCTGTATTTGATTTCATTGTACCCACTCTTGCATTGTTATGATGCGAGGTGTTGGGGGAGAGTGGAGTTGGAAACTCGATCTGAATTGCGATATGATCCGTTACCAGCTCGCCTTGATCACGCCTGGAATTTCAGCCTTAGACGCCAATTCGCGAAAGCAAATTCGACACAGTTGAAACTTTCGGATATACGCTCGGCTTCGCCCGCATCGCCGACAGCGATTATACTTGCGCGCCTTGAATTTCGGTGTTCGGTTCGCTTTCGCGATGAGTGATGTCTTTGCCATATTACGCTGTTCAATCCGCAGTTAAATTCGTTTGTTACTCACCAGACTATCAATGCTGGTGTCCCGCTTTGTGGAATGGCACGCCGAGCAACGACAAGAGTTCAAAGCCCTCACGGTCGGTCGCGGCCGTTGTGACGACCGTGATGTTCATGCCGATCGTGTGTTTCATCTTGTCGAGATTCACCTCGGTGAAAATCGACTGGTCGGTGATGCCCATGCTGAAATTTCCGGCCCGATCGAAGGACTTGGGAGACACGCCCCGAAAGTCCCGTACCCGCGGCAAGGCCACATTCACCAGTCGGAAGAAAAAATCATACATGTGACGGCCGCGCAATGTAACACATACGCCGACATTCGCACCTTTGCGCAATTTAAATCCTGCGACGTCCACGCGTGACTTCGTAACGACTGGGCGCTGGCCCGTAATCTCCTCGAATGTACGAATGGCGCTATCGAATACATCGCGATCTTTACCGGTGCCGACACCGCAACTCAGCACAACCTTCACAAGCCGCGGCACCTGCATGGGATTCGTGTAGCCGCACCGTTCGATCAGCTTCGGCACAACCTCGGTGCGGTATTTTTCAAGTAATATTGACATTAGTTGGAGTCCTGACGTACAGCGATTATGCGTCTTCAAATTTCATGTCGAAGCGGGATTTGAGCATCACGTTCGATATATGGATCGGACACTCCTTCTCGACAAACCCGCCTTGAGGATTCTGGGCCGAACGCTTTTGCGCCGCCTTGCGAACATTGACACCTTCAACGGTCACACGATCTTTCTTGCGATCAACATGCAGGACGGCTCCAGTGCGCTTGTCGTCCGGCAAATGACGGGAGTCGCCCGTGATGACCACCACCACGTCACCCCTCTTTAGTCGCTGAGCCACTATAACACCTCCGGCGCAAGCGACACGATCTTCATGTATTTCTTGTCCCTCAACTCGCGAGCAACCGGACCGAATACCCGCGTACCGCGGGGGTTTTTACTGTCATCAACAACCACACCGGCGTTGCGATCAAAACTGAGATAGGATCCGTCTGCGCGCCGGATCGGCGCAACCGTCCGGACCACGACAACTCTGACGACCTCGCCCTTTTTGACAACACCGTCAGGACTTGCTTCCTTCACAGTTGCCGTTACCAAATCACCGACATGGGCGTAGCGTTTGCGTTGCCCCAGCACCTTGATGGTCAGGACCCTCTTCGCGCCGGAATTATCGGCGATGTCCATACAGGTTTCAGTTTGTATCATACTATCCTGCCTATCGTTATTCCGACCGTCGGATGATTTCCGCCAGGCGCCAGCGCTTCAATTTACTCAGCGGACGCGTCTCGATTATGCGCACCCAATCGCCGATGGTGGCCTGATTCTCGCTGTCGTGCACGTGAAATTTCTTACTGCGAACCACGACTTTCTTATACATCTTGTGAACAGCCTTTCGATCAACGCGAACGACGATTGTCTTGTTCTGACAATCACTGACGACTGTTCCAACCCGCTCTTTGCGGATTCTCGGTTTCTTTTCCTCGTTACCCATTTATACTCTCATTCGCCTGATGTTATTGAGGAGCGCGCGCGGGCGTTGCTCTCGGTTTTCAGGCGGGCAATCTCCCGCCGAATAATGCGGATCCGAGCTGTATTCTCAAGCTGCCCCGTCCGCGCCTGAATTCGCAGGTTGAGAAGTTCCCTCTTATCATCGTCCAGCGACTTAACAAGCTCCGCGTCCGTAAGTTCATGTATCTCGGTGACTGTCATCCTGCTCTCCGCCAGTGCTGCTACCGCTTAAGCATGCGGCAACGCAATCCCAATTTATTTGCTGCTCTCGACAAACCTTCACGGGCGATGGTTTCCGAACATCCCTTCACTTCAAAAATCACACGCCCGGGCCGCACAACGGCCACCCACGTATCAGGGTTGCCTTTACCTTTACCCATTCTTGTTTCCAACGGCTTCTTTGATATCGGCTTATCAGGAAACATCCGGATCCAAACCTGCCCCTGCCGTTTCATATGCCGGGTAAGCGCAACGCGCATGGCTTCGATCTGCTGGTTGGTAATCCAACCCCGCTCCAATACCTGAAGCCCGAAGTCGCCGAAGTCAAGCTTGTTATTTCTCCGCGCGTTTCCGGCGAGGCTTCCCCGCTGCACCTTTCGGTACTTTACCCGCTTTGGCATTAGTGCCATTTTTGTCGTCCTCAGTTACGTCCGGCAGGCAAACCCAGGCTTTCACCCCGATCTTACCGGCCGTAGTTTTAGCCTCACAAAATCCGTAAGATACATTAGCTCGCAACGTATGCAGCGGCGTTTTCCCGTCCTTATACTCCTCCGATCGCGCCAATTCAGCACCGCCAAGACGGCCGCCGCAACGAATCTTTATTCCCAACGCCCCCATGTCCATCGCTGTCTGCACAGCCTTTTTCATGGCGCGACGGAAGCTTATACGTCGCTGCAATTGAACCGCGATGTTTTCGGCAACCAACTGGGCATCAAGTTCCGGCTTTTTAACTTCGACGACATCAATATAGATGTCCTTTCCGCCTGTCAACTTGAAGAGTGCGTCCCTGAGCGAATCGTAATCGGACCGTTTTCTGCCGAATACCAGCCCAGGCCTTGCCGAGTGAATCGTAATGCGGACGCGGTTCGCAAATCGCTCAATCTGCACGCGAGACACGGCAGCCTGCTGTAATTGTTGCGAAACAAAATCCCGGATCTTCAAATCTTCATGCAACAGATCACCGAAATTGGCCTTGGTCGCAAACCAGCGACTGCGCCAATCCTTCGTTACTGCAACACGAAATCCTATTGGATTTACTTTCTGGCCCACAGATTCTTCCTTTCAATTTTGATCGGATCGCTATCCAATCATTCAATAGCTCGCGACGACGATGCGAACGTGACTGGTGCGTCGCCTGATTCTTCCGGCCATGCCTCGCGCCTTGGTGCGAAACCGTTTCATGGTGGGCCCCTCGCCTATGACAGCCTCTTTGACAAAGAGATCGTCGCGGCTGACATGTGAGTCCGGATCATTTTCGGCGTTGGCTACCGCTGAACGCAGCGTACGGCCAACGATAAGGCTCGCCTTACGAGTCGATAAACTCAGGAACGCCAAGGCCTCATTTACCGGCTTGTCCTGAATCAACCGCGTTACTTCTCGCGCCTTGAATGGCGAAATCTTGACGTACTTTGTAATCGCTCTTGACTCCATTGATCCAATCTCTAGCTAATCCACATTTGTTGTTTCGGCGACCAGTCGCACTCGCAAACCGGGGACTGCATATCCGATCCGTCCATCAACGACGATTCCTGCACTTAACGCATGCCGCACTTCGACCAGCCGCAGTCGCAGCGGCCGTTTTCGCCCGGTGTCTACCGTCCAGATGCTGCCGGCACGAACCCCATGGCGGTGGCCGGCGTTCAAGACGACAACGCCGAGTTCATTGTTGACCGTCAGCACCCGACAGTCGCGCAATACTCGGCCAGTGTCGCTGGGAGCCATCCCAAACAACTGCGTTTCACGAATCTGCTGTAATGCGTGAATGAGCAGGTTGAGTTTGGCGGCAATCAACTCAGTGTCGCCGTCGGATGCGCTTTCGACCGCGGTCGCATATCTTTGTTCGATATGCACCTGTAAATCCAACAGCCCCTGATAGAGGTCCCGTATCGACTCGCTCACTGACCTGACGTCATCCAGCACGTCGGTCAACAACACGTCCACCCCCGGATCCTGCCGGTTCACGAGCACATTCGCGGCTCGCACCTTGTAGTAATCCAGCTCGTACCGTGCCTTCTTCAACGCGGCCAGCAAATCCGCGCTATCTGTGCGGCATGTGTTGATCTCCGCTTCCAGCACGGCAACAGTTGCGCGGTCATCTGCTACGGGCGTTGCAGCCATCGTAACGCCGTCATCGACGTCTCCATGCTCCACGGCATCTGTTGCTGCAACGAACGTCAACCACAAAAAAAAAATGGAATAGGTAAACTACAAAAGAGAGTGCGCATTGTCCAACAGGTTTTGGTAAAATTTTCGACTTTTTTAATTTAGTAGAGCTGAGCGACGTTGAAACCAATGAATAAACCATACCCAGCGAGCAACACCACACCCTCCCAACGCACCAGCGCCCAGCCCGTCCTCAGGAAGATCGCGAACACGGCTCCAGCCCCCAGCATGGTCGGCAACAGAAAGTACCGCACCTCATGGCTTATATCAACCGGCCTGATCAACGCCGTACATGCCATTACCAGTAGCAGATTGAAGGTGTTACTGCCAACGATGTTCCCCATTGCGATATCATTTTTTTTCTTGACGATGCCTGTGACTGTCACGGCAACTTCCGGAAGGGACGTGCCCAGCGCGATTATCGTCGCCGAAATTAAAGCTTCGGGCACATCGAATTCGCGAGCGCCCCACACCACGTTGTCAACCATCAACTTCGCCCCGAACACCACCAGCACACCGAAAAAAAACACGCTTACGAATACCACGCCGATACCGCCGGGGTGGAGATGACCTGCGTGGCCGCACGACGCGATCTCGTCTTTTTCCGAACGGAGAAGATGTACAAGGTAGACAGCGAAAGCAACGAGTAGAAGGCCACCCTCAAGTCGACCGATGACAAACTGGTCGCCGTTAAAAAAATAGCAGAGACAGGCGAACAGGCAAAAGACGAGCAGCATCAGAACGACATCGCGGTGAAACATGATCTTGCTGGTAGCAATCGTTCCCATACCGGCAACGGCGATTCCGGCAACCAACAGCGTATTGGTGACATTGCTGCCTACGACATTGCCGATTGCCACGACACTCTGGTCGATCGCCGCTGCATAAACATTTGTCGCAAGTTCCGGCAGCGATGTGCCGATACTGACCAGGGTCAGACCGATCACCGCGTCGGAAATGCGAAAGTGCGTGGCGATATGCGATGCGCCTTCAACAACGCCGTCGCTGCCCTTTACCAACATGGCAACACCCGCGACAAATAACAAAATATTGATACCGATGTTTGCGGTTACAAAATCCATAATGTGCCTTGTGTCGGCTCAGTCCTGCTTCGGCTGCAAGACGATGCAACAGACAATAGCGCCATTGCGGTGCTGCTGCAGGGGCTGCTTTAACATAACGCTGTCTTTACGATCCCCGAGACACTGCGATTGTCGGCGTCTTTACCGGTAGCGCGGATAGCGGCTGTCGTCTCTTTCATTACTTTGCCCATGTCCTTCATGCCGCGTGCATCCACCTTTGCAATTACATCTGCCACGATTTGACGGATCTGATCTTCCGACAGTTGCGGTGGCAGAAACTCCGACAGCACCACAATCTCGTTCTCTTCGGAAGCAATCAGATCGGCTCTGTCTCCTTTTTCAAACATTGCAACGGCGTCCCGGCGCTGTTTGATTTGCGCCTTGACCAGGCGAACAATGTCCTCGTCCGAAACCGGTTCACCGGTACCATTTTTCTCAAGCTTGATTATCTCACCACGCAATGCCCGAACCGACGCCAATCGGGTCGCGTCCTTGTTGCGCATCGCGTCTTTCAGCGCTTCATTCACCTTGTCATACAATCTCATTGTAACCTCTCTAGTCCATACTTATCTCGTGGCTCAGCCACACCTGTGTCGCAGCCATCAGACAGAGACAACATCAGCTCGACACCCCGGGAACAGTCCTTGATTCACAACAGACAACGGTATGAATCGCGGCAGAATCTCTGACATACCGGAAGGATAGAAACGATCAGTGAGGAGTCGTGCACCTGCTGCGATTCAGCCATCCGGACGCGTAGCGCACGAACGACGATACCAAGTCGGCAGCAACGGCAATTTACCGGAGTTCCCACCGGTCGTCGTACCACGATCGCGGCTCGACACTCGATAAAACGGCTCGATTCAACATTGCCTGTCAACCGATTCCAATGGGGTTCAAGCAGCACGATTCGCGCCAGCCCACCGGCATTCGGCAGGCTTTTCGTCATGGGTGTGCGTGATCACGACCTACGTGACGCAAACCGGATACGCTGCTTACTTCAAGATACCTTCCAAACCGACCAGAATAATAGCGATTCCGGTAACTGCAACCGTGAAGCGACCAACGTGCCGAACACGCAATTCCGATAATGTGTATTTGCGGTGATTCGGTTTCAGAAATACCGTATTCCAATTAAATGGCTGAGAAACGGCTCGACTGGCTTTCCTTCCGGCATGGTCCATAACGGCGTAAACTATCTCTGAATGAACGAATTAAAAGTGGGAAACCATTTATATTGAATATTTTTGATACGCATTTTCATTTGCAGGAAGAAGATGATTTAGACGGCATGATGCAACGCGCGGAGGCGGCAGGAGTGAATCGGTTCGTGCTTGCCGGTGCACCGGTAAGCGTAATCGCTGACACGCTCAGGCGTATCGGCCAAAACGGGTCGATCTATGCCGCCGTCGGCGTACACCCGCATGACGCGGACAATTTCGATGGTGAAATCGCGTCGTATTCGGCCTATCTCGACTGGCCGCGCGTCGTTGCGATTGGCGAAATCGGATTGGATTACCACTACGTCACCGCGGAAAAAGCAGTACAACGGCGCGTGTTCGAGTCTTTTCTCGACCTCGCAGCGTGCCGGCATCTACCGGTGGTCGTTCACTGCCGTGACGCATTCGAGGACTGTTACGACCTAATCAAGCAAACGCTCAAGGGGCGCGTACCGTTCGTGGTCCACTGCTTCACGGGCAGCAAGGCCTGGGCACAGCGATTCATCGATATCGGCGGTTTTCTTTCCTTCAACGGTATTATGACATTCAAACGGTCCGATAGCGTGCGTGACGTGCTCCGATCCGTACCGAGAGATCGCATATTGTTCGAAACCGACTCCCCCTATCTGGCGCCAGTGCCGATGCGAGGCAAGCGCAACGAACCCGCCTATATGACACATATTATTGCACGTGCAGCCGAGGAGCTCGACCTGCCGGTCGAGGCACTGATCGATCTGTCCACATCAAACGCGCTTCGTTTTTTCAACATCCAATAAGTGTCTCCCGTAAAGGGTGCTGCATGATCACCCAGCCGAATGTCGGGTCAAACGTTGTACTGGTTACCGGCGCCAGCGCCGGCATCGGCCTTGAACTGGTGAGAAAACTACGGCAGAAAGGATACCGAACCGTCGCGACTGCACTGCCGCGTCACTCGGCCGTTTTGAGGAAGCGGGATTAACCGAGTCGCGGCACTTTCGCGTTCGCGACGCCGGCGTCGATTTCAGACAAGATCATTACCGTGATGGAAGCGAAAAATCCGGCGTTACGCGATTGACCGTGCACGTAGACATTGATCTTATGTCGTGCCGGACGCGGGTCCTACCCCCGGCCATGCGGTATGAAAATGACGCTGGAGGGGGGCATTGTTGCGCGTTTTCGGGGTCGGTCACAATCATCCAATCAGTGTCGGATCAATATAAGAGCACAAGCTCATGTCGAATACATTAAAGGTGCTTGGAGTCGGCGAGGCACGGCGCTACCTGGCGCAGGATCCCGCCACAGCGTGGGTCACACTAGCACAGAAATATGGCAAGACATTCAGGTACAGGAACCTCACGCTCACTTGCGACCCGGAGCCGGTGCAGACATTGCTGATGCGCAAGACGCATACCCGGCGAAGGTCGCGCATACACCGGTTGTTCCGCCATATGCCGGGTATGGCCGGTCCACTGTTTACCGAGGGAGAGATGTGGAAAAGGCAGCTCCACGCATTGATGCCGGTGTTTCACCGGGAACATATCGTGACATGCGACCATGTGATTGCCGACGCGACCGACGCATTTACCGACGCTGCGGCAAACGTCGAACGGTGCCCGGACCTGTTCAGTTCGGTCTCTGAACTCGGATCGAGAATCGCCTTCGAGATTGGCTACGGGTTAACGCCGGACCAACCGCAGGCGCCGGAACTGCGACACGCCCTCGAGTCGTGGAAAAGCGAAACAGAACGGAGCCGAAGCAGGCTGGATGATTTCTGTATCGACACGCGCAAGATGCTGACAATTCCGTGGTCGTGCCTTGTAATGTCGCGCAGGCTAGCGCGAGTGCGCCGAATCATATCGACAATCATCCAGGATCGCCGGGCACGCGGCGTACACGGTGTCAACTGGATCGATTGCCTCCACCTGGCCGACTTTGGAACGAACGCGATCGCATGCATGGCCGCGCACCTGTTCTGGGTTTACGATGCAGTCAACTTCATTGTCACGTGCGGCATCTACGAACTGGGACGAAATCCGATCTGGATTGATGCCCTCCGGGTCGAATCCTGTGCCGTACTTGGCAGTCGCAGCGCGCCAGCGTTGGACGACCTGCCACGATTGATATGCCTGTCGAATTTCATGAAGGAAGTACTACGCAGATATCCGGGATCGATGGGGATTGCGCGCCAAAGCGGATCAACACTATCGTATCACGGCCTGCAAATACCCGGCGGCTCCGAAATACTTATCCTGCTGCACGCCTTGCATCATCATCCCGACCATTGGGACGCCGCGAATGCATTCGATCCTGATCGGTGGCGGCGTCATCCTGAGCCCAGAATACCGTATTCATTCATCCCCTTTCTCGAGGGAGCGCGGCAGTGCATCGGCAGACGCCTGGCGGAACTTCAGTTCATTACCATCATCAGCGCACTCGTACGTAACTACACGGTAGAAATATTCAAAGATGACGTTCGCCTGACACCATATATGGTTCCGCGGTTCGCAGAGGCCATTCCATTTCGTCTGCGCCGGCGTTCGACCGGTGGCGACGATGGTGTGCAGGAGTAATGATCACCACCGCACCATTTGCAATCAACCCATACGTATCCGAACTCCGAAGACATGAGCAATAAGGCATCACTTCCCGGACCTGACCGTCGCGAAATCGCGGACGCATTCCGACGCCGCGGTCACGATGCGTGGACCGATCTGGCGTTGAAGTACGGAAAAACCTTTGGCTTCCGCGGCGTCACGGCGACCTGCGATCCGATACTGGTCAGGACGCTGTTGATGACCAAGAAACACACGCGCAAACGTTCTCATCTGTATCAGCTTCTTGGCAAAGTTCCGGGAACGGCGGGTGTCTTGTTTATGGACGGCGCGGCATGGCAACGTCATACCAAAGCGATAATGTCCGTGTTTACGCCGCAGCATGCCAACCAGTTCCCGGCATACGTCCACCACCACGTAAACGCGTATGTTGCCGGATGGCAGGATCGCGATAACATTGCGGACCTGTTCACCGCGTGCGCGGAGATGAATGTCGGCATTGCGGCCCGGGTCTTCTATGGGCTCGACCACAGGCACACGGTGGTCAAGCCTTTGCTTCGGGAACTCGTGCACTACAAATTCATGACGATGAGGGCGGAGGATCGGAATCGTATCGACACACCCGATGTCACGCTCTCACAACTTCGACATCTGCCATCCAGAATTCTGCATTTCCTCGCACTGCAGCGGCAGACACGGCGGCTACGGGACCATGTCAAGACGATCATTGCAGCGGACATATTCGAGAATGACGGCTCCGCTATTTGTAACATGATCCGGGCCGGCTTCACTCTCGACGAGATCACAAACGAGGTCAATCATATCTACGGTGCGTTCAATGCGATCGACTATGTGATCACCTGCGGTCTCTACGAATTCGGCCGGCATCCGGTATGGGCAGACGTACTTCACGATGAATTCCGGACCGTCCTTGGTGGCCGCGACCATCCGGTCCGGGAGGACATACCGAAGCTGCCGCATTGCATGAAATTTGTGAAGGAAATATTACGCATGTACCCGGTAGCCATGGCCAGCGCGCGACGCACAGGCATACCGGTCGACACGAACGGCGTGACCCTACCTGCAGATAGCGAGGTGCTGATTCTGAATTACGCGCTCCACCACCACCCCGACTTCTGGGATCGGCCGAAGATATTCAACCCCGATCGCTGGAATCCGCAGCTCGAACCCGAAACACCATTCACGCACATTCCATTTCTGGAAGGCGCCCGCCAATGTATTGGTCGGCACCTCGCCGAACTCATGATGGTCGTTACACTGAACGCGGTACTCAAGGCATGGCAACTGGAATTTCCGCGCCTGGACATACCCGTGAATGCTTACCTGATCCCTCGTTTCGCGGACGACATTGCCTGCACGGTATACCGCCGTGGTTGATTGCGGTGACGACGTTCGATTACGTGAAGGGCGTATACGCTCAAACATTGACGATTAATTCTTCGCGCGACGGGGATTTGCCGTAAATAATCTTATTGATCCATGATACGACATCAAGGATTATGGCGTAACCGATCGGAATAACGAAGAGAATCACAATCGTCGAAAAGGCGAGACCGAAAACGAACGAGATGTTGATCGGCACCAGCCATTCGGCCGCCAGAGAGTCTTCAAACAGCAACGGACACGAAGACAGAATCAACGTTACCGACGTCAGGAATATAGGTAACAACCGATTTAACGCCCCCTGCGGCAGCGCCACCTCTATTGGTTGCCCCTCGCGGACCAACCCCTTTATGGCCTCGACGAGAATGATCGAGTCGTTGACCACGATGCCGGCCAGTCCAATGATACCGAACCCCGACATCAGCGTCAGGGATTGCCCCAGCGCCCAATGGCCAAGAACCGCCCCCAGTAGGGAAATGAGAATGGCGACCATGACAATGATGGGTTCGATATATGAACGTAGGTACGATGCAAGGATCAGGTATATCACGATCAGAGCGATAGCAAAACTACGAAACATACTGTCCACCGACTCTTGCGTCGCCTCGGAATACGAATAGTCGAGTCCGGGGTATCGCTGCTTTAACTCCGGCAGAAAATCGTCATGCAAATTGGATTTGATCGTCGTGATGTTGGCGCCTGCCGTTGTGTCCACGTCCGCCGAAATCGCCACAGTATGCTGTCCGTTAATCCGACGAATCTGCACCGGCTCGTGATACAATTGAAGATCGGCAACCTGGTTAAGCGTGACGCCGTTCTGCAGTGGCATCGTGCGTAATCGAATGTAGCTGGCGCGATCTGACGGATCTGCACGCACGCTGATCTTCACTTCTTTGTCGTCACGGTAAAAGGAGTCAACGGTTGTCCCCACATAGCGATTAGCCAACGTCGAGATGATTGCTGTCTCGCTTAATTGTTCGTTTGCAATGTGCGGCTTCCGCTGTACCCGCACTGCCAATGCTCCGGGCTGGTTGTCTGTATTCACGCCAACGACACCGTCGACCTGCTTCAGATATGTAAGCAAGTCGCTCTCCGCCTGACGCAACACGGCGTCATCATTGGCCAGAAGCTGCACGTCGATCGGTTTTTCCGTCGGTGAATTTTCTACCGTAAACTCCAGCGATCGAATTCTCGGCAACTCGGTCGTCGACGCGCGCCAGCGATCCAGAAAGGCTTTTCCAGTTATTTTCCTACCGGCGTCGGGACGGATCAAATGAACAGTCACCCCGGCCGTGTGCGGGCCATGTCTGCCGGCAAAAAGAATCTGTTCCTGCACCGGATCGACGCCGCCCGATTCGGCGGCGGCCGCGCGCGCGGGCGCCGCGGCCGAGTCTTCCCGATGCCGGGTGGCAGCCTCCGTCACATGCAATGGTGTACCCACGGGCAAAGTCAGGGTGGCTTGGACGTACTCTGCATCGATATCGGGATCAAACTCTATGGCTATGAATTGATGTGCAATCAACTGATGCTGAAAGACAATGCCGCTCACAAACAGTACCGCAAAGGCGTATCGGTTTTTCAGAAAAAAACCGATTGACGGGCGAATAACCTTTTCACCGACCGCGTTGAGGCATCCAATCAAAAGCGGCTGCAGCACATCAGCCAGGCGTATCAACGGCGATGCGCAGAGTTCGATCAGCCGCATCATGCGGCTCTCCGGCTGACTGTGATGCGCCAGATGTGTCGGCAGGATCCAAAGGCTTTCCACCAGGGACAACAGCAATGCGACAATAATCACGATCGGGAACGGCGCGACCAGTTCTCCATAAACACCGGAAATAAGTAGCAGCGGAAAAAACGCAGCCACAGACGATACGACCATGATAAAGATAGGCACCGCCAGGTCGGACACAGACCTGGCAGCAGCCCGGTCTGGATCGACACCGCTGCTGGTATATCTGAAGTAGCGTTCACCGATAATGATCGCGTCGTCGACGATGATCCCGGTAGCCACGCCGAACCCCAGCATCATGACCATGTTCATTGAGTGCCCGAGCAATTTCATTACCGCAATTGTGCCAATGAGCGCGAATGCGACACCCGACGTTGTCCAAAGTGCAATCTTCCAATCCAGAAACAACGCGAGGGAAAGCAGCAGCAACGCCAGCCCGAGAATTCCGTTCTTGATAATCAGGTTGAGGTTGTCATGCGTGGCGACCGAATTATCAAAAAACGCTACCAGCTCGATCGAGTCCGGCAGCGATTTTTTCGCGGCATATCGTTTTACGTCATCGCAGATCTTAATGAGATCGTCATTGTCGCCCTTGCTGATGACGAGCACCACCGACGGTTTGCCGTTCACCTCGGCAATCACATCGTCTCCCGCGAAACCATCCCGAATATTGTCGCGCCCGACGACGTCCTCCAACAACAGCGTTTCGCCATTATCGAACGCAATCGGAATGTTCCGCAACGCATGCACGGTTTGCTTTGGCCCGCCGCTGCTGATGAGGATCTGGCCATGTTCCCCCCTGATATTGCCTGCAAACAGCTCGAGGTTGTGGCCGCGAATCTGATCCGCAAGTGATTCGATTGAAAGGCCCATGGCAAGAAGCCTCTGCGACGGCGCAAGTATCGTGATCTCCCGGGCCCGCGGCAAAAACGACTCGACATAGGCCAAACCGAGATCACGTCGGAGTTCGCCAGCGACCTCGGTCGCGACGCGGTCCAGCGATGTTGCATCCATGTCAACGCCGCAGATACCCAGATAGAGCGCTGGCAATCGCGACTCGACCTGCATCACACGCGGTTTTCCTGCATTGTCCGGTAAATCATCGATGGCATCGACGCGATTTCGCACAACCTTGAGTACGGCGTCGACATCGTATGACTCGTCAACGTCGATCTGCAAGTGGGCGCGGTTTGCAAACGCCGTTGAGGTAATCTTGGCGATACCTCCGACAGATTGCAACTGCGCCTGGATCGGCTGGATAACGCTGCTGTCTACCTGGCGAGGCGTAGCGCCGCCCTCGATGTCCACAGTGATGGTAACGGCATTGATCGAGAACGCTGGAAAGATCGTTCGTTCCATATTGAAAAACGAATACACACCCAGCGTTATTACGATGAACGACGCCAGGCTAATGGCGATGGGATTTCTGAGTGCCCACTCGGTTATCCGCATGTTTACCAGCCTTTGGAGAAATTAATGCGCAGTTGCATTTTCGGTGGTCATTGTTCCGTCGTGGACTATCGTGTGCCGATTTGAGCCCTGGGTCGGTAACACGACGCGAACCGCCATACCGTCGCGAACGTTGCGAATCGGGTGCGGGACGAGGTGCAGAGCAGCGTCCGGGTTGTCCGCGTGTATCACCAGCCCTTCCGCTATTTCGTGGACGACAGAGTACGAACGCCATATTCGGAGCGTTCGCGTGTCGCCATCACCACCGGCCGACAACTGGCAAACGCTGCCATCGTTCTGAACCGATTCCCTGGGAATCACATACACATCCTGAAGCTCGCACAACGGCAACGTTACGGAGCAGTACATGCCGGGGATAAGCTCTTCGGCTGCGATGATCTCGCCACCGTCCCCCAACGGATTGTCGCGACCAATAATGATCGGCAGCGAACCGGTAGGCGTCTCCAGGCGTTCACCGACCGATCGTATATAAGCCCCGGTGAACACCTTCACAAAGTCCGTACTCTCATAAGTGATTTCCAGACTACTGTAGGCAGGACGGGTCTTATCGGTTTCGTGTAGCAATCCGCCTTGATGCAGCCAGCGAAACTGCGAGTTCGGAAGCATCAAACGGAGGTGGACGGATGCTGCCGGACGCACAGTTGCGAGCACCGCGCCGGCTGCCACCTCCTGGCCTTCATCGACAAGCACCTCGACGACACGACCGGAAAACCCGGCCTTCACAGTGGTATCGGCCAGATCCAGTTTCAGGGACTCAATCCGGCTCAGGATCTGCTTCCCCGCCATCGGCACGCGTTGACACTCGATATCGATCCGCTCTAAATCAGCACGAATTCTTCGACATGAGCGTTCGGCGTTTTTTAATGAGGTTTCAGCGCGCATCACCGCAAGTTCCGTTTGCTTTAGTAGCGTTTCCGTCTGGGTCATCTCGGCTTCAGTCAGGTTTCCGGACTGCCAAAGTGCCTGGTGACGACGAAATTCGCGGTCACGAAGTTCGCGCAATTCTGTTTCCTTGCTGACTGTCTTATTCGCCAGAATCTCCAGCGCCAGCGCATCCTGCAGATCGATCTCCAACGCGTCGCGGTCGATCTTCAACATCGCCGCGCGCAACGGGGTCTCGTCGAATTGTGCCTGGAGACTTGCCAACTGAAGTTCCATCGATTTCGCGTCGATTGCGAATAACACCGTGTCTGGCGTAAATGATTCGCCGGGGTCATGAATACCGGCTTTCGCCACGCGTCCCGGCGTTCGCGCTGTGAGCGTTATCAAGTCGTCTTCTTGCACAACGCCAAATCCCGTCCATGTCACGGTCAGAGTTTGGGGGACCACACGTATCGCATGGACAGCCGGTGCGGTCTCTTCCGTGGCGACCGTACGTACCGTTTCAGGTTTCTTGAGATAACGGAAAGGGAAGAAGGTCACCACACTGATAAATACGACAACAGCGGCCAGCAGCATCCCGAAACGCCTTTTAAAAAAATCGAGTACGGTGACACGGAGGTAATTCGTTGTCGCCGTTTCGTCGATCGCCTTAAAGAAGTAGTTTTGTAGTCGAGGATGAGCCGCCAGCAACCCCTCGAAACTATCTTGCGAGATCCGGTAGAGCACCACATCGTCGGTGATTGCCATCGCCGAAGCACTTCGGGGCTCGCCGCGAATAATCGACCGCTCTCCGAAAAGATCGCCGCGGGACAGGGTGGCAAATGTAACCTGTTTCCCGTCCTCAGTTCTGAGGTAAATTCGGACACGCCCGGAATGAATGATGAACGCGGCATCACCGGCATCACCGCTCTCAAAAATTACACTGTTCTGGCGGTAGGTCTCCCGTTGGAGGAACTCCAGAATCTCGTTGATAACGGCATCGTCGAGACCGCTGAATATATGTATGCTCTTAATGAGCTGCCGTACATTGTCGGGATGTGTGCTCATGGCGTCCTTCGCAAGGGGGTGGGTTGTCCTGCCTCATTCGAATATAGGACAACATCGCTGCCGTACGTTTACATCACTGCACCAGAGCGATACTATAACACCTTGGACGATCGCATCCAGAAAGCAAGGAAGTCGAACATGTTTCAGCAGAGAGTCGGTGTACTGTTGCACACGCTTACGATATGCCTCACAACGGCAATATCGCTATCGGCCGCGGCTGACGAGAATATCGATGATTACGTCCGCGCCGGAATGGCTTCCAACCTGGCGTTGCAACAGAAACAGATCGACTACACCCAAAGCCTGATGGCCCTGAAATCCGCGCGGTCGGCGTTTTATCCCAGTGTCGTTTTCGAAACGCGGCATTCATTGGCGGGCGGCGGGCGCGAATTCGAGGTGCCGACCGGTACATTATTGAATCCCACAAACGCAGCATTGAATGAGTTGCTGGGGACCGATCTGTCTACAACCATTGAGAACGATGTGTTCAATGTCATTCGTGAAGAAGATCACGTCACTACACTCACCGTTGCGGCGCCGATTTACCAGCCTGCTTTGCAACATGATTACCGCTCAAAAAGGGATCGCACCTTCGCGGAAGAAGCGGGAAAGGCAGCGTTCGGCGAGGAACTGAAAAAGGAGATCCGGATTGCCTGCCTCCGCTTCATCGAATTGCGCGAGAAGGCAACGCAAATGCAGCAGGTAGCCGCGTTGATGGGATCGAAGCAGGACGCGGTGCGGCAATTGATCAATCATGGAGACGCAGATGAAGTGGCGGCGTTGGACGCGGAGGCGGACGCCATACAGGCCGAAAGTGATCGCCTGACCTTGAGTACAGGCGTGGCGAACGCGCAGCGCTACCTGAATTTTCTCGTGAATCGAGACCTGGATCATCCGGTCCATCTGCCGGTCATGCCGTTTGACGTTGCGGTCCCGACACTATTGGCCAGCGATATTATTCCTTACGGCATCGAGAACCGGCGGTGGGATTATGTTCAGCTCGCAAATGCGTACAAAGCAATCAGTCACTCGATAGATGCGTCGAAGAGCGCCTGGAAACCAGAGGTCGCGGGTGTGTTGGAGGTGGGGTATGAGGGCGAAGACACGGACTATATTCGCGAAGATCCGTTCTGGCGTGCCTCGCTCGTGGTGAAATGGCATCTGTTTCGCGGATTTGGCAATCAAGCCAGAACGCGTTCACTGATGTTGGATCGCACAAGGCTGGCGTTGCAGCGCACGGAATTGGAAAAACAGATTCACATGGACGTGTTGCAGGTTGTAAGTGAATTGCGTATCGGCCTCAAGAAGCTTGAATCAGCGAAGCGGCGCCTTGATGCGCGGCGCAGAAAACAGGCGATGCTAGAAGACAGACACGCCGCGCGACAGGCGACAAAACTGGATGTAATCCAGGCACAGATCGCAGGCGCCCAGGCAGAGATCGCCCAGATAACGGCCGCATACGCGTTCTTCATTAAAGATGCCGAAGTACGCCACGCCCTGGCCATTCTCGATAACGACTGAATAGCGACACCTGCGCGTTCACCAATGGCGCTGCCAGCTATGGACGCCCAACATGTCACACGAACCGTCGCCGGATAGTTACTTCGACCGGCAGACGACAATCGTACCCTGATTAAGCGTACCGGGAAAACGTTCAACGACCGTGTACTCGGTCTGGATTATTTTCAGGATTTTCGCACCATCCGGTGATGCATGCAGGGCAACGGGCATCGTGTAAAGCACCCAGGAGTGCCGCCCGTTGTGGCGGACTTCATTGAATTTTTCCACTTTTCCAACAGCGCGCCAGCCGGTTTCATGCAGATATTTGTATGGAATGATCGTCAACCCAACGGTTATCACAACGTCATCCGAATGCCTGTTACTTTGAACATATTCCAATGCGCTCTGGTAGTCCTGTTTCGGACCGTAGGCGCGCGGGACAGAGGCCGCAGACAATACGATCACGGCACCACACAGAGCAGTACCAAAAACTTTCCGCTGCTCCGCCGGACGTTTGAACACCATCGCGATCGCGCCACCAGTGAGCATCGCGCCGCGGGTCACAATCAGGATGGCGAAGCCGAATGCGAACAGGAATAGCCTTGGCCATAACGAATGTCCGGTGCCGACAACGATCACGAAGCACACCAGACACGGTATGGCAAAGAACTGAATGACAATCGGCCGACTCCCCATGTAACCGGCCATGCCGGCCCCGAAGACAATCAGCGCGCCGAGAACAACAATCAATCCGCCTGAGAGACTTATCTTCGCTCCACGTACGACTTCGAGAATGGTCCACATGGGATTTTTCCATACAGTAACGCCGCCGCCGATGTGCTGGTAATACTCGAAGATTTGAGGCAGCACCAGAGCATGGGTGAGAAAGACCAGAAATGCCGCAGGCAAAAACCCATACAGCAAGCCATTCGTCCTTCCGCACCGACCTTGAGCGGCCGGCAGCAGCAGGTGCAGCAGGTAGATTAGAAAATGGCCGCCGATCACCATGATCATGGTCATGTGTGTAAATACGCCCAAAGCAGCTGTGACTGCATACATCGACCAGTCGCGAGCGGACCCGCGCTCAATGCCGCGCAGCGCGAATATGCTGGCCGTGAGCGTCCAGAATAACAGCCCCGTGTAGCCGCGGGCGTTCTGGCTGTACCAGACGTGATGATATGAGAACGTTAGCAGTGCTGCGGCGAGCAACGCCTCACGCGTCGTGGTGACATCTCGGGCGAATACATACAGGGCGTAAACGCTCGCAACACCGAAGAGCGCAGCCGGCAGACGCAGCGACGCAGCCCCTTCGCCGAACCAGCGGAACGAAATGTTAGCCAGAATCGAATACAGAAAATGTTGATTCTCGTTGTCGTAGGTCGTGACAATGGCGCCGAGCGGCTTTACCGCGTAATTCACGTATGTCAATATTTCGTCGAACCACAGGCCGGCATTCAGGTTGTATAGTCGCAACGCCAGCGCCATAAGCAATATCGCGGCAAGGCACAACCCTCCGCCAACGCCGGTACCGCGGCGGTCACGTTGATCGCGTGTCGCCGACCCGCGGCTGTACAACCCCGATATGCCCAGCACAACAACCCCGGAGACGATACAGCCGAATTTGAATATCGTGGCGCCAAGCATGAGTTTGTCCGGGAATCCGGTGCTTTGACCAAGCAGGAATTCCAGAATATAGGCTGGTGAAGCAATCATGCCGAAGATCACCACAGCGACCCCGGCGAGACGCCCCGCGAAGACACCGGCTCCCGCTCGGGCAGGGGCCGCCGCTGGAGCCGAATCAGAATGCACGTCTCCACCGCTTGTCATCGTGTCGCCGTCCTATACAGACCCTGCTCTAGAAGCTCACTGATAACCTGAATAGACAACACCAAGGTCGCCTGGACGACCGCCACAGAGTCCGAGTAATCGCCGTCCCGGATGCTCAGATCGCGCGTTGCGGTGATCGATACTACGGACCGGTTCGAACAGGGTCGATCCAATATATCGTTCACAATCATGTCCACTCCAAATGGTGTCCGGTATTAGTCATTGTCCGGCGTAATCAGAACTCGCTCCTCAGAGCCGTCCCTCCGGCGCACGGGATCATCTTCCAAAACTCGCGGCGTCAAAAATTCAGCAGCAAATCCGATCGCGTTGACCACTTGCCAGAGGCATAGCAGACTCGCGACCGACATATATTGCCTACGCCTGACAGAGCGAAACGGATACACCAGCCAATTAGCCAAATTCAAGTGAAATGTCAACTCTGACGTCATACTGCCGGATCGCCGTTCAGAACGCATCTTGTGATATTGATAAGCACCTCGGCCATACGTAAAGTGCTGACGGCAAAATCCGCGCACATTCATCCGGTGCGCGTGGTAGATCACCGCTTCGGGTACGTAAACCATACGCCCGCCTTGATGCAGCCATCTGTCGCAGAACTCGCGGTCCTCCGCCGCTCGGAACGACGCCAGAAAGCCCGAGATCTCACTGTAACGGGTAGCCGAAACAACAATATTGTTCGAGGCAAAAAAGCGTGCGTCACGTGGATCCCGATTTTTATGCCGATACACCACGTCGACGATGATCTGGCTGGTTATTGCGCAGGCGTCGCCCTTGAGCACATTCTCCGTGCGTCCCCCAAACATACAGTCCGGCGTTCTCTCGCATTGTTTTTCGAAAGATTCCAGCCATCGAGGATCCACACAACAGTCGTCGTCAGTAAAGGCAAGGAATTTTCCGCGCGCATGCCGTGCGCCGCAATTCCGCGCCGCCGCCGGTCCGGAATTCGGCTGCGATACCAGAGTGAGACGAATGTCTTCGGATATTGACCTGATTTGATCTAAAGGTATTTCATCACTGCCGTCATCCACGACGATGACTTCGAATCCATCTTTCGGAAAGGTCAAATCACGTATCGATGTAAGACACGTCAATAGACTCTCCGGACGGGAATACGTTGGTATCACAATCGAAAAAAATGGACTGTCCAAATCCTTGCTCCAGTAATCAAAATCTCCCCGACTCTAGGCGGGAGCAGCACAGTTGCCGCCACATTGACGACCGCCTGAAGACCATGCCATACACGTTGTGGACACGGTCGTGGCACCAATGTGCATCATGTACAATTCAACTCGTTGAGCATATCGCGCATTATTGGTGTCGTGAGTCCCAGCTCGACATCGCTCAAACGTTGTTTCCAATACTCTCCGGTCGCGATCGAGGCCGAAGAAGCGCCGAGATAGTCGAGCACAACGTTGTGCGTCGAGCGGATATAGTCAAATACGGTGGGGGCTTCACTAATGGTGAGAAACGCGAGCAGTGCCGCCACCTCACGATCCGGATCGTCGATCAACCTGTCATAGCGCAGTGTGTATGCCTGGGGAAATCGCGAAATCCGCCTCAATATGCACGCATTCATGTCACGCCAATACTCACTCTCCGCGACGATGTCCGGTGCCGGCAGTGCCGCCGGTCGCCGCTTGCATTTCTCGTAATGGTTCTTGATCGCGGCCAGACGGTCCCGGCCATCCCGGACGACAAAAATCACTCTGGCGTTTGGAAAGAGAAGGTCAAGATCGTTGATCGCCTGCGGCCATTCGAGACGGTCTCCATGACACAGTATGGACTTGTGTGGAAAACGCTGCGTATAAAATTGCTGCCAAAATGCCTGCTGGCAAGACAAATAACAGACTGGAATATCAGCAAAATTATTTTGATCAAACAGTCCGACCAGCCGGGTTCTTCCGGAGGTCCACGTGTTCCCCTTCTCCAGGATCGACAATGTCCGTACGGACCTCAGGAACATGACGAGGTTGGCGCGGTACGTGATGCCGACATCCGGATGGGCGTTGAGCAGATTCGTGAGATACGTCCCGCCGGAAAATGTCGGGGCAATGATGAATACCGGGGCGCCCCACTGTGAATGTTGTGTAGCCGTGGCCATCAGACGTCCGTACCAGAAGCCTGGCACGTCCTGCCCATACATTCCGACATCCGGCATTCTTCGAAAACCTGTGTGGCAAACTTGTACAGCGCGATGTCCAGCCGGTTGGCATCTCGAATGGCATTCACCGCGTGGTTATCGATCTCATGAAGCGCCGGCCGATGGGGATTTACATTGCAGCGTTGTGAGTCGCCGCCTTGCAGATCCAGCCGGTTTTCTAGCAGTGCCATGCCTTCGCTAAAGGATTCGGTGATCAGCGTCAGCCAAAAGTCATTCTGCAGACGATACTTCGCCAGATCCAAATCACTCTCGGAACAGTGTCCATGTGGCGTTCGTTCCGCGTTGATGCCGGCAATATAGCGAACCATGACGTTATCTAGCGGCAGAATGTCGAGCGTGGCATAGTCTTCCAGTGACAGCGCCGACGTGCCATTCACAAGTGTATGTAGATGCGAATCGTTGCACCGGCGGTGATGATAATACTCCGAAACCACCCGCTCGACCGGGTCGCGAAGCATGGTGACGTAACGCGAGCGCCGCGGCAAGACCGTGCGGTGTGCGCCGTACTGGACATGGCCGACTATCACCTTTAACCGTTTGATTCGCTCCTGCGGCATGGCCCGAAACTGTTCCGGAGTCATACAGATACCGTCGGATACCGGATACACCAACACAGTGTCCCGACTCGGATATGTCGCCGTAACCCATTTCTTCAGCGTCGTCCCGGCCGTCTTCGGAATATGAAGAAAGATCACCACAGGTTCCGTGTTCAAATCATCGCCGTGTAGAGTCTGTTGTATTGGTAGGCCTCTTGTTCAACGGTCGGCGTGCGGCCGGGTCCAATTTTTGTCTTCAGCACATTAAGGATGCCGGGATCGGCCGCTATACGGCGCATGATCGCTGCCAACGCGTCGACATCACCTGGTTCAAACAGATAGCCGCTCTCACCGTCTGCGACGAAATCCGCCAGCACGCCAATTCTGGAAGCGACAACAGGCACACAGCAAGCGATCGCTTCGTGCATGATCATACAATACGTCTCATACCACAGCGACGGTATCACCATCACGTCGACGTCCGTCATTATGTCGCCGATTTCATGTTCGGCAAACACGCCCATCAGGCGAATGGCAGGATTTTGTTGTGTTTCTTCCGAGATCTTGTCGACATATTCCTGATTCATGCCGGATCCGTAAATCCTGAATTCCGCAGCATCACTTTCAATCTTACAGAATGCGTCGATAGCCATATGAATGCCCTTGTGGGCATTTATTGAGCCGGCGAAACCAAACACGATTCTGTCGCCGCGCGAATAGTGCCTGCGATTCCGTTTCAGTCGGCTGTAACGCAGTCCCGGATTCACAACAGCAATGTCCGTGTCCGGAAATTCACGTTTGAGTATACTGGCCTGAAAATTCGACAATGTCGTCACTGCAGCCGCCTGTTCGACAATTGAACGAGAAATCTCCAGCCGCCGGGCAACAATGCCAAACAAGAATTCCGGGCACAGTCTTGGGCATGCCCGGCCGCCTTCCGGACCGGCGCATAGAAGATTGCGAGTAGTGAGAAGGGTATATTTGGGACAAATCAGAAAAAAATCGGTCAATGTCAGAATGTACGAAATATCCAGTTGCGGCAACACCCGTACAAGTTCCGTAATTCTCATTGTGTGTGCCACATGTACGATATCCGGCTGTTCCCTCGATACCAGCTGCCGAGCCATTTTCGACATCACACGGTTCTCCAGCGCATAGTATGGATCATGCACGGCATTCCGATGGCGAATGGCTGTCACCGGAATGCCTTGATAGAAATATTCCTTCGCGGCAAGGCCGTCTTTGCACGAATCAAAGTCATCCAGCTGGCAGTAACTGTAACACAGGATCTTGACCTTGTGGCCGAATTTTTGCGCCATCCGCGCAATATTCAAGAATATCTTCTCGGTGCCTGTTTCAAACTCGGGATAGAACTGATGGATGATGTAAAGAATCTTCAAGGTTCAGACACCTGATGATAATGCATTGTGAATAGCGGCGAATTGCTCACGTGCTGAAGCCGTTGCATGACTGTTAGCGGAGGCCAGACACACGCCAAAATTGAAAGCGGCGACCTTGTGCAGACAGTCTCGGAATTCATCCAGCTGCACGACGCTGATCTGATCATATGTCTTGTCCATGTAATTGAATACGAGCATGAGAAACTGTTCGATAGCAATTAGACAAACATTATTGCCAGATCTGGCCCTTGGCTTCGACACGCCGCTGCGCCGCTGCAGCTCCGCCATGAAATCACGAAAACTGTCGGCCGTTGCGTCTCGCATAGCATCGCTTGCCATCAGCGTCGAAGGCGCCGCCCGACCAGCCGCTCGCAGATAGCTGAGGACGGACTTGGAAAGTCGCGAGACCGGACATGGCAGAGCCAGCGTCGACAGTGTATCGGCGGCGAGCGCGTTTACGATGGCATAAGCGTCGAGCATATCCGGAATTACGCGGTCCGCATCAACGACGAAGCTGTCATGGTTCGGGATGATCTGGGACATGAAACGCGTGTCCACATAGCCTCGCCTGAGGTGATAGTAAGGATCCCGATTGTGCGAATGAATGATTCGGGAAGACCCAAGCAGCGCGAGCCTGTAGCCGTCGCGAATCAGGCGCATTCCGAGATCCAGATCCTCGGCATAATTGCAACGAAACTTGTAAGTCATGAATACCTCTCGCCAAATCAGGCAGGCGAGGTCCGAAATCTGTGCGTTTTTCCTCAGCGCCAGATGATTTTCGGATAGCGGCCAACTCAGAATTCGGTCCCCCTTGTCGATACCCATGAATTTGTTGTGATTCCACGACATGACAAGATAAAATAAATCTGCGTTCTCTCGCGGGATCTCAGCGCACGAAACGGCGGCTACGTCGTTCATTGCCATCGACGCATAGAGTTCTCTCAACCAGCCCGCGGTGGGCGGCAATGCATCCTGAACAGTAAACAACAGGAGTTCGCCGGATGCCTTCTCCGCCCCCAGGTTCCTCGCGTGAGAGTGGCTGAAGGATTCCGGCGGGATACGAACATATCTAACCGCACTGCCACGTAGCGAATCGCGGCAGAATTCGGAATCGCTCGAGTCGACAATAACGATTTCGATAGCCTTGAATCCGGTCTGTTCGTTGAGCGCAGCCAGGAGAAACGCCAAGTCGTCATCCGGATTCTTTACCGGTATGATCACTGACACGGTCAAATCCACGCTGCCCGACAGCGCACGGACAGCGGACTCGGCCGGGAGCCGAATGTCCGCCGGCGCCGCGATCGCGCCGGCAAATATATACTGCCGGTTGCGGTAGACTTCCTTAACCGTCGACAGAAATCCGAACAGCCGAATATGACGGCACAACGTGGCCATGACGCCGGGCACAGCGGCGATCGATACATCACGAAACCACTTTATCGCCTCAATCCGCATGCAACCGCCCCCAGTACTGCAAAACCGACATCGGCATCGCAGCGCGTGCGCCAAGCCGCATTACCGATACCATCACCGTCACGATGGATCCAAACGTGGCAGCTTCGCGTACATACGCCCAGGCGAGGCGTACGTCGCGCCGGAAGAATAACATCTTAAACGCCAGTTCGATCGCAAAATGGCAGTAGTTTCTGTTTGCCTGTCGGAAGATCCGGCCTCGTACCGCCGCAGGCAAGTATGAACGCGATGTATCGATACTTCTGCGAATCTCGACCATGCTTGCAAGCGTATCGTGATACTTGGTCGACTGGGACTTACCATGCAGCCGATAACACGCCATTGCTTCGGGATCGAACCAAATAGCGGATGTCGCTGCGAGACGCTTCCACATGTCCCAATCAAGCGCGTAATGAAACGACGTATCGAATCCCCCGATGCACTCATATACATCGCGGCGAACAACGATTGCGGGCGTCTGTATGGCGAGGTCGACATAAATATGCTGCATCCAATCGCTCAGAATGCCCGGCACGTCCTTGTGTAGCCGCGACCTTATCGCTTTCTTCCCCGATTCATCTACAATCCACGTATGGCAACATGCCATCCCGAGTGTCGGCACGGTCGCAATCCCTCGGCGAAGACGCTGGTAAAAACCCGGCAATATAAAATCATCCTGATGCAGAAGATGAATCCAGCGACCACGCGCGCGGTCAACGCATCGGTTCCAGCTCCGTCCAATATCTGTGTGGTGATCCGAACGATGGAAATGTATCCGGCTGCCGCCGACCTGTTTAACGAGCGCTCCGACATCAATCTCGGAGGAACCGTCATCGACCACCTCTATCTGCATGTCAGCGGCGCCGGGGTCTTGTTCCAGTACGCTTATCAGGGCCTCGCGAAGGTGATCAGGATCAGGATTATACGCAGGTATCATGACCGACCAAAACGGACGTTCACAAGATGCCGACGGTGGCGTAATCTTGGGAATATATGTCATCGCACCAATGGAGAAAAAGTGGTTATATTCATGAGCAGAAAGACTGTTTAACCGTATCCTGGAGTCACGCGTATGACGGCAAGACAGATCGCAATCGGTCCCATTCCTTGGGAGAAATTTTGCGCCGGATCGTGCCCGCCAAGGCCGGGACAGTCGGGACGTGACCACCGTTGCAGTAATAATGAAATCGGCTCAATTCCCGGTCCTCTATCGATTGCATTGGTGCAAATCGATTGATTGGACCTGGATTATGACCGGTTTTACGTAGTTGCGCATAGATCACTTCGAGCTGATCCTGCCAGTTACAGTTTATATACGCCGCGAGTACTGCGGATTGCAGATCAAGACCGGTTTGTCGTCTGGCTACCGCATTATCGATGACCTGACCAACGTAAGCAATGTAATCGGCCTGGTCTGAGAAATAAGTCAGGACCGCCTCCAACGGATCGTATAACGACTGCAGCAGCTTCGATCCACCACGTAAACCGGCGACAGCGCACAGCCCGATTGCACATGCCTCCAGAAATGCGTTGAGTGAGCCCATTGGAAAGCCTTCCAGATAAATATCCGCGGCCTCATGGTACGGCAGTGCACCATTCACAGACGTGGCTTGCCGCCCAAGCAGGTGCAGGCGGTCTTTCGGCGTACCATCCGGAAAGCATGATCGCTGATCGTCGGTGACGCCGACGATGACCAGATGTGCAGCTGGATGTCGAGTGAGAATTTCGGACATGACACGATAAAAATCGACACGACCATTGGGCGTGAGCTTATACTGCGCACTGACACATAAAAGCATGACATCTTCCGGGCACAAGCCCAGTGCTGTGCGCGCATCGACCGGCGGCACACGCGACAGTCGAGGTTCCAGCTTGTGACGCAAGATGCAATGTATTCCACCTGCACCGCGTCTTTCACGACTCACCTGCGCCGCCGCGAGGCGATAGTGAATCATGGCATCGGTAACGGACACTCCCAAGCTGAAGGCCATATCCGAGTGATTGCGGAACGCCACAGGTGGACCATCGGCCGTTGCAAAGGCAACGGTTGGGACGGGATCATTCGGGTGATGGTAGAGGAGTACGATATCAGCAGCCTTCTGTGCATAGCGCCGGATCGCCAATGCAACTTCCAGTATCGACTCGCTTCCGGTGAAACGCACCAACCGGCCCCGTTGCCTGGCTACAACGTCCCCGATCCATTCCGGAACCGGCCTCTGTTGATTCGTAAGGATCAGGGTAAAGCACGACGCCTTATCATGTTCAATCCATTGATAGATACTGCGGCTGTGGCCGCCAATTCCATCGACGCTGGATGCGACAAGTACAACTCGCCGACAACACTGGATGGAATCGGAGCTATGTAAAACAGATGCTGACAGCGGCACAACCATGCCGTCCAGTTGCCGACCGACCGCGAAAGCAACGTTTTCGATTCTGCCGTCTGCGAAACGGCCGGTATGGTTCAACCAGGCAAAATTAGCGGCCACGCCAGTCAGTCGTAGTGCCGACTCAAAATGGCCGCAGTTGTAGCAGTCATCGGCTAAAGCGGCGAGCGACAGGTATCTATCGTTGCACGCGGCCATATAACCGTCGCATGGCCGAATATTGCGTTTTTCCCTCATGGTATTGTCGTTGAGCATGTTATTTACCGTGCACCGTGATCACACAGTTCCCAGGGGGATGCGCCGAATATCGCTGGCGTTACACGTCACACGTGCCGCAACGATACCCTGGGTCAATATGATCGACCAATTGATCGAGCTGTGAACAACCTCACCGTACTTACTCATTTCACCGATGACATGCCGCAGCAATAGCGGGCGCTCGTCCGGAAACCGCCAAATCCCCATCATCTCTGCCATTGATCGGGTGAACCTGTAAAGAACGGTCGGAGTCGGAAATGTAATGATCACAATAGTGCCGCGCACGCTGTTGACGAAGTGCGCGCGAATGGCACGTGCCGTATCCGATGGGGTGAAATGCTCAATTAATCCTACGCTGAAGACGACATCCGCGGCAACAACGGGATCGCCCATCGTCAAAACATCATGCTTCAATAGCTGCACATTCACTGCCTCAGGGTAGTTGCAGCGAAAGAGCGCCAATCCGGTTTCATTGGTATCAACGATGGAGTACGCAGCATCTGGAAATTGCTGTTTAATCGCACCGAAAAAACAGCTGTTGGCGCCGCCTAATTCACAGAAATGGGCGGTATGACTTGCCTCTGAATCCGACGCGAACTGTTTGATCAACCGAATGATTTTGCGTGTTGTGATACGACGTGTCACACGGGAAGTCATTATCGGATTCCGGTAGTACGCATCCCAGTCCGTCCGTCCGTCGACAGTCTCACGCAGAGCTCCGTCGCGATCCGTGCCGAACACGACGAGTCTTTGTACGCAGAAGCTGAAGAGAAACAAAATGCCTTCGGCAAGAACCTTCGCGGTGAATACGCCCATGCCGAAAATCAGAATAAGATTGGTCATGAAACCATATGCTATTGCGGCCAGCGCCACGACGAGAACGCCGTACTTTGCGACCTCTCCCCATAATCGGCTTCCGGATCGAAATACCCACCCCTTGCTCAGCGTGAAATTGTACGTCCCGGCAACCAGTCTTGCGACCGCCGTACTGGCCAGTATGTCTGCGCTTGCGACGAAATACAGGTAAAAAACGACGAAATCAAGAAACGCCGTCGACAGTGACAGTGCCGCAAAGCGAAAGAATACAAAGTAAATTCGAAGTGAATCCACAATCGGATTGAAATGGGAACTCGCATTGTTCGCAATATAAACTGTCTCGATCGGCACCTCCGTAATCCTCCGGGACGACTTTGAGGCAAGGACGAGCATCTCAAGCTCGAATTCGTATCCGTTTGCCGTCAGCTGCAGCAATTGTGGGAGAAAGTCGGCCGGCACTGCCCGCAAGCCCGTTTGCGTATCTGAAACGCCGGTGCCGATCAATCCGCGGTACACAAACCTGGAAATACTATTGCCGAAGCGGCTACGAAGTGGCACATTGCCACTCGATAACGATCTCACACCCAAGACCAGATCGCCGCAATGATCCGCGAAGCATCGCACCACCTTGTCGATGTCGTCGGGCCGATGCTGACCGTCGGCATCGGCTGTGACAACGCCGGCATAGTCTGTGGGATGATATTCCAACAGAAAGGCATTGAATGCGGTCTTTAATGCCTGTCCCTTACCAAGATTCACGGCATGGCGCAACAAGCGCACGTTGCCGCCATCAACGAGCGAAGCAAATATGCTGTGATATGCCTCGCCGGAACCGTCGTCCACAATGATCATCTCGTGACCTTTCCGGCGGAGATCATCTGCCAGCACAACCAGAGACCGGTCGGGCTTGTACGCTGGTATCACGATGACAACTTTCATGCACATCCTCATGTAATTAGGTAACCAAATCCATCTCATGGCATACAGGTGCCACCAATCTAGCTACTTATGATGAAATTACGACACGGCATTGATCGAGAATACAGGCAACCACTGTTTCTTGTGACAATGATTTGCTCCGGCGCGATGTTGGGATGCTTCGCCGAGTTTCATTTCATCTTTCTGTCAAAAGATAGCGAGGGCATTCCCGGACGGTGCATCCAGGGAATCGTAATCGGATGCCTCCTTGGCGGAATTCTCGCCTTACTTTGTCGGAAACATGTGCTCGCGAACCACAACCGACTGCGTTTTCCAATCGATGGTTTCCTGATCACATGCCTGTGTGCCGCAGGATATGTATTGTTCGCAAACAGCAGGACTTTGTGCAATGACTATGCCAACTTCTTAATCCTGTACTATATACTCCTATTCCTTCTGTCAACAATATCAATCGTAATAGTAATAAACGATCATGCTCATCATAGAGTTATTTTTTTTACCATTATTACATTCATTTTGTTATCTATGTACATATCTATAAAGCTCAATTTTTTTGTCGGATTCATTCAGGCATCATTATTTACTTTATACCTATACTTCTTGGGTTCATTCGCAATACATATACTACAGCGTTTTGTTTACAGAGAATTACCAAATAAAACATGTCACACATGTTTGAGCATAGTCTTCGGGATCCTGTTAAATTACGCCATAGTGTACGTAATAGGAATATTTATCGGCATCAACAAAACTGTTTTTTTTGCAATAACTACAGTCGTGATGATGTCAGGATTGTATTCCTGGAAAAATCGAATCACTGAATTGACAGGGTATGGGAAGAGATTAACAACATTCTGCTTTCACACGCCATCTGCGCGTCGGCTCGACGCGGCGTTGTTCGCCGGCGTGCTTGTCTGCATCTTACTGCTATTGTTCCAGTTGTCGATTCGCTATCCGGGCCATCAGGACTCAAGTGCACGGATGTATTATGCCACCATTTTTCGCTTCAGCGAATTTGGATTCATCGCGTTTCTCCCGTTCTCGGACAACTGGACCCTTATTTTTCAGCCTCTCCTGATGGAGCTTACCGGCATTCCGTTATTCGTCACATGTGGCATTTCCGCCACTAGACTTTTCTTTGGCATGTTTGGTCTTTTTATCTTGCCATTTCTGCTATTAATGCGGGTGAACAAGATACTTTCATATCGAGGTGTAATCGTCGTATTTTTGTTGCTTCTCACATCCAGCTTTACTTTTTCGATGGCCTATTCCGATAAACCGGAGGTAATCGCATTTCCAGCACTGATTGGTTGCTTTGCAACATGCCTCATACTAATCAAAGAATCAAATCCATGGTACGTCATGCTCGCAGCAGGAACCGCAACCATCATATTGACAGCTAAAATGGCATTGTTTATTGGCGTCATATTGGCCTTTCTACTGCTTTTTATAATTCGATCTACGATGGCAACAAATAACTATTTTTTGACGCTCCGGCGGATGCGTAAAGCGATCGTTCCGGCGATGGTGACGGTACTGCCGTTCGCGCTCATCAATCCGGCTCAAAACAGTCTCATTCGCGGCAATCCGGTCCATCCGTTTCTGCATGAAGTGTTTCCGGCCAGCAAAAGCTACGCCGAGGAACTTCACATGGCCGATATTCCGAAAAACTTCTACCACAGAACAATGCCTGTCGCGATGCCGGGCAAAGTTTTTGGCGTAAATCTTGATGTCGACCGCGGCATGTATCGTCCACTGGTGCCGCTATTCGGGACAAACTGGCCGCAGTGGTGGCAGACACGTTATTCGATCAGCGTCGTTGTCCTTGCGTTCAGCATCGCTATGCCGTTTTTTCTCGTACGATTCGTGAATCTGCACATGTTATTCATAACCATGATGACGTTTGCCGGCTTTTTCATATGGTTTGGATGGATCGGAGATGGCTTGCGTTACTCAAGCTTCTTTCCGGCCGCGGTGCTAATGTGTGCATTGGTTCTCGAGGAATATCGACGATTCCACTCGGCCGCATCGCGGGTTGTCGTCACCATGGCCTGCGGCTTGCTTCTGGCGTCTATACCGCTTGCCGTCAGTTCCACATTCAGTCGACGCGGTGATGTACCGCTTGAGGTTCTCGAATATCCGTTTGTGGCGGCGGATGCGCCGGAGGCGATTCAGGAACGGCGCCACCCCGTACATGCGTATCTGAATCAGTGCGATACAGAATCGCCGCTTCTTATGGTCACCGACTACGACGTTTACCAGTATGGATTTTACCAGCCCAATGTCATCTTTCGGCCAGAATACATGCACGTGGCATACATGGCAACCTTGCGGCCGACCCATGTCTTGACCGGAGCGCCGATCGTGTCCAGCCGATTGATTAAACGTTTTCCCTGGCTTCGGGATTATCTGACGCCGGTAATGGACTACCAGGGGTACGAACCGACAGTCACATTGTATCGATTTCCGGATGATATGCCATGGGAGAAAATTGCGAAACAATACGGACGTCGATCACCCCATTCCGCTGCGTTACGCGACCAGTTGCAGCGTTTCGTCGGCCGATACCGGAGTAATTAGGGTTTTTATGTCACGTTCAAATGAAGATCACGGCCGCGTAGAACGGCTGCAACGCGTCATACTCTCCCTGGGCAGCACCTGTCTCGCCCTGGTTATTGTGATAGTCTGCCTCATCCGCCCTCACCTGTCGTCTCAGCTTGACCCGACATCACTGCTAAGCGACCCGAATGCGAAGGAGAGCGTAATTGCGCGGTTGGCCAATGAGCACGGGGAATTATACGACAGCCATTCTGATGCGGATGTGGGCCGGGTGTTGCTGCCGAATCTCAAAGACAGGTCGGTTCGAGGATCCTCGGTGACTACCAATCGTTACGGCATACGGGAACGCAACTACGTCCTGCCAAAACCAAATGGCATGATCCGTATTGTGTTGCTGGGCGACTCGTTCGTGTACGGACGTGGTGTTGCCGCGTCAGAGAGAATGGGCGTTCATCTTGAAAGATGGCTCCGCGAAAACTGCCCTGACGCCGTCCCAATAGAGGTGCTGCACATCGGCGTATCCAGTTGGAATTACCAGGCACAAACTGCCTATTTGCGTCGTCAGCTTCACGACCTTCGTCCAGACCTGGTGATTCAGATCGCGTTGCCCAACGACATCGAACCATCCGCGGGCATCCGCGGATTCGGTAAAATGGCGCGGCACTCACCGCAGTTCCCCCTGTTTGCGGATTCCGTCCTGAATGCTGCGTTCCCAAGGCAGATGCTTTTACAGGCGGCCACCAATTATCTGCGATTCGGCATCGACTTTGAAAGCAGAAGCCGGTATCAGGCTGCTCGCGACGACATCCAGAAGCTGCTACTGGCGCTTGACAACTATGGCTGCAGGTACCGGTTGTTATTCCACTACCACAGACAGCTGTCCGTTGCATGGAAGCATATCGGCAGGCATTTTGACCCGTCGAAAATGGTGTATCTATCAAAAGATTTCGCCTCGGAAAGCCGGTATTGGATCTCGGAATCAGACTACCATTGGAATACCGATGGTCACCTAATCGTCGCAAAACTAATATACGGCATGATTGCCCGGGAACGGTTGCTTCCCGGTGTAGAGGCGCCAATCTGGGATGAAGCAGCGATAATATTCGATAGAATTACCGGCCCGGGTCGCATCGACGCCGAACGCGATCTCACCGACGACGCCGTTCTGCGAACAGGATCCGATAGGCAGATTGCATCACACATAGATTTCGAAGCGCTAACGGAGTCGACTGCGGCACAGATTCATGGCGGCGTAGACTCCAGCCATCGGGCCTCGCCGTACGCATCTTTTGTGCTCAAAAACAATAACCGAAGCCATGTTCGAATCCAGGGAACGGCGCTTCCGGATAATGTGCTGAATAACACGCATGTCCAGGTCTACATCGGGCCGGACTGTGTAGGCAGTATCGAACTTGTAGCGGATGCCAGGTTTGACAAGACCTTCATACTGCCGGCTGCAAACCGAGACACTCCGTTCATCAACCTTCGCTTGATAAGCCCGGATTACGTCTATCGCGGAAATGATCTTCAGCATTGCGTCGCCTATCAGTTGCGGCGGGTGTCGATCGAAATGCCATAACGCGATAGCGTCCCAGATGGTAATGCGAGGACCACGCCACGGTACACGTCATGCCGTTTCTTCAATCTGAAAACCCAGATCCACCAGCCCCGATACAAAGTCTTTACCACATGACACCACCTCAATCGGCATAGTATACATTGCCACCGGTGTCTTGGGCGACTGACCGACAAATTCCGGCGAGACGTCCAATAGGTACGAGCCCGGCACCAGGTTTTGAGAACTGAACGACGCCAGAATGCAACTGATAGAACGTAATCTTTCTACCGGAATCTCGATCGAATATTCCGTCATGCGCTCGGTGAAATCATTCAACGTGGTCCTCCGAACGATGAAGGTAACGCGCAAGTCTCCGGTCGCTTCAAATTCCTTGAAATGTACCCGTAGCAGCGCCCGATCGCCGTGACGAATCTTGTCCATTACCTCGTGGACGGAATCTAGCAGGATTGCCGAATCTACTTCTATCCTGGGCCTCTCCGTAAAACCAAAGTGTACGTTGCGCCTCACCAGCGTCTTGCTATGCTTCGTCGTCCCCGCCTCCATGTGCTCGGCATGGCATGCGAGACCGTCTTCGATACCACCGTCGAAAACGACGCGACTGTCTTCGATGACCAACGCACGTTCGCAAAATTCACGCAACGGTTCGACGCTGTGCGAGACGAAAAACAAGGTCTTGTCCTGAATATAGGTCTCCATGAGATTACGCGATTTCTGACGAAATCTGGCGTCGCCCACCGCCATCACTTCATCGAGCAGAACAATGTCCGGACTGGTCGCCATGACGATAGCAAAGCCCAGCCGTACGATCATACCGGACGAGTACTTCTTGAGCGGCACATCGATGTAATGGCGGAGTTCCGATATATCGACGATGTCGTTGTATATCGCGTCGGTCTGTTCCCTGGAGAATCCGAGAATCGCAGCGCTCAGATAGATATTGTCCGTTCCCGTCAGTTCGACCTCGAAGCCGGCACCCATTTCAATAAGGCCCCCGGTTTTTCCTTTCACCGTTATCGTGCCTGATGACGGAAACAATACCCGGTTGATGAGCTTCAACGTCGTCGTCTTTCCGGCGCCGTTGCGGCCCAACAGCGCAACCCGTTCTCCGCAACGGATCGAGAAACTCACATCAGTCAAGACCGTGTGGTCTGCTTCGCGCACCAGCTTCTTTCCGAGCTGGCCGTTCTTCAGGCGATCGAGAAAATTCTTGACCTTAAGGATTCCCTGGTACTTCGAATACGTCTTGGTGACGTTATGGAACGCGATAATCTCAGATGACATCGACAAAATTCCTCTGGAGCCTGCGATACACAGCACAACCGAGAATGAATACAGCTGGACCAATGATGAAAATGGAGGCCAGTTGCTCCCATACCGGCGGCCGGTTGTAAAGAATAATTTCACGGAACGCCGTGACCACACCGGCGAGCGGGTTCAGTCGGTACACGAGCCGGCCCGGCCCTTCGTCGGGAAAGAGAACAATGATCGGCGTGAACCAGAACAGCATTGTTGAAAACAACGGCGCCATAACCCGAATATCACGAATGTAGACATTTATGGACGCGATTATCAGCATCAGACCTGCCATCAGCACCGCCAGCGAAGCGAGCAGCATCGGGAGATAAACGTAGTGTACGTTGGGCAAAAAGCCGTAATACAGCAGCAACGCAGAAAAAGCGACATTGGCAAAAAAATAATCGATAAAGAAAACCACGATCTGCGAGAAAATCGAAATACTCCTGGGATAGAGCACCTTCAACAACAACGCGCGATCCTTGATGAAGGTTTGCGAACCACGTGTTAAACTGTCACGCAGCAGATTGTACGGCAGCAACGCGGCGTAAAAAAAAAGGGGATAGGGAATATTATCGGGCGCAAGCCGAACGGTCATGACGGAGAAAGCCACCGACAGGGTCATTACCAGAATGAAGGGCTCAAAAATGGCCCACGCCATATTGAGATACGACTGGGCGTACCGTATCTTGAACTCTTTCTTGACAATGACCCAGATGAAATACCTGTACCCCGCGTAGCGGGAAAAAAAATCACGTAGCTTCCTGATCAAGATCAAGGATATTGCCCTTCAAATGTCGGCGATAATTGTGGTTGGAAACACAGACTCGATTTGCACAAGGATGGTAAGTTGACATTCGGCGAATGCAAGGCATCCCACGCCGTCTGGTCCGACAAAAACAATCTTGAAATCGTACGCGCTCGATATTGCATCGGAGCGCACGTTGACCGAAACCCTTCAACTCGACACGCCGTTATTAAGTGCTCGATGCGATTATGAATCCAGCAGGTTATCGCCCGTAAAGATAACATCGCTCAAGCATTCCAGGCCGGTCACTGTTCGGACATGTCGCGATCGACCAGATTCAATGATCCGGGAACTGGTTGTTCGCTGCTACCAGCAGCTCAAGCACCTCTTACGACCGGAAGAAGGGAGTGTCTGAGACCGTCATGAATATGGACTTCTTGGCCGGCGCCAATGTGACACGCGTTCAATAGACCGTAGGAACGACTATCCTTTCGGCCCAATGTCGACATGGCGCATTCCTTAAAGTTAGTTATGATTGCCGGTACCGCCGACCGATGTCTTGAGCAATATCGAATCGCCCCGGAAATTCGGGATTCCGGCAATTACCTGAACGGACGACAACAGATTCGAATGTTCGCTACCTTCGTATAAACGAAATTCGTACGTGATGCCACGTTGAATCCATGGCGCTTCCTTTGATCCGCCGACGCCGCTGGCGAACAGCTGCTCATTCTGACCACTCTCAGATATGCGAACATACACCTCGCCCGGCGATGTCGTCCCGGTATGCCATACAATAGTGGTACGCCCGCAACCAATCGTTGCGGCAGCAGGGTTGGGATTCGCGGCGATGACGGGAATATCCTGCTCAATGGCTCCGGAATGCTGCGCGCCGGCAACACCGGTCTTTGTGGAAACTGTATCTGTCAGTGCGTACAAAAGACCAACGCCCGCCTCGTATGCCGCTTCGCGATAGTTCGCCTCCAGATAGTTCCGAAACGCGGCGAATGAATCGATCCAAAGCCACCAGAACGTATGGTCTGGAAACAACAGGTACGCTGCACCGCGCGACCGAAGCTGTTCGAGTTGCCGGATGACATCATCACTACTGATCGACTGCTCGTCTGCGAAATTTCCTTGCTCATCCTGCGGGAAATGCCAGACAGTTCGGCTATCCCTTTCGCCCACAATGTCTTTACCGCCGCTCACGACAATCATGGTGCTGCCGGCGGGCACATGCCGCTCGACCATCGTCTGGAGTTCCCGCAGGGAGGTGCTGCGCAGCGAATAAGGATTTGGCAACAATTGTCCGTTTTGAGTATATCCCAGGTTGCTCAGCTGCGCCCCGGCAACCTCCCAGGCCTTCAGTTTTTCGTCGTCGGTTAGATGACCGATCCATTCTCCGGATACGCCTTTGCGCATTGAGTCTTTTGCTGCGACACCACGTTTTCGACCGCTCATCCGTTCGAAACACGTCTCACTATTTATCAATTCGACAAGGTCATCGGAGTGGTCAAGCCCGAGCCAGGCAAGTAACGGCTTGAGCGTGCCACGGAAGTCCCGTGTGAGATCTTCGTACCGAATCACTACCAGATCACCGGCGCGGGCTTGATCAATAATAAGGTCTGCACGATGGGCCCACGTTTTAAGCCAATGCCAGTAGTCCAGATCCGACTTGGCCTCGTGCCAGGGCGGCGCCACATCCCGAAGCAGTTCATGGAAATGGATCGTCGAAATCGCGGCGTCACGCCCGTCGCGCGTAATGACAATCTTACGGGCATTCGGCCGCCACGCCATCAACTGGCCGAACACCGAGATTTGATCCGCGCCCTTGAATACCACGTGGGTCATGTCGTCCCAACCCTCGCAAACCGCCTCAACAAAGGCGTCCATCGCCTCATTCGCCGCCGTCGCGTCGCGCACCGCACGATAAAGCCGGTGTGCAGTATCCGCTCGCAAGTGCTGAAATTTCTGTCGCATTTGCGGATTGCGTTCGGACGTTACCAATGGTTCACCTTTTTCCATGCGGGCGACAATATCTGTGTTGTGCCATTCGCCGTCTTTTCGATAGGTACACCAGCCTGCGCCGTCAAAAAAATGGTGCAGGCGATCGCTAACAGGCTTGAGACGAGCGCCGGACGCGTCGATATCGTAGGTGGCCTTCACCATATCAAACTCGTTAATGCCCAGTACCTGCGGATGTGCAGTCAATATGTTCTGAAGCCAGGTCGTGCCGCATTTGTACTGACCCGAGATGAATATCGGCTGGAGCGGTTCACGCCGCGAACCCGTTGCCGACGGCAACGACGTGAAACTCGCTGCTCGCCGCGTATCCGTAACCAGACGATCGGCTTCGGCCTGCGTGAATACGCCGCACTCGACCATGGCCGGCAATGCTTCGTCGATAAAGATGAATTTTTGCCCAAGAGTCCAATGAAGCCACGACTTCTCCCGTGTTGCATCCGTTTCGAACTCGCGTTTCTCCGGGAAGCTCGTGTTGATTCGAGCAGACTTAATAAATGCAGGCGGCACCTCATATGCAGGTACGTCAAGGAACGCGTAAATGCGTTCGAAAGCATCGTGAGAAGATGTGATCAAGTCTTCATGGTTGAGCGTCAGACATCGCGCGGGATTCTTAGTAGCGAACGTAGTCGCTGCGGTAACAAAACGCGCCCAGATCCGACATGCCTCGCGGAAATCCCGGGCCCACGGCGCCAACCATCCTTCGGGAAGAAGACGATTCGCGTCGACCTTCCCGAGGCGATTTCTATAATGCAGTGTAGAATGGACACAGCGTCGGCCGTCTCGTACGATGTTCAGGAATCGAGCGCCAGGAAACGCCTCTCCTAGTTCATGCGCATACAACGTGTTGCGGACAGTGTGGTCAATCCAGCGCCTCCCCCTGCTTCGCTGCGTGAACAGTGCGTTGACGCCAGAACCGATGCAGGCAACGAATTCCGCCTTGCTGACCGCTTCTGCCGTGATAAATCCGGGCCTTAAATACCTGACGCCTCGATTGTATGCATCGTCTACTGACGAGCCAGGCTTGAAAAGATCCTCAAATATCTCCGATTCATTCGGAGCCCAGAAGTGGCTGTGTTGGGCGAGTGACTTGGCCAAAGCCGTCGTTCCGGATCGCGGCGCCCCAATAATGAACACCGGATCGGGACATATCTCGATCGTTGTTCGTCCGGGTTGTTTCTCCATTGTCTACCTTTTCCGTGTCTACCTGCACTGTCGGTATCCGAATCGCGGACAGGCCATTCATAAACGTTGCCGCACCGGCGGGCGCCGCGCCAATCCAATCGTATTCAAACGCGCGCAAACGTGCCCGCGCACACTGCCCGACTGTCGTATGATTCAGCTATGGTTTCTTCCTTGCACCGCATTGGTCAAAAGCCTGCCCTCACCCCGCGCACATGCGGTCCGGCCGATAGTCAATGCCCTCACGCCCGGAACCTGCCAACACAGCCGACACGGCGTCCGCAAACTGCGATGCGACAGTGTCCAGGGAGTGAGCATGTGCGGCCCTGGCGTGACCGTCGACCGCCAACGCCTGCCACAATTCCGTATCCGTCAGAAGCTGTTCCATGCCGCAGGCAAAATCCTCCGCGCAGTCGGCGACGATAGCGTGTTCGAGGTGCTGGAGCATCATACCCTCGATACCAATTGTGGAGGTTACCGTCGGCGTTCCCGCCATCAATGCCTGAATCAGTTTTCCTTTCATTCCCGCGCCGTAACGTAGCGGGACGACCGTAATCCTGGTGCGATGAAGGTAGGGCAACAATGACGGGACCCAACCGACCATATGAACAAATGGCAGTGAAGCGCCGAGCTTGCAAATCGTGTCGTCCAATCCGTTGCCAACAATATAGACGGGATGCTTCTCGTACACGTCCGGATTCACCAGAGACAACACATCCCGACACAAATATTCAACGGCATCAACATTCGGCGGATGCCGGAAGTTGCCGATAAACAATATCCCTTTTCGTTGCTCAACGGGTACCGGCGAGCGGGCAACGCTGTCCGCGAGACTCACGCAGTGCGCGGCATCGGCTCGCCCGAGTAAATCGTTGATCAGACCTTTCTCCTTGTCCGACACCGTGAGAACGCCGTCCGCGGCGGCGTAGGCATTGATCTCCCGCACGATGTCGAATCCATAACTCGCGCCAAGCATAGCCGGCGCCTTACTGCTTCCGGCGCACTGAAAGGCGCGACGCGATTCACGTACGAATTGGATGTCAATCGAATCCACCACTATCCGCGTTCGCGGGGACCGTTGCCGTATTCGCGGTATCAGGATCTCTGCCAGATACCAAAACACCACGATCGCCACATCGAAATCCCCCAACGCGATGAGTTGGTCGACTCGTGAACCCAACCCCTTGTATGTGGCGATCCCTCGCTGCTGCAGCAACCGCTCATAGCGATCCACGTCCGGCGCAGATTCGGCTACAAAACTCACCGCCCACCCGGCACTGTGGAGAAACTCGATCAGGTGAAAAACACGCTGCGATCCGCATTCTCGGTCGAATTCCGGCATTCGCGGCGCACATACAAGGACTCGACCTGTATGCATCTCAATCTCCGGCATCGCTGCGCCTCATTCCGGCGGGCGCCAGTGCGTGCCATGCTGCACGATCGAATGACTCCGGACGAGCCGGCTGGCGGGTAAGCACCGTGCGCCACCGCTCGTTGAATGTCTCCTGGTTTACCCTTTGATACGACTTGACGCCACTGGTGATGTCCGTTCCCGCCGTCCCGCCTTCAATGTGGATCACGCAGCTTTCAGGTTGATAGAGTACGCGGCAGCCACGACCTCGTACGCGGAAACAATAATCGACATCTTCGTAATACGCTGGTTCGTATGCCGTATCGAAGCCGCCCAAAGACTCGAAGAACTCACGCTTCGTGAGCAATAACGCTCCGGAGCAATAATCGACCTCACGCAAGCAACTATACAGAGGATCGTCAATATCATGATCGCCGTTGCCGACATTTACCGCCGAACCGTCGTTAAATATGACGCCGCCGGCCTCCTGAATTCTGCCGTCGGGGTATATGAGCTTACCGCCAACTGCGCCAACCGCCTCATGGTCCACGTAAACCTGGAGCAGCGGCTCCAGCCAATTCTCCAGCGGCAGGGTGTCGTTGTTCAGAAACAAAAGATAGGCGCTGTCCGCCAACGATGCACCACGATTGCAAGTGGCAACGAAGCCGCGGTTGGTTGGACTCGACACCACACGAATACGGTCATCTAGACGTGCGAGCGCCGTCAAACCGTCCCGAATATCCGCGGCTGAGCCATCGACGACGATGATAATGTCACCAATGAAATCCTGCGGC
>JAJFLQ010000061.1 GCA_021772615.1 Verrucomicrobiota bacterium | reverse complement strand
CGTTACATCCCCCGCGGCTGTCACCAGGTTGTCGGTTTCAAGAAGCGTCACCGAACCTGTCACGCCGGACGTCGTCAGGCTCGTGATCGCGGTGTTGACCGCATTGTCCGAAGCTCCGACGTTCACCGCGCCGTTGATGTCCAAGATCACTGACGTGATGTTCGTCGCGTCGCCGTTCGCATCGACAATGTCACCCGCTGATACCAGCGTCACCGTCTCCGAAGCGCCCGTTGTCGTCGTCACATCACCAAGACGAAGCTCCCCGCTTGTCGTCGTATCCAGGTTGATGTTGCTACCGCCGCCCGCATTCACTTCGCTCGCTGCAAGATCGCCTGTGTCAACACTGATATCGATTACACCGCTCGTTGTTGTACGAGCAAGCTGCACTGTGAGATTACCACCGCCGCTCTGATCAAACGTGATGTCGGAACCGCCAAGCGCCGTCGTCGCGATCAACGTCGTATCCGCACTTGTCAGGTTGTCGATATCGATGTCGTCGTCAGCCGTTGCCGTCGACGCCGTGATCGTCGAACCCGTCGCCGACACATCAAGCGCGCCGTTCGTCACACCGATGTCGCCGCTTGTCGTACTCAACGTGATGTCGTCTGCGAAGATGTCCGCAATATTATCCGAAGCCGCGCCGCCCGCGATCGTGTCGCCAGCTGTAAGCGTCGCACTACCGCCCGTGGCGTTGATGCTGAAGTTGTTCACCGTGATCGTACCCGCGCTGGTCAGCGTCACGTCGTCGTTCAGGGCCGTGATCGATGTATCCGCCAGGCTTGCGCCCGCAACAACCGTGATCCCGCCAACCGTCGTCTCAAGCGCAATGTCCCCAACGCCGGTCACATCCACTTCGGTCACTACCAGCGCGCCGCCGGCCGTTATCGAAATGCTGCCGTCCGTCGTATCCACATCGGTCAGCGTCACACCGTCGGTCTCAGCGATCGTGATGTCCCCGCCAACCGTCACCGTCGCCGTGATCGTCGGAACATTCGTATTCGCCTGGATACCCTGACCCGCCGTCAGCGTGATCCCGCCGCCAGTCGCCTCATATGTACCGCCGCCCGATATCGCTCCTGTCGTCGCCGTCGCCGTGATCGTACCGGCGTTCGCATCCACATTCGCACCGGTAAGAAGATCATCGTCGGCAAGAAGATTAATCGTACCGGCGCCCGAAGTGCTCACAATCGCGTTCAGGTCAATCGAACCTGTTGTCGACGTCAACGCCACCGTCGCCGCATCCGTGCCCGTTACGACATCGTTCACCACAAGCTCATTCGCCGCGGTCACCGACACCCCGCCATTCGAAACGCTGTTCACAACACCAGAACCCGCGGCCGAGATCTCGACACTGCCAATATCCGTAATCGTGATCGCGCCGGCTGTCGAGTTCTCCGCTTCCAGCGTCACCGCGTCCGTCTCGACTGCAATCCCGTCCGCCGCGCTCAGCTGCACAAAGTCACCGGTCACGACGTCCCCAGGAGCCCCCGGGCTAGTGATCGCGCCGTCGCCCGCTTCCAGATCGACATTCCCGGACGTCGTGATGTCGTCGGAAACCACAATCCCGTCCGCTGACGTCACCGTTACCGCACCCGTCTCACTGACCACGCCGGCATTGATCGTGATGCTGTCGCCGGCACCGTCAAGCGTCCGTAGCGTTACCGTGCCCGAACCGTCCGCCACAACCGCAGCATCCACCGACAGCGTCCCATCTGTTACATCAACACTGATGTTGCCGGAACCCTCACTGGTTATGCCCAGACCCGTGATCTGCAGCGTATCACTTTCCGTGATCGTCACGTCGCCACTGACGTCATTGACCGCGCTGACCGTGGTGACCGTCGTCAATGCTGAAATGCCTGTTGACGCGTCGAGGACCGCGTTCGTTGCCGTGATCGTCGAACCCGCTTCGCTCGAGATGCTGCCGGAAGACGACACCGTCACCGTGTTGCCCGTCGCCGTTACGTTGTGCAGCAGCGCGTCCCCACCGTCGGTCGTCGTGATCGTTACATCCCCGCCCGTCGTCGCCGTGATCGGCGCGTCGTTGGCCTGCGCATCAATGTCGCCGCCCGCTGTCAGCGACACCGCGCCGTTCGCGGCCGTCACACCCGCTGCTGCAAGCGCGACGTCGTCCGACTCCACAATCGTCACACTCCCAACAACCGTCGACGCGGCACGCAGTGTGGCTGCAGCTGTATTCAACTGGATGCTGCCGCCGCCGGCCATCGCCGCAGCGTTGCTCACGTCAACAAGATCACCCGTTACCAGACCGGCGCCGCTGATTGTGCCGTCGCCGTCCGTGCCGTTCGCTACCGACAACACCACGTCGCCGTCGAAGTTGGTGATGTTTGCGTTGATGACTATGTCATCGTCCCCGGCCGTCAATGTGATCGCTCCCGCACCCGTCGACAGCAACTCGCCATTCAGTGTCAGGTCGTCCTCAACGCCGCTGGTTGACGTGGTCAGTATAATTTCCGCAGCTGCCTGAATGCCCTCGGGTCCGACCGTAATCGGGCTGGATGCGGTCATGGATACCTGCCCGCCGGTGGTTTCGATCAGGCCGGACGTGGTAATTGCGCCGGTATTCACGATGACTACATTGCTCGCAGCTCCCGCGTTACTGATACCAGTGATATCAAGCGCCAATCCGTTCGTGATCTGAATCGCGCCGCCGCCCGTGTTTCCAGCCGTCAGGCTCGACACCGTAGTTTCCAATGCGTTTGCCGATCCCACGCCGCCAAGGCCCGTGATGTCCAGGGACATCGCTGTTACGTCGTTACCGGCAGCGCCGTCGTTATCCGTGATTGCACCGCCGGCGGCGACACGCACGGCGCCCGCGCCGGCATCGATAAGTTCGATTGCTACACCATTGGTCTCATCAATTGAAACGTCGCCATTGGCGCCGGTCGTATCGATCGACAGGAACACATCGACAGTCGTATCCAAATCGATGCTGTCGCGGGCGGTTACTGACAGGTCCTGTGCGGTAATGTTGCTAAGGCCGGCATTGATATCGGTAATCCCACCATTGTCGACGGTAATTGCGACGTCCGACGCGGTGGCGACTCCACCCGCATCAATAACCCCCAACTGCACGTCGCCGGCTGTGACGGTAATGGTGATGTCGTCGTCGTCCGTGGCGACCGTGGACTGGACATCGGTGATCGTCGTGTCACCTGCGGTCCGAATGATGATCTCGCCGCCGGCATTATCAATATCCAGAAGATTAACACCAGATGCCTCGTCAATAATCACATCCGTTCCGCCGCCCATCGTGGACGATACGTCGAGGGAAACGGCCTCCGTCTCTATATCTGATGTGTCGTCGACGCCAACAGTACCACCTATGGAATTTGCCGCCGTGAGGGTGACTAGATTTCCGGTAATCAGCGTGCCGTCATCACCGTCATCGGTGATGCTGTCGGTTGTACCCTCAATGGTGACGTTCCCCCCGCCTGCGTTAACCGTCGCGACCGTGGTCACCGACCCGGCAGCAATCAGCGTGATATCATCATCGCTGGTTCTCACGACTGTCGGCGTGATCGTCGACGCCGCTCCGGCGGTGGTAAGACTGAACTCGCCATCGGTGAGGACCATGGGAACGACGATACTGTCTTCTTCTAGAATAAACGTTCCGCCGGTCACGGCGGCGTTCGTTCCGTTGACCACATTCAACGAGGTGACAGCGGTATCGAGGGGAACCGTGGAGGTCCCGACGGAAGCGGCGGAGACGATGTTCAGCGTACCTGTATTGATTTCAGTCGTGATATCGTTATCATCGATCACGGCTCCGCCGGCGTTGATCGTAACGGTAGAATTCGCATTCGTGGCATTCACATCGGCTGCGAGGTCAATATCGCCCGCGGAGATCAGCGAAATCGTGCCTGCCGCGCCGCCGTTGGTGGTCAGACCTGCGTCGACATCAATGTGTCCCCCGGTGGATGTCAGGACGATATCGTTGACCTGTGTGCCATCACCGACTGTCACTGCACCGGCCACCGTTAGCGTACCGCCCGTCTGAATACTGAAGTCCGCGTTCGCTGTCGTCGCCACCGCTGCGCTTGCGTCCAGGGTGAGGTCGCCGTCGTTTATGATTCGCGTCGTACCGGGAACTGTATTTACCGAAAGCGTTGTGACGTCGGTAAGAAAACTCTCACCCGAGCCGATATCCCCGATCTCATCGAAGTTGCTCAAGACAAGTGTCCCTGCCGTGATCTGTGCATCGACGATATCGTCAAGCGCATGCAAGCTGGCGTCTGTCGCCCCCGCTTCACCGCTCAGCGTCACGGTACCGCCCGCATCGATATCGCCGATCTCAAAATTCGCGTTGGCCTGCAGCGTGGCGCTCACGTTTTGAATCACGTTGATCCGTTCAATGTTCGCCTGCGTGCTGAACACAAGGCCTGTCGCCTGAAAGCCGGAATCAATACGAAATTCCCCACCGTTCAAGGATATGCCGAGATTGGTCACTGAACCAACGGCATTTATGTGTGCCACATCTGCGGTGATGTTCGTTCCCCCAACGACACCCGTGTAGCTACCACCCGTATTCACCGTGAGTGTGTTGCCGGCATCGAAGATCGCTGTCGATGTCGTCAGGTTTACACTTCCCACGGTGTTTACCGTGATGTTCCCGGTACTCTGCAACTCGGGCGTCATCGCACCCAGGACCATTTGCAGATCATTTGCGGCATTGACAGTAAGATCGGCATTTGCTCCACCGGCATCGACGAGCGTACCGATCACCTGTAGTAAGCCGGCGGCATCGGTCGTTGTCAGCACCAACTCGTTTCCGCCGGAGCTGGTTAGTGTCGAATTAATAAATCGCATTGCTGAACCATCGGACGTGACGTTGAGATCGCCGCTGTTGGCCGTGATGGTCGTTCCGTTTACGATGAGGTCGCCGCCAGCGTCAAGCTCTACAGCGTCGCCCGCGGAAATAGCATTGCTGACGGTCATGCCAGCGGCGGAAGTCAGAATGACATCGTCGGCGGTCGAGGTCACGGTTCCGGTCAGGAGAAGGGTATTCAGACTGCCGATGCGAACATCGCCGGTTGCAGTAACGTTATTCGCAGAAATCGTCAGTGCCGTATTGTCGACAATATTTAGATCGCCGGTAACGCCGGTTGCTTCGAAATTTGTGACTGTGGTGTTCAGCGCGTTATCGATGGCACCGACATTGACGGCACCGTTGACATCAAGCGTCAACGCCGTGATGTTGTTGGCGTCACCGTTGTTGTCGGTGATATCGCCAACGCTGACAAGCGTCACGGTCGAACCGGCGGCGGAGACATCTCCGAGCCTAATATTACCACTCGCGGTGGTGTCAAGCGAGACCGTGTTGGTACCCCCTGCGGTGATGCTGTCGGCAATAATGTCGCCGGCAGCGTTGCTGAGATCGATCGAGCCGTCGGTGGTTTGGACGGCGTCGGCAATAAGGTCGAATCCGCCAGAGTGGTCAAAGATGATGTTCGAGTCGGTTCCCGTGGTCGTGAGGATAACTGTGGTGTCCGTGAGGCCGACGTGATCCATGTCGATATTCTGATTGTTTCCGCCAGTTGTGACATTGACGGTTGAGCCGGTGGTACGCGTATCGACATTCACACTACCGTCGGTTGTCGTAAGATTGATATCGCCCGCGATGATCTCGCCGGCAGTGTTGGTGATACTGCCGGTGCCGGTGTTCATAGTAACCACGTCGTTGGTGGCTGTGATATTGCCGCCAAGCGAGATATCGCCGCCGGCACCGCTCGCTGTCACCGTGATATCGCCGTTACCACCTGCGGTAACGGTCGTCAGCGTGAGAGTATCGGTGGTGGCGTTACCGTCGTTCAGGACCGTAATCGACCCGTCCGTCGTAGTCGCTGAAGAAATAGTAAGAGGTTCGAAAACGGTAGCAGCCGGATCATCCTGGGTAATATTGATGTCGCCAATACCGGTTGTTACCTGGGTAACCGTGGTGGTATTGCCCGCGACCGGAACCGTTTGGATCACGACGTCGCCGCTGGTTGTGTCGGCAGTAAGCGTTTGGGCCGCAGGCGCGGTGGTGGTAATCAACCGCTGATTCCCGATACCGGTGCCGGCATCAAGATCGATGGTCGCCCCAGTGACGTCAACGGTTGTGTTGACCGCTACTGTATCGTCATTAATGCTGCGGTTGGCGCGGAGCGAGGCGGTACCGGTACCGGCGTTCACCGAGCCGATGAACATGTCATTGATGTCCGAGATGAATATGTTCCCGGCGCCGGCACTCGCAGTTGCGGTCAGCGAGGTTTCGGCATCGATTTCGAGATAATCAGCTTCCGGCGTCGACGGATTGCCGGCGAGATTGTTGCCTTCACCGATAAAGCCGTCAGCACCGCCAACCGTCAGCGTCACGATGCCACCGATGATCTCTGCCGCCGCGTCGGGCGCACCTGTGTTGTCCTCGAAGATACCGGATACGTTGGTGTTGTCGGTGTTCGCGTTCAGGGTGACATTTCCGGCGGTACGAATCTGCCCATCGTCACCGAAGACTATATCGTCGTTTGCGTTGAGCGTGATATCGCCGAGTTCCGATGCGAGAATGGCGTTGAGCACGATGTCGCCATCATCTGCGAGCTGCCCGGTGCCATCAGCAGTGAGGGTGATCGTATGGTTGCCGGTGACGATGATATCGTCACCCGAAGCAATGACGATTCGCCCCGCCGTGAGGGAGAAGTCATCGTCGATAATAGTGCTGGTGCCACCTGAAACCGTACCAGTTGCATTGATATTGGTGGTACCGGGAATCGCGAAGGTACCGTTGAATGTGACGTCAGTGGCACCGCCACCAGTGCCGTCGAAGAGATCAAGAACGTCCAGGCGCGTGAGTTCGAGGACGTTGTCGAAGGTTATGTTGCCGTCGCCCGCATCAAGGCGCAGGTCGAAGCCGCCTGACAGTGAGTTGAGAGTGGTGAACGGCCCATCGGCGTCCGCCGCGAATACAATGTTTGCGCCTGTGCCGTTGTCGGCGTTGTTGCTGGTGTCGATATCGACGTGGTCGCCGAGAACGGCATTGTGTGCATCCGATGCGTCGATCAACGCCATGTTGGTGGAAATGTTGCCGAGCAATCGTGTGGTGCCCCCACTGATTAGCGTGATCGCACCCATGTCGGCGGGGTTCCCTTGGGTGGTGTCACCGATTTGATTCACCGTAATGTCGCCGCTGATCGCGGAAATATTCAGTGCTTCGTCGTTGGTGTCGGAACGAATCGTTCCGTCGAAGGTAATATCGCCGTTGGTCGAGCTGAACTCGGCGATAATACCTGCACCGCCGTCGAGGGTGACGTCGCCTGCTATATTGATGTCGCCACTAACATCGATATCGAAAATCGTGTCGGTTACGACGTCCGCGGCGGCGGCACTGCCATCGATCGTTGCACCTTCCTGCGACGTGAGACTGAGGGCGCCTGGAATGGTAATGGTACTACCTACCAAAATGGTGTCGGAGTCGAGTACCGTCAGTTCGGTCAATTCCGTGATTGCACCGTTGAAGTTCACATCGGTATCGCCGCCTGCAATCGTCAGTGCGTTGTTGCCGCGGAGGGCTGAGAAGCCAATGGTTTGGGTGTTGCCGGACGCGGTGATGGTGATGTCGTTATTGACGATGGTCGTGGCGGCGCCATGGAACTCGACATTCGCCGTAGCACCGACCGAAACATCGCCGTTGACCGTCAGTGTTCCGGTGGTGTCGACGTCAAGTGTACCGAGCAGATTCACACCACCGAGGGCACTCTGGAGGTCGACGTTGCCGGCGCCGGTTGTGATATCGAGCGAGCGTCCGGCGACATCGCCGTTTACAGTCCCGGTGATCGTGACCGCCGCATCCGTCGTCGTAATAGTGATGTTGTTCTGCAACTCAACGTTGTCATCGAGCAGTACGGCGCCCACTGACGTGACGTTGTCATCGAGATCGATGGTGTTTCCGATACCGGTCACCGTAAGCCCACCGGCCCCGACTTCCACGCTGCTGCCGAAAACCGTGTTTCCGGCCGTCACTGTAACGGCGTTCGGGTCGGTAGCACCACCAACGGCACCCGAGAATGTGACTGTGCCTGCCACGGCGTTTGCCTCGATATTTCCGGTACCGAGGAAGGTATCGGTATCGGCAGCGCCGAAGGTGACATTGCCCGAACTGCTGGTGACGGTATTGGTCGTTGCGGCAGTTACGGTGATATTGTCGTCGAAGGTTGTGTTTCCGCTGGTCTCAATAGTCGTGCCGCCGAGCGTGGCGTCGTTGTTGACGTCGAGCGATGCCGCGGTGATATCACCAGTAATACCGATGGCATTACCGGCGTTTGTCAACGCGACGTCGCCAGCCGCGACGATGTTGCCGGCGGCGGTAATACTTGTTGCCGCTGCGGTAACAGCGAGGTCGTTGGTGACGGCAAACGTCGTGCCGGCGCTGAACGTCACGGTATCGGAGTCATTGATTGTCAGGCCGGCAATGTCTGCGTCACGCAGCGTAATCACGCCTGTTGCGCCGCTGCCCGCATCGAGCGTGAGGACATTGTCACCGTCCAGAGCACCGAGGTCAATGGCCCCGTTGTCGAGGCTGGTATCGATGTTGATGTCATTGACAAGGGTGGTCACACCGGCGCCGATCGTATTGATCGATGTGGCGATGACATTGCCGCCAAGAGACACTGCATCGGCGGTAATTGTGATCGCACCGAGACGGGCGTCGGCGCCGCCACCAAGCGTGAGTGCGGTGACTGTGCCGTTGGCAGCCGACAATGTAAGCGGTTCATTTGTGCCGTTTGCAGCATCGGATAACACGCTGCCGTTCAGCGTGATATTGCCGTTATCGGCGGTCAGGGTACGCGTCGCATTGCCGTCGAGCGTGGTTGCACCGGTGATGGTGATATCCTGACCGGCATTGACATCCGCGTTCAACTCCACGGGGCCTGTGAAGCTGATGCTGCCCGTAGTGGAATCGACATTGCCGATCACGTCAATTGCAAACGCATCGACATCTGTCACGGCTACGGTAATCGAACCGGGAACGGTCACGGTATCATTAAAATCGACGCTGTTGGCGTCGATGGCGAGACCAAGCAATGCGCTCACCACGTCCAGACTTACATCCTGTCCAGAGTTAATGGTTAATTCGAAAGGCCCGTTCAGTGTCGTGGTACCGCCGATGTTTACGTCTCCTCCCGCATCCGTGGTGGTAATCGTAAGGCTGTCGCCGAGTGTCACATTGGTGGCGCCGGAAAGATCAATGGTGTTGTCGGACTCGATGTCACCGAACAGCGTCGCCGTATCGACGGAGTCAGCCTGTATTGTCAGTTGATCGACATCGACGGCGCCGAGCTGTATGCTGCCGTCTGCCGTCCCGTTGGCGTTGAGGATGAGATCGAAATCTCCCTGAACGGTCGAGTTTGGCCCGAAAACGATGTTGCCGGCGACGGCCGATCCGTTCTCCGTGGTGATGGTGACATCTGCGCCGAGCGTAACGTTGTCAGTGCCGGCGAGGTCGACAGTGCTGGGATCGCCGCTCACGTTGTCCGTCGTGATGTTGCCGTTGAGTGTGAGGTTGTCTGCCGTGACAATCACTTCATTAACGGCGGTGTCCGCACCTATGGTTGAAAGCGATACGTTCCCGGACGGGGCGCTGACCGTAAGATCATCCGTACCCGCGGTGGTGGCATTGACATTGTCGTTCAGGGTGATATTTCCGTTCGCCGACGATAAGATGCGACTCGCGGTGATGACGATGTCTGCGCCTGCAGCGGTCGTACTGAGTGTCAGCGAGTCGGTAACGCTGATATCGGTTGCAAGCGTGATATCCCCGGTATCGGTTTCAAGTTCGAGACCGCCGACGTTAGTAATTGTGTTGACAATCGTGGCGTCGTCATCCTCAATGAAGGCATTACCGTCGATATTCGAAAGGTTCAACGATGTAACGTCGGTATCCAGTTCGTTTGATGTCGTGCCAACATTAATCGCATCGGTGATGCTGAGCGTCTGCGACGTGATATCCGTCGCATCATTACCGTCGTCGGTAATGTTGCCAGCGGAGACGAGGGTCACGCTGGAGCCTGTATTGGTGCTGGTGTCGATATTCGCAGACAGCCCGATGTCACCGCCGGCGTCAAGCGTCATCGTAACAGCGGTACCCGCATCGCCGACACTGATGTCGCCGGCCACATTGATGGCGCCACTCGACGTTATCGACAGCACTTCCGCGGCACCGTCGGTGGCATTGCCGGCGCTGGCATTAATGGTCACATCACCCTGGTTCGCGATCACCGTCGATCCTACCACGGTATTCAGGGATAATAGGTCGGTTTCCGTTTGCAGACTGGTGCCGACGTCGCCGATATCGTTGAAATCCGAGATGATCAATGTTCCGGCAGTAATATTCGGCCCGAACAGATTACTGCCTCGCGACAAACTTGCATCGACAGCGCCGCCGGTGTCGCCGCTTAACGTGACCGTTCCGCCGGCCGTGATATCGAAGATTTCGAAATCGGCGACCGCGGCGAAGGTGATACCGACGTTCTGAATCACATTGATTCTCTCGATTTCCGCATCTGTTGTGAACCGCAATCCGGTCGCCTGGAAGGCGTTGTCGACCCTGAACTGATTACCGTTCAGTGATATGCCAAGATTCGTCACGCTGCCGTCCGCATCAATGAAGACATCGTCGGCGGTGATGTTCGTCCCACTGTTGGGTCCGATCAGACTGCCGCCGATATCAACGATGAGGTTATCACCCACATCCAGAATCGAGGCCGCTCCTACCATGGTAAAATTGCCGTCGATATTGAGGATCATATCACCGGTGCTCTGGAACTCGGCACTGCCACCGCCAGCAACCATTAATACGTTTCCGGCGGCATTCACGGTGAGACTGCCGCCACTGCCGCCAGCCTGATCGACGAGCGAAGTTATCAGGTTCAGTTGACTGCCTGGATCCGTGGTGGTGATGGTCACTTCATTCGCGCCGCCACTGGTCAGTGTTGCGTTGCTAATGGTCGGTGCTGTTCCCCCCGATGTCAAATTCAGGTCGCCGGCTGTGGCGGTTACTGTGGCGGTTGGTGATATGGTTACGTTTCCTGCCGCCACGAGGTTCACAGCGTCCGCAGCGGTCACGCTGGAGGCCGGATTCAGTGTCAGCGTCCCAGCGGCGGTCAGAAAGACATCGTCGTTGTTCGAGGTCACGGACGTGCCGCCTGCCGCGAGAACAAGATTGTCGAGACTGGTGATGCGGACATCGCCATCGACCGTGACATCGTTGGTAGAGATGCTGAGTGTGCTGGAATTCAGGATATTCATATCACCTGTAACGCCGGTGGCCTCGAGGCTGTTTACAGCAGTGTTGAGGGGCAGATCCACGGTACCTATATTGATAGCGCCATCGATATCAAGTGTCTGTGCCGTAATGTTGTCCGTGGCGCCACTCGCATTCACAATATCCCCGGCCACTGTCAGGGTAACTGTTGCTGACGGCGTCGCGTCACTGTCGGTGATATTGTTGATCAGTAAGTCGCCGGCGTTGTTTGTGGTGATTGAGATGTCGCCGTCGTTGCTCTGTGCATTAAGGATTTCGAGGTCCGGTGCGGTTGTCAACGTGTCTGCGGAGTGCGTGATGGTAATCGTTGACCCCGAGCCGGTGGTGACGGCTTCGACAGTTGTTATCTCATCGGTGATGCTGTCGACCACGATGTTACCGGATGTGTTCATGTTGATCGACGAACCGGTTGTCTGCAGATCCAGTGGCGCACCAGCAGCACCAATGGCGTCCGCGCCGGCGGTAACTGCAGTCGCATTCAAATGGATGGCCGATGCCGTGATATCCGCAGCGGCGTCGTTGTCGGACTGAATGATAGCACCATCGGCGCCGGTGACCGTGACGGTGACGGATCCACCCACACCAGCGGCAACAATCGAGTCGATTGTAACAACATTACCGGAGACTGTAACGGACTCTCCGGCGCCGGCTGCGGACACTGACGAACCGTCATTCATCGTGATGTCATCGGTGGCAGTAATCGTGATCGATCCGGTGTTCGAAGCGATTGTTGTCGAGCCTGCCGCGAGCACAATGTCGTTAGTGACGGCAATGCTGATATCGTTCTCTGCCGATACGTCTTCGTCGGCAGTAACGTTTACGGTGTCGGCGGTGGCTACTGTAAACGTATCAAGAACGGTCGACTGCCCCACATTACTGAGCGTGAGGATCTGCGCACCCGCGTTGATAATCAGTGAGTTCTGTCCGGCAGAGGTGCCGTCGATGTCGACTGCGGAGAAGTCGAGCGCGGCATCTTCGACGGTGATCGTGACGGTTTCTCCGCCTACAAGGACGTCACCGGTGAAGTCGGTGCCGCTGGTGAGGTCAAGCGCACCAACGTTGACATTCGCTGTGGTGGTAACATTTCCCGCACCGTCTAGTTCGAGGGTGCTGTCCGTGCCGGTATCGGCGACAGTACCGAGAATCACATCGCTGCCCGCAGCGGTGATGATCGTGAGATCATCGCCGGCCGCAAGTGTTAACGTGGTGTTGGTGAGATCAAAATCGCCGGCAGCGTTGCTGAGATCGATCGAAACTGACGTTGCGACGTCGTCATCGACGATGACACCGCCGGTAAGGTTCGTCATATCGAGCGCATTGACGTCGATATCGTCGGTTAGCGTGATCACGCCGCTGCCTTGGATCGTGAGCAATTGAAGCTCATTTCCTGCCGTTCCTACCTGGTTCAAGGTCAGCGCCCCGGCACCTGTGGATATGGTGAGACGCTCAGTTCCCGAACCCGCACCCTGGACGATTGTATTGACATCGCCGTTAAGGTTTATGGCGGTGTCCTGAGTCGTAATAGTAAGATCATTGGCAATGGTCAAGGTGTCGAGAATGCCATCGGCATTAAAGGTGGTGACATCGACATCACCGTTCAGCGTGACGGCACCGCCGGCAACAGTATCGATATCCAACGTGCCAAGCCGTTCCGTTGTACCAACGGAATTTAGGGAAACGGTACCGGCTGTCGTCGCATGATCAATGGTCAAATTACGTAACACTATGCCGTCGCCGTCAACGTCATCGAGGGTGATGCTGTTCGCGGACTCGCTCGCATTGATGGTCACGTTGTTGCGCAAGATGATGGGCCCGTTGATATCGAGGTTACCCGCAGCGGAATCTTCAACGGTGATGGTGGCGGCGCTAATGTCGACGCGTCCGCCGGTGAGCGTCACTGCGTTGAGCGAATTTCCGCCGCCGTCCGCGCCGCCAAGCACACCCTCGACGCTTAGGATACCGGTTGTTCCGGCATCGACGGTAAGACTGGCGTCGATGGCGGTGTCGTCGTTGGCGCTGACGGCGCCGAGCGCGACATTGGCGCCGGGTCCGAAAAGATTATTGTTTGTGGTATCCAACGTGGTGGTTCCACCAGCGTTGATGGTCGTGGTAGTACCCTCGATGTCAATTTCGCCGCCATTGGTGCGGACCGTCACATTATTGCCTATGATTGTGTTGCCCGCAGCAATGGTAAAGGACTCAAGAGCGGTATTAACACCGACGCCGACCGCTGTACCGGTCGTGTTTCCAAGGGTAACCGTCCCTGTACCGGGATCGAGAACGAGATCAAACCCGCCGTCGAGCTCTCCGCTAACGCCGTCGATTTCGATATTTACCGCGCCGTCCTGGCTACGGATGGTGAGATCCGCAAAGAGATCGATGTCCGTGGCCTCAGTGAAGTCGACGGTGTCGTCGGCAACAATCGTACCCGCGAGAGTCAGGGTGCCTTCGGTATCGACAATCAAGCTTTCTAGTTCGTTGAACTGACCGATGTTCCCCCGGATCGTGACAGCCTGGTCGAAAGCGTCAATTGTGAGCGTGTCGTCGTCGCCGCCGTTGGAATTGACGTTTGCGTCGTTGAAGTTCACGGCGCTGCCAGCGGTAACACCGTCATTCTCGGTGTTAATCGCGACATCGGTGTTGACCGCAATATCGTCTGCGTCGACGTTGAATACACCGTCGAGATTGATCGTCGGGCCGTTGAGGTTTAGGTCGACAGCGTTGACGGTGAGTGCGTCTGGATCCGAAAGCCCCGGGCCGACCGCGCCGACCGTATTCACACTTACCGTTCCGTTTACTGCGTTGAGCGTAAGCGTACTTCCGAAGCCAGTCAGATTCTCGGTATCAACGACATCACCGCCAAGACTGATATTACCGACGGTAGTGGTCATTGTGCTGGCGTCAGCCGCAGCTGAATTTCGTAACACGAGCGTGTCGTTGGCGTCCGGAAGCGTAATGCTATCCAGGGCAGTAACGGTGACGCCGTTGGTATCGCCAAGTATGATCTCGTCCACCAGGGTACCATCAGCATCAAGGGTAAATCCGCCGCGGGTATTTTCGCTGCTGCCGTCGAACTGAATCCGCGCATCTTCCTGGTCATCGGAAGCGAATACCGTGACGTCATTACCGATCACATTCGCGCTGATGAAGATGTCAGCATCCTCGACCGCTCCTGCTTCGAGGGCATCTGTATTGATGGAACGCAGGGTAACGGCGCCCGACGTGCTTTCAACGGTTGAATTGATATCAACGATGTTTGACGCCAGTGCACGGATGTTGCCAACGGCACGGATGCCGTCGCTGCCAACTGTTATCGTGTGGGCCTGAGTACCGGCGCCGGCCTCACCGATCGTGATATCCCCCCCCCCGACGATTGCACTTGTCGTACCGGCGATGACCACGGTGCGATCCGGTGTCGGCAATGCAGCGGCATTGATATCGATGGTGATATTGCCGGTTCCGAGTGTCAGAATATGTCCCTCATTTCCGCCGTCACTCAGCAGGACGTTGTTACCGCTGATGGTAATGTTGCCGTCGACGCTTGAGATGGTGGACTCATGCGCACCGATGCCGGTATCGTGTGAGATCAGCACGTCCCCACCGCCGGTGCCGCCGTCGTCGTTGTCAGTGTTCGCGGTGATGTCAATCGGATTCGAGCCGATCGCAGTGACGTCGGCATCGATTTCGACGTCGTCGTCGGATGAGATGGTCAGGTTCCCCTGGACATCGCCGTCGATATTGACGAGTGCAGTTTGTGTAGCATCATCAGTATCGGCGGTGATCGTGAGTGCACCGCCTGCGGTGATGCCTGCGTTGATATCAATGAGGCTGTCTTCGTCGACCGAGTCCGCGTCGATCGTAATCGGCCCTGCGATCGAAGTGACCGGCGCATCAATGACGATGTCCGTTCCGCTCGCGTCGTTGTCGCTATTTGCCCGAATCGTCACACCGGTATTACCATCGACGGCGCCGTCGATATCGATTTGACCGAGACCAGTGTCCGTACCACCAACATTAATCACGCCGGTGTCGAGGATGACACTGCCTGCAGACGCTATGCTGCCGGTTGACGATACTGTGATTACACCGTTCACTTCAATGACACCTGCGTTGCCGCCGACATCGACATTTCCGGATGTTACAAAGTTACCTGAGAACGTCACATCGACCGCGTCATTGACGGTGAGCGAGCCGATATCACCGCCGCGGAGGAGGATATCACCGAGATCATCGTCACTCGCGACCAATATAAGATCGGACGGCCCGATCATGTCGCCAAGATCCATAGCCGGCGCCGGCGTGTCGCCGGCGGCGTCCCACGTCTGGTCACTGGTGAGAATCGTGATAGCCGCTCCGTCACCTGCGGCTTCGACGGCCGTGTCGATGGTGTCCACAAAAATATCACCACCAGACTGGAAAATCAGCGCGTCTATGTCGAGATCGCCGAGTCGTTCACCAACAACAGTCGTGCCCAGCTGCAGTGTAGCGACCGTGCCGTCATTGGCGACAAGATTCAGGTTTTCACCTGCTGTTGCGATAAGTGTTGCGCTGACACGAACGTCTGCATTGTTCGAAGTGATTATGCGGTCGCCGCCTGAAATGATGACGTTTTCATTCAATACAACATCATTGATACCGGTGATGTCTGCGCCGAGATTGGTCTGAGCGGAGAAGAGAATACTGCCCGCTGTCAATTCGGCATCCACATCAATGTCGTCGGTGGCGTCGTTGTCTGCGGTGATGTCGAGCGCGCCGGGAATATTTATGGCATCGTTGAACTGCACATTCTCGGCAGCGGTCACGGTTAAGCCCGTGAGTTCGATGGTATCGCCAAAATCGACGTCCCCTGTACCGGCATTGATGGTGAGCGCATGGGAGCCGCGGAGGGTTGGCGTACCAGTGCCGATTCCACCGACGACCGCGCCACCGAAGATGATCACATTGCCGTTGTTCCCTGTCGTGTCAAAGGTGATGCTGTCGAAGAGGATGATGTCGTCAGCAACGTTTACGAATGACAAGGTCTCATCCGTAAATATGCTGCCGTGCAGAAAGACATCGTCCTCCGAGGTAAGGAATACCTGGTTGATATCGACGTCGCCGAGCTGGATGTCGGCGGTGCCGCCACCGCCGCTATTGTCGACGGTCAGATCGCTGTCGCCCAGGATCTGCGACGTCGTCTTGAACAAAACGTCGCCCGACGCCGCAGCACCCGAATTTGTGTCGATTGTCAGAGCTGTCGTGAGAGTGACCAGATCGACACCGGTGAAATTTACATCGGCCTCGTTATCGCCATCGGCGTCATTCGTTTCGATTATCAACGGTGCACCGGCGTCGTTTATGACAACTTCGGCAGCACTGACGTTCAGTGCTTCCAGTTCCGTCCCGGCCCCGGCGGTACCGATGTCATTACGGAATGTAATGGTGCCGTTCGGCGCCGTCGCGTTAAAGATTTCGGAGCCGTTGATAGTGTTATTGAAAGCGATGTCCTCTGTGGTGCTGAGGATGGTAACCTCGCCGGTTGTCAGGGTGATCGGGCTGGTAGCGCCAAAGTCAATGTCCTCAATAGCGGTCACATTCACGCCGGCAATGGTTGTTGTTCCATCGACGTCAACGGCGCGCGCATTTACGTTTGCCTGAATCAGAATCGTCCCGCCTCCGGCAAGCGTAGCGGTACCGCCAACGGTCAACGGTGCGTCAGTGTCGATGGTGATGTCATCTGCAACGGCGGCAATGCTGAGATTGCCGGTTGTGACAAACTGTTCGTCGAAGGTCACGTCGACGGCATCCGTGATGTCGAGAGCGCCGATGTTCCCACGGCGGAGGAATATGTCGCCGTTCGTTCCGTCACTGGCGGTGAGCGTTAGCGTGTTGTCACCGGTAAGGTTGCCCAGGTCGAGAGCGAGATTGTCAGCAGCCGTCCCATCGGCCAGGAAGGTGGTGTTGTCCGCGATGACTGTTGATACCACCTGAGTCGTATCAATGGAGTCAGCCGATACCAAGCCGCTGGTCAGGCCGATATTGTTGTTGCCGGAAACGTTAAACTCATTTGCGACAAAAGTGAGATCGATGGCGCCTGTGGCATCGACGATCTGACCCGCCAGGGTGATCGTCCCGGACGTCGCTGTGATCGTGTTGGCAGCGGCGGCGGATAACTGGACATCACCGATAAGCGTGGTATCAAGCTGCGCGGAAACGGTGTTTGCCAGATCGATGGTAGCGGTATTGCCGCCCTGCGCGGTCAGGCTGACATTGCCGTTGCTTGAGTCGAGCACGCCATCGACATCAATAGCGCCGACGGCATCATCGGTGGCAATGATACCGAGGTCGCCAACCGTCAGAATCTGACCCAGAACATTGGTCTCGCCGCTGGCGATTACCGCCAGACTCGTCGGCCGGGTAGTACCGCCAACGTTACCGAATATAACATCACTGCCCGTACCGGCGTTAATTTCGAGGTCAAAGGCGCCGTCGAGGGTGTCAGTGTCGGCGTCGGCAAAGAGCACGTCCGCGTTGGTCGTCGTGACGGTCACGTCACGTCCCAGATCGATGTCCTGCGCATCAACTAGCGTGACAGCTCCGACCGTGGTGATATCGCCAAACAGGGTGACGGTATCGCTGTCGCCACCGGCATTGATGGTGGCTGCGGTGAGGCTACCGAGCGGCTGCGATGTGCCCACGGCACCGAGATCAATCGCCCCCGAGGTGCCGGAGGAGAAGGTTCGGACGTCCAAGGCTTCGGGGTTTCCAGCGTCGTCGGCGTTAATTGTAGTGCCTGCCGATGTGAGAAAATCACCTGCAACACCGCCTGCAGTATCGTTCGTATCGATCACGATCGTCGCGCCGGCGCCTTCGTCGAGAATAATTGACTCGACCGCGGTGAAGTCGATGTCGCCGCCGGTGGGCGCGTCGAGGTCTTCGGTCGAAATATCACCACCGATGCGCAGGATTCGCGCGGCAACCGTCAGGTCATCAAGCGGATCAAGCGCCCCGGCGCCGACATCGCCCTGAAAATCGGTGGTGCCGTTGGCACTTGTGACATCCAGATCGAAGGGACCGGCGTTACTGGTGATATCCGACCCGAACGTAATATCGCCGGTCGTGGAAATTACTTGAGTGTCTGCACCGAGTATCAGATTTGGCGTTGCAGCCAGGAGAATGTCGTCGGTGCTGCTAATTGTGCCGGCCAACGTCATCGTACCGCCGGCCGTGAGCGTAATCGAGCCGCCGGCATTGAGAATACTGGGCGGCGTGAAGGTGATATTCCCAGTAATGTCATTATCAGCCGCGTCGAGTCCGGCAACGGTCGGAACATTGTCAGCGGAAGGGATTGTGACATCACCGGCGACGTTCATGGTGCCGGTGAAATCAACATTGTTAGCGTCCTCGATTAAGATGGCACCAATGGCGCCGCCTTCGAAGGTCACATTTCCGGCGGCTCCATCAGCGTCAATGGTCAATTGACCCGTACCCGCCAACTGCGCGAAGTCCACACTACCGGTATCGGCAAAGACGGTCGTATTCGACGCGAATTCGATGGTGCCTACGCTGGTGTCGGCATTCAGGCTTGCCAGGTTTAGCAGCGGCGTTGTGTCGAACGTATTTCCCGAAATGACCACCGAAGGCGATATAAAAACCAAGTCATTTCCAGGGGCGGCAACATTGCCGGTGATCGTAAGCGTTCCGGCAGCGGCTTCAAGGCGATTGGTGCCGGCAGCCAGATCGACATTACCCAGGAGCGACAGATCGAGATTGGCGCTGATGTCGGAGAGTGCTCCGCCGGCATCTCCGGCCAAATCGATTGTGGCGATGCCGCCACCCAGGGCGCTGAGTGTGATTGACGCAGCGGTTGAAGTGATTACGCCATCGATATTAATGGCGTCAACGGCGTTGGCGCTGGCAAGAACGGAAATATTACCGGTTGCGGTAACGGCTCCGAATATATCGGTATTGTTACTGCCAACCACGCTGAACGAGGTCAAGGGATTGGTATTGCCAACCGTACCGAGCGAGACAACGCTGGTGACGGCATTACCTGGATTAATGATTAAGGCAGCGCCGCCGTTGAGGGTGTCGCCGACGGCATCCCCGAGATCGACTGCAGCATTGTCAGTAGTAATTGTCGAAGAAGACGTCAGCACAATGGTCGTGGCACCGCCGTCAAGATTCACACCGACATTGCCGGTATTGACTCCGGCGTCGACAGTGATGTCGCCGCCGAGGTTAATGGTTGCTGCAGTGACGGTCAAAGATTCGAGCGGCGCGACAGACCCGATCGAATCGCCGAAGATTACGGTATCCCCGCCATCAGTGGTGATGGTGAGGTCCCGATCACCGCCGGAGCTGTCGATCGTGGAGCCGAAGGTGACGTTTGCAACCCCATCGACGTCCATCACGACGTCAGTTGTGTCGAGCACCACTGCGCCGGAAAACGACACCGGCCCATCCACATCCACGTTACCACCGAGATCGGCAGACCCGGAACTGACCGTCAAACTTCCGGGATCGAAAGCGCCACCGATGCTCGACCGAAAATCAACATTTCCAGCTATGGCTTCGGCAGTGAGATTGGCCTCGCCATCGGCATCTGCAGTAGATACATCGGCGAAAAACTGAATATCACCGGCTACAGCGCGGATGGTGGAATCGTTATTGTCGAGCAGCACCTGATCCTGGAACTGCACGTCGCTTATGGTAGCGGCGACGGTGGCGTCGTCGAGCAAGATGTCGGCGTTGGCATCATCACCGACATTCAGAATCACGGATGCCCCCTGAACCACTGCACTGGTAATTGTGATGTCTTCTGTCGTGGTATTATCGGTATTGCCATTAATGGTGACGGCACCCGTTGCGCGGACATCACCCAAGATGGTGATGGCATCTTCTACAGCGAATTCGACTGTGGTTCCGGCGTCAATTGAACCGGCAGCGGCAACCGTCAACGAGCCGACCTGGTCGCCCAGCCCTGTACCGCCGATATTGACGCCACCGGTGGTGGCGAACCCGCCGTTGAAGGTGACGTCGTTACCACCGTCGAGATCCAGTGACCCGATGTCTCCCGATGCCAGGATGACGTTGTTGCCGGTATCGTTGACCACATCCAGATCGAGATCATTATTGCCCTGTACCGATCCGAGATTGATCACGGTTCCGGTAGCGGCGGCCGCATTGACGCGAATATCCACATCCGATTCGATGGTCGTTGAATTCACTCCAGAAGAGTCGAAGGTCGACAGGTCCAACAACGACAGACCGTCGTCATCGGAAACGGTGAACTCATTACCCGTCAATCCCAGAGCGGTTGACGTGGCGGTGAGATCACCGGCAAAGGTGATGGAGCCGGTCGTTGCGGTGATTGCCGTGATATTTGTGCCGCCGGCCAAAATGGCGGTGTCCCCACGGATGTCGATATCGACCAATGCGAGGAGGTCGGCTTCTGCACCCAAGACAATATTCGGCGCGGTGCCGGCGTTGGCGATCAGAACAATACTGCCGGCGCTTGAGGTGAAATCACCATCCGGACCAATGGTGATTTCGTCGCCGGCACCGTCGGTGTCGGTCGCATTAACGCGGATATTACCAGTAGTATTGACGTCGCCAAGGAAAAGCACATTGTCGGCGTTGGAAATATCCAGACTCGCCAGATCGCTCGCAACGTCCTGTCCGATATCACCGACGGTCACATCGCCGGTTCCGGCGTTCAGCGTCAGGTTGAAAGCGCCGTCGATCGTGTCGGCTTCGGCATCGGCGAGGATAATGTCGGCATTTGCCGTGGCCATGACCACATCGGCTGCCAGATCGATATCTTGTGCGCCGGTCATTGTAATGGCCGCGGCGCTGGTGATATTCCCCAGAAGCGTGACCGTGCCATCAGTGGTACCGTCGGTGGTCACAGTCAGACCGTTTATCGGCGTGATATCGCCGATTGTGCCCAGCTGGATATTCCCGGAGCTCAAGCCACCGCCAGTAGACGTTGTGTCGATCGACAACGCCGTGTTGCCGATTGCGTTGACTGTTGTTGTTGCGCCAAAGAGCACATCGCCGCCGTCGTGATCGTTGGTCCCATCCTCGGTATCGAGAGTGATCGTACCGCCGGCATTGCTCAGGAACACGCGCTGGGTATTGCGGAAATCGATGTCGGCGTCCGTGCCGCCGTCCGTCTCGATATTACCCTCGAGGACGGCTTCCGATGCGCTGATGGTCACACTCGTTAATTCCTGACCGGCGGTATTACCGATGGCATTGGTTGTTACCGTGCCCTGCGGCGCGCCGATGCTGAGGTTTTGAGCGCCGTTGATCGTGACCGCGTTTTCAAACGTGACATCCCCGGTCGTACTGGTCAGCGACGACGCGCCGGCAGCGAGGGAGACATTGTCATCAATATCGACATCACCCGTGGCAACGATTGTCGCGGCAGACAGCGTGGTCGTCCCGCCCGTGGCGATAGCGACGGAACCACCAGCAAGAATCGAACTGTTCACAGCGAGACTGTCAATCGTAGCGCCGCCCTGGTCGATATCTACGTCGCCGGTGGTCTGCACAACACCATTGAGGATGACGGCGCCGCTGTCGACGACTTCAAGTGAGGCGACGCTGGCTTCATCAATGGTTACCACGCCGTCCTGCGTATCGATCTGCAACCCGGCGAGTCCGGTGACTTCACCGAGATTGACGAGGCCGCCGGTGCCCGTTTCGACATCGGTTGTGATGGTGGCAAGATTATCCGCATCACCGACAATTGTTGTGATTCCCACACCATCCGTGGTGAAATTCCCGCTAAGATCGATGTCACCGGTGATCACGAGTTGTCCGGCGTTGATATCGAGATCGTTGATCGGATCTTCCGTACCGGTAGCGACGCTGATATCCGCCAACGTCACGATACCGTTGGCGGCGTTGATGGTCACGTCATCGTCGGTGTTGGCGTTTACGGCTTGCAGCGTGCCGTTGAGCGAGACCCCGCCGTTGGTAGCGGTAAGTGTCAACAGCTGCGTGCCGCCAGTGATGTTGGTAGTGATGTCACCGGCGATCGTGAGATCCGTTCCAGCGGTGATGGTGATATCAGCAGCGGCCACGACGCTGACCGTGTCGTTGTATAGAATAGCGTCGGTGGCGGCAACATTGGCGCCGACGACTGTTGGACCGGAGAAAATCGTGATGCTGTTGTTGTTATTCTGGGCCCCCGAGACAATGATCTGCGACTCGTCTCCGGCGACGCTGAACTCAACGGTTGACCCGACGACATTTCCGGCAACTTCGAGGTCCTGGTCCTCTCCGTTGGCATCGTCGTTATTAGCGGTGAGGAAGACAACGCCGGCGTTGTTACGAATATCGCCGTCGATGTCGAGGGTGCCTTCAGCCGAGAGATTGATCGAACCGGTATCGGTTGTCAAATTACCAGTAACCAACAACGTCGCGTCACCAGCGTCGCCCGCAGTGTCAGTGATCGCCCTGATACCGTCACTGGCGGTAACGGTTTCGGCAAACGTGAGGGTGCCATCCGATTCAACATCGAGAACACCGACACCGGTAACGAGATCGAGATCTAGCGTGCCGGCTGAGTCGATCGTGAGGTTGTTGCCGTTTCCTTCTGTTACGTCGTTCATTGTCGTGTTACCAGCGTCTGTGGTAACAATCTCTATATTGCCCTGCAGTTCGATGCCGTCGCGGTTGAGCGAGACGCCGTCTTCGGTGCGGATGCCGCCGGTAAGAATCGTCCGTGCGGCGGCGCCGCCAGCGCTGACGGTGAGGGCTTCGAGCGCCACACTCTGACCGATCTGACCGAGCGTAACATCGGCGTCGTCGGCATCGATATTGATCAACTCCTCGCCGGCAGTTGTCGCATCGACAGCGCCGAGTAATGACACCAGCCCGTCATTGCCGACAACGGCGTCGTTCGCCGCGCCACCGCGGGTGTCGATGGTGACATCCGCGCCGAGGCCAACCGAGCCGGTAGCGACCACGTTGCCGCCCGTTCCGGCCGCGGTAACGCCGGTCCCGCCGGTGGTCGTGATGTCGCCGCCGGCGGTACTGCCGCCGGCCGCGGCGATGGCGACGTTACCGCCGTCCCCGCCAGTCCCGGCGCCACCGGCACCACCGCCAGTGGTTATCGATGTAAAGGACAGGGCGGCGGTTTGGCTTTCAAGGCTGACACCGCCACCGGCACCGGCTGTACCGCCAGCGGAGGTGCCACCGGTGGTGGATACGGTGGTCACAGCCACATCACCGGTTGTCGATGTGATGCCAATGGCGCCACCGGCGCCGCCAATGCCTGTGGTCGAACCGGCCTGGCCGTCGGCGGACAGCGCAGCAACGCTGACATCACTGCCCGCGGCGATCTGGATTGCCCCGCCCACACCGCCGGCCTGAGCTGCGCCTGCAGCAACGGTACCGTCTGTGGTAATTCCTGTCGCCACGGTGACAGCACCGGCCGCATCGAGAATGACCGATCCGCCCGCCTGGCCACCGTCGGCACCGCCGTCGGCACCGCCAGTGGCGGTGATCTGGCCTGTGATGATGCTGCCGGTAACCGCGGAGATATCAACGTCGCCGCCGTCGGCGTTCGCTGCACCGACGGTTTCGATTGTTCCGGTGGTAACCGCTCCACCATCAATTGTCAATCCGGTCAGGTCCGTGGTGTTACCAATATTATCGAGACTGACGATTCCTGCACCGGCGGCTATGGTGAGGCGGAAGGCGCCGTTGATATCTTCAGCCGTCGTGATGACATCACCACCGCCTGTGGTGATGGTGACATTATCACCGAGCGCGATGTTGCCGTCGAGATTCGAAAAGTCTACAGCTGAACCGTCAACCGTGATATCCCCGTTGAGCGTGATGTTGTTACCGGTCGTCACCGTAACGGTGTCGAGATTCGCATTGCCAAGACTGATGTCGCCAGCGCCAGCATCAAGCGTGAGGACGTTTAGCGCTGAAATTAACCCAACATTACCATTGAGCGTGATGTTGGCATCGCCCGTCGCATTGGTATCAATGGTCAGACTGCGTGCGGTGCCGTCCGAATCTATCGCAGCACTTCCGAAGGTCACGAGACCTGCCTGATCCGCCCCGTCGTCCTCGGTGCGGATCGTCACATCGCTGCCAAGGGTCACATCACCCACCCCGCTGAAATCGACATCGCCTGCGGCCGCCGCGAACTGGGTGAGGATGTTGCCGTTGATGACAGTGCGGTCGGCGTTGACATCCAGGGCGTTGATTTCGTTGACCGTACCGACCCCGTTAAGGGTCACGGTGCCGTTGTTCGCCGTGAGCGTGACATCATCGCCTGCGGCGGCGGCGCCATCAGCGTCGAGCGTACTCTGAAATGTGATATCACCGGTGGTGCTGGTTACGGCAATAGCGGTGTCGTTGTCCAGCGTGACGACATCGTCGAACCCAACGTTGCCATTGGCGGTGACGCCGGCCGCCAGCAGCGTCTCACCGGAGAACGTGGTTGAACCGGTGTTGTTCGTTTGGGCCGTGTCGACGTCGATCTCGGCGTCGTCACCGTCGGCGTCGAAAGTGACGCTGGTACCGGAAACCGAGGCGTTCAGTGTCAGATCCTCATTTTGCGCATTGCCGTTATCCGCGTTGGCCGTAATCACGACAACGCCCGTAGCCGTGACGGTTTCGTCGACGGTTACGGTTTCCCCGGCAGTCACGATGAGGTTCTCGACACCGGTGACGGCGTCGAGCAGAATATCGCCGCTGGCACCGTCATCATTGGTATCGGCGAGAACGGTGAGACTCTGACCGGATGCCGTGACGTCTGTGAGATCAATGTCACCGCCCGTGGACTCGACCTGTACCGAGTTTACCAGCAGGATGCTGTCGGGATCGACGTCGGACTGGAGATCAATATTACCCGTGGCCGTTATGTTGCCTTCGAGCGACGTCTGCGTGGCATTTGTGATGGTGAGGCTAGTGAGTGGTGTGGCTGCACCGATCGCGCCGAGTACAACGTTGCCGTCACCCGCATCAATGCTGAGGGTCTGAGCGCCGTCGACTGCGCCGCCGGAGATATCCACATTACCATCTGTACCGGCATTATTGGTATCGAGGACAATGGCAGCTGCCAAGTCAACGTCTGTCGCCGCACCCAGGTCAATCGCGTTGTCGGCGGTGATATTGCCGTTGAGCGTCGTGGTTCCGGTTGTCGTTACGGTGAAAGACTGCAGGGCGGTATTCGCGCCGACCAAGCCGACACCGACGGCACCTGAACCGGCGCTAATGCTGAAGTTGTTCGCACCATCAAGATCATCGAGATTGTCATCTCCGAGGGTGACGGCATCACTAGAGGTGACGATGGCGACGTCGTTGAGCAGGTCGATGTCGATGTTCTGGTCGACCGCCTCGAAGTTAATGGCGCCGTCGGCGGTGATGTTACCGCCGAGATCGATGTTGAGCGCCGTGAACGTAATGGCATCGACAGCGTTGGTCGTACCGACGGCACCGTTCAGGGTGACCGTACCGGTGTCGATGTTGAAAGTGACGTCACGGGTGTTCGATGTGGCGTCGGCGTTGATATTGCCGTTCACGGTGACGGTTGGATCAGTGGTGCCGCCGAGACCGCTGATGTCGAGGTTTGCGCCAAGTACCGTGTTGCCGGTGATGGTGATATCACCTGCGTCCACCGCACCATCGGTCGTAATATCGCCGTTGGTAAGGGAGATATCCGTGCCGGTCAGCGTGACAACACCGCCGTCACCCCCGACGGCTGCGGAGCTGGTGTTGATCGCACCACTAACGGTCAGGGTCGAACCGGAAGCCGTGAGGTCGACCGCGCCGCCGTCAAACGCGTTTGCGCCGGTACCGGCCGTTGTTGTAACCGCTCCGACGTTGACGCCGCTGGTGCCGGATACGGTTACGCTGCCACCAGCGCCGGCATCGGTTGTTCCGTCGCCGCCGGTGCTACTGATGGAAGTAATGTTAACGGTACCAGCTGTCGTGATACCAACAGTTGCTCCGGTGCCGCCGGCGCCGGCACCGGCATTGGAACCGTCACCTGTGATCGCTCCGGCTGTAAAGCCGGAGGCGCTTGAAACGGTCACGGCCCCGGCTGCATTGCCGGGAGTCGCCCCGCCAGCAGTCCCACCATCGGTGTCGATGGCGCCAACGGTAATCGATCCGAGCTCTGAAGTAAGCGAAACCGCGCCGCCGTCGACGTCAGCCGCACCACCGGCAGTGGTGATCGCGGCGCCGCCGGTAATGGCATCGGCGGTCACGGTGACCCCGCCTGAGAAGGCTCCTGCGGCATTGCCTACAGCGGCGTCGAAATTGGCTGTGCCATTGACAGCGCTGACGTTGACAGAGCGCGCATTGGCGACGGCGTCCGCGGTGAGCGTGCTGTCGAAATCGATACTACCGTTGGTGGAGGTCGTGGTTACGTTTGCGGAGACAGTCGTCGCAGCATTGAAGTTCAGGTCGTCCCTGGCGCTTACATCCGCGCCGAGATCCGTGAGTGTGGCGAAGGTCGTTGAACCGACGGTATTCGTCTGCGCGCCGTCGACGGTGATGCCACCACCCGACAGATTCGAGTCGAAGCGGACCGTGTTACCGGATACCGACGCGTTGAGATCAAGAATCGAGTTGTCATCGCTCGCGAGTTCCGCCTCAATCGCCACAGCGCCGGTGGCGTTGATGGCCTCGTTGACCGTGATGCCGTCGCCGGCGCTAACGGTAAGATTGGTCACTCCAGAGATTGCATCGAGGTTCACAGTGCCGTTGCCGCTGTCGTCGATGTCGGCAGCAATGATCAACGACTGCCCGGAAGCAGTCAGATCGCCGAGATCGACACTGCCGTCGGTCGAGGTCAGTGTGACGTTGTCCTGCAGCACGACACCGTCCTGATCCATGGTGATGTTGTTGTCGGCGGTGATGTCGCCGGAAAGCACGGTCTCGTCGGCCGAGGTTACTGTGATCGCGTCGATCGAGCCGATGGTGTCGATGAAGATGTCGCCATTCGCACCCGCCGCCAGTGTGAGCGTTTCGTCGCCGGTGACCTGGTCGATGGCGCCGCCGGTGAGACGGATGTCGTTGTTAATTGTCGTGATGGTGAGGCTGGTGTCGATATCGATGTTGGTTGCCTGGCTGAAATCGACGCCGCCGTCCGCGTCGATGGTCGCACCGTTGAGCGTGGTGATCCCGGTGGTGGCCACGGTGAAAACATCAAGATTGGCCGTGGTGCCCACATTCTGCAGCGTGACAGCGCCGTTGCCTGTATCGATATCGAGATCGAACGCACCGGTGATGTCCTCGCCGGTGAAGGTCACATCGTCATTGCTGGTGTTGATCGCCACGTCGGCGCCGAGGATGACGGTGTTGCCATCCGCGATACCGGCAAAGGTCAGTGCGTTCTCGACATTGACATCGCCGTTGAGTGTGATCTGCGACCCACTCGTGAGTGTGAGGGTATCGGCATTGATTTCATCGACCGCGATGGCGGCGGTGTCGGCAATGAGCGTGAGTGTCGATAGATTGGCGTTTTGACCGATGGGCGCGTTGAGTGTGATGGTCGCGTCGCCGCCCGGACCGTCGGTATTGATGTTCAAGCTGCGGGCGGTGCCGCCGTCGCTGTTGATGCGTCCGTTCACGGTTACGCTACCTGCTGTGTCTGTGGCGTCGGCACCGGCGCCTTCGGTGTCAATGGTTACATCGGTGGTGAGCAGTACTTGATCGGCAGCGGTGAGGGTGACATCGCCGGCATCAGTATTGTTGCCGACGTTCTCGGTCGAGATACTTCCGCCGAGAACGATCGATGAACCACTCACGGTGACGTCATTGACCTCCGTGCCTCCACCGATGTCGCCATTAATCGTGACGGTACCGTCATTGGCCGTGATACTGACGTCGGTATCGGTGTTGATGGTGTCGGCGTCGATAGTTGACTCGAACGTGATGTCGCCGGCGGTTGAGATTACGGTGACGCCGGTTGCGCTGACCGCGCCGGTGACGGTGAGGTCGCCGCCGGTGTTCGTTGTGAGCGCGCCGTCGGTGGTGACGGCCGCAAGTGTGAGGTCGTTAGCATCGTCAATTCGAACGCCGGTCGAGGTTGTGCCGCCGATGGTGACCGTACCGACAAAATCATTGGAAGCGCGGTCAAGGGTGATGGCACCGGCGCCGACGCTGATCGAGGTCGGACCGGATACGGAGATGGCGCCGGTCGCGGCATCGATGACGTTCTCGCCGGTGGTCACGATGGCCAGATCCGCTGCGTTTATCGAGCCCAGGGTGAGCGTCGTGGTATCCGCGGTGATGTCGACATCCTGGCCAAAGAGACTGACCGCGCCGGTGAGATCGTTGGCCTGGGTCAGGGTGATGTTGCTCGCGCCGGCATCGACGCTGGTCGTTCCAGTCACGGTGAATGCTCCGGTCTGTGTGACATCACCGCTGGCGGTGAGATCGACATTGCCGGTAGCGGTGAATGCCGCCAGCGACAGGGCATTTGCATCAACGATCGTGACATCCGTGGTAGCGGCATTGGCGATGGTAACGACACCGATAAAGTCATTGGCGCTGTCGAGCGTCACAGCAGCACCGCCGGCGCCGCTGTCGAATGACGATGTACCGGCCACAGAGATGATACCGCTATCGGTGATGGCGCCGACGCTGACGATGGTGAGCGTGGTGGCTGCATCGACATCGCCAAGATCGAGCGCGTTGGCGTCGGTGACGGCGATGGCGCCGGCCGACGACAGCGAGACGGCGCTCTGGAAATCGTTCGCCGCATTCAGGGTGATGGAGGTATTCGCCGTAAAACTGGCGTCACCGGTTACGGTCAGCGCACCATCGTCGGTGATGGTCGAACTGGACACGACATCCAAGGTACCGGTAACGGCGGAAGCATCGAAGTCGATTGCACTGGAGCTGACCAGCTCGACGTTGACACCGTCGACGGAAATATCGCCGGTGAACGTGTTGGCCGGCGCGTCGAGGGTGACGTTGCCGGTGGCATTGATATCGGTATCCACGTCAACCGACAGACCGATACCGGTTTGCGAGACGTTCACCGCGTTGACCGTGAGATCGTCATTGGTTGAAACACCGCCGAGCACGAGATCACCCGCATCCGTGACGGTAATAGCATTGCCGCCGCCGGTATTCGCAAGCGACACTGCGCCGGTAAAGAGATTGGCGTTATTGAGAGTGATGGCGCCGGTAGTCGCGGTGAAGCTTGAGGCACCGTCAACGTCGATCACGCCGCCATCAGTGAGTGCACCGGTCGTCACAACCGTCAAATCCCCTCCAATGGTTGAGGCGTTCACGACCAGGCCGCCGGCGGTGTCGTTGATGAATGCGTCGTTGTCGGCGGTAACTGCAATCGTACCCAGTGTGTTTGCTTCGTTCAACAGGATATTATCACCCGTCAACGTGGTCACGCCGGTGAACGCGAGGACGCCGCTGTCGGTGATATCGCCGGTGGAAATCACGGTGAGCGTTGTGCCGCCTGCAGCGGCGAGATCGATATTGCCGAGACCCGTGAGTTGCACCGTGGTGAGCGTACCGTCGAGATCGACGGTACCGCCGAAAATATTGCCTGCGGTGGTCAATGTGATGGTCGTTGCGCTGAGCGTCGACGTACCGCCGATATTGAGGGTGCCGCCCTGTGCGATGGTATCGGTAGCGCCGGCGGTTACGGCCAGGTTGCCCTGGATTTCGGAGGCGTTCAGCGTGATGTTGTCCGACGAGGTGACGGTGGCATCGCCACCGGCGTCGAGATCGATCGTCAAGGTGTTTCCGCCGACAGCGGCGTCCACGGTTGCATCAGTGCCGGAAACAGCGGTTACCGTGCCGAGCGCACCGCCGGTGATGTCCGCGTCGATATCGGTGACGGCGTCAAGATCGACCGTGCCGGTGGTGACCGTGATGTCGAAGCCATTGGCGCCGCCGCTGATCGAGCCGAGCGCATCGATGTCGACCGCCCCGGTGGCGGCGGTGATGTTCTGGCCGGCGCCTTCGCCGAGGACCGAGCCGGCGGCATTAATCGTGACGTTCGCATCATTGGTGACGACAACACCGTTGGTTGCTATCGTGATGTCACCGGAGTCATTGGTGGTGAGGCTGACGTTGTCACCGGCGGTTGCGGTATCGACATCGGTCGCGGTGATCGAACCGCCGTCGACAGTAACCGTGATCGTGCCGTCGACGGTGTCAACGTCAGTGAGAATGACATCGTCATCAGCGAATAATTCGATATTTCCTGCGGTGCCCAACGCATTTACTGTGGCGTCGAGCTGACGGCCGCCGACGCTGTTGAGGAAGACCCCGCTGCTGTCTCGATTCGTTGCAGTTAGTGTGCGAACATCAATCTCTAATGAGCCATTGACGCCGGTGGCGCCGATTCCTGCGCGGCTGGTGATGGTAAGCGAGTCACCGACAATATCGATGCCTGTCCCGGCATCGAAATCAGTGATGGCGCCGTCGTTATCCGTGGTGAACGAGTCCGATCGGATTGTAACCGCACCAGTACCGGCATCGATCCGCGGCAATTCGATACCCACGACTGTGCCGGCGCCGGTATCGCCGGCGGCGTTTGCGGGACCGGCGGTGATGTCGACGTCGCCGCCGTTGGAGGTGACGATGAGTTCCGCACCGACACCGAGATCGACACCGCCGACCTCGTCGTCATCCGCACCTCCGGCCAAGGTCTCTGCGCCCGCGGTGAGGATGATATCGCTGCCGTTTGTAGCGACATTGATGCCGGTGATGCCGGCATTGACAACAATACTGTCCCCGGCTGTTAAGGTGACCGTACCCTTGTCCGTTGAGACCGATACATTCGAGGTATCGAAAATAATGTCGTCGTCATTCGCGCCATTGCTGTTTGAGGCGACTACCGAGATGTTGCCGGAGCCGCCGACGACAACATCCGAGTCGATCGTGACTTCACTCAGGACAGTAATATCGATGTCACCTTCGTCGAAATTGGTGATGCCGCTCAAGGTCGTGTCGGCGTCGATAATCACGCCGATTTCGCTGCTTCCCGGCGTTGCCTGGTTGAGCAGGCTGATGTCCAAGTCGTTGCCGGCAGCTCCGCTACCTACCGTGATTTCGAGTTCGTTTGCCGCCGTACCGATACCGCCGGCGGCCTCGATCAACAAGGTACCACTCTGGGCTGCGCCGGCGCCGAATACAATGTTATTCGCACCGGCGTTGGCATCAGTTAGGGCCCCGATTAGCTGCAGGTCGAACGTGCCGCCGTCGCGGAAGGTCATGGTCGCGCCGGACTGCATGTTGTTCCCGAAGAGATCGACATCGAATACCTCGCCGCTCAGGTCGATGGCGGCGGTAACAAAAATATTACCGGTGCCGCCGGTCTGGCCAATCTGAAGGGTGTTGCCGGCATCTGTGCTAATGGCCTGTATATCAGCCTCGGTGAGGCTGAAGCGGCTGAGCTGATCGGTACCGAGGTCGATGTCCTGATCGGTGGAAAATGGCTTGAGCGTGACGTCGCCGCCGCCGCCTGCCGCGATCGCACCGGCGCCGCTGATATCAATATCGTCCGCGGTGATGATGACATTCTGACCGTCCAACGGGTCAAGCGTACCGGTGATAGTAACGGTGCCGAGCCGTGCGTTAATCGTAATACCGCTGGCCAAAGCGGTGATATTGCCGACCGTAAGATCGCCGTCATTCTCAAGATTCAATTCAGGTACGGTTATGTCGCCAAGGGTTTCGATCTGCGTTTCGATGACGTCGGCGATCGACCCGAACTGTGCATCCTGACCCGTTTCGAGATTGTTCAGGGTCAGGGTGTCGGCGGTGATATTGAGCGTGGCACCGTTGTTGTCGGTAATATTGTCACGGAAGTTAATCGTGACGTCACCGCCATCACCGGTGATATTCGTGTAAACCGGGCCGATCAGGAACTGATCATCGGTGAGGCTAGCGTCGTCGATACCAAATGAAATGGTAATATCACCGCTGTTCGATGTTATCGAACTGGTATCGCCAGAGGCCTGTGTGATACCGCCGCCAATAACATTGATGGTCACATCCCCGGCGCCGTCAGCGGCTATGCCCTTGAGAATCGACAGGTCGGTGCCGTCGCCGATCGTGAGATTGATATTATTGTTGTTGATACTGGAGATGCCGCTGAATTCGCTCAACTCACCCGTACGGAACGTATCAACGGTAACGATCGTCTGGGCTCCACCGGCGCCGGTTCCGGGCACGCTGATAAAGATATCCCCGGTATTACCGAGATCCGTCTGGTTGGCGGTGATCACCTTGGTATCGACGAGAATCGGATTGGCCAGGACACCGACGTCGTCGGCGGCACTCAACCGGGTTGCGCCGCCGCCGGCAGCCGAACGAATCGTACCCGTGCCGTCGGCGGTGATATCATCTGCGGCATCGAGATAGACGTCGCCGGAACCCGTGATGATATTGGCGTTGACATTGATGTCGGAATTCACGCCGCGGGCGATCAGGTCGACGTCGCCGGTGGTGCCAACGGTGACGTCCTGTGACACGGTGATGCCACCCGCGACCGTCGTGATGGCGATGTTTTCGCCATTACCAACGGTCATTCCGTTTGTACCATTCACGCTACCGATTGTAACATCATCGGCGTCGAAGAAATTGATGGAACCGGTGGTCACATTGGATGCAATCGTATCAATGTCGTTGGCAACGTTTGTGAGTGTAAAGTCACCGGCTCCCGTGAGGAGGAGACTCGCGCCGCTGATTTGTTGTGATTGGGTAACGGTATCGGCCGCGGTATCGAGATCGATTGTACCGGTGCCAACCGCGATGCCGGAGAGACCATCGACCGTGCCGATATCGAATCCAGCATCGTTGTCTGCAAACGTTACATTCGCGTTGCTAACGGAGACGGCGAGGTTGACGACGTCATTTCCGGTGCCGTCGAGGGTGATCGCGCCACCGGCGGTGACGGCGAGGCTCTGAACATCGAGCCCGTCACCCGCATTGGTATCGACAACGGTCGAACCGGTAAGCACGTGCAGCGTCGGCACGTCTGCAGCCGCCAATGTGACTGCCTGATTTACGGTGACTGTACCGGCGGCATTCGCGCCGGTACGGCCGATGCGAACGATGCCCGCATCAACATCTATCAGGGCCATCTCTGCGGTTGAAAGCACGAGTTCGTTCGCGACACCGGTACCGATTTCAATCTGACGTCCGGCTGAGACATTCCGTATCGTCACGATCTGATTCGACGCTATGACTGCGTCGTTCAGGACCACATCATCGGCTGTGATCGTGATATTGCCGGTTGACGTGATGGCGTCGAATGTAGCCGTATCGCCCGCGCCGGTGGTGGCGTCCAGCGAGGCGATCGATGCGGGATTACCGATGTCGCCGGTGACCGTGATGTTCTGACCGGCGGTGATGTCGAGATTTTGCGCGCCAGTGACGTGACCGCCTATAATGATATCTGCGGCTCCGCCGGTGGTGATGATGTTCACATCCGCTGAGCTGAGCGTGACCGTGTCGGCCGTGGCATTACCAAAGGTGATACCGTCGGCTGCCTGGAATGTGAGGCCATCGAATTGAGCGGTTCCAAGAATGCTCGTGGCTGTGTCGCCGTCGCCAAGGGTAACGTTGCCGTCGAAGCGCATGTCCGTACCGTCGGCAGCGGAGATGCCGCTGTTGCCACCCAGGGTGCTGGAGAACCGCACAAGCCCGGTGCTTCCGGCCGCGACAGTGAGCGCAGCGCCGGTACCGTCGCCGAGATCACTCACGGCCCGATCGAAAGTGACGGTACTTGTCCCCGTGCCAGCTGCAATAGTCAAGTCCTCGTCGCTGCCGTCGACTGTGCCGCCGATGGCGATGGTGCTGCCGTTGCCGCCGGCGTCAAGTGTGACGTCCTGAGTAAAGGTAATGCCGGTGTTGGCATCGCCAAGTGTCATCGTGTCGGCGCCGCCGGCCATGGCTGCAGTACCCGCCATGCTGATTGCGGACGGTGCAGTAGCCGTGACACCACCGGTGAATGTATTCGTGTCACCTGTCGCATTACCAATAGCCAGCGTGCCGGTATTGGTAAAATTTACGGTATCAGTAATCACGGTCGAACCGGCGATCAAGGCGATGTTGTACGCCTGAGCGGCAGATGTAGTGAACGTCGTAATGGTGTTGGTAACGGCACCATCAAGCGTGACGGTGCCGGAGGCGTCGTCAATGTCGAACGTCCCGACTGTGAGATCGCCGGAAAACGTGGCGTTATTCGCATCGGTAATGGTAATGTCCCCGCCACCAACAAAATCGCCGGACACCTGGATGTCGCCCGCCGGTCCAGCGTCGAGAGTGAGGTTGTTGGCGGCGCTCGTAATCTGACCGCTGATGGTGATGTCGGACGCTGCAGCGGTACCGGCGTCCAGAGTAGCGTTATTCCCGAGCGTGAACGCGCCCATGGTGATTTGATTATTGGTCGTAGTAATGCTCGTGTTGACCGTCACCAGACCAGTCGCTCCTGTTGTCACCAGACCACCGGCGAAATCGATATCGTCGTCGGTCGCCGAGCCGAAGTTTATGGCACCATCGTTGATGAATGTCGATGTCGTTCCGGCATCGGTCATCTGCACGTCTTCCTGGAAGTCGATTCCGTAGTTATGATTGAACGTGGTGATGCCGTCCGCGGTAACATCGCCCACAAACGTTACGCCGCCGGTTGCCCCGGCGTTGTTGGCCTGTATGGTCAATACACCACCAATATTCAAGGCCGAGTCCGTATCGTTATTGGTAACAGTGGTTGTGCCGCTTCCCGAAACCAGTGCAACATCAACACCAGCGCCGCCGGTGAGATCGAAAATCGCGAGATCACCGGCCGCACCGGCACCGGTGGATAAGATGGTGTCGGCGGTCGCAGTTACGTCGGTATCGTTATCACCGAGTGTTATCCCGTCGCCCGAGGTCTGTACAGTACCGGCGACGCTTATCGCCGACGGTGTTGTCGCCACCACGATGTCTTCGAACGTGGTTGAATCGCCGGAGCCATTACCGATGGTGAGCGTACCCGTGTTATCGAATCCCTGGGTTGTCGCTTCGTCAGTGAACGCACCTTCGATGACATTCGTGCCACCAGTGATTGAAACCGTGGTGATGCTGCCATCGATATTGTTGATCTGGATTCCGGTGCCCGCGTCGCCGGAGACGTTGTTAGAGAATGTCAGGCTGCCGACAAGACCGGGATTTGCGCCACCGTCGTCGTCGTCGAGATCGAGTTCGTCGGCATCGACCGTGCCGCTGAAGATGATGCTTGTTGACACGTCCGAAACGTCGATGAGATCGGCCGTGACGGCGCTGTCAAACGTCGCTGTGGTGGCGTCAGCCAAGGTAATTGTGCCCACGTCGTTTTGCACGGTATTGTTGATGTCGATTGTGGTGTTGGCGTCAAGGATGAAGTCGGTCACGGCTCCGCCATTTACACCGCGGAGTCCGCCAGTAGCGATACTGCCGGAATCCGCCTGGATGGTGACGTCCATTCCGTCCTCACCAATTACTACGGAATTGATCGACAGATTTCCGCCGGTCGAAAGAATGGCCATGGCCGTGGCGTCATCAGCGCCGTCGCCATCCATCGTGACCGACGAGGAATTGCTCACCGTGAAATTGCCGACAGTGGTGACATTGTCTTCGATCGTTACCGTGCCGGTGACGTCGATTTCAGCGTTACCGGGGCTGTAGATACCAGGATTGTTGGTGAAATCCGTATCGCCCGTCGTGGCTTCAAATACAGCACTACCATTTACATCAATCTCGATGTTGTTCGCGATCACAATAGCGTCGTCGACATCCGCACCGGCGGCATCATCGGCGTCGCCGTCCATGCTCAGGTTGCCCGCCTCCGTGATGCCGATCGTGAGCGGGTCGTCAACGCCGACATTGAGATTGACATTCACATTGATTCCCTGGTCGGCTTCGACGGTGAGCTGCTCGAAATTCGAAGCGGTGGTCTGGAAAGTGACTTGACCTTCGCCGGCAGCGCCGCCGTTGGCGTCAAGAATAACATGATTGGGATTATTCGCATCCGAAATATCAATATCCTGGACGAGGATATTGCCGTCACTACCTCCGACACCAGTAGCTCCGCCGTCGGTTTCAATTTCGAAGCTCAGTGCGAAAATTTTCCCCAATTCAGTGCTGGTAATAGTGGCGTCATCAGCTGCGCCTTCGCCGAGCATCACGTCGCCACCGTCGGACACGGTGAACTTCACTGCCGGGGTACCGGCGCTGACGTCGGTATTGGTGATGTTCGCGTTGCCGACAATATCGAGGTCGTTGCCCTGCAACAGGATACTGCCGGAACTTGTGGTAATGCCGGCGCCATTGGCGATAAAGAGGTTGCCGTCGCCGTCAGTATCGCTGTCGGCAGTCACGGTGATGGTGCCCGCACCGCCAATATCCTGGGCAACAACAATGCGGCCATCAGCCACAACGCCGATGGTGCCGTCCACAGTCGACAGCCCGGCAAGGTTGTTGACAATACCCACCTGCAAGTCAGTACTGGTTGCGAATGAGATGCTGCCGGTGCCGCTGACCTGTGCGGAGACGGTTTCTATGGCGTTATCGGCTTCGGTCACCGAAATGCTTTCCGCAGCCCGGAAGGCGGCAGCCGGCGCGGTGATCTTGGGTGCTGCGCCACCGGTGCTCTGTGTGATTGCGCCGGTTACGCCGTCGAGTTCATTGTCGGCGGTGAATACCAATTCGTTGATGCCGCTGGTATCTATTGTGACGTTATCTCCGATGATAATGTCGTCGCCCGCGATGAAGCGCAGCTGGCCGACACCGGTGTGATTGATATCAGCGTTCGCAGTGATCGTGATATGATCGACATCGGCTGCGCTGTTTGCGGCCTGGTAAGTAAACGTTCCCGATATATTCTGCGTCCCTGAGATGTTCAATGGCGAATTGGCTGCAATGATACCGCCACCGACAATACTTGCAGCAATTGTATCAGCGTCATCAGGGGAATCGATGATATTTAACGTTCCGGTGTTGGTAATGTTCACACCGCCGGAGGTCGTGTTGGTGACGTCAAGATTGGTGACGGTGATTTCGATACCGAGATCGGCGCCCGATACACCGATACCGGTCGCGGCCTTAAGGATTAGTGTCGTGCCGGTAAAATCGTTGCCGACGTTGTTGTCGATGATCGCACCGGTGGTGTTTACGGTGTAGCTGCCGGCACCAAAAGTCAGTTCGCCGCCGATGGTGTAATCGCCACTGCCGAGATCGAGTACCAATGGACTTGGGTTGATATTGTCATATTCCACCTGCGTAATTCCGAGCGTCTCCGTAGCGGTTGACGCACCGTCGACGTCGGCGGACGTGCCGCCAACAGCGGTTTGCGTCCCGTCGATGAAGGGCGAGAGCTGGACATCGCCGCCGCCAGCTGCCGTGACCACGCTTCCCGCGACAATCGTAGTGCCAGCGTCGTCGCTGGCGCCGATGCTCATGTTCTGCGCCGACAGATTGATCGCGATACCACTTGCTGCACTGGAATTCACAACCGCGTCGGTGCGGATGACAAGCCGACGTGCGGTTCCGGTCACGTCCGGCGTGCCCGCGGTGAGAATGATAGAGCCGTTGCCGGCATCGACCTCCGTGGCCGCGCCGGTGTCGCGAATCAACAGATTGCCGTCGACAGTCGATATATTGATCGTCGCATTGTTCGTGGTCACGCCGTCGCTGACACCGACGGTATCAATTGTGAGCGCATCCGCGTCGACGTAGGTCAGTGTGCCGCCCAGTGTGAGATCAGCAGCGAGCGTTGTAATGGCGTTTGATGTGGAGTTGAGATTGAAGTTACCCGCGCTGCCCGCTCCAGGATCGAGCAGCTCCAACGATCCCGCGGTTATAGCCTGGCTTTGGGTCACGGTCCCAGCTGCCCCGCCACCACCTGCCAACAGGACCACCAGATTGCCAGTCGCTATCATACCATTCTGCGCGTCAACCGTGCCGATATCGAACCCGTCCTGGTCGAGAAAGGCGATCGGTCCACCTGTGCCGCCATCCGAGTCGATCGACAGGACGTCGACGTCGGTGGTTGTGTCCACAAAGGTTACGGAGCCGTTGGCGTCGACCCTGAGATTCGCGACAGCAATCCCGCCAGCTGCCGCGATAACGGTGCTGTCGTTGATAAGGCTGAGTGTCGTGACATTCGCCGGATCGATATCCGCAGAAACGGTGAGAGCGCCGGCGGTGGCCGAGCCAATCACCAGATTTCCGGCCGTGATTGAGTCAATATCTGCATCGGTAATGCCGAAGGTGGTGTCAGTACCCAGATTGATCGCCGTGGTTCCTTCGGGCTGCAAGGTGACCGTGGCACCGGTTGCCGTGATACCCTGGGTAAAGTCAATGTCCTCGGCGGTGATGGTTAGGGCAGCGGACGTGATGCCCGTGACACCGGCGACGGTATCGATGTCGACATCGTCGGCGTCGACCATGATCACGGTCTGTCCGGCAGCTGATATCGCGAGATTATCAATGTCGTTATCAACGTCGAGTAGTGAAACCGTATCAGCGGCAGTGATCGCGAGACCGGAAACCGCGAGCTGGTTCGTACCGTCTGCCTGCGTCACCGTGCTGCCGGTGACGATCGCGAGATTCGTGAAATCACCGGTGTAATCCATCCCGCCAGCCGCCGCCAAGGTCACAGGGCCGGCATCGGATGCGCCGATCGTGACCGTGCCCGCTGTGATATTCTCAAGTTCGGCGTTGGTCATATCAAGTTGTGCGCCCACCTGCGTGACAACGCCGATATTGACCGGTATCGCACTGGTGATTGGATCAATTGTGACATCGTTCACGCCGGCATTGACAGCCGCGCCGGGGTTGAACTCATCCGCGTTGATCACAGCGTCGTCGGTCGTCGCGATCGCTGACGAGGTTGTCAATGTGCCGGACACAGCGGTAAGATCCAGCTTCGCGGCGCTGATACCAACAATGCCGTCAACCGTACCAACCGTGAACCCGTCCGTATCGGAAAAGGTCACGTCCTGATTGTTCGTGCCATCGTTGGCGAAGACCGCCAGCGTGTCGACGTCATTGTCGCCGTCCAGAGTTACGGCGCCTTCGGAATTGATGCCGAGTGACGCAATCGTGATTCCGCTGGAGTCCGTCACTGTACCGCCGGTAATGAGCTGAAGCGTATTCGCGCCGGTAAAGGTGACATCGGTGGACACCACGATATTTCCAGCGTCGCTCGTATTCGCAGCACCGGCCGTGACCGAGCCGAGTCGCAGGATCGTGGTGGTGACGCGATTCAGTTCGGCCTGACTCAACTCGATAGTGTTGGCGGCGACATCGGTGGTGCTCCCGATGTCGATACCGACTGTGTCATTGCCGGTAAATGGTTGGATAAGAACCGGTGCACCCGAAGCCGTGATTGTACCGTCGAGATCCATCTTATCACCGGTCAAGGTCACTGCGACGCCGGCGCCGGCCGTGGTTTCTACATCGGCAAATTGCGCGATTTGGAGTGTGCCGGTACCCGACCCGAGAACAACGGCGCCGGTGGCGTTCACATCGTTGGCAGCAGCCGTATTCGCAACGATGAGACCGTTACCGCCCCCGATCGTTACGGTCGAACCGGTGACGCCGACGATCGCCCCGACGGTTCCAATTGTCAGCGCGTCCTCGTCGATAAAAGTCACGGCATTACCTGCATTCGAAATGGCGACTGCCGCGACGCGATTATCGGAACCGGTGCCGGTGTCATCCATATTGATCGTGCCGTTGGCCGTGATACCGAGGTCACCGACGCCACCGCTCACATCGATGCCACCGGCGGTACCCGTGATCGAGCCGCCGGTCGTCAGGAACATGGTATTGACCGTGCCGGTAGCGACATCGGCTGAGACTGTGACGTTGCCGGAATTGCTGTCACCGATATTGAGCGTAGCGGCATTCAGATTGGTCATGTCAATGGTCGTAAGTCCAAAGCTGGTGTCGGTGCCGAGATTGATCTGGGTGCCGGTTGTCGGCAGTAGCGACATCGTGCCGGCGGCGGTGATGGAATGCGTCGCGCCGGCGTCGGTGTCAATATCGGTTGCAGTAATCGAGACAGTCGTTGCCTGTGACGTCGCGATTCCACCAATGTCGTCGATCGTGACATCGTCGGCATCGACAAACGTGAACGATTGTCCCGTGGCATTAAATGCGAGTGTGCCGACGTCCGTGCTCGTATCGGTGATAGTCACGGTGCCGTTGGTCGCGTTGATCCCGAGCCCCTGCCCATTCATGACGAATCCGCCGGCTGTCGCGGTGAGAGCGCCGTTGGTGGTGATGATGAGATTGGTGACATTCGCCGGCGAAATGTCCGCGGAGACCGTGACCGCACCGGCAGTGCCTGAACCGATAGTGAGGTTTGTGGCCGTGATCTTGTCGAGATCTGCGTCGGTCAGATTATAACCGCCGCCTGCGCCGCCCAGATCGATTGTCGGACTGGCGTTCGGAACGAGCGCCACGTCGCCGGCGCCCGCATCAATGGCGCCGGTGCCGTTGATTACGACACCGTCGGCAGTTAGCGTGATCGGCCCTGGATTCGCCGACGAATCCAGGGTGACGCCGGTATTGATCTGGATGTTGCCGCTGGATGTTTTCGCGTCGATTCCACCAGCACCGGTTGCCGTGATGTTGTGACCGAACGTGATGAGGCCACCGGCATCGATGTCGTAGTCAGCTGCGGTTGACGATGTAATCCCGGCGACATCGTTGATCGTGACATCATCGGCATCAACGAAGGTGACGGACTGCCCGGCTGCACTGATCGCAAGCGTGGCAACATCGGTCGTGGCGTCGGTGATCGTTACCGCACCACCGACACCATTGATCGCGAGGTTCTGCGCGTTCATGTCGAAGCCACCGGTGATTGCGCTTAGCGCCCCGCCGGTGGTGATAACAAGATTGGTGATGGCGTTCGGATTGATATCAGTTGCGACCGTGACATCACCAGCCGTGCCGTTACCGACCGTGAGCGTTGTGGCGGTAATAAGGTCGAGTTCCGTGTTGGTGAGATTGAATTGCGAGCCGGTACCGCCGAGTTCGATAGTACGCCCTGTATTAGGCGCCAGCGTAACCGCTTTTCCGACCGCAGATACGCCAACGGTCGGGTCATACTCGTCGGCAGTGATACTGACATCCCCGGTTGCCGTGATTGCAGCCGTGTCGGCGATCGTTCCAGATGCGGCGGACAACGTCAGTTGCGCGGCGGACATTCCGGCGACACCATCAACGGTACCAACGTTGAACCCGTTGCTCTCGGCAAACGTGACGTTCTTTCCTGCGTTTGCGATAGCGACGTTGGCAACAGCGGTATCTGTATCGGTCATATTTATGGTGTCGCCAGCAGTAATTCTCAAGTCACCGGCACCGGTGTTCACGCTGATTCCGCCAGCCGTTCCCGTAACGCCGCCGCCGGTAATCAATGCCAATGTGGATGCATTCGCCGCGTCTACGTCGGATGCGATGGTTGCTGCCGCCGCGTTGGCGTGACCAACCTGGAGGGTGGTTGCGGTTATGTTGCCAAGTTCTGTTGTTGTGAGATCAAGGCGGTTGTTCCCCGTACCGGCGCCAAGGTTGATCGGTTCACTGTCGTCATTTGAGCGGACAATTACGCGCTGCCCGGTGGCGGTAATGCCGCCGTCAATAGCGACGTCATCGGCGCGAATAGTCAAGGTCCCTGCGATCGAGCTGATGGTATCACCGGCGTTCAGGGTGAACGGAGCAGTTCCGCCATCCTCGGTCGTCACCGTGATGTTGGTGGCGCCGCCGGAGGTAACATTCGCATCCAATGTGAGTGCGTTTGCGGTGTTAATATCGACCTGTCCCTGTGCGGTGATTGCCGCGGCGGCGGCCTGACTGATCGTGCCGGCATCAAGATCGATCGCGCCGATCAGGTTACTCCCACCCACTGCTTTGCTCAGAGTGATCGTCTCAGTACCGGCATTGATCGTGAGCGCACGGGCGCTGCCGGTGCCGTTGATGGTACTGTCGAACGTGATGTTGGCGTCATCGGCGTCGAACGTCACATCCGCTGACAGGATCACCGGGCTATTGTAGTCCTGCGTGCCGGTAGTCAAAACATTCCCGCCGATCGTAATCGAGGCCGTACCGCCGGTGACATCGAGAACGCCAATGCGATTGGTGACACCTATCGATGCTACACTGACATTGGCCAGACCCGCGTTCAGCGTAAGATTCTCATTTGTAGCGGAATTTACGGCGCCGCCAATGGTGATGTTTCCCGATCCTGGCGCCGTGCCTGACGTGGCGATTTGGACCGGACCGGCGTCGAGATTCACTGGACTGGTGCCGAAACCGATATTGCCGGCATTGCTGGTAATATTCACACCGCTGATATTAACGTTGTTCGCGCCTGCGTTGACTGTGATTGTTTTTCCGGCAGCGGCCGCGACATTGGTGATTTCGGCATCCACGTCAATGTTCCCTGCGATTATGTTTGTAAGCGTGATATTACCGCTGTCTGATACGACACCGCTCATGCCGTCAACCGTACCGACGGCAAAGCCATCGGTGTCTCTAAAGATGATATTGGCGGTGGTCGATCCGGCATCAATGGCGAGGGTGTCAACATCGTTTGCGTTGTTCATTGTGACCCCACCCTTCGAGGTGATCGCAAGATTCTGAACCGCGACGGTTGAAACGCCGGATGTCACGACCGTGTTGCCAGACTCCAGACTCAGGGTTTTCGCACCTGCAACGCTGATATTCTGGTTGATGAGCAATGTGGGAACCGACGCGCCCCCTATATCGATAGTATTGCCGCCTGCGAGATTATTTACCTCCGCATTACTAAGGACGAATGCAGTTGGCGCGCCCGTGCCGAGGAATACGGGCAGCGTGACGGTATTGGGCGTGGCGGTTACGCGATCGCCGGTCACGGTGTTATTAATTGCCATGACATTGCCTTGAAGAAGCACATTGCCGGACGCGCCGGCATTGATTTGCTCAGTGACAGTGATTCCGGCGGCTGCGATTAGTTCGATGTCTTCCGTCGCAGCCCCGTTGGTTGTGATGCCGGCGACCCCGTCAACCGTGCCGATATTGATCGCGCCGGTATTGGTCACCACAAACTCACCGGACGTGGCTGCTGAACCGGAGAGCGTCGACACCGTGGTTGTCATCGGTGTAGCAGTTGACCCGACACCATTCGCGCCGACAAGCTTCAGGCTGGTGGCCGTGATTGTTCCGGCGGCATCCACAATGGAGTCAGCGTTGACAAAAATTGTCGACCCAGTGGCATCGATCGTGCCAATCGTCGCGGCATCGGTAAAATCGAGATCTACGGCCGCACCGCCTGTAGTGATTGCGCCACCGGTATTGTCAAAGGCGACGCCGGATCCAGTGAAGGTCCCGCCATTGGTTGAGACAGCCGCACCGATAATGAGATCACCGGCCGCATTGTCCAAGTCGTCACCAGAAAGATTTGCGGAATTCGCTTCGAGCACAAGATTGACTGCATCGCCGGTCCCCTGAATAGTGATGCCGGCATCTGTGTCGACGGTAATATTGTTAGCGGCACGCAGGGTTAGCGATTTGGCTGAACCGGATGCGTTTTCGATATTGAGATCGTCATCGATAAGGATATTTCCTGCCTGTGCGCCGACGCTGTTTGTGCCCGTGTCAATGACGATATTGGTCGTATCAATGTTCGTATCGATGTCGGAAATTCGTACGATCGCACTATCCGCGGTCGCCGTAAAGTTCGGCAATGTACCGCCCGTGGTTGTTCCACCCGCATTGATCGTCACGTTTCGCGGATCGATACTCCAGACGCCGGTCTCGCCGATCGGAGCAGATGTATCGACGCGAATCCCAGCCAAGTCAACATAGTTGTGTGATGACGTCTCGATGAAGCCACCATCCCCGGCATTTTCGCCGCCAGTAGCTGTCGCACTCCCGTGAAATCTCGTCGTCTCGTCAGACCAGACGATGACCGAGCCGCCGTCACCGGATGATTCCGCGTCAGCCGAGATCTTCACATCGCTGCCGACGAATACGGCACTGGCATTCGGGACGTTATCGTCCTCGCCACGAAGACTACCACCGATGAGCGCCGTTCCACCGCCCTCATCACCTGAAACATCCACAACCGCGTCGCCGGCCAATCCTATATGATCACCAAGGAGATGGGCGGTACCGCCGGTCTCGCCATCGGCCTTACCCGATGCGTCGATCGTGCCGCGAATAATGGTGGTACCGGTCACGTCTTCGCGCTCCGCTTCCGGGGCATCCTGCCACATTGAACTGGCCGTTCCCGAGCGTACGGCGACTTGGCCGCCGCCGCCGATGGCGGCGATAACAGCGCCCTCGCCAACTTCTACGTCACCGTAGGCTTCGAACTCGATGTAACCGCCATTGTGCCCGATGCCGCCGTCGGAATTGGCGAGGGCCGCGCCGGTGTGACTGATGTTGTCGCCCTTTACACTGATGACCCCACCGCCCTGCGCGTTGGTCACGACCTCTGACGCGTCGAGATAGCCGGAGTTTTGCACGTCCCCGAGCATGCCACGTACATCGACCGCGATCTGGCCGCCCCAGGCGTTATCGATCTGTACCTGGGAAGCGGCAGCGAGTGCGATGTTCCGCGCCTGTATTGTGCCGGCATTCTCGATGGCTCTGGCAATAAGGGCAACGAATTGCTCGGCGGTAATCTTCGCATCCTGGTGCACCGAGATCTCCTTCATCGAATCGCCGGTAAATGCCATGATGTCGTTGAGGAAGTCCTCATCGGAGATATTCAGGGTCGTTGCGAGAAGTGCGCCCACATCGATCCGGGCGTTCTGACCAAAAATCACGCCGTTGGGATTCGAGAGGTAGAAGATACCATTCGCTTGCAACACACCGAGTATAGCCGACGGGTCCGCACCAGCCACGCGCGCCAGCATGGCTGCGGAAGAACTGGGTTGGTTTATGTAGACGCCGTTTTGCGCACCGATACCGAATGAGTTGTAATCGACGATCGCGCGATCGGTGGCTTGATCGATGAGCAGGTTCTGCCCATCGAGTCGGTGCGTCACATCACCGTGAATCACCGTCGGGTCGGTGGGCAGATCGCTCTGCGCCCAACCGACCTCATAGACCGGCATGACCATGAGGAGGCCGGTCAGGAAGCCGCTGAGTATCTTACTCAGCGGCGTTATGCGTGGGTTTCGGATATAGCGGACACGTTGTCCGCGATTCCTGGTAGAAGTATTCGATGCGTTCATATATGAACTCCTTGTATTTTGTTAGGATGCTTCAGGTATTAATTGATTGGTAAGTACTTGATTGAATGCCACATAAAGACGCGTAAACACGGATGGAACCTGGCCGTGTTTTCGGGTCTTGAGGTGACGCAACGGTACATGATGGTGCATAACAAATGACGGTAAAGCGAACTTCGCCTCGAGCGAATTCCAAAGCGGCATCGGGCTGCCGCTCTCCGAGTGCGCTCCACGCACTCCTTCAGTGTCGGAGCACTGCCCAAGCGTATTGCGGTGGGACAGCGTCTGACGCGAGCGGCTTCTTGTCCCAGGCTGACACCGGTACGAGTCGGGAGTCGGGCGGTTATCAGTGCGTTTCTTAATTGTATTCAGTGAATGCATGTGTGAAATCATAATTTTGCGTCGATGGTGGATGCACGCGGCGTTTAAAGCGCCAAAGGCACGACGGCTTTTGTTTTTTTTTTACAAATGCCAACGTGTTTAAACGTGCGAACACTGGACGCCAAATCCGGAAATTTTCGGCGATCAGTTATGTGTGTTGTGCCGGGACATTACATGCCCGTATCGACTATATACGTAATGACACTACGCTTTCTAATACCACCCCGTGTTTTATTCGTAGATTGTGTGGTCATGCTGCTTTCAGCTCCGAGGCGCCGTAACACCCTCCGCATCCGCGGCAGTAGAGCCTAGAATTGCAGTTGGAGCGACAAATGGCCTCTGCCCGATCGCGTTTCGACGGTGTTGTCCAGCGGCACGCCGTAGTCAAAACGCATTTGCGAATACTTTGTCAATCCGAGTCGAAGCCCTGCTCCTACACTGGAGAAATTTTCGCTCCTAACATCTCCGCCCTGTACCTCGTTGTTCTGTGAGCGCCCAAAGTCGTAGAAGGCAACAAATTGCAGACGATGCATTTTCCAATCTGTGGGATTGGCGGCAAGGAACTCCTCGGTACGTTGCAGGCCGGGAAGGAAGTTGCTGACCAGTGGCGTTTGCAACTCCACTGAACCCGTGAATCCCGCGTCGGCGGAAACCTCGCGCTCGCCGTACCCTCTGACTGAGTTTGCGCCCCCGAACCCCTTTTGCACCGGGGAGACCAGGTTGTCGTCGGACAACTGTGCGTCGAGTCGGAAAAACAGGCTCCATTTGCCAGGCTCATTCTCTCCTGCAAACAGTTTCTGGAAGCGCGCGAACTGAAACCGATCGATGATGAAGTCACCGTCCGACCCGCTGCTGGCGGTTCCGCCATTGTACTTTGCGAACTCATCGGTTTCCGACGCGCCGAACTTGCCGGCAAAACTCATCTGGATTGTGTTTGACCAATAGTTACGCCCGTTGTAGTCGTCGAACTCCTTTTCTGAATATCCAATGGTCAGGCTGGGCATGCTCATCGTGACCTCGTTCTCCACAGCCTGGCCGCTGACCGACACGCGATTCTGTGCAAACTGGTACAACCATCCCACGGTAGCATCGACATTATACTTCTTTGTTGACTTCAACACACGAGAGTATTGTGATCCCAGATAATACCCCTCGCCAAAGATATCCAGTTCCGGGGCGACATCGTTGATTTCCGAGGTTGAATAGCCGCCAAACAGCGTCAGCCCACGCCCATCATTGAGCGGCAGATAGTAACTTCCGGAGAAAGCGTTGACCTGATCGAGCTCTTCTGGATCGGTCAGCCATTCGAACGTAAGTATGTCGTTACGCCGCGTGAGGTTGAGATGTTGAATCGTGCTTCGCAACCGCCAGTCGTTGTCATCCGTGGAGCCCGTATTGCTCAAACGCAGCGACCCGTGCAGGGGAAAGGCGTCTTCGATGCTCATTTCCACATCGATGATGCGACGACCGTACTCGTCGACCTTCGGCATCAACTTGGTATTCACGCGGACATCGGGTTTGGTATTGAAGTCAAACAGATCGGTGTACAACTGACGATAGTTGAACTTCTCACCCGTCTCCCATGAGGCCGAGTCGAGGATTTGTTTGGCCGTGTACCAGCGATTGCCGACAACCGTGACTTCGCCCTTCTTACCGACATGAACGCGGAACTTGAGGAAACCGAGGTTGAGTGAGTGCTTGTACACCGAGACCGTCGCAAAGACATAGCCCGCATCCTGCAGATCCTTGAGCAGACGCTGGCGGAATGACTCAATATCGGCCTCGGACATAGGCGTGTACAGCGCGTCGTTCTCGTATTCGGGCCAGTTATCGAGCCCAAATACCGCGTCGCGGTCACCGGTGACGACGACCGCGTTGATGTCGAACTTCTTGCCGTCCGGCTTGACGGCACGGGCTTTGATGTCCGCTTGTGACTGATCCGGGGGCCACACGCCCTGATATGAGACGCCATCGGGACCGGCGGTGCCGGGGACGACCTTTTCGACCGAGCGCTGGGCGCGTGCCGCGGCCATCTCCAATTCCACCTCACGCAGCCGCTCCCGCTCGAGACGCTCACGGGCTGCTTCTTCGTACATCTTGTAGGCCTTCTGCGCTATCTTAAGGCGACCGCGTGACATTTCCAACTCTTTACGCGTCCGCATCACATCCATTTCCGCCTGGGTTTCCTGCTGCTGGTAGTCCTTAAGAATTCCCATAATTTCCATCGCGTGCTCTTCGGCGTCGCGCACATCCTTGATGGCCAGGTGCCATTGGTCGCGTCCCTTAGCGGTGAGTGCCTCCTGGGTTTTCTGTGCATAGACATCTTTTGCTTCGGCCTCTTTGGCAGCGAGACCGCGGACAGCCATCTGGACATTTTCCAGATCCTGTTCGGCTTTGTATGCCGCCTCCTGGATTTCGTGGAACGTACGCTCCGCGTTGTCCAGTTCTGCTTTTGCCTTCTGCTCTAATTCATACTCGACGACATCGCGTTCGGTGACATCGCGATTGTAGTAGGTGTCTCCGCCCATTCGTTGCATCCTGCTGCGTTCGGTGACGGCCTTGATACTCTCGAGTTCGGCCACTTTCTTTTGGGCGCTGTCGAGAGCCGATTTTGCATCGTCCAGGTTCTTCCGTGCCTGTACCGCCTGGATATTCATCTTGGCTTCGCGAAACCGTGAGTCTTTGAGCTCTTCCATGATCGTGTTCACATTTGTTTCCGCATCGCGGATTTCCCCCATAACGCGCGACCAATCGTCGGATGACGCGATCGCGGCACGTTTTGTCATTTCCACGTACAACTGCTTGGCGTCCCGCTCACGCGCCTGCAAGTCTTTGATCTCCTGCCGCGTCGGGCCAAGTTCGTTCTCGAAGTTATAGAGTTCCACCTGCGCCTGCTGGTATTTGTCCTCGGCATCCCGGAGCGTCATCTTTGCCTTCGCGAACGTGGCTTCGTCGTAACGTGCGCCGTCCGGTATATCATAACCGGCATCCTTTACCCGTGAGACTTTCTGATCGCGCATGCGCTGAATGTTCGCCTTTTCCAATGCCAATTCTGCGGCGCGCTTTTCACGTTCTTCCATTTCACGCGCGATTTCCTGCTCTCTGGCTCGACGCTCGTGAAACTTTTGCAATGCGGCCTCTGCGGCGCGACGCTCGCCTTCGTCCACCTCGAGATCACCAGCTGTGCGCTCACCGGCGGTATCCTCCATTGCCTTTGCTGCTGCCTTACCTGCTATACGTTCGGCATCGGCCTGGCGGTCCGCTTCGAGAGAGTCGCGTTCCATGGCCTCGACAACTGCCACTTCCGTTTCGCCCCGGCGCTTGGCGTCTTTCTCAGCCTCCATCTTCGCCTTAAGTTCCTGCTTCTGCCGTTCCATCTCCTCTTTTTCTACGCGACGCTCTTCCTCTTTGGCAAGCTTCGTCTCGTCGCGCTTCAGACGTAATTCTTCTTTTTCCCGTTCACGCTGTGCTTTTTCAGCAGACTGCCGTTCTTCTTCCTGCTCCTCGCGCTCCATTTTTTCCTGCTGCGCCTTTGCCTTCGCCATCCGACGCTCTTCGCGCTGCTTTGCCTTCGCCAGTTGCAGTGCTTCCCGCTTCTTACGTCGCTCTAATTCTTCTGCGATCTTTTGCTGACGCTTGGCCTCCTTTTCCCGCATTTTCTCTTTTTGCGCTTCGGCCTTTGCTATCATCTCGTCGTCTTCACGCGACTGATAGCTGTCTGCATAGGGCGCCCATGATGCTTCCGCCGCTCGCAGTGCAGCGTTTGTCTTATCTAGCTGTTGTTGATTTGCGGCAGCATTCTTGATTGCTTTAGCAAGGGCTTTCCGTTGTGACTTCAATTGGCGCGTAACCGCTTTGAGCTTTTTCGCGGCCTCCTTTTCCTGTTTCGAGGCGAGCTTTTTCTGGGCCGGCGTTTGCGCGGCGTCGCCGGCCTTGATTGCGGCGGCCAGGGTGTCCTGCGCGGCCTGTTCGGCCTTCTCGAACTCCTTAATACGGAACTGCACCTCATCGATTGCCCTGGCCGATGCGGCGGCGTCCGCCTGTGCAGCATTGTAATCGGCTGCTGCATCGTCCAGATCTCTCTTCAGCCCAGCGAGTTGACGCTCCGACATGTCATCGTGCTCGGCAGCAGCGGCGGTCTCGACCTTCTTGCGTGCGGCGCGTTCAGCGTCACGGTCCGCACGTTCGGCCTCACGCGCGGCGGTTTTCGCCCACGCTTCGGCAGCTCGCTGCTCTTTGCGGGCCTGCTTTTCGGCGTCGGCTCGTGCCCGCTCTGTGTCTTTCTCGTTCTCACGTTGCCGGCGTTCTGCTTCTTTCTCGGCGTCGCGACGGGTCTTCTCTGCATCCCTGTCGCTCCCTGCAGCAGACGATGGTTGCTCATCGACGGTGACATCCCGATCGGACTGCCACAGACTGAACCCCGACTTTCGGGGAGGCGGCGCGGTTGTTTCGACAACCGGCTGCGGCTCTGTCTGCGGTCGTTCGGCAACCCCGCTCGTAGCGGCAGCGACGGCACGGCGAGAATCCTCTTTTTCTTCCTCCACAGCGGCGGCAGCAGCCCGGCCCGCTTCCTTTTCAAGACGCTTGCGCTCTTTCTCCGCACGTGCGAGCGCATCTTTTTCGGCTCGAACGCGCTCTTTTTCCACTTTCTCCGCCAACTCTTTTTCCGCGGCGATTCGTCGGGCCTCGTCCTTTGCAACCTTCTCAGCGATGGCAGCGGCCTGCTTGGCCTCCAGCTTCTCGGCACGTTCCTGTTCGCGCCTCTTGCGGTCAGCGATTTTATTTGCCAAAGCCCGTTCGCGTTTCGCCTGTTTGGCCAGGGCGCGCTCAAGCTTTTCCTTTTCACGCACCGCCTTTTCAGCTGCTTTCCGTTGTGCGTCGGCGTGCACGCGCGCCAGCTTTTCTGCTTCCTGCTTTTGCTTTTCTGCGTCACGTTCGGCCTGCCGACGGCGTTTGTCGGCTTCCTTTGCCGCGCGCTCGGCCTGCTTTGCTTCGCGCTCGGCTTCGCGGCGCGACGCTTCTTCGGCAGCCGCCGCTTTACGATCAAGCTCTTTTTGTTCTTTGTCCCGGCGTCGTGCAGCGTCCTCGACATCACGGCGGTCACGCTGCAGTTTGGCCTGTGCCAACTCGACAATCTTGCTCCGCTCTTTTTCTTCTTTAACAATGTCATCAAGCATATCACGCAGTTCAGACACGTCGGCGCCCGCAATCCTCGCGTTCACGGCGTTCAGACGGCTCTGCTGCTCGCCGTCGAGCGCTGCCAGGCTTCCTGCAACCTGCTGTAGTTGAGTCTGCAACCGGGCGAGACGAGCTTGGTCCTCGGCCTGTGCCTGCTGCACTCGCTGTTTCTTTGTGCGCAACCCCTTGACGTCACCGACAACATCAAGCATGTCGTCTTCCGCCTGCATCAAGGCGCGGTTCGCCTTCCGCCTGCCGTCGCTGCTTTCCGCATCGCCGGCATCTTTAATCTTTGCGGCAATTACGGCGTTGAGCGCATGTTGCTCTGATTCGAGTTGTGCGATTCTGGACTGCAGTTTGTCCGTGGCGCGCGTCGTCTTATCGAGTTCTGATTGCGCCCGCGCCAGATCGGACTCTGCGTCTTTCTGCGCCTGCTGAAGATCGTGACGCTGGTCTTTGCCTGCCTTCACGACCGCATCTATCACAGCCTGCCTGAGTTCTTCGATGTCGCCACGACTACGTTTCCTCCTTGCCTCTTCCCGTAGTCTGGCCTTCTCTGCTTTGGCTGCGAGCCGCTCCTGCTCGGATCTGCTTCGCTCGGCCTTTTCTTGCGCCATTTTCGCTTCGGCTTCCTGTGCTTTTCGCGCCGCGCGCTCGCGCTTCTCCTGCTCGCGTTCGAGGCGTGCTTGTTGCTTGAGTGATTTTTCGGCCTCACGCTTGGCGAGGCGTTCCTGGCTTTTCCGTTCTCCAGCGGCGGCCGCAGCCGCCTTTGCTGCTTCTTTGGCCTGTGCCCGAACTGCCTTCTCGGCGTCACGTGCGGCACGGCCCTGCTGCTTAAGTCGTAATTTTTCTGCTTTGGCTGCTGCTCGTTGCTGTTTTGCCATCGCTCGCTCTTCTTTGGCTTTGGCGCGCCGACGCTCCTTCTCCGCTACCTCGGCCTGTTTACGTGTGGCTTTTTCCTGTTCGGCAGCGGCCAGTTTGTTCGGGTTGAAATCCTTGATTTCTTTTTCCAGTTCGGCGATGCGTATTCGGTATGCGTTGAGATCATCCTTTGCGTCTTTCAGTGATTCTCGCTGACGCCTGATCTTTCGGGCGATGCCGGATGCCTTCTTTTCTGCCTTGCGGATTGTTTTGTCGGCGGCTTTTCTTTCAGCGTCGTTTTGGGCCAGTGCGGCGATTTTGGTCGCGGCATTCACCTCGGCGATAGCTTCGCGCTCGAACGATGCCAACTCGGCAAGCTCCTGTTCGAGTTCTGTGATGTCAGCGCTAACCTCGCGGGTCGCGTCGTTTGCGCGGTTGAGCTCTTTCTCAATCTTCTTGAACGCGCGATTTGATCCCAACTGCGACGCGCCAACGACGATGAGGCACGACAGCGCTAAAGCGAGGGCGATAATCGGGTGCTTTCTCAATGCATTGATTGTGCTGCTTATAGACATGGTAGGCTACACCGCGTTAGGTGATTGAAGACTGGCGTCCGATCCGAGGTCACCTGGATCGGCTGCGAAATGGATAGAATCGACGCATAGCTCCTGTGACGATCCCCTGAGCGAGTTTGACTGGCAGGGTCTGCATGTGCCGGCGCTGCCGGCAGGGTGTGGACGGTTATATAGGTGTGCGACTGTGTTGACCGACATATGCTCGATGAATTCGTTCGTGGTGAGGGCGTCATCCTTGCGCACAGTGACAGGCAACGGTGTTCGCGTTGGCTGTTGTTTGAGTCAACGTCGTATGCTGCAGCCGTGTAGCGAGACTGGGCCGGGATGGTATGTGTCTGTAGAGGCGTGTTCTGAACTGGGCATTCCGGGTAACTCGTCGTAGTCACGTCCAGCACGTTTGACATGCAAAACTCCTCGTGATTATCCATCCTGGATTTCTCATCCGGTCTTGATGAGCAATCATTCCGCTCTTATCGAACCCGTCGAGACGAGATAACGACCTATATTCACCCGTGATAGTATGGGTGTATCTCCCCCGGTATGTAGTGCGCAAGCAGTACCGACGCATCGCCATAGTCACCCGGTAAAGGTACACACATTATGGAGGCTGGCCACACTTCGCCTGTCGATTCTACTTAGGGCAACGATAACGGGGACAAATATATTGACCGAAGATTAGCTATGCAAACGGTTTTTCTTTATTTTTTTGCGCTAAACATGGTTATCCGGACTAATTCCAAGGTCAGGGCCGGGGGCAATCCGTCTCGTGCACGTGTCATGTGATTTTGGGTAGCACAAGGGTAGCACAGCCATTTGATGTGATCGTTCCAGGAGCAAACCGCAGTGCTTCACCGTCTGCCTGAACCGCGACGGCGCTTCCGTCCAGGCCGATCTTGGACGCGGAGTCGCAGCTGTCTGCAGACGTGTTGTATGAGCCACGGTAAAAGCGATTGAGAATGATCCGCAGGAGCTCGGCCGGAGATTTCAAAATCGTGATACATAGTCCCTTGTCTGCGCCCATTTCGGGCATTGCGATTCGGCTGCCGCCGCCATATGAGGATATGTTGCTGATAATGACCCCGGCAGTGTTGTGCAGATCGACGCATCGTCCGGAAAAAGTGACTTCTGTGTGTTTTTGGAGACGAAACCTGAGACGCCGTGCGCCGGCAAAGGCATAAGCGGCCCGCGTGATCAAGGCTATTTTGGGAAGGCGGGCACGGAGCTGAATGGTCGAAGCCAATATGGCTGCATCTATTCCCAGCCCGAGATAACAGATAAAGGTGTGGCTACCGTAGGACCATACCGGCAAGCTCACAGTTTTGCGGTCGAAATACTCGGGTTCCAACATAGTTTGGAGTAGCGTGGCAGCGTCTGCAGGAGAGGGGATCGCTCTTCGCAGTGATCGCTGGACGTACTCTGGCTGTGCGTATTCGCAGAGGGCGCGGTAAAGGTCATTGCCGGTACCGATAGGCAAAATAGCTATTTTGGTGTCTCGCGTCAGGCCGAGCCGGGAAAGACACCCCACGAGAGTGGATATCGTCCCATCGCCGCCGCCAATGATGATACCGTCGCCGGGATCAATACGAAACTCCGGTCCGCAGTCGAATAATCCCGGGCGCGTAAGGATGATGCGTCGACAGCTGCACTGGTGAGCAAGCTTCAGTCCGAGTCCGTTTCCTGACACCGGGTTAATTACCACATGCACGGTCATGTAAGGGCGCCAGGAAAGAGGTTTTTAGTATGCTACCGACGGGTTAAGAACAGTGATCGATTACCGGTCATTTTCATGGTGTCGGCAAGGCAGGCCTACATCCAAGGATGCCGTGCCTGCCCACGACGCGTTCACGCCCTTTAAGCAGGGCGTGTCTCGGTGTTTGCGACATTCAGTCGGGATTATCATGACGCCGTTGGCCTCGTCTTGCAACGTCCTATGATCGTTTGGTTTTCCAGAGGCATTAACAATCGTGCCTGCACTATTTCACAAGCACTTGGTTCAAGCATAGTGTGTGATATTTACTATTTTCCTATTGATCGGTAAAATGTGGGACTTGTGATGCTACGGTAAGAGCCAAGTGGGCGGTCCGGCACAGCGCCCCAGGCACCCCATGAGGCCGCGAGCACTGTGGCCCGGCACGGTTCGCTATCTAACCTTGATAGGTGGATCCGTTTCAGGATCAAACAAGGAGTTTGACATGGCAGGAAACCATGACAGTTACCTGATTGAAGGCGGCCGGCCGGTTCATGGTGAGATACGTTGCCTTGGTGCAAAAAATTTTGTGACCAAGGCAATGGTTGCCGCCTTACTGGGCGAGTCGTCGTCGGTATTACATAATGTGCCCCCGATTGGCGACGTCGATATCACTCGTGAGATGCTTACATCGATCGGAGTCGCGGTTACAGACAGTGATGAAGACAGCGTCGTTATCGATCCGACCGGATTGTCGCATTCTGCCGTACCTACACCACATTCGGGCAGCAATCGTATTCCGATTTTGTTGCTGGCGCCTTTACTTCATCGCTTTTCGTCGGTTTCCGTCCCCGTGCTGGGCGGGTGCAAGATCGGCGCGCGCGGCGTCGATTTTCACCTTAACGCGATACGGAGATTCGGGGCCGAGGTCACCTTGTCGAGCGGCGGTTATACGGCGCGCAGAAGCGGGGCACTGCGTGGTGCGCGCATCGAATTGCCATACCCAAGCGTCGGCGCAACGGAGACCTGCCTTTACCTGGGTGTTCTCGCGGAGGGCAGATCTGTGATTTCGAACGCAGCAATTGAACCGGAGATCTTTGAATTGATTACGATGCTCCGGGCGATGGGAGCTGTTATTTTTACGTCATCCGGACACGAGATTCGTATCGAAGGTGTGCGTCGGCTGAAGGGAACGCGGGTCCGGGTACTGGGTGACAGAATCGAGGCTGCCTCGTGGGCGTGTCTGGCCTGCGCGTCGGATGGGAATATTACGGTTCACGGTATTCGTCCCGAGATTCTGGGGAATTTTCTCTCGTACTACCGCCAGGTTGGCGGCGGCTTCGACCTTCTCGGTTCCAGCAGCATTCGATTTTTCCGCGAATCCAGGTTGTCACCGGCAATAATCGAAACCGATGTTTATCCGGGCTTTTCGACGGATTGGCAACAACCTTTCGCGATACTGCTCACGCAGGCCGACGGCATTTCGGTGATCCATGAAACCGTGTATGAGAACAGGTTCGGCTACCTCAATGCCCTGAAATCCCTAGGCGCGAAGATACAATTATCACATCACTGCCTAGGCAGCGTGACTTGCCGTTACCGTGACACAAATTATGCACACAGCGCTATCATTGACGGCCCGACACCGTTTGGTGCCGATGCCGAAATCGCCATTCCGGACTTACGCGCGGGCCTGAGTTATGTGATCGCAGCTGCGGTCGCGAAGGGCGTGACCACGGTAACCGGTGCCCCCTTTCTGGAACGCGGTTACGGTGACATTGTGCCTCGGCTTAATGCCATGAACCTTGATATCAGGCGTGTCTGTGGCACCAATGAGCAGCGATCAACGGCAGTGTGATTATGCGCAACAGTGTGCGCCGTTGCCGTTGGCTCAACATGCCTTTGTCGCGCCTTTGACCACGTCCCACGCCCCCTGGGTGCGCTGCCGCTGTATTTCTTGTTGAAGTTCGGGAAGGGGATCCTTCCACGCAGCGGGTTTGAGGATCTTTCCGTCGACCCGCCGCGAGACTCGGCCATCGACAACTTTGCGCATATTTGCGGCATGCACGATCTCAAACAGACGATCGAGGTTGATACCGTGCCTGACGGCACAGTCGCATAGATAATAGATGGCGTCAATCAATGCATCTGCCTGCTCAGTAACATCTTCCGCTTCGTCCAGCTCATTCAGTTCATCTGTGACCATTTTACGGATAAAGCGAATATTCTGCTGCGTCAACGTTGTTGGATGCAGAGGCAATTCCTGATTGCATGCGACTGTAAATTCACGAACTGTTGCGGTGTAGCTCATGTATTCTCCATAATTGTTTGCGCTTGCACGATTCCAAATAATTCATACATGTCGCGAGTGAGATGCTTATGCGGTCTTCCCGACGATCTTGTGGTTATCTGCAATAACGTTACACCGTCCTTGTTCACGAAACAAATGACCTCCACAAACAACCTCACTCCGCAAAATAAGCACACCTTACTACACTGCAGTGTATTTAAGTATACTACACCAAACCCAACAACCCCGCAGCAACAGCGCAGCCGCGACAACACACTATAGTGTACTTCACTATAGTGTATTGTATTTTGCTCTGCGTGGTGGCGGTTCCTGGTAACGTCGCACTTGTGCATCCAATAAGTCACGGTGTTCAACGATCATACGCAACATGACTTTCATTGATCCGAACGATATGCTTCTGCAAAACGATGTTTCATACCCGAGCATACAAAGCTGTACGAAACAATGTTAGTATAGTATATTTTACTCCAGTTGCGGTCTTGACATCCATAGCACCCGAGCGCATAATACCTGTCATCGCACAAATAAACGGTTTTGGGCTTCACCGTCCACATGTTAATCAAACGTAACACCACACGATTAAATTGTGTTCATACCAAGCAGGACACAGTGTACCCTGCTCGTTTCCCTGGGCCCAAGACCGTTGACTTCCAGACGAATACTCCTTGATCGAGGCAAATCGAACTGAACACGCGAGGGTCCACTAAATTGGACGATCTCTTTCACAAGCAAATCAATCGCCTTAAGCACCACCATTTCCTCATTCTTTACTGGGTCACCATGGCGGAGAGCAAGAATGTCAGGTATAATATCACCAATGCCTTTGATGATCTCAAGTCGCACAATATCACCCGCACGAAACAAAACGCCGTTGCCTATGTCGAATCCCTATCGACATTATGCCTGGTCAACCTTATAGAGGAACGTAATCGAAAAAACCTCTATCTCACCAATTACGGCGGCAAAGCCATGGAAATCATGGTCAAGAAAAAGTCCTACACAGTCAAACCCTCATTCTTTCTGGAGAACATATCATGAGTATCGGGATCGGTGGTGCCGGCAGTAAACTTTCATCCATTCTTGACAACGGTCAGAGCACCATCGTCGATGTCTCCGGGGTTGAACTGGAGCGCGTTCCAGCTGGCCGCCGCATACGCGGCGTGGTTCATTCCAGCCATGGCCAGCTGCGCGGTTCACGCAAGGACCCGCGTATCGGACGTGAGGCATTTCAATCCATTCGCAATCAACTCATTGAACTGATCCAAGGGAATATTGTTTTTTCCTCGACCGGCGGTGGAACGGGCAATGGTATATGCACCGAGCTTCTGGAATACCTTGCGGACCTTCAGGACGTCCCATTAATAGACAAAACGACCTTCGTCTTTGTCCTACCATATCCGGAAAAGGAAGCGTCGGACTTCATTGAAAACTCCATCGATTTTCTACGCGGACCGCTCTCCGCCTCAATTGACACAGGTAATACAGGCAACATCATTCTTGTGTCCAATGCGCACAAATTTATTCAACGGATTCCGGAGAAGGCCTATAACGAGATGATTATCGGCTCGATCGATCAATTCCTTAAAATTCCCGAGAAAGGCGAAGATCTCGAACAGCTTGACGGGAATATTGATGCTGAAGATTTCATCCTTTACCGTTCAAAGCCATACATAAATCATTTCTGTCAATTTCATTATGATCCTGAGGCGCCCTTTTCAACTCAACTCGAAGCCAATTACAATCCGTTGCTGCTGAAACCTGGAGGTGCGATAGAGGCACTCTTCCTGCTCGAACTTCCAGATTCCACGCTTACTTCCAAATTCTACGGGATTCTCGATTACTTCGCAGAAGATAATGTTTTGCCCACGTACGCCGTCTTGCACAATCCCAACATAGAAAAACCGCTTATATCGGTCTCCATTCTTTATTCCCGGAAACCGCTTGAACTGGTTGAATCCTTCAACAAGATCTCGGGACGGATCAAGCGTACCCGTATACGTAAATCTGTTGATCAATATGTCACGCTTTCAAAGCTTGATGTCGATCTCACAACAGAAGCCCAGAAAGTGGTCGAAGATTCCGGCAATACGGGCGATGATATTCTCAACGTTCTAAAGCGTATAGGTAAGCTTTAACCGTATTCATCATCACAGCCGTTCCGCGATTTCAAGAAGGGATTGCAATGTGGTCGCTCAACCTGATCGCACTATACCATGACTGCAATACCTGTCCGCAGTCGAGTTGTATCGAGAAACTGCATCAGCACGACGCCCCACGGGCCACCGGGATTAACAACCTTGTCGCTCGGTGAACGGCGTCACTACTTGCAGCTCGATGCTATCCACAAAAACATTCGGACCGCCGACCGCGTACACGCACCAACCCCAAACCGCGCGGTTGCGCAACACGTTAGGTTCGTGAAGCATGGCGTACGCCAGCGAGCGACGCATCACGCACAGTCACAACAATCACAACGGCATCGCATTCAACCTGCCCTGGAACCTTGATCTACGACATCCCGTCATATACGCTATTGCCCGGGCATTATCACGACCGTATCCTGATTTAGCCTGCCCGATATCCGTACCACATGCATCACTAATACACTTCGCCGATCATGACTCGTTTCATTCTAACAGCGATGGTTCTCACGGCATCGTTTCTCACGTTATACGCAGCAGACAACGTCCCTGATCCCGCGCACGAGACCGAGCAGGAAACCATATCCAAATGCCTTGCTGATCTTTCGTCACCTTCGGCCGACGTCCGACGGCGGGCTGTGCTTATTCTGGGCAAATACACCAATCCCGGCGCATTGTCAGGCATCATACAGTCTCTCAACGACACGGATGCCGGTATCCGCCGCTCTGCACTTGTTTCGCTGACCGAACGTGCCTCACTGTCGTCCACGTCGGCGGAGGCAATACTACAGCGCATTGATGATCCGGACGTGCACATTCGCCGAATTGTATCGTCCTATCTCCGCCAATTATTGAGCACCTACCGGGTACGACCAGCACGCCATTCCGCCACGCCGGCCGGTCCGATGTCACCCGCCCTGCAGCAGCGTTTGGTTAACGCGTTGCGGGACGCGGACACCGTGGTCCGCAGAAATATGGTCGCTCACTTTTCATACCTTAAATTCCTGTTAACGTCACAGCACCTTGTGCATCTTCTCGGCGACACGGATCGAGAAGTCAGGATTCTCGCCCTTGATGCGGCGAAACACGTTCTCGACGATGCCACGTTCATCCAGCTGGTATCGGATCTGGTTCACGATTCGGACCGTCTTATCCGCCTCAGACTCGCGAAGATCCTTGCCAAAACACGGTCAACGTCTGCCACGCCATTGTTGCGGAAACTTTCGACCGACGAGGACTTTGAGGTATCCACAGAGGCTCTCCTGGCCCTCTTCACACAACGTGATTTTTCGCATTACAGCCCATTGCGACAACGCCTTGATGACATCCGCATGGATTCGACCACCGCGTCCCTGGTTATCAGCCAATTGCGGTATTTCGGCGTGCAGGGCAATACCGCTCTCGTAGAGCTGATCGATCACCCCAATCCGACCATAAAAGACAAGGCGCTTCAAACCTACGGACAAGGAATGGGGGGCATCGCGGACGTTGATCTGATACTACGCTGCCTACAGGACGCGTCGCGCCCCGTGCGCGATACGGCCGGGCAGATTCTACTGCGGCTGAAGACACCGCCGCGTGCCGCGATCGGCACACTGGCCTCCAGCAACTATGCGGACATTCGCCTGCTCGCCGTAGATCTCGCACACCGGCTCCCCGGCCGGTTTACGGCTCCGGTACTTCTTGACTTGATACTTGACGACGACTTCGAGGTACGTATGGCGGCATTGAGCGAAATTATCCGTTCCCGGCCGGCCGGCTGGGAGCAGATAATCGAGCGCACCCTTGATGACGATAATTTTGACATTCGCCTGCGCACGATTACTATGTTGACGCGTAGTCGATCGCCTGAGGTCGAACTATGGGTCAGGCAATACCACGAGAACACCGCCAATACCGAATTAAAACGCCTTATACAAAGCCAACTGAAACCCGGCTCGAAACGCTGATACCATGACCGCTCGCCTCCCCGCTATTTTCATGATTCTCTTCGCAGTTCATGCTGCGTCCGCCGGCTATGTGGCGGAAGAGCCAGCCGATTCCTCGCTGCCAGCGATCGTAAAATCAGGTTCGAGCAACGTCACGATCGCGCAGCTGATTCAGGGAAAATCCGTTTACCGCAACTACGCGACGGCTCTGCCCACCCTGATCAACGAGATCAACAAGCGCATGACAGTGAAACTCAATCCCGATCCAGCCATTCTGAAATCGTTTGAAGACACATCCCTCTTTGACTATCCATTCATCTTCGTCAATTTTGCTGATCGTGCCAATTGGACCTTGACCCCGCTCGAACAACGCAACCTCAAGTTGTATCTGAACCGCGGGGGCTTTCTTTACATCGACGCGGGCATTAATGCGGAGTTTCTTCGCAAGAGTGTACATCTTGGTCAGCACCACAGCTATGCGGATTGGCGGGCATCGCCCGAGATCGCGGATGCATTCGCCGGGCTCTTTCCCGACTCGGCATTCGAACCGGTGCGACGCGATCATTCCCTGTTTAAGGCATTCTATTCTGGACTGCCGGATCCATCGATCCTCCCGGATACCGTGCGAGACTTCGTAGTCGAGGAGAAATGGCCGGAAGGCACCTACTCGGCCGTGGCATTGACACTGAATGATCGTGTCGCCGTCCTTGCGACCCCGATCATATCGATGGGGTGGGGCAGAAACCACCTGGGAAACTGGTCCACGACCATACGCTTTCGCATTCGTGAAAGCAGCTCTGGCCTCTCGGATTACCTTCGCACAGCGGCTTACTCGGGTGATCGCTTCGAGGCGATTCGGGAAGATGGCGGCACGGATGTGATTTATTGTCAGAAGGAAGCACTGCCTGCCTGGGTACGGGAGCCGGGCGGTGACTGGCGGGTATTTCGCTACTATCAGAGTCGTGAAATCAGCGATTACGCGCATCGTTTTTATACGCAGCTCGGGATCAATATCCTCGCATATGCCATGACGCATTAGCGAGGAACCTCCTCCGGTATGCTTTATATCGTGATCGGACAAGCCGTCCCGGCTGCAGATCATTCACCATAGACCGCGCACAGAATCGGGAGTGTCACCGTCAACGATTCTTCCTGCCGGAACCCCCAAATGGAATGGAAAGTGGAAGGAGTATCGATGGAAGACCATAGCGCATCACCACCGGGCGCCGACGGGCAGGGCGACGAGATCGTCGCCAGAATCACCGATGCACGGGAACGCATAGCTACCGAACTGAGCAAAGTTGTAATCGGCCAGGAGACGGTTATTGAGGAGATCATCATAGCCTTGTTCACGCGCGGCCATTGCCTTATGACCGGTGTACCCGGACTGGGAAAAACCCTGCTGGTCAAGAGTATCGCGGATGTCTTCTCACTGCAGTTTCGCCGTATACAGTTCACACCCGATCTAATGCCTGCGGATATATGCGGATCGGAGATCGTAGAGCAGGATGCAGCAACTGGAAAACGAACCTTCACTTACGTGAAAGGGCCTATTTTCGCTAACCTGCTGTTGGCCGACGAAATCAACAGAACGCCCCCGAAGACACAGGCTGCGATGCTCGAAGCGATGGAAGAACGGCAGGTTACCGCGGCAGGCAAGACGTACCAGCTCGAGAAGCCATTTTTCGTGCTCGCCACACAGAATCCGATTGAACTGGAAGGTACCTATCCGTTGCCGGAGGCGCAGCTTGACAGGTTTATTTTCAACATTGTCATGACATATCTGACTACCGAGCAGGAAGAACAAATGGTGCGGCAAACCACAGACGCCGTTGACCGCACACTCGCGCACGTATTCTCCGGTGAGGAAATCATCGATATTCAGAACCTCGTACGCAACGTACCGGTATCGTCCAATGTCATTTCCTACGCCGTACGTCTGGTTTCCGCCAGTCGTGGCGGTGACGACGCGCCGCAAATTATCCGTGACATGGTAAAGTGGGGCGCTGGGAGCCGCGCGTCACAGGCGCTGGTTCTGGCCGGCAAAGCGCGGGCCCTTCTATACGGTCGATATAACGTGGCGTGCGAGGACATCCGCGCGCTCGCCCTTCCGGTACTGCGACATCGCATCATCACCAATTTTCATGCTGACGCGGAAGGGGTGACTTCTGAGAACGTCATCGAAAATCTGGTCGACGCTGTTCCGGAATAGTCGGGTTCGGCAAACCCACGATCCCATGAGTCGAGATCGCTGTCCGGATGCGTCGCCGCGATGCTTTTTCGCAAGTACGAGATTCGCATAAAATGGCTGCCACTGTATCGTATTTCGGTTTCCCACCGATATTTTCTCTACCGGTGCGATAACGTTTCTCAGCTCGAAAGCCGTGATTATGCATGTGCGGAATACAATCCGTACACCATACCCTGATACTCACGGAAACGCCCTGGAAACTTGGTGTCGATAACGTACTCCCGATCTCACGATCCAACCTGAAATCTGTAGCGGACCGGATCAATGCAACGACTGTCGCCTGATCTCGGTTCTGTTTTGCCATGGACACACTGAAATATCCAATCGTGTTCTTTACCGGCTTGTCCGTTACCTATCTCATCACTCCCATACTGCGATTCTACTCGGCCAAACTCGGGATTCTCGATAATCCCGGTGAGCGCAGGATTCACGATACACCGATACCGCGGAGCGGCGGTATCGCCGTTTTCTGTGGGTTCCATGCAGCATGCGCAGTGTTATACCTCTATCCCTGGGCGCCATTCAACAGCCAACTGGATGCAACATGGTGGATCAACCTTCTGGTTGCCTCAACCGTACTTCTTCTTGTCGGTGTGATTGACGACATCTGGGGCCTGAAACCGCTGGTCAAGCTCTTCGGTCAACTTGGCAGTGCCTGCCTGGCATATTCTTCCGGAATGCGATTTCGCAACATGCTGGGCATCGGTCTTCCGGAATACCTCGACTTTGCCCTGACAATTTTCTGGATTCTGGCGATTGTCAATTCGTTTAATCTGATTGACGGCATGGACGGGCTGGCAACGGGGCTGGCAATTATTGGTTCTGTTGGCCTGGCTGGTTCACTAATACTTCGGCAACTTCCTGGTGACGCCCTGGTACTGATTGGTTTAATGGGCGCCTGTTTTGCATTCCTGCGATTTAATTTTCACCCGGCTTCGATATTCCTCGGCGACGCAGGCAGCATGTTCCTGGGTTTCACACTGGCGATTATTTCACTCAGTACGAGTTCGAAGGGCACCATTGCGGCTGCGATAGGCATCCCCATCCTGGCCGTGGGCGTACCGGTCATTGACACCTTATTGGCGATCTGGCGGCGTTCCGTACGCGGCCTTCGCCGAGCTGGCGGCGGCAACACGGGGGTCATGCAGGCAGACATGGACCACCTCCACCACCGGCTGCTGAAACTCGGTATTTCACAACGAAAAGTGGCGTACTCGCTCTATGTCGTCAACGGCCTACTGGTGTTCGTGGGCCTGATGAGCATTATCTTCAAATCATCCGCATTGGGTATTTACCTCATCGCCTTTGTCGCCGCGGTCTATGTACTGGTCAAACATCTTGCACGGGTCGAGTTATGGGATAGCGGCGCAGCTATCATCGCTGGTTTACGGCGGCCGTCAAGCCGCACCAATGCGGTGATCATCTATCCTTTGGCAGACTGCCTGCTTTTGGCGTTGATCCTGGGCTTTTCAATCGCCGTCACGCATCCAATGGCAGAGTGGCCCACCATCAAGACCGTGTGGCTTCACGCCGCGCCGGTGCATATCGGCATTCCCTTCATCACCTTGATGTTGATCAATACCTACGGCCGCGTATGGAGTCGAGCCCGTATCTCCGAGTTTGCGATCTTCGCCGTTACCCTTACCGGAGCCATCCTGCTGAGTGCAGCCGTGACGATACTGATGACTGGAGTCCCGTCCAGGATGTATCTTACGCAGACCGTGGTATTTACCAGCGTATCAGTGGCGACACTAACGGGCTGCCGTGGATTTTTTCAAACGGTGATGGACCTCATGTCTACCTTCGACCGGCATCCGTCTCACGACCATTACGCCTCCGCAAGGATCCTGGTTTACGGTGCAAGTGATGCATGCGGCCTCTTTATCAAGCAGAAAAGTCTACTGGACCCTGACGAAGGCATTCGGCGCAAGGTCGTCGGTATCATCGATGACGATAGCAATCTACGCAAACGATATGTACATGGCTATAAAGTGTTAGGCGGAGTCGGCGACCTTCCCGCTGTAATCGACACATACTATGTTGACGAAATCGTCGTCACCACCAGCCTGGATGATCCGATCTGGAGCAAACTTGTGAGTCTCGCCGTTTTCAAGGGGGTAACCATTTCCGAATGGAAAGTAGAGGAGACCGTCCGCTTCCAGGCCGATCTGCAGGCGAAACGCAAGGTCAACGAATACGCACGAAACACCACACGCTCCGCAATCGCTGAAAAGCAGACCGTAGGCCGCGGTATCACACCGGCCACCGTCACCGAACACAAACCAACCGCGAGATAGGTCGAACCCGCACTGCAACACATATCCTGTTTCGACGAATGAGATCCAAGACTTACAAGAAATCCGTCCAATACTGCAACCGCCTACTTGAGACAGGGCTATGTTTCCTTATTTTCTACGGCCCTCTCCGATTCGGCTGCACCGAGTTGAAGGCGTACTCGGTTCTGCAAGTCACCGTTTGTGGCCTCGTGGTCGTGTGGATGATCAAGCTCTCGATCATCAACATAGTGTATAGTCGCAAGCTGCGGGCACGTCACGGCACTCCATGCCCGAATGCAACGCGGTCACGCGATCACATGCCACTGGTACCGGGCGATCGCGACACGCGTGCTTTAGTGCTGCTCCTGGTTTTATTTTTGGCCTGGATCGTCTTTCAGCTGCTACCGCTGCCACCCGCAGCAATCAAATTTCTGTCACCGGCCACATACGACCTGTATTGCGATACCCTTAATGCCTACGATTTGGCTCCCGAAAAACCGGCGACCCGAACACCCGGAAGCGAAGCAATCGATCTTGGTCATGCCGATCACCTCCGGTCTCTATCTATTAACCAACATGCCACCTGCGAGGCCGCAACAAATGTTCTCATTTACGTCGCCGTTTTCATGCTTGTCATCGGCAACTTTCACTGCCGACCGGCCGGTCGGGAGCGCCACAAGCGCCGGTCTGAACACACCGAAAAATCCACGTCCGTCGCCGAAGCTTTCCTTATTCCTCAACAACGCCTCGTCAACATGCTTATCGCTGCGGGCTTTATTGTCGCTCTAGTCGGAATCCTGCAGAGATTTTCTGCCGCGCGAGTACCGATGATTTACTGGAAATACCGCGCCGCTCACACGAGCCACTTCGGTCCGTATTACAACCGCAATCATTTTGCCGGCTACGTCAACATGATCATCCCGTTGATTCTGGCCGTCATGTTATCCCGAGGCAAATTGCGGATCGGCGCCCATCGCCGGCGCATTGCCTCGCTCCTACGGCACAGTATACTTGCAATGGACACGTTCATAAACAAACAAGGTTTGCCCCTCGTGGCCCTGTTGATTACCGTAGCGGGCCTATTTCTCTCCGCGTCACGAGGAGGTATTCTATCGTTCATGGCTGGTGCAATCGTCTTCCTCGTACTGCTGCGATCCGTCGCGAAAACAACTCACCGACAGATCAGTGTGCGCAAACCGGCACTCGTCCTGGTTTCCATTGTCATCCTATCCGTAATTGTGATAAAGGTCGACCTCAAACCGGTTATCGATCGCTTTAAATTTCTGAGATCCTTTTCAACCCTCATCGAAAGCGAAGCACGCCCTTTTGCGTATCTCGCAACAGCGAAGATGGCGCTGGATTTCCCGATCTTCGGTGTGGGATTTGGCGCCTACCGATTTCTGTATTTCAAATACCGGAGCGTGCATATTGCGGAGTACGATTACAAGAAAGCCCACAATGACTATCTCCAGTTGACCGCCGAGACGGGGTTGCCCGGACTGTTGATTGTGCTCGCATTTATTATCCTTTACTACCGGAATGTGCTTACACGCTGCAGCCGCCTGCCGCACCTGGATAACAAGCTCTTTGTCATCGGAGGCTGCGCAGGACTGTCGACGATGGTGGTACACAGCGCCTTTGATTTTAACATGCAGGTACCGGCGAACGCCATGACTTTTTTTATTCTCCTCGCTCTGGTATATAATGCTTCACACTCGGAGTTACATGACAAGCGCCGCTAACGATGCAGCTCGTGCATTGCTTTATGCAACAATTGCAGTGGGGGCGATCCACCTGGCCGATAGGATTTACCGGCAGAATCTGGCCGATATGTACGCTCGTCAGGCAGGAAAAAATCGTTATACCGAACGTGAAAAGCTCGATTGGATCGACAGAGCGATCGCCATGGACCGGCTACGATCCGATCTTCACGAAACGAGGGGAAAAATAGAGATGCGTCGCGCAACGAACGCATCTTCCTATGGTACGTACATCTTTCGTTCATCGGTCGACAGTTTCGAAACGGCGGTCCGCATGAACCCCGCCTACTACAACCATCACCTTCGACTCGCCGGTGCAAGATTCAAATTCAGCGGCGACGCCAAAGCGCTTGCCACTGACTTCGAACGCGTCGGGCGACTCGACCCCTTCAACCCGGTCGTGTGGCGCCACCGGCGCTCCTTTTCATCCACGGCCACCAGGTAACATTTCATGACCGCCCCCGATGTGAGCAAATCGCATTATTTCATTCTCAAGAGACGCCCTTGTTGCAACCTCATATCTCATCGAATCATAACAGGTTATGGACCTGTTTCAACTGCTGGTTCCTTATGGCCACATGACTTTCCCGTCATGTAAACTTGAAATTGGGCCTGAATTTACCTATATTGTAGCAATATTTGAATCAGAGGACCATTGCGTTCGTTGCATTCATCGCCTACATCACGACGACATCTTTTACTCATTCGATAATGAGTCTGCACGGGAGAATTTAATGAGCACGTTGAGGAACCTAAGTCGCAAACGACCAATTTGTCCGGGCATTGTCATGAAACGATTTTGTTTCACGATCCTCGCCCTGACCTTTACGGTTTTCTACCCACCAAATCAGACTGCACTGTTCGCGTCCGGTGACGCTGCCGACGACGCGTTCGACGGCATTCACTTTGACGACCCAAGTCCCGGCAGTGGTTCCGGATCAGGCAGTGGTTCAGGCGGCGGCAGTGGTTCTGGCGGCGGCAGTGGTTCTGGCGGTAGCGAATGTCCGGCCGATACCACCGCCGTATTTAGCGACTGTGACTCGGTCACCGTCGAGACAACCGGCGAACTCGTCCGCGTTAAGGTCATCTTCACGGACGGGACATTTCAGTGGTTTGACAGTCTCAGCGGACAAGGCGGCACGTTCTCAGGAACAGGCGGCAACGACGGCAAGCTATTAGACAGTATATTCGTCCGCGTAGAATGTGATGGCACTGAAGTCGTTGAATTTTTTGACAATCCGAATACATGCGACCCAGGCGGCTCCGGAAGTGGATCCGGCGCAGGCAGCGGCGGTGGGTCCGGCGCAGGCAGCGGTGGTGGATCTGGTGCGGGCAGTGGTGGTGGATCTGGTGCGGGCAGTGGCGGTGGATCCGGTGCGGGCAGTGGCGGTGGTAGTGGCGCAAATTGTCCGGCAGAATCATCGGCCACATTTTCCTCAGATTGTCTCTCGGTCGAGATCACTACTACCGGAAGCTTGACAACGGTCAAGCTGTGGTTTACCGATGGCACAAAGCAAACGTTCAGTCACCTAAGCGGCCAATCCGGCACGTTCGCAGGCACTGGCAGCAACGCCGGAAAATTCGTTTCGGATGTAGAGGCCTGGGCAGAATGCGACGGTACAGAGACCGGCGACAGCTTCCCGAATCCAAATACCTGTGACACGGGTGGCGGATCCGGCTCCGGTGGCGGTAGTGGCGCGGGCTCCGGTGGCGGCAGTGGTGGCGTCGTATGCCCGCCTGACATTGGAGCGACTTTCAGTTCCGACTGTCTCAGTGTCGATGCTGAGACCACCGGAGAGTTGACGAAGGTAAAATTATGGTTTACCGACGGAACGAAGCAAACATTCAATGATGTGAGTGGCCAGGCCGGGACCTTTGCAGGCACTGGCAACAATGCGGGAAAACTGCTCGACAAAATCAAGATCTGGTCAGAGTGCGAGGGTGAAACGACGAACCAGACAATCCAGAATACCGAGAGTTGCGACACAGGCGGTGGCAGTGGATCGGGTGCAGGGAGTGGTGCGGGATCCGGCGGTGGCTCAAACGGCGACAGCAATTGTCTCCCCGACGTTGATGCGACCTTTCCAAACTGCACGACGGTCACCACTACATCAACGAAAGATCTTTCAAATGTCGTACTGAAATTCGTCGATGGGACCACACAGAAATTCGACAATCTCAGTGGAAATAGCCAAACCTTCTCTGGCACCGGCTCGCATAACGGCAAGTTCCTTGCCGGTGTGTGGATAAAATCGGGATGCAATCAAAGTGGAGATGGGCCAGGTTATGGCGAATTTGTAAGCAATCCCGCACCCTGCGACCCAGATCCGCCCGGTGGCGGAAGTGGTGTTGGCGGCGGTAGCGGAGCAGGTGGTGGAAGTGGCGGGTCGTCCGGAGCCTCGGGCGGCGGTGGGCCCGCCTGCGGGACGACCGTTACCAAGAATCTGAACGGTGCGACTGTTGACTTCACATTCTGCTGCGATCAAACCGTAAATTTTCACGTCAACGGATCGTGGGACATCGCGCGTATCAAGGTCTGGTTTAATGAGGGTGGGAGCAGCGGCAATATCAATAACCCGGGTGGAGGTACGCAGAATTTCACATATGCGTCGCCGGCCGGGAAGACCGTCATGAAAGCACGACTTTGGAAAAGCGCACAGACAAAAACGACTGCGTGGAGCAATGCTTCATGTGACTGAGGCGCCCGCTGACGCGGCGGAACACGTCGTCCCAATTCTGTAATTTCTGAGAGAGGCAATAGTTTGCCTCTCTTTTTTTTGCCCTTTAATTTTGCAATGTCGAATTTTGGCTTTTTCACCAAGAGACATGTAAGTGCAACACTCGTTGGAAGTTCACATTCCTTCTGAGCGGTGACTGTGAACGAAAGCCATAATTCAACGAGATGGGATCACGCTACAGATTGCAACCGGCTTGCCCTTGGATCATGTGACAGGGGAACTATAAAGTGGTCGCCCGCACCGTCGATTTGATGCCCCCAAATGGGCGTTCAACGTTACAGCGCTATTACCTCAAACTGCTGAACTCTGAGGCATATACTGCGCGACATCGTAGCTACAGCGAAGAACGCGATGCTATCCGGTAGTAACCATGTCGCGTGCACAACCTTAAGGTAAGTTCTTGTCGAACTACCGGCTCTGTTCGTCGTCAGACGCTGGTGGGGAAGGATTGTTTTCGACAACCGAAAGTTTATCCATGACCACGGGCTCTCGCTCCGCGATGACCAATGTATAGCGACCGGGGTTGAGCGCCCAAGAGAACGGTGTTTCCTGCCACGTCCATTCCGCATTTGCGTCGAGGTACCAGGTTTCGAAACCCGCCGTTCCGAGCTTCACATACATCGAATTACGCTCCCGATCAGCAGCTAGAACCCTGGCTTTCAGACGATACACCGACGGACGCGTCACTGATATGATGAAGATACTTTTGGCGTTTTCCAGAGCCACGTTACCCGGCTCCGACGGTACCGTCACAACGTGCGCCTCACTGAAATCCTGAGCCTGAAGCACCGGTGATCGCTGGTTCATAAGGAAGCCGTCCTCCGCTTCAAATACCTCTCCTGCGACAAACACATAGTCTGTCAGCTGATTGTCCAGGAAAGCGTTCGTGTGCGCGGCCACAGCCGCGGAAACCGATGCCGGCGACGTGAATCCATTCGCCTCCAGATAGTAGACTAAATACCGCGCAGCAATGTCGTGTGCCAGCGGCGTGAGGTTATCATCCATGAGGATTTCGGCATCGTCGATATCGCGGCGGTATACGTCGAACGCACGTTGAAGGTCCAGGTGTGGATAGTGGTGCTTATTCAGATATGTAAGAAGCGGCTCGCTGATTCGCTCCCCGTCGTCCCACCATGTTTCAATCTCCTCCAGATCAGGGCATAACACAAACACAGGCAAGGCCCCGTCATTCAAGACAGCGTGATAGAATCGGTCAACTATCCGTCTTAGTATGTCGAATGCCTCAGACTCGGAATTGTAACGCCCGTCGAGGGTTATATCCCGTGCGATAAACTCACGCCGAATGAAGCGGTAGAGTTGAGCCGACGGCAACCGGGCGCCATCGTCGTAACGTCGCAAATAGAACCAGTCCCGCGCTCCGATTCGGTTCATCTCGTCAATCGCTCCGGCGTGGAGTTCACGGTACGCACCTTCCGACACAAGGGGATTGGGATCGTGCTCCAGTGTGTTGCCGCGGCGGATAAAACGGGGTTTACCCAGTGGCACTTCAGTATCCTCGTCGCGAAACGGGACGAATGCAGACACGACACGCTCAATATCTCGAGTTGTGAGCGTGACCATGACGATGTCCGGATGATCGCGGCGTACCGACCGCTCGTATTGCAGCAGCGCCTGCCCGGGTCCATACTCACTGACCCCGTAATTCAACACGTCATACACGGAATCCATTTCCTGCAACCGCGCAACAAAGGTAAATGCGTTCCGCACGTTATCGCCGTGCGCGACCGAACCGCCGAGAACGGCGATGCGGACTTTTCCCTCGGCAGCTGTGTCCTCGTGGTCGATATTCCTGCGAATCCCCTGGCGATTTGCACGATATAGGGCATGCACGCCGTTTGCTTTGACCCGCCACCCCAATTCGTCGTCTATCTCCAGATATGTGTCGCGACCGTCGGCGATCTCGTGGATTCTGTCCAGATGATCCTCTAACTCGAATAATTGCGGAATAAACGCGATGTCGTGGATAAATCGCAACGTTTTCGCGACCACAAGACACACGGGCTCGACCCCGGCAATGACCAGGGTCAGCACCAACACAAAACACACTCGTTTACTCACGGGTCTCATACATTCTCTTAGAAAAGCGGTACTTCCTTCTGAATATTTGTTATCATATCTGTGCGGTTGTGCCGGGTAGCGATTGTGAACCATTCCTGTCGAGTGTGATGTTCAAGCAGATCTTTCAGGCTTCGCAATCGCCTTTCGTCTACGACAATGCTGACACGAGAATGCTCGTCTACCATGACCATGACGTCGTTCAGGTCATCGTCGTCGATATGAATGTAATTATTATCGAGATAGTAATTCATCGAATACCGCCGGTACGACCCGACGTGAATTATTTTATCGCCCGCGACAGCATGATCACGGTGGGTATCGACGTAGGATTTCAGCGACCGGTAAGGTGATTGGTGGGGAATGACGACCTGTGAAAAATACCCGCCATAGCAAGCGGCCGCACCGACTGCAATAACCGCTGCGGTCCTGAACCGCTTCATCACGGCTGCGACAGCCATTGCCAGAACCCATACCAGCAGGATGTACTGCAGGAACGGACTTACATCAAGGTCATAGAGTGAGTACGAATTGGTAAAATTGAACAGCACATACTTGTCGCTTTCCTTTATGAAATCGCGGACTGGAATGTACGCGAGGGGAATGGCGGGGAGGAATGCAGCCATGCACCAATGTGGCGTATCCCGCTGCATCACACGCCCCCACAGCATCCCGATGATGATCGCCGTAGAGGGAAGGATCGGGGCGATGTAATGTTGAATCTTGGTTCCTGACATTGTGAAAATCAGAAATATCGCCAGAAACCATGACAAAAAATACCATCGCAAGAGAAACGTCTCGTCCCGCTTCTCGTGATTGCGAAAGTACATGATAAGCGCGACGGGCAACATGCTTCCCCAAGGGAAAAACCCGTGAAACATCGTGCGTACGTAGAAGTCGGCAAGGCCTCGGTGCCCCCTGACATTTCCGGTAAACCGCTGCACATTCTCATAACCAAGAAATTGATCAATATACTCCTGTTGGTGCTCGATGAGCATCGCGACATACCACGGAGCAGCCACCAGGGTGAATACCACGGCCCCCACTACCATATGGTATTGACGGACAATTGATAACAATTCTGTCAGGGCTGACCGTGGTGTCGAGAGCCGTGACCAGGGAAAATCGAGCATGAGGAAGAGCATCATGGCGCCGACCGTGATCGCACCGGCTACCGGCCCCTTCGCGAGAAATGCCAACGCAAGTGCGGTATACGCGAGAACAAACCAGAGTCGGTTGCGCGTTTGTGAGAAACGCCCGAGTGCGGCGAATGCCATCGTTGCGCCCAGACACGCGGTCAATACCATATCCGGCACGGCCTGCCGGGCCAGAAAGCAAAATTGGGGTAGAGTGGCCAGAACGCAGGCAGTCATGATCGCTGTGCGGCGGTTCACCAGCCTGCGTACCATCATGTAGATGACCACGACACAAGCGATCGCCGCGCAGGCCGACGGCAGCCGTGCTGCGAGTTCGTTGTTGCCGAGGAACGATACAGGAACCAGAATGAGCCAGTAGATGAGAATGGGTTTGGTCCAGCGGATCTCGCCGTCGAAATAGGGCGTGATGTAGTCGCCGCGCGCCGTCATCTCGCGAACCGCCTGGGCATACTTCGGTTCCCAGAAATCCCATAACCCGTAATCGCCGATCCGACGAAGGTATAGTGCCGCCATCAAACCAACCAGCAGCAGCACGATCGCGATGTCGCGGCGATCCCAGAGTGACTCGGCTGGTTCGGCGTCGATGATATCTAGTGTCATAATCGGGCACGCACGATACAACGGGCCGCCGCGATGTCGTCGCCTGCGGTAGCCCATACAGTTGTTATATTGAATGCATATGGCGGCCCCGGCCACAGCATCGTGCGGATGTGCAACAGGGAAGTGAAATGCATTGAACGCATCTGGGCAAAACCTTGTAATGTAAGTTGCAACCGCTATAGCTACAACCTATGTTTGGACGCCAATGAAGAAGGCGATTATCAACGCCGATGACTTCGGTTTGTGCGTCGGGATAAATCAGGGTATCGAACATGCATTCACGTCGGGTATCCTAACCTCGGCGACACTGATTGCGAACCACCCCGGTTTCGACGATGCCGTACGCATCGCCCGGCTGCATCCCGATCTCCGGACGGGGATTCACCTGTCGCTGCTGTGGGGCGTTCCAGTAAGTGGCGCGGCCTGCGTCCCCACGCTCGTCGATCGCAACGGCTGCTTTCCAGACAGTCCGTTTGTCCTGTCTTTACGATATGCATCCGGCCGACTGCGACACACTGAAATCGATACCGAGTTCCGGCGTCAACTCGACCGCGTGCTCGGCGCAGGACTCACGCCGTCTCATCTTGACACGCACAAACACATTCACATTCTGCCAGGCGTACTTGATGTTATGATGGAGCTGGCATCACAATACGGCATCGGACGTATTCGTGTACCACATGAGACGTCTGCGCCGCCCGGCGCACTGGCCACATCGCCGGGCGCACGGTGGAAAGCAACGTTAATACGATATCTTTGCCGGGACATGCGCAACCGCCTGCAAAAACGCGGTATCCGCTCAACGGATCATTTCCGCGGTATCTCGACCATGGACGCCATGAATTCGGCAACATTGATACGCATACTCGAACATCTCCCGGACGGCGTCACTGAGATCATGACGCACCCTGGTTGCGCCGATCCATACGTTCACCGATACGCCAGCCACGTTGTTCAGCGTCAGATTGAGCTGGACGCACTAACCGATCCGCACGTGCGAGACGCGGTGGAACGTCTTGGGATAGAACTCATCGGATTTGATCAGCTTTGACATCGTCTGCGTTATGAACACCAACGACATTGATACGTTCTTTTTCGGGCCGCCGACCACACCACTGTTCGGTTGTCTCCACATACCCGAAGGCACTGGTCGTGATAGGGGCGTGGTGCTTTCCAGCCCGCCGCCGCCAGAGTACGCCAGGAGCCACAGGCCGCTCAGGTCACTGGCGCAACTTCTGGTTCGCGCTGGGTTTCCTGTGTTGCGGTTCGACTACTACGGCACCGGCGACTCGGCCGGTTACCCGGAAGGTTGCCGCCTCAAGCGGTGGCTGTCGGACCTCGATCATGCCGTTGACGCGCTGCGAACCCGCGCCGGCGTATCGGACGTCGCTTTGGTCGGTCTTCGACTGGGCGCGGCCTTGGCCGCGCGGTGCGTAGAGAACCGCAACGACATACAATGCCTGGCGCTTTGGGATTCGATATCCGGCCAAGATTTTCTCGAACAGTGGCGATACCTGCAGCTGGATACCAACTGGTGCGACACCGTCGATACAACGATACCGGGGTTTTGCGAGATCTGGGGCGTATCATTTTCCGAAGACCTGGTAACGGACCTGTCGACATTGAACGTAACGCCGCACAGGCTGACACGGGACACCCGTGTCCTCGTCCTTGACGGCGTCAAAGAAGGCGCCGGAACGGATCTTGCAGCTGCATGCGCGCAACACGGCGCGATTACCCGCCATAGCTACGTGCCAAGTCCGCGATTTTGGATCGAGGCCGAGCAATACCTGGCGCCAGGCGAGATCATTCAGACCGTCGCAGACTGGATAGATTCCCCGGAATAATCCCGAAACGGCATACCGCACATGATACGGAACATCGGTTACATCTGCTTCTTCCTGTCTGGCACCGCTGCACTTGTATATGAGGTCCTGTGGTTGAAGTTGCTGGGACTTGTCTTCGGTAACACGACATACGCCATCTCGGTGGTGCTGAGCGCGTACATGGCGGGTCTCGGCATTGGAAGCTACGTAAGCGGGCGTTATGCGCATCACTTTCGCAACCCGTTGCGCACGTATGGTGTGCTCGAATTGATCATCGGGCTCTACTGCGCCTTCACGTTCCAGCTTGTCGACGGGATGCAATGGATATACGTCTATTTTGCCCAGGTGGCTTCCCCAAGTGCTCACGTCTTTACTGCGGTACGGTTGCTGCTCACCCTGCCGGTGCTGTTCGTTCCCACGTTCATGATGGGTGCAACGATGCCGGTGCTGTCACGTATGTATATCCGGACAACGCGCGGTATCGGGTCGGGCACGGCTGCGTTGTACACCATCAACACTGCGGGAGCAGTATGCGGCACGCTCGCGGCCGGCTTTGTGCTTATTCCGGTACTCGGTAAGACCGGTACGCTTGCCGTTACTGTTGCTCTTAATCTTATCGTCGCCGCCATCGCGATCATGGCGCCGGCACCGGCTCTCGATAGCAATGCCCCACCGGACAACGCAGATGCCGAACGTCCTGCAAGGCCGCAGTCAGGTCCGAGTGCTTCGGTTCGATGGCTGCCCGCAGGCATTTTTGTTTCGGGCATCGCGGCGATGCTTCTGGAGGTCTCGTGGACCCGCATCCTTGCGGCGGTACTGGGCAGCTCGAGCTACGCCTTCACGATCATGCTGTCGACGTTTCTTTTCGGGCTGGCAGCCGGCAGTGCGCTGTGTAAACGCGCCTTGAGCCTCGGCTCGGCACGCGGGAGTCACTGGGCGTGGCTGCAAATCGGCATTGCCGCGAGCGCCATGGTCGCCTTGCCACTGTATGAATACATGGACCTGGCAACGCTCCGTGTCTTCTCCCTCACGCTGGGTTATCCGAATCTCTTCAACCTGTTTCGTGCGTTCCTTTGCAGCGGTCTTATGATCGGACCAACCCTCTGTTTCGGCGCAACCTTTCCCATATCTGTCGCCCTGTATACCAGAAAACCGCAGGACATCGGTCGCGGAATCGGAAGCCTTTATCTCGCCAACACGGCGGGGAATATCGTCGGATCGCTCGCCGCCGGTTTTGTGATGATTCCGTTATTCGGGATTCATCGCACGGCGGTTGCGGCAATCGTGATCAGTGCCGCCATCGGTATAGCGGCGATGCCCTTCACCGCACGCGGCCCGGTGCGGCGAGGTCTGGCGCCTGTAGCCGCGGCCGCGTGCATCGTAATCGGATTGTTCCATATGCGTAACGGTTGGGACCCCAGAAACCTTACCCGCGGGCTGCATGTGTTGCCGCACGGCTCGCTGGACAAGTCCACCGTCGACATATTGGCCGCCAATTTTGATCGCCAGGTTCTGTTCTACCGCGAAGGCATGAATGCCGTTGTAAGTGTGTCGCAAGTCGGAGAACACCGCAACCTCAAAGTAAACGCCAAGGCCGACGCATCCACAGTTATTGATCTGCATACCCAGCTGTTCTGCGGCAGCCTGCCGCATTTGCTGCATCCGGCTCCGCGACGTTCGCTGGTAATAGGGTTTGGCAGCGGTTCGACGCTGGCAGCGTCCCTGGCGTTTCCTGTCGAACAGGTAGATCTGGTGGAGATCGAGCCCGCAGTACTTGAGGCCGCACCTTATTTTGATCGCATCAATCGCCGTGCCTACGAGGATCCCCGTGTACGCATGATCGTCGGTGATGGTCGCAATCATCTGCTTGTTGAACCCAACAATTACGATATCATCATTAGTGAACCGTCGAATCCATGGATGGCCGGCACGGCTACGTTGTTTACAGTCGACTTTTATGAACACGTTCGAAATCGACTCAACGCCGGCGGCATTCTGTGCCAATGGGTTCAGAGTTATTCGCTGGCGCCCTCCGACTTTCGGATGGTGATTGCCTCGGTAAGACACATATTCCCGCAGACGACGCTGTGGAATTGCCAGGGCGGTGACTGGCTGATCATCGCTTCCGAGTCACCTGTTGTGGTTGACCACAACCGCATTGAACAGTGCTATAACACCCTCCCGCTCCTGCGCCAGGACCTTGATGTCCTCAATATTCGCGGTGCAGCCGGGATTCTAAGTTACTTTATGCTTGGCAACAACGACCTTGGACGGTTCGTCGGCCACGACACGAGGTTGAATACCGACAATCACCTGCACCTCGAATTCAATGCCCCGAAAACCCTGCATGTCCGTGACACATCCACGCTTATCGCGGACTTGATCGCGACGTACCGGACGGTGGAGTTCCCGCCGATCGTCAACGGCCCTGATATCCTCAAGGTACCGCGGGCGCTCAATCATCTGGCAGAAGGTCTTCTTGGCAGGAATCGGAACACGGTGAGTCCGAGAATAATCGATTATTTTAACCGGTCGTTAAAGCTCATCGCTTTGGGGGAACACCATGCCGATGCGAACACAGGACTGGGCCGTTGCTTTCTATACAACAAGAACGCTGCCGGCGCGCTGCAACCGTTGAGGACGGCGACACAGCAGGATCCGAAGTCAGCGGAAGCCTGGGCCTATCTGGGGGTCGCGTACCAGCAAACCGGAAACAGTGATCAGGCGCTGGCGGCGCTACGCCGCGCCACGGAGTTGGATGCGTCTGAGGCGGAATATTTCCTATGGCTCGGGCAGGTGCTGGAATCGCGGCAGCAGTACACCGATGCCGCAACGGCATTTGCCAGGAGCACCGCCAATAACCCCTATTCATTGAAAGCCCACATTGCCCGTTCCAGGTCGCACCGCCTGGCCGGCGACGTCCAAAGTGCGATCCTGGAGCTGGAGCAATTGCGCAATGTATACGACTCCTATGCCGCGATATACGTGGAGCTGCGGGCAGCTTATATCGCCGCGGACAGGGGACTTGATGCAGTCGAATTATACGAAAAGCTCGTAGCTGTGAACCCGTACAAGAAACAGTATTGGATCGAACTGATCCTGTTGTATGATGCGTATGCACCAGAGTCGAAGCGCGCGACGGAGGCGCTCAGGCGGGGACGGACCACAACCAGATTCTTTGAAGATGAACTTTACCTGGCGCGTCAGGCCGCGCTGCAACAGGCATCGCCGGCACACCATTGACCGAACGCGAACAGGATCTCACAAAGGAGTAGACAGCCATGGAAACAACGGTTTCGCATCCCGAAACAGACGGCGGCGGGAAACGGGCGCCGCTCATTGATCCTAAGCTATTCGTACGCGAGGATGTCGTTCGATTCGGGAACGCGGCAAATCTGGTCGGGATCATCTGCCACAGCAAGAAATCCGGCGCCAACCGGCCTGGGATCCTCTTCCTGAATGCCGGCCTGATACACCGATGCGGACCCAATCGCTTATATGTGAAGCTTGCCAGGCTGCTCGCAACACGCGGATATTCCAGCCTCCGATTCGATCTTTCCGGCCGTGGCGACAGCAGCAGCGACATGTCGGACCGGTCCTTCAACGAACGGGCCCTCGACGAAACCCTCGAAGCGACGGAGCAGCTGGCGGCGTTCGGTTGCTCTACGTTTGTCCCGCTAGGTATCTGTTCCGGCGCCATTACTGCCCTGGACGCCGCGCAGGCAGACCCCAGAATTTGCGGTGCGGTTCTAATCAATCCGCTCTTCTTCGATGATAATTCAACGGCTTTTGTTGACTCGCGCGACACAAAATACTGGGCGCGAGTCTTGACGAACCCGAAACGGTGGCGTGATTTTTTTAGCGGCAAGGCGGAGTACGACATGATCCTGAACCGCCTGAAGGGCCTGTTCGAAACAGAGGAAGGCTCAGCAACGGTAATCGACAAAGTCGTGGCCGACCTCGATAAGCTCGCAGACCACCGGGCTCGCACCCTGATCGTAGGTAACGAACTCGATCCGCGACAACTCTACCTGGTATCCCACCTGGAAGAGCGTTGTCGCGATACAATCGCGTCGAAACACCTAACCACAGCGATAATACCAGGTGCGGATCACATATTCACGCCGCTGCGCTCGCAAGAACGACTCTTTCACACGGTAATCGACTGGCTCACGGCTGCGTGACGGGACCGACAGTGCCTACCCGTCGCGACGGGTATTTTGCGCCCGTTTGTTGCGCAGACGGGTTATCACACGGTGCAACGCAGGCGCCTCGCGTATCTTGTTGACAACATCGTTCCGCAGCACATAGAGTCGGCCACGATCCCGCACTGCTTCGATATACTCGTATAGCGGGTACGTGGTATCGCACCATAGCCGTTTGTAGCCTTCATCGCCGACGGTAAAATCGAAAACCCGAAGTCCCTTGTTGCAGCACCATTCCATGAGCTGTTCCAGCAGCAAGCGCCCCGGCGCGAATCTTCCGTAGCCGTCGGCGTCGTAAGCCGGCATGATGTGATAGAACCGATCGCGATGCACCATGCCCCAATGCGTCGCCACCATATCGTTTCCACAATACAACGCGGATACGTGTATTCGGCCCGAAGCGGCGTATTGCTCTGCAAGCGAGCGGTAGAATCGGCGAAACGGCGAAACTGTAAACATATCGAGGACACCGGTTTGTATATAGCGCCTGCTTTTCTGACGTATCATGGTCGCCGTAATCGTATCGGCCTCTGCCGCGGAGGCAGCGATACGAAACGAAACGGCTCCCTTTTCCTCCAGTCGCCTCCTCCGGCGACGCGAGTCCGCCCGGGCTTTTGCCGGCAGACGGCGATCCCGAAAAACCATCCATGGCTCCGCCAGCGCGACGGTGTGGTTCATGGCATGGTGGCGAACTGGAAGATGCATGAACGGGTTCGCGAAGTCGCCTATGCATTCCGGCTGTTTATCAAAATGCACCACGTCGACACGCGGAAGCAGCCTGATCGTCTGACGCCATAGCACCTGGAACGCCGCCGCATCGCAATCGTGATCATACGCCGGTCCGAGAAGCGGCGCATGGAAATCGGTCTCGTCGCCTCCCAGCCAACTCAAAACCCTACTGCCATTAACCGTTCTGATGCTGAACGGACTGAGCATCCACGGTCTGTTCCTGTCGTCGGTAGTCACGACGAATACAGGCCGTACGTTCAAGTACTGCCCAATATGATTATACCACGTTTTTAGCCAATCCAGGCATTGAAAGCCGTAACAGCTGCCGCCGGCCTGCGCTTGCAACCACTGGTCTTCCACATCGTCGAAGCTGTCGTATACTTTGGTCACCGTACCCATGGCAGATACTATCCGGCCGTCGAACCGGAACGCAACCCGGAGTTACGGCATCCGGCCAGGAATGGAGGTTACCCCATGTTGGTCGACTCAGACCTCTACGTGATTGCTGTCGGAGTGTACCCGCATTGCAGCGGGCACGAAGATCACAGACACTCGCGTCGCGAATCAAGAAACCGCCGCAATGCACAACCATCCATTTCCTGATGGATCGGGAAACAAAGCAGGCGTTCCCACAGCTCCATCGCATGCGGGTGCGCACCGGTGTGACTCTCTGGAAACGTCGGCCACGAATGCACATCGACCCCGTGCCGCATGCCCCAGTGAAACCAGCGATTTCGCTGCGAAATATTCCCGGCGTATGCGGGCAGAACCAGCGGTGCTGCGTTATTCGGAATCCCAGTCCACGCCGGCTCGAGACCGCATTCCCGTACAAATGTGTCCCAGACGGCATAAATGCAGCGACGCACCTCTGCGACATGGGCGGGATCGACAGTACAGCAGTAGTCCCAGGTCGCCTGATGCATCGACCAATCCGGCATGGGGGCTTCCCTAAACGCCGCCTGCGACGTGTAATCGGGTTGCGTCAGGCGCGGTGCATGTCGTGCCATTTTACGTGCGACCCGGCGACGCGTCGCTTTCCATCGCACATGCACAGGCTGGGCCGGAAGCGCCGGAATATCTTCGGCCGCGGATGCGGCCGCGACGTGCAGTATGGCCCCATTCGGAATCGGCAGGGTCTTGCGCAACGACACCAGCCCAATATCGCCGGCACAGCCGCCCTGCGTACCATCGATGACCATACCGAATCCGTGTGCGTTGTCCTCGATCAACTTCAGGTGATATCGGTCGCAGACACGCCGGTATGCGGAAACGTCCTGCGGACATCCGAAGTAGTGAACCAATACGATCGCCTTGACCGCATCCGTTACCAGCGTTTCGATCGCATCCCATTCCGGCTCGAAGGTGCTCGAAACCGGAAAGTACACTGGCGCCACGCCCACCTGTGTCATCGGGTGAATCAGCGTCTCGCAGATAAACTCCGGGACAAGGACCTTATCGCCGTGGCCGAGTCGGAGCATGCCCAGCCCATATTTCAGTGCCGTCCGCGCATAGGCGAACGTGAATGGTGGGCCGGTATTCGGCGTCGCCTGCGGCAACCGGGCAAGTGCATAGTCGATATCTGGAAGCCGCGCATACATAACGTTACTGCAAGGTTCTTGCCTCTATCCGTTGTTCCAGTTCCGACGGATCGCCGGCGACAGCTCCGATTGCACGCACCTTCAGCACGAGCTTAGGCAGGATAATCGCCGGCATACCGATACCGTACAGAGCCACAAATCCATAGCGCGCATCGCACAGCACCGCGAGTATCAGCAGGTAGAGGATACCGGTATGAGTAAAGACCACCCCGATACCGTCCTGTAACAGGCTGCTCAGCGTCGGCCGCGCAACCGGGCGGGAGTCCTCGGGCACAGGCACAGGCACAGCCCCAGGCACTACTCCGCGGCGATAGGCTGCGATTAGAGCCAGAGCATGAATCAGCATCACCTGTTCGCCCATCTTTGTCACCGGGGAGGTAAATACAGTCGCGGAAATACCCATCATGATCCACACGGGACCAGCGCCATCGGAAACGAGTGCTACGGTAAGCGCGCCAAAGATCAACGGAAACACGAGTTGGTGACCGACCATGTCAACGAAATTGCCGATGGTTGAGAACTGCTTTCTGAACCGGGCCAACTCGCCGTCAACGTTGTCAAGCAACCACGCTATATATAAGACAACCACGGCCGCGACGGATACCGAAAATGTGTTCACGGCCAGCATCGATGCGCCGGCTACGCCCAACAGCACCCAACACACCGTCACCTGATTTGGCGACACCGGCGTATTGCGAAGACAATATGTGATCCAGATCGAGAGGCGCCGGGACAACACCGAACGCTCAAGCGCTGCGATGTCACGGCGTTGTGTCGCCGAATTTTCATCGGGGTCCATGCATTTCATGCGAAATGTCCGCACCCGCGCCCGCAACCCTCTGTCTTTGGGAGTATCGCCGGGCATTACAGATTCCTTGTTCGGGGATCCAGGCTATCCCGCAACCCGTCTCCCAGACAATTCAGCCCGAATAATGCCAGCGCCATGACCACGGCGGGCACAATCAAGAGCCACGCGCGGCTCCCATCCATACCGACGGCGATCATCCCCTGCTGAATCAGAGATCCCCAGGAATCGAGATTCTTTCCCTGAAACTGAACGTTCAGGCCGATGAATGCCAGAAAACTTTCCTCCAGGATAACCAGGGGCACGGTCAGTGTGGCGTATATAACAATGGGGCCGGCTGCATTGGGGATGAGATACCGCAATATAATACGCCAGTGACCGGCGCCGCTCATTCGCGCCGCCTCGATAAATGCCATCTGCTTGAGTGTGAGCACCTGGCCGCGGACAATACGAGCCATTGTCAACCACTGCACGGCGCCAAGCGCAACAAACAATATGACAATATTCCGACCAAATAAAACCAACAGTATGATAACCAGAAACATGAATGGAATCGCATACAGGATATCGACGATATTCATCATCTGCCGATCAACGTGACCGCCGACATAACCGGATACAGCACCATAACATACACCTATTATGAGACTTACAAGCGTTGCTACAATTCCGATGAGTAACGATATCCTGCCGCCATAGAGCACGCGGCTGAGCAGATCCCGACCAAGCTCGTCCGTGCCCAGCAGGTAGCGCTGCTGCAGTAGCGTGCCGTCGGCGGAGATCTCCTGAATACGCGCACCCGCGATCCTCACATGATCACGGCTTTCGCCGTCTGCAGTGATCGCGGCAACCGTTCCGTGCGCGAGCTGAATATCATATATCACTGCTGCGCCGGGCGATTCGATCTGAATCATCATCACGCGCTGGCCTGGTGCGAACATTCCGGGCGGCGGTTCATCGCCGGATTGAATCGTTGTTTTCGAAAACTGCCTGCCGAGTTCACCGTTCTCCAACAGTTCATACGCCTGCATCGACTCGGAATCGAGCGAGAACGATTCGAGGGCCACAGCGCCGTCAAGACGTGAAATGCGCTTTACGCGCCCACGGCGCAGGGCAATTCGTACAGTCTCATAGGTGCTTGTCTCTGCGGTGATCCTCAACGCCGACGTATCCTCTAGCGCCGCCGGCAGATCAGCCCGGCCTCCGACTTGAAAGGTATTTTCGCTGTGACACGCCGGGTGCGTGAACCCAGGCGGACGGGCCCCGATCCAGGGGTGTAATATCGTGGGGTCGTGACGACAAAACCAGGGACCGACGACAACCGCCAGTACGATAGCGACGACCAATACGAGACCGGTTGTCGCCAATCGATTGCGCATAAATACCCGAATCGACACCTGCATCAATGACATGCCTTTAACCGGCGTTACTGAAGTGCCCTTGCCGATACCGCTATCGTGCGCAGGAGTCGTTTGATGGCCTGTCATCTACGCACCCTCGTATTGCACACGTGGATCCAGAATACCATAAGCGATATCCGCTGCCAGATTGAATCCGACAACAAAAACGCCATAGACAATGACCGTTCCCATGACCAGGGTGTAATCCCGATTCAATGCTGCTTCGACAAATTCCCGCCCGAGCCCGGGAATCTGAAAAATCTTCTCGACAACCAGCGATCCGGTCAAAATCTGAGTAAAAGCCGGGCCAAGATAACTCACGACTGGCAGAATACCGCCCCGGAAGGCATGACGGAAGACGACGATGTATTCAGGCATGCCTCTGGCCCGCGCTGTCCGGACGAAATCCTGTTGCAATACGTCGAGCATGCCGGCGCGCATCAGACGGGCAATTCGTGCCGCGAACGGCAGGCCAAGCGTCACTGCGGGCAGAACGAGATATGACGGCCTGCCCATTCCTTCATAACCTGCCAGAGGCAGCCACGTCCAGTAAACGGCAAACTGCAATTGCAGCAGCGGCCCGATTACAAATGTCGGTAGGCTGATACCGACAACGGCGGCGGTCATGGCGGTGTAGTCCCACGAGGTATTGTGCTTCAGTGCGGAGACAACGCCCGCCGCCAGCCCGATGCTCAGCGCCACTGTGATGGCGATGCCGCCGAGGACGATGGATTGCGGCAGGGTCGCGGCAATAATTTGATTTACCGACTGATTCCGGTGTTTGAACGAGGGCCCAAGATCGCCCTTTAACAGGTCGGCCAGAAAGTACCCGTATTGCTCGGGTAGGGGTTTGTCCAGATGAAACTTTTCGTGCAGGGCCTTCTCAATCACCGGATCCAGCCGACGCTCGCTGGCAAACGGCCCGCCGGGCGCGAGTCGGACCATGAAAAACGTAATCGTGACGAGAACAAACAGCACCACCGGCGCCTGGAGCAATCGGGATACAACGTAACCGGGCAAAATGCGTTATTCCTCGAGCCAGATATACTTGAGCGGATGATAATCGCGAACGTTCTCGAACCAACCGCACACGGCCTCATCCAGTAGCCCCTGGTTCACATAGATATACAGTGGAATGATTGGCAACTCCTCCTCGACGAGAATGCGCTCCATCTCCTGGAACAGAAGATTTCGGCGCGCTTTATCGCGCTCAGCCGCTGCCTGTGCAAGGAGCGCATCGTATCGCGCATTGGACCAGCCGGTTCGATTGTTGCCGCCGCCAGTGATCCACATGTCGAAAAATGTATTCGGATCGCCATAGTCACCGACCCAACTTGAACGCACAATCTGATAATTCAGATTACTCATGTCGCCCAACAGAACCTTCCATTCCGAATTGCGCAACGCAACGGTGACGTTGAGGTTTTTCTTCCATTGTGCAGCCACAGCCTCGGCTACCTTCTTATGCGCTTCGCTGGTATTATAGAGGAGTTCAACACGCAGTGTATTTCCAGACTCAACATCGACACCGGCATCACGCAGCAATCGGCGCGCGCCTTCCGGGTCGTATTGCAGCCCCTTCACCGGTTCATAACCGGCGACTGGCGGGCAAAACCACGATGCCGGCTGCTGTCCTCCTTTTAAGACGTGCCGGGTAATTGATTCGCGATTCAACGCCATTGAAAACGCTTTTCGCACCCTGACATCGTCGAACGGCGGACGATTGACATTCAAACGGTAGAAATACGTGCCGAGATATGGCATCGCATAGTAGTCGGGGTTCCGCTGGACCTCGTGGATTCGCGCGATCGGGATTGCCGGAAGCCAGTGAATCTTCCCTTGAAGAAAAAGCTTGTACGACGTGTCGACGTCGTCATAAGGAAGGACCACGACGCGTTCGAGTTTGCAGGTACTGCGATCCCAATAATCATCGTTAGGCACCAACTCGATCTTCTGCCTGGGCTCCCACGATTTCAGTACGTACGGTCCGTTGCCGACAAAGTGCGTCGGATGCACCCACTGATCACCGTGTGCGTTGATCGCATCGACTGGGACGGGCATGAGGGTATGAAACGCGACGAGATCCAGGAAGTATGTACACGGCGCCGCCAATTCAACTCGAAGTGTCGCCCGATCGGGCACGGATATACCGACCTCGTCGAACGATGAGATTTCGCCACGGCTGTAGGCTGCAGCCCCCTTCACTGCATATAGCTGATACACATATGCTGCACCGGTCGATGGCGTCAGAACACGTTTCCACGAGCGATAAAAATCCATGGCCGTGACCGGCGATCCGTTGCTCCATCTGGCCGCATCACGAATGTGAAAGCGGTACACCAGACCGTCGTCGCTTATCTCCCAACGATCGGCTACGCCTGGCCGCGGTTCGAGCGTTTTCGGGTCGAGCGTGACGAGGCCTTCGAAAAGCTCGTTCACAATACGGCTTTCCGGAACACCGGTAATCAGGGCAGGATCGATACTTTCAGGCTCGGCGCCATTGTTGAAGGTGAATATCTGCGGCGTATCTTTCCATGCATCCGTGGCAGGCATCAGGGCCGACTTCCAGTCGGCTGCCAACGTGCGAAATGACGTCGAACAACTTACCAACACGCACACAGAGAGGCATCGAAGAAAACATTGTATCGTCATAATAGCTGTCGATTCCAGACGCACGGCCCAGGCTCGCGCATTCCGTATTCTGCGACGACGGCGAAAACAGCAGACGCTGATTGTCCGGAAACGATGCGCAATGCGGTCGGTACGAGCCGGAAGCCGTGTCATAACTACAGTTGAAATCCGGTTGATAGCAGATATTATTGTCCGGACAGTCGATGAATTCATGCTGCCCATGCGCGGCCAACGATTGAACGGCGACGCGTTCCGCGTACCATTTACACCCGTAGCTCAGTTGGTAGAGCAAGTGACTCTTAATCACTGGGTCCTCGGTTCGAGTCCGAGCGGGTGTACTTTTTCCTCCGGATCTTCCAGCAGCCTGCCAGGCTTACATTATCCCGGCTGTTCCGGTGACAGATCCATACCGAACAACTTCTCCGCCAGGCGGTTTTGCTCGATCGCCATCTTCGACCAATTGTGTATCGCCGTTTCCAGGTGACATCCCAACCTGATCACCGAACAAATGTGCTTTATGAACTTCTTTTCTTCTGCAGCGATATTGCTATCCGCGTACGCCACGAGGTAGCAATCCTTCAACAGACAACATTTGAATGTTAAATCTGTAACGGAGCCAAGGATCGCCTCGATTACATCCAGTGACCGCGGCGCACGCCACATCCGGTCCACTACGCCGGCATCCAATTCCATTTTTTCAAATATGCCGTTGAGCAATTCGCGTTCGCCATCTTCTACTTTTCCGTCTATCTGGGCAAGTGCGATCAGTATGTCGGCGTAGATATAACGCGGCCTGTAGATCTCGTCGCGCAACGGCACTTCAGCCACGCCGACCACATCGTCTGCCGCGGCAACATCGGAGCAGCCTGCGACGCTGCCGGCCTTAACCGCTGCTTCGATGCGCTCAAGGATGGTCCGATACATGGTGATCTGCTCTTCACTGACCACGTCCCCTATCACGCTCTGGTCTGTAGCCGGTGTAGCCGCAACACGCTGCTGCAACGCTGCAAGACGCTCCCGGCACTCCGCAAATTGCGTGTCCGCTATTGTCGGATTGGAGGCTGCGTCTATGGTCGCCGCCAACATCGAAAGATCTTCACGAATCCTCGCAAATTCATCGAGACACCACCGACGCGCGGGGCTGTCGGCGGCGTGATCAAGCGGGACGATCGCCGCGGCATTCGGTCGACCGTCTCCTTTTTCGTCAGTCAACCCGCCCAAATCCACGATGTACCGGTATACGGAACCAAAAATTTCCATGAATAAATTTGAATTTTTCGAATTGATACTGTAGTTACACAGGGGCTGCGGTGCGTCGACGGTTGCTCTCGTTTGAACGCGCAGACCAGCACATTGTCGGGGGGCAATACGGTATACTTTATTCCTGAAATTACTATTTTGTATACTACCAGAAATTTCTGCAATTACCATGTCCTCTTACAGGCGCGATGCCGGTGCTACATGCTTGATCGACTTTTTGCGCATATGCGATAACCGACCTTACCGATTGCATGAGAGGAAATGAGTGTAATCCAATCTGACTTTTCGACACAGCAAACCCTGCCGGACACCGATCTACTGTCGGAGAATCACCGCCTTCGCCGGGAACTCGCACGGTTGCGCGAACGCGAACATGCCGCCGACGCCCGGAACCGCATGGTCCTTTCGTCTTTGTGCGCCGTCGAGGAAGGTGTCATCGTTATCGACGATCATGGTACGATTATCGCCATCAACACGGTTGCCGAACAGCTGACCGGTTGGGTTGATGGTGCGGTCGGTCTGGCAGTCGCCGACGTTTTTCGAGTCCGCGACGATTCGTCGAATGATCCGCTCTCCATCCCCGTCGATCCCGACGCCGGTGCTGCGACTCGTACCCGACAGGTCATGCTTGTCACCAGATCCGGCGAACGGCGGCCGGTGTCGTATCGGATGACGTCGCCGTCGACAACAGCCGGGAAAATCATCGTACTGCACGACCATGCGACTCAGAACCGGATCAATGCGGAGCTCGTCAAGAGCCAAAAGCATGAGGCAGTGAGCGTGCTCGCCGCCGGATTAGCGCACGACTACAACAACCTGCTCGTCGGTGTGATCGGCAGCTTGTCACTGCTACGCCGTATCGTTGCCAATCCTGATGCCAAATTCAACCGTATACTCGAATCCGCTGAAGTTTCCGCCGACAAGGCGCAACGCCTGACGCAGAAGCTGGTGACGTTCGCATCCGGTGGCGATCCGATTCGCCAACCGCTGCACCTTCCTCCGGTTATCAAGAAAATCGTTGACCGTGCGATTTTTGGCAGGCGGATAAAAAGCCACTTTTTCATCGCCGACGACGCCCATCTCGTTGAGTGTGATCACGATCAAATTGAACAGGCACTGTTCAATCTCATAGAGAATGCCGTCGACGCCCTGAAGAACCGGGACGGGAAAATTGAATTTCACATCCAGAACGTTTCCGTAGGACTGGATTCCACCGTGAATCTCAAGCCTGGAACCTATGTAAAAATAACGATTCGCGACAACGGCGACGGGATTCCGGAATCGGTGCACAACCGGATCTTTGATCCCTTCTTTACAACGAGGAAACATCGCGTCGGCCTGGGATTGGCGATCGTTTATTCGACCGTACGAAAACACGGGGGTACGATTACCCTCCAGTCGCAGGTCGGCGACGGGTCCACATTTTCAATCTACGTGCCGGCTTGCAATGATGCCGCCACAAGCGATTGCGTGGTGCCGGACAACCCGGCCGGCATCCGTGGTACGATCCTGCTAATGGACGATCAGGAAATCGTCCGCGACGTAGCCGCCGAAATGCTGAAAGAACTGGGCTTCGCTGTCACCATCACATGCGACGGCCAGGAAGCGCTTGATGCATTCGACCGCGCACAGCAATCCGGCCGGCCTTTTGACGCGGTGATTCTCGACCTGCAAATACCCGGCGGTATGGGTGGGCTGGAAACGATCAGGCAGTTAAAAGCCAGAGATCCCCGCGTGAAAGCGATCGTGGCGAGCGGCTATTCTGATACATCAGCCATGGCCAACTACGAGGCCCACGGGTTTCGGGACGTGATTTACAAACCGTTCAAGCTGGCTACGTTCGAAGCTGCAATTAACCGCACACTCGGTGCGGCGCAGGATAGCCGCGCCTGATTTGGATGACGTCAGCTTAATTCGTCCAAAAGGCCACCATGCGCAGCGCATAAAAATCCGTCATCATTCTTCAGGCTGGGCTTATTGTACAGCAGGTCGTCATTGCCTATCAATACCTTTCCACCGGCATGCAATACAATAGCGTGCCCGGCAGCAGTGTCCCACTCCCACGTCGGGCCGGAGCGAAAATAAAGGTCGGCTGCGCCTTCCGCCACCATGCAAAATTTCAGCGAGCTGCCGCGAGAAACCCGGTCTTTCAAATTGTATTGGCTGTAGAACTCGCCTTCCGCTGCCGCCGCGTGAGACCGACTCTGCACCACCGTGAGCGCGTCATTGCGCCCATTCCCGGCCGTGTGTATCGCGACCGGCATTCCATCGTGATCCTGGCGGAACGCGCCGTCCTCCCGGTTTGCAAAATAGCGGGTTCCTGTAACCGGCACCACGATCACACCGCAGACCGGCCGCCGATTCTCGATGAGCGCAATGTTCACCGTGAATTCACCGTTTCGGCTGATAAATTCGCGGGTACCGTCCAACGGGTCGACCAGCCAAAAACGGTCCCACGAGCGGCGGTCGTCGTACGCAATTCCACTGCCCTCCTCTGAGATAACCGGCATATCCGGGAAACGTTCCGTTAATCCATCCTTTAAGATATGGTGTGACGCCGTGTCGGCTTTGGTTAACGGGGAATCGTCGGCTTTGTTTTCGATATCAAAATCGTCGGACTCATAGATTTCCATTATTCGATGGCCGGCTTCCACGGCAAGGTCGATGAGGTACGTCATATCACGTGTCATTTCAGGTCTCCTTAAATGGTTTCAGCCCGGTTGGTGAGGGATACCGACGCCCGCGCCGATGTACCGTGTGGCCCGAAAGGGGGCCGATTGACAGGCGCGGCGACGTAACATCAGTGAAAATCGGAAATTAACAAATCGATCATTCTGAATTCACGGCTTAAGTGAGGTCGCTGCGAGAAGAACCGCGCAGTGTCGAACCTTTCCGATGTTTACTGAATTTCCACACTCGGAGTGGCGAGCCAAGCCGTTGCGTGGCATTGTGCCGAATACACGGTGCACGTCGACGCAGCGTACATGCCGTCGGTGTTCGCCAATCCAAAACTCGGTCACGGAACATCGCTCCCTATGACATTCCTGCGTGCACTACATACCGTAGTCGCGGCTGTGCTTCTAACCGGTTGCGGCAGTGACGAGCTGGGCATGAAAATCTCGGTTACGGAGATACCCGCGCCCGCTACCATTCCACCGGTTGTTGCCGAAACACATGCCGGAAAATTAAAGATCGTGATTGCCGGCGTTCCCGCCGACCAGGCTCCGTCATTGGCAGAGGCCCTGGCTGCAGCGTTCAATACTGAAAAACCGCCGGCCGGCCAATTGACGTTTACGAAACTTTCGGTAAGAAACCGCAGCATGGAACACCCGTCGCGAGCATCCGCCGAGATTGACGCCACCTGCATTTGGGCCGAAGACGGCGACGATACCGTTGGCTTCGACGTATCGGTACGCACACATTCAATTTCTCTTGAAGATCAATCCCAATTGAAGTATCTTCGCGACGAGGCACTTAAGGGAATGGTAGTGAAGCTTGCCGATGCGCTTTGACAGGCAACCGGGTGAGGTGATTTATGGATATCGCGCACAAGAAAATTCTGGTTATCGGCGGCGCCGGCTTCATCGGCAGCTTTGTGGTGAAGGAGCTGCTGAATAACGACGTCGGCGAGGTCGTTATATACGATAATTTTGTGCGCGGTCGCCGGAAATACCTTGAAGATTCGCTGAAAGATCCACGGTGTATGGTGTTTCCGCTGGGCGGCGATATACGCGATACCGATATTCTTGACGCTGCGATGGCGGACGTCGATTGCGTTTTCCACCTCGCGGCCATGTGGCTGCTGCACTGCAACGACTTTCCCAGAACGGCCTTCGACGTAAATATCCACGGTACGTTCAACGTGCTCGACGCCTGCGTCCGTAACAACGTAAAGAAACTCATCTATTCCTCGTCTGCATCGGTCTATGGCGATGCAGTGGAGGTCCCGATGACCGAGGACCATCCGTTTCGCAACAGGAATTTCTACGGCGCTACAAAGATCGCCGGTGAAGCCATGTGTGCGGCCTACCACGATCGATTCGGTATCTCTATAGTCGGCCTTCGGTATATGAACGTATATGGCCCGCATCAGGATCAGTTTGCGGCCTACAGCGGTGTGATCCCTATCGTATTGAACAAGGTCGACCAAAACGCGTCACCTACGGTCAATGGCGACGGCAGTCAGGCGTATGATTTTATCTATGTCGAAGACATCGCGCGCGCCAACATTTGTGCCGTCCGCGCTGAGATTGTGTGTGGATTCTACAACGTTGGAACCGGCATTCAAACATCGATACGTGAACTGTGTGAAACCATTCTTCGACTGAGAAAATCGACATTGCAGGTTCAATACAGGCCGTATTCCGCCGACGACAGTCGCCGGCTGGTACAGAATCGCATCGGATGCCCGGAAAAAGCCTCTCGGGATCTCGACTTCCGTTATCGGATCACGTTGGAGGACGGCTTGAAGCGGCTCATACAGTGGCGCGCTGCGGACGTTACCGGTGAATAACGCGGACATACCTATCGCCAAGCCGGTCTTTGGCGCCGAAGAGTACGAGGCGCTAAGCGAGGTCCTCGCCAGCGGCTGGCTCACACAGGGCCCACAGGTGGCCGCATTCGAAAACGCGTTTGCCGGCCATCACGGCGTCGCACACGCGCTGGCCGTGACATCCTGTACAACAGGATTGCACCTCGCTCTGGCGTCATTGGAAATAGGTCCGGGCGACGAAGTGATCGTACCTGCATTTACCTGGATCGCGACTGCGAACGCGGTCGTACAATGCGGCGCCACCCCGGTATTCGTCGATGTCTGCCGCGACACATTCAATCTCGATCCTGCCTGTGTTTCGGGATGCATTACCGCGAAGACCAGAGCGATCATTGCGGTACATCTTTTCGGGCTGTGCGCCGATATCGATGCGATTCGCCGGCTCGTGCCGGAGCATGTCTCAATCGTCGAAGACGCCGCGTGCGCCGCCGGCGCGATGGCGGACGGCGAGCGATATGCCGGTTCGCTCGGTGATGTGGCGAGCTTTTCTTTTCATCCGCGTAAGTCCATCACCACCGGTGAAGGCGGCATGGTCACCACCAATGATGATACGCTCGCCGCAACAATGGTTCAGCTCCGCAACCACGGCGCAAGCATCTCTGAAGAACAACGGCATGCCGGGCCGGCGCCGTATCGCCTGCCGGCGTTCCGCTATTGCGGCTTTAACTATCGCATGACGGATCTGCAAGGCGCTGTGGGCAGAGCGCAGCTCGCAAAACTCAAGCAGTTCGTCGACGAACGTCGGCGCTTCGCCGCACTGTATCGAGAACGACTGGCCAACGTGCCGTGGCTGCGCTTGCCGCAGGAACCGGGGAGCGGATGTCACGCATGGCAGTCGTTCGTCACGTACGTAAGTGCCACAGACGCCCCGGCTTCACGAAATGCGATCATGGAAACCTTGCAGCTTCGCGGCATTGCCACCCGGCCGGGAACACACGCCGTACATCTGCAGGACTGTTACCAACACCGTTTCAACCTTGCACCCGACGACTATCCGGCCGCCCGGGATTGCAACGACCACACCATGGCCATTCCACTGCACAACGCGATGACGGAAGCCGATGTGATACGGGTGGCCGACGCGATACGTGCATTGTGAGGCTGAAATCAACGTTCGATTGTAGGAGGAACGCGCAACGACACGGACCGACTGAAGGTCGCGGCAAACGTCGATTTTGGCGTTCGCAGCTTCGGATGTGTGAGGTGCGTTGGAGAGGCGCCCGAAAAGCCACATCTGAAGCTGTGAACGCCAACGGAGGGCGTACAACACGTGGCCAATTCGCCGGACATTGGGTGTTTTTATCATAAACCCTTTTGCGGGTATTGTGCCATTTTGCGGCTATATCCAAGCCATACTCCGTTGGTGTTGCCGGTCGTTACACCAGTAGGGCAGGCGTTGCTGCTAAAGCGGCTACAGGGCACGGAGGAGTTAGTCACAAAATGGAAGGGCGTGGTGGTACATTGCAAGATTTTCGTTGGAGTTCGCGCTTTAGCGTGCTTGCGCTACGCCATGCGTACTGCTCAACGTGACCTGAAACCCACGATAAATCGTGAACTCCAACGGAGAGCGCAAGGTGTTGCCGATTCACACCACTCACTGTCCTGCGGGAATACGGCAAAGCCTTACATAGTTGCCGGCTCGCGAGGCCGCTCGCCCTCCAGGAGGGATGGCCGGTCTGGCGGTGCCGCTCGGTCGCCAGGCACCATGCCCGATCTCGCGATGACCGGCGCCGTGGGTTGATTGCATCAGGAATCTGACGCCATGAATATAGACCGTTGCCATCGTTTGGTTCGCAACGCCATCGACACATTCGCATTAGATCTTTCCGGTATGATCGTATTGACCGAAGCAGCATCAGGGTTCTACGCATTGACGCCTGTGATTGCGGCGCTCGCGGGAGCAGAGAAGGTTTTCTGCCTCACGCGCGACTCCGCCTACGCCACCGCCACTGACGCAATATCCCAGACGACCGAACTGGCCCAAAAAAGCGGGCTCGCCGACCGCATCGAGATCCTACCGACCCGAACCGATCGCCGTATCACGGACGCGGATATCGTGACCAATCTCGGTTTCGTCCGCCCTATTGATCCCCCATTAATTGCTCGCCTTCACCCACAGGCGGTCGTTCCACTAATGTGGGAAACATGGGAGTACCGCGCAGCCGATCTCGATCTGCAGTGTTGCCGCAACAAAGACATTCCCGTACTCGGCACCAATGAACACCATCCCGATCTGCAGACATTCCGGTACGTCGGCTGGCTGGCGGCAAAGCTGCTGCTTTCCGCCGATATTGAGATCATGGGCGTCCGCATAGCTGTCCTGGGCAGCGGCCCGATGGCTGCACACACGGCGACGGTGCTGCACGAGTGCGGCGCGGATGTTGTCGCTATCGAGGTTGCCGCGACCGGTATTGACGACGTCGAACACGCGATCGACAAGATCATCGATTCCGATGCGACCGTCGTTGTCGAACACCAGTATATGGGCGCGCTGTTTTCTGACGATGGCGGTATTGACAGCCTCCGCCTGTCGCGACACAATCCGGGCCACGTGGTCGTGCATATCTGCGGTCGCGCGGACCGGCGCCACTTAACCGAACTGGGAATCAGGTGCACTCCCGAGGCGTTTGCCGCTCCCGGCCGCATGAGCGTAACAACGGATTACGTCGGTCCGAAACCGCTGATAGACTTGCACACGGCCGGACTAAAGGTCGGCGCCGAAATGGCGGCGCGGCGTTCGCAATTCCAGACGTCGTTCGAAGTGGAAATGGACGTATTGCGATGCTGTACACTGGCTCACGGTTTTAGCGGATACCACAACTGAGCGACCACCAACTAATACGTGGCCAAAAATTCGGTGCGTATACGGCACTACGCAACAGCTTGGCCTGATTAATTCGTACAACGTCGTCCCGAGGCTGCTTAGCGGGCTTCGGATCAACGCGTTACGCAGCCGCAGCAAGGGCTGTATGAATTATTCAGCTTAGTCTTTAGTCACTTCGAACAGCTCGAATTCACCACATCGGATTATGGATCTTATGTCCGTAGAGGTGTCCAGCCCAATGTCGATCAACGCATCCAGGTAGCCGTGCCAGTAGAGCACATAATGCAGGGAATTTTCCTGCAGCACCTGTTTTACATCCGCCTGCATGAGCGGAAAATAGGGTTGGAGCAAACGGTGGAACCCCATGCTGTGCCCACCCCAGAATACCTTCTTCCCTGTCCAATACGCTGTGAGATCCGGCAACTTGAATGGAATGCAGAAAACACCGTCGTGAGGTTCCGTTTTGAGCGTGTCCAGGACCTGTCGCAGGTCGTCGGTGAGTGCGTGAGAACCGGTTTTCCTGATATTGTGGAGAAAGCGGCCATACCCGCATAGTGACACGAGAATGGCAACGCCCCATGCGCTGTACAGTATATATGCTTCGGACTGTGATGCGCCGTCGACATACCGACAACCAAGCAGGAACAGGGGAAGAAAGCTTTGGTACACATAGTAGACGCCGGCGCCCAGTGCTGTGAAAAAGGGTACGAATGTGGTGGCAAAAACCCAGACATACGTCACACCAAGCCAGATCCATAAGAAGGCGTCCGGGCCATGGCCAACGCGTCCGCCGCCAGCGAGCAGCAGGACCGGTACGATGAGGATAAAGACATTGTACGCGACGATCATCGCCGCTTTCTTCACGTGCCCCGATACGCCGGGCCGGTGAAGCGCGGTCGATGTGAATCCCGGCTTTCGATACCGCGACGATTCGTAATACTGGTGGCTGTTCAGGAAACGGATATTCCGATGCCAGAAGGTGATGATATCCCACTGGCTCCGCAGAACCTTTACGTAGAACCCTCCCGAAATTATCACGGCGACGAGTACAGAAGCCGGCACAAGCGCAGTGATTGCCACCTTCCCGGACCACAGGCCGAAGGCGATGACGAATACCACCCAAATCTGACTCGTCATCTTGTGCAACAGCAGAATCACCGCGCCGGCAGCTGCAAGTACGCACCACATCCACACCTGTTGATTGTCAAGATACCCCCACAGCCCGATCATGAACACGGTCAGCAATAGGTTGGCCAGGCCCCGGGGTTGCAGCTGGCAATTGTATTGTACCGGAAAAAATGCGATCGCATACGACAGCGCTGCTGTTGCCGCAACTGTTACGTTGTCGCCGGCAAGGTACACGCACCAGTAGATGAGGATCGCATGGACAAGATCGACAAGCTGAGCGAGCTTGCCGCCGTGGTTTTCGAGCAGATTCTGCGGCAGCAATGCAAGCACACCAGAGAACAGCGGCGGATACCACTGTTCACTGGTTTCCAACATGAAGCAGGGAAGATCGGGCGGCAACCGCCGACGCGACCGAACGTCCCTGGCGCACAGTAGCCAATACCAGTTATCGATACCGAGCCTCGGGTTGACCAGGAATGGCGCCATCCGTATCGCAACACCGAAAATTGTCACGGCAACAAAGACCGTGACGGCAGCTGTGGGAATCATGGGGTATCCCCTGTAGTCGATACCAGAATCGCTTCCAACCGCAGCCGCAAGCCGTTCGACAACCACGGTAACGCCGTGAAATCGACACTGTCGAAATAGCGGTGGCGACGGGCGATCCACACGACCATCACGGTTCCCGACAGAGCCAGGATGAGACGCATGAGAATCTGGTCCAGAAAGGCAAGATTCCCAAGCAGCACCACGGCTGCAACGGATGCGAGTATAAACTGACCGCGATCGCGTACAGCATAATAACGCTGCTGATCCCAGGCATACAGAGCACCGCCGATCCAAAACGACGCCATTGTACCGATCGCGGCGCCGATGATTCCTATTCGCCTGAGAAGAAACCATGATATCGCCAGATTGCACGAGGTCATGATCGCATGGTAGAAGGCGCTGTGGCCGAGGCGCGACTGAAGATTAAAATAGGACGTGTACCCGTAGGTGAGGCTGCTGAACACGGCGCCGGCCAGAAGGATGATCAAAACGGGCACACCTGCGGCGTAACGCTCCGAGAAAACCGCAATATAGAGTCCGGGAACGATCGCGCTTATACTCAGAAGAACCATGAGCCACACGGTCAGCATTACCGGAAAACGACACTGGATGTCACGCTTGACGTCAAGTTTGTTTGCGGCCGCCTCACGGATGATTCTGGGCAGCCAGATCTGGCTCAAGACGCCGGGAACCCCGACAATGATCAGAAATGGCTGATAGGCCACCTGGTACTGGCCAACGTCCGCCATCGTGAGGGTGTGATTGATCAGCCAGTGGTCACCGTATGCCGAAAGGTATCCAACCAGCGTAGCGACAATAACGGGTGCACCGTGTTTCGCCATATCGCCCGTGGTCACCTGAAACTCAGTATTCGCAACGGGTTTCTCGGGCACACGTGCGACCGTCATCCACAACCACATAACCAACGTCACAATCGCCGTAATACTCCAGCTGATCGCAATGATCGCTACTGGTGACAGCGAACCGTTCGAGGTCCATATCACAGTAAGTGCAACGGCCCACAGCAAGCGAATGCAGACGATTCGTGATCCCAGCAGATCAAACCGTTCGGTAATCGTGAATACGGTGGACACTTCGGCCTGGAACCAGAGCGTGGCAACCCCCATTCCGATAACAACGGATAGCGTCCATGACCACGGAATACCGATCGCTTCAGCCCACACTTGCGCTGCGGGCGGGAGCAATACGGGTAACGCAACGATGGCTGCCGCTGTCAACAACGGTAGCCGCAGTCGCCAAACAGCCTGCAGCCGCCCGGTTCGTTCCAGTGCCTCTTTACCGAAGCGCTGCAGCGGCGCCTGCAGCCAACCCAGTACGACCGTGGCCACAAGCGACGCTACAGCAGTAATAAGCCCGAAAATACCCATTTCTCCGGGAGCAAGTATACGGGCCAGCAATCCGCTGACGACGATTCCCAGCAGCAGACTGACGGCGTTCGATCCCGACAGCCAAAGAAAGCTTCGAACCAGTGCATTCACGAGACGTCCTCTGCGTTAACGGCTATACCCCGGACCGATCGGCTCTCTGTCGTCGCACCCGCCGGATTGTTCATCAGCGTGGCGCGCCCGTCCACAGCCGGATCAGCCTCGGCCAAGCAACGCCTGATAGCATTGCACCTTCTGCCTGGAAGCGGCAGCAAGCGAATGCCGTTCGAATGCGACGTTGCGGGCATTGGCGCCAAGTTTTCCCGCATGTTCCGGCCTGTCCAACGCCGACAGTATCGCTTCCGTGGCGGCAGCGACGTCCCCTTCTGGAATAAGAAAGCCGGTTTCATCGTTGCGAATGAGTTCGTCATGCCATTCCACATCATAGGCGATAACGGGTTTCCCGCTGGCAGCTGCCTCGATCAAACTGAACCCGCCCATCAGGCAGAGGTTCACATCGGCCGCCATACGCAACTGCGCGACCGTCTCCCAGGGCAGAAAACCGGGCAGGCTCACAATATCAGCGAGTTCCTTCTTCCCGATACTGTCCTTGAGGTCGCGCGCTTCATGTCCGTCACCGACCAGGAGAAATAGAATATCGCGCCGCAGAGTTGCGATACGAGCGGCGATATCGATGATGTCATGAACGTAATTTTCCCTGGACAGTCGCCCCGCGAAAACCGCCAGATGCCTCGCGCCGCCTTTCCATTTGGCGGCAAACTCGGCTGCGGGCCGGCGCCGGAACACCTCGAGATCGATACCGTGCGGGATCACGTGAACGGCATCGCTTGCAGCGCCGCTCGCGATTGCCTTTGCGCCGATACTTTCCCGTATGGGCAGCACCATACACGCCCGTGCCAGCACGATGCTCTCCATCAACTTTGCCGCACGACGAGACCCGAACAACACCGGCGCGCCCTTTTTCGGGTCCAGCATGTGACGCTGATCATAGTCTGCATGGATCGACACGCAACACGGTATACCCCCTATACCGGCCAATACCAATCCCAGCACGCCGCTCACATACGGGTCCTGCGCGCGAATCATGGCGATGGGCTCGCGACGAATCAATTGAACCAGACGCTTGATGAGCTGCGTCGTCGCCACCAGACCGCGACTGAACGCAAGCCGACGGCCGAAGCCATGGAATTCCGACCGAAATTCCATCACGGTGTGGCGTGGCGCCAGCTCGATAACACGGTCGCTCGGGGCGAAGGGATGAATAGTAAATACCCTGGCGAAGAATCCGTTCTCGTCACGCGTTTCGATCATCCACGTGACGCCCTTTTCCTCCAGTTCATGCAGCACCGCAGGCACGATAAACATAGCGTACAGGGCATCGGGATCACAACTGCTTCGGCCACACAGGCGCCCCAGAGCGAGTAACAAAAGATAGAGACATATAACGGGCAAGAGAAAAAGGGACAGCAGGAGATCCAGGAATCCGGTGGGTGTGAAGACCCAGCGGCCTGTCATGAGTGCAACCTCGGCACACCGTATCCGGAACAGAATTTACAGATCGATACACCGCCGTGATTGTCGAAGATCCGCTCGCGGAACTCACGGTACTTCTCGCCGTTCCATACGTCTTCCATCGATTGTTCAATCAAGTTGCCCATAATGAATCGGCCCTGAGTGTCGCGACAGCAGGGCACAACGTCGCCGTTCCACGTCACGATCATGGAATGGTATATCCACGAACATCCGTTCACCGGTAGTTCTTTGGGCTTTAATACCCCCTGCCTAAACGCCGAACGGTCGAAAATCCAGTACTGGTCGTTGCGCGTAAGGTATTGGTGTCCCTGAGCAACCGTTCGCACCGTCGGATATACAATCTCTGCGTGATCCACGCCCATCTCCGCGGCCAACGCCTGGAAATCACTAACCTCGTGTTCGTTATGCTTCATAACGATCAGGCCGAGAACGACTTTAGGCCCTTTGCCGCCGTTCTTCTCGCGCGCGGCAATGGTCGCACGGCAATTGTCCAATTCGTCCTTGAGCCGACCGCGCACACGGTAGATCTCATGCGTTTCCTGGGTGATGCCGCCGATCTGGAAATTTACCTCGTCGATGCCGCACTCGATGAGCTTCACCGGATCGGCAAAGTGACCGTTCGTACACGTCGTGATAAACGGTATTCCCTGGTCTTTCGCATATCGAATCATCGCGAACGCTTCCTTGTTGAGGAACGGTTCGCCCATAAAATAGAAGAACAGGATGTTGGTATGCGGTGCAATCTTGTCGACGATAATCCGAAATGACTCAAGGTTGATATACCCCTTGGGCCGAGCCATGATGCCGGCGCCGGTCTCACATACGGAGCAACCCATATCGCAGATATTCGTGGGCTCGATACTCACGTGCACGGGCGGCATTGGAATCGTTGTCTGCTGCTTGAGAAACGCACGCTGATTCGCTACCGCGTTTGGCGCTCCTCGCCGGCGCCGTAAGACGCTGGTGTAATAGTGGCTCTTGAACCAGAGATCTCTGGCGCCGTTGTACAATCCCATGGGCCGCAGCACACCGCCCGCTACCTTTCTCATGAACCGTTCTAACTGCATCGACATATCCTATCCGTGTTCACCGCTCATTGCGTCGGCATCAACGCCGTTCGTTTCCTGGCTTTCCCGAGTTTCGCCGTATCCAGTCCTATCGCCTCGCGCAAGTCCGCACCACCCAGCTCGGCATCCGTAAAGTCGGCATGATGCACCTTTGCCTGAGTCAGGATAGCCCGCCGCATCTTTGCCCCGACCAGCGACGCATGCGAGAGATCGGCCTCGATTAGCCCCGCGACCGTCAAGTCCGCCTGGTCGAGATTTGCATGCGAAAGATTGGTTCGAATAAGATTGGTCATGACCAGCCTGGCATTGCGAAGGCCGGCACCACACAACGTCGTATCTGTCAGATCCGACTCTTCGAGATTCACGTTGTCGAGACAACAACCAGTCAGGTCGCTCGCATGCATCGACACCCGGTATAGGTCTGCTCCTGCCAGATCTGCATCGACAAGTTTTGCCCGGTCGAGATTTGCACCCTCGAGATCGGCGCTGCGTAGATTGCACCCGCTTAGGTCGAGGTCGCACAACCTTACACCCGCCATCATACAACCTTCGAAAACAGCACCTTTCACCTCGGCGGCGGCGAGCCGTGCACCAAGCATTTTCGCGCCGCTGAGATTCGCGCCGACGAGACAGGCCTGCCGCAAATCCGCGCCGCGAAGATCGGTATCACGCAGATCTGCCCCTGTCAACGCCGCGCTGCGCAAATCCCGGTTGCGAAATGACCGGCCGCGATAATCGCCGCCGGCGTCAAGCATTAACGGCGGACTGAAATCTGCGTCGGATGATGCGCCCGGGGATTGCGTTCTCCGGCGTTTGCGTCCAAGTTGGTGAACGTAGTCCAGTAAACTCATCTTTGCCGATGCCCATTTTATTCAAAAAATTCTGGTGGCCGGCCGTCGAGGGGATAATGCACGGTGTTTTAAGGATTCCGTCCCCGTTTATAATAGGAATAACCAACCGAAATTTCAAGTAAGGCGTAGCGATGTGCGGAATAGCGGGCTTCATCCATTTCGGCGGTAAACCGGCATGCCCCGAGGTCATCAGGCGCATGACCGATGCCATTCGCCATCGCGGACCGGATGGTGAGGGACAGTTTATCGACGGCGCATTCGGATTGGGCCATCGCCGGCTTGCGATCATTGACCTTAGCGACGCCGGCAGCCAGCCGATGCACGACAGCGAAAAGCGGTATGTGATCAGCTACAATGGGGAATTGTACAACTATCGCACGCTGCGAAAAACACTGCAGGCGAAAGGGCATCGGTTTCGATCCGAAACGGACACGGAAGTGGTGCTGGCTGCCTATGCGGAATGGGGCGCGGCAGCACTGGAACGATTCAACGGCATGTTCGCGTTTGCCGTCTGGGACCGCATCGAGCGGCGCCTGTTCCTGGCCCGTGATCGCTACGGCATCAAGCCACTATACTACACTATAGCAGATAACGCCTTCATCTTCGCCTCGGAGATAAAGGCGATGCTTGAGTATCCGTCATGTGAGGCGGCGTTGGATCAGAATGCGTTGATCGAATACTTCACGTTTCAGAATTTCTTCTCCGATGCCACGCTGTTTCGCAGCATATCAATCGTGCCGCCCGGCACATATATGCACATTCCGGCAAACGGTGACGATCATGTTTCCGCACCGCACCTCCCGATACGTTACTGGGACTACGACTTTCGCGAACCAGAGTCGGCACTCGCCGAGGATGCATATATCGATCGGCTCGACGAACTGTTGACGCAGGCGCTTCGCCGCAATCTTGTAAGCGATGTCGAGATAGGATGTTACCTTAGCGGCGGAATGGATACCGGAACCCTCACCGCCCTCGCCGCCAGGGCGATTCCGTACGTAAAGACCTACACCGTCGGGTTCGATATCACATCGGCGTCCGGCGTCGAACTGGCGTATGACGAACGATCGACAGCCGAATACATGTCGTACCTGTTCAAGACCGAACATTACGAAATGGTGCTGAAATCCGGCGATATGGAACGGTGTATGGAACAGCTGGTCTGGCATCTCGAAGAGCCGCGCGTCGGCCAGAGTTATCCCAACTTCTACGCTGCCAAACTGGCGTCAAGCTTTGCGCCCGTGGTTATTTCCGGCGCCGGCAGCGACGAGCTCTTCGGCGGCTATCCGTGGCGGTATTATCGTGCCGTGGTGAACAACGACTTCGAACACTATGTGGATAAGTACTACCAATTCTGGCAGCGGTTGATGGACGATGACACGATCAAGCGCCTTTTTTCGCCGCTTCCCGATGCCTTGAGTCGTGTCCGCCCCCGCGACATCATGCGCAACGTCTACCATCGTCATGCCGGCGAACTGACAAGCCCGGAAGACTACATCAATCACTCGCTGTATTTCGAAGCCAAGACGTTTCTCCACGGCCTCCTGGTTGTCGAGGACAAACTCAGTATGGCCCACAGTCTCGAGACACGGGTGCCGTTTCTCGACAACGACCTGGTTGACTTTGCCATGTCCGTGCCGGTGCACTGCAAACTAGGCAATCTCGGCGAGGTCGTGCGCCTCAACGAGAATGAACCCGGTGCAAAGACCGAGCGATACTACAACAAGACACGCGACGGCAAACTGATTCTGCGCAAGGCCATGAGCCGATTCATACCCGAAACGGTTACACAGAAGAAGAAACAGGGGTTCTCGGCGCCGGACGCATCGTGGTTCCGAGGCGAGAGCATTGACTACGTGCGATCCAGGTTGTTGCCCGGCAGCGCCAGAATCTACGACTTCATGGATCGCAAGGAAACCCGACGACTGGTAGAAGACCACCTCAGCGGCCGCTGCAATCGTCGGCTGCTGCTGTGGTCGCTCTTGTGTTTCGAAGAATGGTGCAGGAGATTTCTATAACATGAATATCGCGATAATCGGCCGAACCGAGACCCTGTACGACACCGCATCGCTGCTGTTGCAGAATGGACACGACGTCCGAATCGTTGTGACGGCGAAGGCAGCGCCGGAATACAGCATCACCAGTAAAGACTTCAAGAAGCTGGCAGATGATACTGGCGTGCCGTTCCTGCACACAGCGCGCATCGGTGAACCGGATCAATTGAAAATACTGGAAGACTGCGGCCCCCTCGATATCGGGATCAGCATGAACTACGTCGGCGTTATTCCGGATCGGGTGATCGATGGTTTTCGCCTCGGTATACTCAATGCGCACGGCGGAGACCTCCCGCGGTATCGCGGCAACGCCTGCCAGGCCTGGGCAATAATAAACGGCGAATCGCGGGTCGGCCTGTGCATCCACAAGATGGTCGGCGGCGAGCTCGACAGCGGCGACATCGTATGTCGCGAGTATTTTCCCCTCGATGAGTCGGTTCGCGTTGGTGACGTCCTGGGCTGGATACACCGACGTACGCCGTCAATGTTCCTGAACGCGCTTGCGTTGTTGGACGCCGATAGGGATTTCTTCCTGGAGCGGCAGTCGACCAATCCCGCTGACGCGCTCCGATGCTACCCGCGACGTCCTGAGGACGGACGCATTGACTGGACACGTGCCGCTGTACAGATCGTACGCCTGGTCAACGCATCAAGCGAACCATTCGCCGGCGCCTATTGCATGCTTGAGGACCGCTGCCTACGCATCTGGCGCGCGGAGCGCTGGCACGACAACGAGGTATTTCTTGCAGTACCAGGACAAGTGCTGCGCCGCGATACCGAAGATGGTACGATCGTGGTCGCGGCGGGAACGAGCGCGGTGCGCGTCAGCCTTATTGAAATCGACAGCAAACGGCAGCAGCCTGCGGCTCTGATTCGCTCGCTGCGAACGAGATTGACGTAGATTCAGCAAGATGACACGATCACGACCATGTTGTGAACGTCGACATTCGTTGACACGGTATTCGATTTTCGTTGGTTTTGTCAAAATTATGGAGAAGTCCATAGATGCCTTCCTGGGTGATAGTGAACGTTTCTCGTAGAATATTCTTCACTGAAGGTGGCGTCAAGGGCTGATTTTTTGGCCAAATCACGAGTCTTTCAAGGGAAACCGGTGCAAACAGTGAACACTATTACCAATTCTGTTCACTCCAAATCGGCGATCGGGAGGAAAGAGGGCAGAGGCCAGGTCGTTCTAAAGGGTTGTCTCAATATCTTGGCGACCTAATACACTCATGATTTCAACAGTGCCATCGACAACACGATAGTAAATACTGTCGACACCACACACGCTCCTGCGGTATCCCTCACGAATGTGGGCGACTGATGGATACATGAGCGGTTGCTCGGCTATCTGTTCAAACCGATCAAAGAAAGCATCAAAGTACTTATCCGCTTGACGCTGGCCATGTTCGCGCAGTCCCAGCCTGTAAATGCGAATCAAATCCTCCTTGGCCGCTTCTCTAAGTCTATACCCTGACATTACTGCGTGACAGGTTTTGTGCTTCGGCTCTGATTTCTTCGGCGGTCATGTTTGTGAAGCCACTGTTTTCGGCTTGGATGAGCTTGGCCCGTATCGCCTCAATTTCAGACTCTTTCTCACGGGCTCTACGCACCAAGTCGTTTACCACCTCGCTTTTGCTGGAATACTCCTCACTGTTCACTTGTGATTTTAGCCAGTCCGCATTGGGTGCCGTGAAAGAAATGCTTTGTCGTATTGTCATCTGTCAAACCCTCCTTAAACATCACGCATGGTGTAATTATACACCAAAGTTACACCAAGTGGAAGCCCCAATTTCAAAGGAATTATTTCACACCCCAGCTCGTGGCTGGAAATCCGACAAAATCACTTCTCCTCTTCAGGCCACGGTACCCAAAGAATGCCGTTTCACGCCCATTGGTTCGACAATGGCGGTTATTGCGCCATTTTATGCGCATGCGGCGCTCCGGAACACCCGCCAAGCTTGGCGGTCGTAGCACCATGATTTAACAGGATTAAAACGAAGCCGTCAAAGACAACCAGCATAAGAAGCCATAGGCAGGGGGTTGCAGTTGTCGCCGCCAATTTCAAATTGGCGGCTACACGCGGTGCATACGATATCGCAGACAGGCACGGCCTCTCACAAATTTCTTCCCCAGCGTACGCGGCACCCCGCAAGGTTCGGTGATCTCGCCCTTGCTGGCGAACATCTTCCTTAGCAATGTACTGGACAAGTGGGTAGTCGACTGGCGTCGACGGGAGGAAAAAGGAGACGTGATCGTCCTTTGCTATGTGGACGATGCGGCGTTTGGCTTTCAATATGAGAGCGACGGCCGTGCGTTTCTGGCTGCGCTCTGCGCCCGATTTGAGGCTTATGGCCTCAAATTGCATCCGACGATGACCCGGTTGATCGAATGCGGGTGCTGGATGCATGTACGCCGGAAATTTGTCGAGGCCGAAGACGCACCACTGCCATGCCACTACGCAAATGGGTTTTGCGTATAATTCGGAATATATACCGTTACGAGAGGGTTATCCGTGGCCAATGTGGCGATGTGGTGGTTGCGATTCGCACAAGCCGGATCAAGCCGCTGACGCAAGAACTGGTTGTTCGGATGATGTTCTGCGTCGGTTCAACAATACAGACCCGGAAGAGCTTAAATGCCTGCTGCCGCACAACCGGCGGCCGCGCACCGATCACTATGCAGCCCGCTCGGGGAATCCCGGCGGCCGATGTCCAGATGGTCTGTACATGACGCTTACCGTTTCGCGCATCGGGGCAAGGCAGCGAACGAAGTGAGCGCCGCGATTCCGCCGGCCAAGCGGCGCGCAGTCCGGTGGAACGAATTGGATCAGGTATGGAGTGCAGCGCAACGAAACTCTTTACCTAGATTCGCTTGTTCGGCTAGGCACTTCTACAAGGCGACCAGAAACATACTTATGCAGCACGCTGGCCATGAGCGTTTGATAGGGAATTCCGTCCTCAACGGCAATCGTCCGAAGTCCCTCCAGGTCCTTTGAAGATATTCGAATATTGACTCTTTTGTCTTTTATTAGCGTATTCTTTGCATACCGCCGATGTCGATCACTTTCACGAGTTTGATTCTTCGCGGGAATCCATTCTTCTCGTTCAAACGAATCGAGAAGCTCCCGTTCCTCTCTGTCAAGTTGTATCTTAGTCATTTTCCAACTCCTCTAGGTAATCTCTTGTCGCCTTACGACTAGGTATAATCGTCTTCAGGAAACGTCCCGCTTCGTTTTCGACGAAAGGGACCAAGTACGCATAGTCTCGTACCTTGACTACGAGTATCTGCTGGTTGGAATATCTGCTTGGGTTCGGGTGTTCAAGTACCTGCATGACATCACCACGCTCAATGTGCATTACAATCTGCTCGAAGCCAATGCCACGCCCAGCTTTGAGTCTGGCATTCTTCTCCAAATTCCATTGGTAGTACTCCATAGCCCCATTATAGCACATTGTGTGCCTTACGGCAACAGAAATTAATCACTGCCGTATCGCGGCGCTCACCTGCTGTACTGGCGGGCACGTCCCGCGGAGCGTGGACTTGACGACGGTGCTGTCAGGTGAAGCGGTTTGTTTGAGGTGGACCCCATCTCAAGGACCACTTCGAGAGAAAATTAAGGTGTAAACATTTTTGTGATTTTTGGGCCGAAGGGGCCCCGGCCCACACTTGTGTGGGGTGGGCTGAGAGCCCTTACTCCTAGGGGTAAAATTTCGGCTATATCATTTCTTCCTGGTCCTTTTTCTTTCTTGCTTAGATTGCAGTGGATCGGTTATCATACACATCTGAGGGGGTCCTATATCCAAGGGATTGATGAGGACGCTCCACGTTGTAGAATGAAAAATACGCTTTCAATCCGGCTCGCAACGAAACAACATCTTGATAATCCTTAAGACAGACAACTTCATACTTGACGCTACGCCACAGTCGCTCAATAAAGACGTTGTCTAACGCCCGTCCGCGTCCGTCCATACTAATCCGGATTTGTTTCGCTTCCAGGACCGTTAGGAACGCTTCGCTGGTTAACTGACTGCCTTGGTCTGTGTTAAATATTTCAGGTGCCGGAAATCGCAACGCTTGGTTCAAAGCCATAACGCAAAAATCACTGGTTAAAGTATTAGGCAACTCCCAAGACAACACCATGCGGCTGTACCAGTCCATGACTGCTGTCAGATACATAAACCCGTGAATCATTGGAATATAAGTAATATCCGAACTCCATACGTGATTACAGCGTTCTATCGGCACGCCACGGAGCAAATACGGAAACTTTCGATGCCCGGAACCTGGTGCTGAGCAGTTACGGGTCGTTTCCAACCCCCGTAGTCCCATCCTCTTCATGAGTCGCCGAACTCGTTTTCGGTTCACCAAGCAATCGAGTCGTTGCTGTAGAACCACGGTCATTCGTCGACTTCCGTAGAAGGGACACTCCGTATAAATCCGGTCGATCAATGTCATCAATACCAGATTTTCGCGATTCTCGAGTGCAGGCGTCCACGCGTAGTAAGTCGAACGGTGGAGGGCCAACAACTCACATTGACGACGAATGCTCAGAATCGGATGCCCTGGATTAACCCGACAAATTTTTTCCTCAGTTGAAAGATTATAGCTTTTTTTTTAGCCAGTGGATCTCCATCTTAAGTCGGCCTATCTGTTCGTACAATGGAGCGGTTTCACGCTCCATGACGGCCGGATCGATCGGATGCTTGCCGGTACCAAACAACTCCGGTGCATGTTCCCGCAGCTGCCGTTTCCACTGGCTGATTTGGTTGGGATGAATTTGAAATTCCACGGATAGTTCATTGACTGTCCGATTTTCCCGGGTCGCTTCTAAGGCAACTTTCGCCTTGAAATCGCTGCTGAATTTGCGACGTCGATTGGCCATGGTTAAAATCCTTTTTTAATCGATTTTATATACCATGTTTACACCTTAACCCGTGGTCCAGAATTTGGGGTCCACTATAGTTAACACGTTCCGCAATCTGAACATTATGACGCTTAACGCTAAATCCAATGGCCCCGCCAACCCTTTCGTTTACGGAGAGAACATTCCTCTGAATGTCGAAGCAACGATCCATAGTTTGATTCGAGATCAGGCGATATCCACACCGGACGCTGTCGCCTGCATGTGGGAAAACGAGGAACTTACCTATAGGGCATTGGAAGCGAGAGCCGAAATCCTTGCAGGACACCTGCGATCATTCGGCATTGGCCGTGGAGATTTGGTGGGAGTTTGCCTGGATAAGTCACTGAATATGATTCCAGCCTTGCTGTCTGTTCTTAAGACCGGAGCGGGTTTCGTACCGATGGCGCGTGATTGTCCCCTATATCGGAACATGACCATATTGCAGGAAAGTTCTCCCAAGGCGATCATCACGGAATCGAAGTTGCAGGACTCATTGCCACTGAGCAGTTACAGCTATGTTCTGATCGATACAGTCGATTGGTCCCAAACGCCGGATTCCGGACCGGAAGTGGAAGCGTCCTCCGAGGATATCATGTATGTGACGTTTACATCGGGTTCTACCGGTGTACCGAAGGGCGTTGTCGTTAAGCACGGCAGTGCAATCAATTTCGCAATATGGGCGGCCGATCGGATGATGCTGACGGAACGCGACCGTGTCTTGCAAAACGGATCGTTAACATTCGACGTTTCCATTAAGGAGATCTTTGTTCCTTTGCTCTGTGGCGCTGCCGTGGTTGTACCGCCGGCCGGATGGCATCAGGAAAGCGCTCGCCTGGCGAGTATTCTTGATACGTATCAAGTCAGTCATGTATTTATCGTGCCCTCCATGCTTCATTTCTTCTTGGAAACCGGAGCTGCCCTTGAGTTGAAACAACTCAAAAGCGTCCATTCCATCGGAGAGCGACTGACCACAAGTCTAAGGGATGCGTTCTACAAGACGATCGATGCAGAGTTGTACAATTGGTATGGCCCAACGGAGACAACCGTGTCCGTCCTCGCACACCTTTGTCACCCGAATGACGCTGCGGTCGTATTGGGACAGCCTGTTTACAACAGTCGCCTTTGTGTACTTGATGAACGGATGCAACCCGTGGAGGCCGGCGAGTTGGGAGGGCTCTATGTTGGAGGTGCTTGTTTGGCTGCCGGCTATTTGAATCGCCCCGAACTCACGGATACGTGTTTCATTCCGGATCCATTTTCAAAGGACTCGACCGAACTCCTATACAAAACCGGAGACCGCGTCCGTATCCTGCCAAACGGAGACTTCGCGTTTTTTGGCCGCGAAGATGATCAAGTAAAGCTACGTGGAAACCGTATCGAGCTGGGAGAAATTGAATCCGTCCTTTCTAACCATCCCCAGGTTCACATGGTTGCCGCAGCTGTCAAGGTGGCAAGCGCCGGCGACGAGCGACTGGTCGCTTTCGTGGTTCCTCGTTGGCCGAAGACCTTCGGTGCGGATATTCAAGATCAGATAGAGGAATGGAGGACCGTTCATGATCGGATCTACAAGGGCTCGGTCGTGGACGATCCGCAATTCAATATTACGGGGTGGAACCGTGGTTTCGATCGGCAACCGTATTCAAATGATGAAATGCGTGAATGGGTTGAAAATACCGTCTCCCGTATCCGAACCCTTAATCCACGTCGCATTTTAGAAATCGGTTGTGGCTCAGGGCTTCTCCTGCATCGGCTTGCGCCCGATTGTGAACGATATTTCGGGACCGATTTTTCTCCATCTGTCGTGGCGGAACTGCAGTCGAAAACGACCCAGCTTGACCATGTCACTATCTCAAACGGATTAGCCGATGACTTTTCTCGCTTCACTCCGGGAGAATTCGATACCGTCGTCCTGAATTCGGTGATCCAGTATTTTCCAGACATTGCGTATCTACAACGGGTACTTCAAGAAGCTGTAAAACTGGTGGATGACAAAGGTGTTATTTTTGTTGGTGACGTCAGGTGCCTGGAATTGATGGAAGCCTACTACGCTTCGTGTATCATCAGTCAAGGGAATGGAGACATAACGGATCGAGAGATATCAGACCTCGTGTCGATCGCCAGATTACAGGAACGTGAATTAGCTGTTTCGCCTCGCCTGTTTCACTCCCTCACAAAGCGCTTCGAACGAGTAACCTCCGTACAAATTCATCTAAAGAAAGGCACGTACCGTACCGAGATGAATTGCTTCCGATATGACGTGGTTATAACCGTCGGCGACCTGCCCGTAACCGGATCGAGCCGAACAAAAAGAACCTGGGATTCCCTCGATGGACGTTTGCACGTCTTACAGAAACTGCTGGAAAAGCAGCCGCAACAGGCCTTCCTGATCACCGGTGTTCCCAATGCCAGGGTTATCAGGGAGACCACGGTCATAAACCGTATCAAGGATTCACCAATAAACCAAGGTGCGGTAGGAGTGTCAGGTAAATGTGAGCCACCCGAAGAAGGAATAGACCCAGCAGACGTCTTTGCCTTGGCGGAAAAACTTAAACGTCCCGCCGATATCAGTTTCGACACCTCGCCGGAAGCCGGCACCATGCAAGTGTGTTTCGGAAATCGCGATCCCGATGAATGCAATCGGCATCATTGGATGCCTGTTGATTCACCGGACGGTGATTTCTCGCTGGGCAACAATCCCTTGCGTGCTCGATTCGCTGACAAGATTATTCAGGAACTGCGCGATCAGACAACCGACAGGCTCCCCATGTACATGATTCCATCCAACATCATCGTCCTGGAAAAAATGCCCCGAACCCCAAACGGGAAGTTTGATCGCCAGCGCCTTCCCCTGCCTTCCTGGGGTAGCAGGAATATCGATTTTGTAGAGCCCGCAGATGACATCGAAAGGAAGGTGGCTCTTATTTTGGCTAACGTCCTTGGAATAGACAGGGTCGGACAACGGGATAACTTTTTCGATCTTGGGGGGCACTCGTTGTTGGCAATAAGAGCCCTCAATTGCATTTCTGCTGAACTCGATATCCAGCTGGATTTGGTACGATTCATGGAAAACCCCACCGTATTTCAGTTGGCCAAACAAATTCGGGAGGACGATCACGACGGTTCGATTACAAAGATCCCTATCTCCTCAAAACGCATCGACGGTAAACCCTCGCACATTTCCCTTACGCAACGACCTTTGTGGAGAATCGATCGGATTTATGGTGCGGACGCGACGATGAATATTGGATATGCCTTCGAATTGATCGGAGCTCTCGACACTGACCTGCTCGAAACAAGTCTGATAGAAATCCTTCATCGTCATGAGATCCTGCGATCACGTTTTGTCGACATTGAAGGTGTTCCGTACCAGATCGTTGGTGAAATTCCTGCTGATTTTCTTGAGTCTATTGACATGTCTGAAAAATCTCAGGCAGATTTGGAAGCTAAGACCAACGCGTTGATCCGCAGACCATTCGCTCTGGAACACGATAATTTATTGCGAACCACGTTGCTGGAACAGACTGAAGAAAAATTCATCCTCGTCGTGGTAATGCACCACCTTGTTTCCGACGGTTGGTCCATACCTATTTTTTTCAACGAATTGGCAGAGCTGTACAATGCCGCAAAACAAGGCCGGAAGGCCGATATATCTGAACGTCGCATCCAGTACGCCGATTTTTCCCAATGGCAAAGGGATGCATGTGAATCGGGAACCCATAACGCATCCGTCGCGCATTGGAAGGAAAGTCTTGATGGGGTGAGCGCTGTTCTGGAACTACCAACAGACTGTCGTCGACCGAAAAACCGCAGCGTTGCGGGCAATATTTACCGGAGACCGTTCACAAGACAGCATACCGATAGTATCAGGGGTTGCTGCCGACAGCATGATTGCACACTGTATCAGAGCCTTCTGAATGTCTTCCTGGTTCTCATATACCGCTACACCGGTCGGGAAGATTTCGTCATTGGTTCTCCCGTTGCCGGCAGATTGCATCCAGACGTAGAGGACCTGATTGGTCTTTTCGTCAATATCGTCCCTATCCGTGCCGATCTTTCACAAAACCCGAGTTTTGAGAGTCTCTTGAAACGCACCAAACGGCATAGCCTGGACATACTCGCTCACCAGGGTCTGCCGTTCGAAGTTTTGATCGAAGAGCTGGATATCGATCTTGAACCCAATCGCACGCCATTGGTACAAGTACAGTTCGTTTTGCAGAATACGGCAGAATCAAAATTGGAATTGAATGGCGTTTCCTCCCGGTTGGTTCCGGTCTGCAACGGAGGTTCCGTGTTCGACCTGACAGTTGAGGTCGTCGAGTTCGAGAACGGTGTACTGGAGTTGGTGCTTGAGTACCGGACTGATTTATTCACGGAAAAAAGTATCGTGCGGTTGGCGGATCACTATTTCAATTTGCTCGATGCAATGACCGAGTCACCCACAGCTTCCGTGGCCCATGCGGCGATGCTCTGCGAAGACGAACGCCACGGGTTGCTCGGCGACAGCGATCGGACCAGCAGGCGTTATCCCGGCGACCATACACTGTCGACGCTCTTTTCCCGTCAGGTCAGCAAGACACCGCGGGAAACAGCCGTTGTTATTGAGGGGGAATCAATGACCTACGGGGAATTGGAGAATCGTTCCAACTTCCTGGCAAATCGCCTCATAAGTTTGGGCATACCGGCAAACGGCGCTTGCGGACTTCTGTTGGAGCGATCGACCGATTTATTGGTTGCTTACCTGGCCGTATTCAAGGCCGGGGCGATAGGCGTACCGATCGATTCCGGCTACCCTCCAAAAAGAATCGCGTACGTCCTATCCAATGCGGAGGTTAAATTCGTCGTCACCCATGGCGAATTGGATTGCTTGATCGCAAATACCGCATCGGTACCCATCTGCGTCGATCGATTCGACTGGAATCGTTTGCCGGCAGACCAGCCTTGCCCGCATAGTCGATCAACGCCTGAGTCACTGGCCTGCCTCATGTATACGTCTGGATCGACCGGTGCGCCCAAAGGAGTGCAGGTCGTCCAACGAGGACTGGTCAACTGCTTAAGCTGGTTGCAATCGGAATATCCTGTCACCGGTGGAAATCGGGTGTTGATGAAATCGTCGATCGGCTTTGACGTATCGATTGCGGAGCTGTTTTGGCCACTTCTGAATGGAGCATGCGTGGTCCTGGCCCGCCCCGGGGGACATCGCGATCCTGCCTACCTGCTTCAGGCGGTTCGCGAGCATCAGATTACGCATCTGGTCCTTACGCCTTCTATGTTGAAGGCGATACTGGAAGAACCAGACCTCAGCCCCCTAGAATCCTTGCAGGTCGTAATATCCACAGGTGAAGCGATTTCTCTGAATCTCATTCAAACCTATTTTGAGAAACTCCAAACCCCGCTTTACAATCTCTACGGACCTACAGAAGCATCCATTTGGTCGTCCTTTTGGAAGAGTAACGCGGATGCCGCGTTCGTATCAATCGGCAAACCCATCTCCAATACCCAGCTGTATATTCTTGACGCCAAACACGAACCGGTTCCGGTAAATGTCGCGGGAGAAATTTATATTGGCGGTGACGGTCTCGCGAAAGGTTACAAAAAGCTTCCCAAACAAACATCCGAGTCATTTGTTGAGAGTCCAATACCAGGTGTAGCCGGCCGGCTGTACAAGACCGGAGACAGGGCTCGCCACCGGGAAAACAGCGAAATTGAATACCTGGGGCGAATTGACCAACAAATTCAGGTTCGCGGTGTACGAATAGAACCCGGAGAACTCGAAGCGCTGTTGTTGGAACATAAGGGCGTGAGAAGTGCCGCTGTCGCGGCTCAACGGCACGGGCCTGGAGATGTACGCATTCACGCATGGGTGGAACCAGTAGTTGGAAAAGCGGTAGTAAATACGAAGGATCTGAGGGATTATCTCAAAGAGCATCTGCCCAATGCCATGTTGCCTTCCGTGATTTCGATCGTTGATAAAATGCCGACGACTCACAGTGGGAAACTCGATCGTCGATCGCTGGCGAAAAATTGGGCTGGCTCCACCACTGAGGACTCCCCGCCGACTCTCAAGGAGGGATCAATCGTCTTCGAGGTTGCTGCGATATTCCAAGAGGTCCTGGCAGAAGGTTCGGTCGCGGCGGACGACGACTTCTTTGATATTGGCGGTCACTCGTTACTCGCGATTAAGATATCCAATAGAATCCGAGCGCGGTTCGACGTGGATTTACCATTGTCAAGCGTCTTCTTCAATTCATCTCCTCGAAAATTGGCTGATTTAGTGGAACAACTTATACACGTCCACGAAGCATGAAAACGAAACCAAACAACGCATCAAGTAGAATCGTTAATTGCCATAACGAATGGGATCCGTTGGAGGAAGTCATCGTCGGGAGTCTCGAAGGTGCGTGTTATCCACCGTGGCATCTTTGTCTTGAGGCATCAATTCACGGAAACTACGTGCAGGAGGTGGGTGAGACGCATCGCTTGCTCGGTGGCACGCCGCGCCCTCAAGAGCAGATCGATACTGTGCAAAAACAGCTCAATGAGTTTGTTCATATTCTTGAACAAGAGGGGGTGACCGTGCGGTTTCCGGAAAATATCAATCAGGCCAGGCCATTCTCTTCGATGGAGTGGTCTTCTCCGGGAGGGAATGCTCAAGCTAATCCGCGGGACTCACTGTTGGTTGTCGGAGATGAGATCATCGAAGCCCCAATGGCCTACCGCTCCCGATTTTTCGAAGTCTATTCCTACCGAGAATTATTGCAGGAGTATTTTGAGAAAGGAGCTCAATGGACCGCCGCACCGAGGCCGCGTCTGAACGATGATCTCTATGATCCGTACTGGCAAAGAAGCAATGACACCTATGTGACCACGGAAGTGGAGCCAGTCTGGGACGCTGCCGATGTTGCTCGAATGGGACGTGATCTGATTGTGCAGCGAAGCCAGGTGACAAACGCCTTTGGCGCCAACTGGCTTCAGCGTCATTTGGGCGATAGCTATCGGATTCATCTGGTGGAATTTGAAGACGATGATCCACTCCACATCGATACAACCTTTGTTCCCCTGTGTCCGGGGAAAATTCTCATCAATCCAGATCGGCCGATCAAAAAACTCCCATCGATATTCCGCAACAGCGATTGGAGTCTCCTCGAAGCGCCTCGCACAACCCTGCCGGGAAACTATCCGGCCTATCATTCCTATGAATGGTATCACCTCAATATCTTAATGCTGGATCACGAAAGGGTCATTGTGGAAAAGGAGGAGGAGCCGCTTATTCAATCGCTTGTAGATTGGGGATTTAATCCGATTCCATGTAGCTTTCGGAATGCGGCCAAGTATTATGCGGGCGGATTTCATTGCTTCACTTTGGATATCCGGCGGCGTGGTGAACTGCAGTCATATTTCTAGCCTGGATAATTCATACAACCTCTGCTGCGTCCCCATATCGCACCTCATCTCAGCGAGTTGCGAAGAACCAGAGATATCAAGGTAATTCATTAGCTTTTCTGCCTCAGAACCTTCGTAACTCGTTGATCTGAAGCACGCTAAGCGGCCTCGCGACGAGGTTGTGTGAATTATCCAGGCTAAGTGTCGGCCCTGGCTCTGCTGCCGCTCCAAAACCGGTTGAGATTCAGAATAGCCTCCAGCCTGCGTAAAGTGGATACCCGCAAAAAGAGAACATAAAAGCACACCATTTGTATGCTGAAATAAACCAGGTTGTGCATTAACAGCATGATCATCAGGTGAAATCCCAACCCAAAAAGCAACCCAAACCTGCGCGTTCTGCGGTTGGTAAACATCACAACAGCAAAGAGCTCGAAAAAAAGAGCGGAATACATCCCCACCGACCACGCATCCTTGGGAAGAACACGCAATAGAAAAGCTGCAAAGTCAGTACGGTAAATCCCTTGAACGTGTGTCCACAACGCATCCGGGCAGGTCAGCCAATCACCATGGATTATCTTGCAGGTTCCGGCGGTAAAATATTGAATTAACAGACTTGCCTGCAACGTCCTCACCCCCCAGGCAGACTGAGTGGGTCTGTCCAAGCCAGAGAGAACTTTAGAGCATCGGCCTCCCCCGGAACAAGCAAGTAGAGAAAATCCAAAGATATACAAATTGTTCTTTACGAATGCAGTGGCGAAATCCGCATGCTGAACGTATACAGCGCACCCCAAGACGACCCAGATAAACAGGTTTCGGCGCCAACCCAGGATAACCGCGAGAATGCTCCCGAACATCAGGAACCCAAACGGGAGCAACGCGGCTTCTGGAAGCAGAGGGAATGGATCAAACAGGTGGCGCGGGGCCGTATTTGGTGTCAAATGAAATCCATAAGGAGTAAGCCACTCGCGGGCGTATTGAAAGCGGTGTAGCACATATATGAGAAACGTTGATGTGAACACCTGCTCAAATACCCGCAACCGTATCGGATCAATAGCCTCAAACCAGAAATCCAATACCCTGCTCGAAAGGTGCTCCAGCCTGTCGAACCCGAGTTGATACAGGGGGCTCTTCATTGCCCTTTTTCCTCGTTCAGTGAATGCGAAAAAACGATCTGGTGCTCCCTGTCCGTGATGGTCTCCAGAGGGGGTTTCGTCCAATGACCTTCCGGCATCGCCAGCTCCTCACTACCGGAGTCGTATCGCACCCGTACCGCCCGCACGGATACGACCTCAGGTGCTTCCGGATTCACTTTTCCATAGCGATCTTGAACGAACTCGGCGAGGGATTTTTGCAGAGCGAGGCCCGAATCGGGCGCGGCGACAAAGCGGAGAATCCGGGGAAGGCGAGTGTCATATCCAGTCGAGTTCATGATTGAGAGGATCGATTCATCTACCTCAATCCAATGTTCGCCGCCTTTTAACTGAACCTGAAAATAATAGTTGCTCCAATCGTTCTCCCGGTAAATAAACAAACAAGCGATTCGATAGAGATTATTCATATACTTCGACGCCTCGAATGCGGCGTCAGGCTGAATGCCGAACCTGCGAACGACACCATAATAAGGAAAAGATTTCTTAAAGAAACCAACATAAAAAACAGGAAACAGCCAGAGGCAAAAAAACAATGCCGCCAAGACAGCGTTTGTTCGGGACAATTGCCTAAGCGGCCGAAGATCCGAGGATACGTCAGACATCAATAAGATAGCACTGGGAATAGGGAAGGAATTCTCAAGATATGGATGCAACGTTCATATTATCAGTAATTTACAATTATATCGCCAGGTTTTATATAAATCGATAATAGAGGCACTCCAAGTGAAAAAAGCTAAAGCGCAGTTCCCGAAATAATAAGGCCAAATTTCGTGCCCGGGATCAAATACGACGATTGCGCACGAAGACTTGATGGCGACACGTGGACGATGCGGTGTTTGGCTTTCTAGACGGCCGTGCGTTTCTGGCTGCGCTTCGCGCCCGATTTGAGGCTTATGGCCTCAAATTGCATCCGACGATGACCCGGTTGATCGAATTCGGGCGGTTTGCAGCGGACAATCGCCGCAAACGCGGTACAGACAAACCCGAGACCTTTGACTTCCTCGGCTTCACGCATATCGATCCAGAGCTCGATAGCTTAGGCTCAAATTTCAACTATACATCATGGGTCTCATGGACGTTGTTGGTAAGATTCATTCGGCGTACTCTCACAAAAAATGCTCCAGAAAGTCCCAAAATAAGCGTTATGATTCCCCACTCTGAGAGAGTTGGTACGGTTTCAACATCTTCCGGTTCAAATTCAAGCTGAAGCCGTGGATACTCTGCTGGATTGAGTCGCCAAACAGATGTAAAGTCCCAGCCCACAAACGTTGAAAGTGTTTGCATTTCCGCGGTTGTTTTGGGGGTTCCTTTGCCTGTATCGCTAAACCCTGATGTTTCGCTGTCATAGAAACAGTTAGTGAATGTATTACCTCCAGCGTCGAGTCCAATTAAACCGCCCATTGTGGCAGACCCTGATACTGTCCCGGTCGAATAACAGTTGGTGAGTATAGTGTCCTTTGAAGTCCCTACGAGTCCTCCAAATGGATCTGCGTTACCAGTGGCTGCTGCATTAAGAGAAATATCTCCGGTAGCGTAACAATTTATAATAATACTGTCAATTGCAGAACCGCAAAGGCTGCCAGTACCTGATAAAACAGTGCCAAAGGGAAATCCCGTATTAGTAACCACTGAGACGGTAGATAGGCATTCACGTATTGTCGACTCCCTTGCGTAACCACAAATACCTCCGCTTCTATAATTAACACCTGCAATAACTCCATGCGCAGAACATCCAATAATCGTGGCCCCGTCTTCTATGAAGCTGGCAATTAAGCCGTTTCCTAAAAGCCCCCCGCCTGTAATCGTTCCTTCAATATGGCAGTTTGTAATTGAGCCGCCTGAAAGTTCATTAACTAATATGCCTGCTGGTCTATTTCCAGTCAGTTCTACGTTGGCCCCTGTCATCACAATATTGCTTATTTCAGCATTAGTAGTATCATCAAAAAGCCCGGCAGAAGAACCTGTACGCATGAATAAATCGGAAATGGTAAAATCAAGACCATTCAAGGATCCGGTAAATAAATCAACGGGAACAAAGCCATCGCCTCCATTCCATGTGCTTGTAACACCGGCGTCAATATCGTTCATCAGCACAAAATGCGAACTCAAGTGATTTTGCATTTCCTGTAATTGATTCACATCTGTGATTTGGTACGGATCTCCTTCTGTCCCGGCTCCGGACCCTGAGAATTGCGAATAACATGATAAAGGAATAAGCAGTGTAAGTAGAAAGAATAACTTCTTCATAGTAACCTCATTTATTTTTTGAAGATTCAGAGAGCGGTATAATCCGTACCCTGACATGAGTAAAATGTCCCGACTTCCTGTTTTTCTCCGCCAAGTAAAACAATCGGAGAAAACCGGCCAAAACCGACCGACCATTCGCAATATAGTACAAGGATCTTGCATATGCGACAAGGAGGGAATTTTTTTCCCGATTTGGAGAGGGCCCTCATGGGGTCAGCTCTGTTATTTGGTCTCCGCCAGAGCAACTACGTGACGCGCGAGATCGCGGCGTATTCTAACGTACGCTAGACCCACATTCGCAATGAAGCGTTGGTGGGTAGTACTGAGGATTAACCCAGTAGCGAAAACCCGGCCAAAAGACTATGAAAATAATGACCAATGGATGCAGGAACATCGTGCCAAGCAGCGCTTCGGTCACTATTGATTTGACGTTGCGCCTGTGGTTTGTCGCAATGCAGAGTGCCATACAGATAATGCCTGCAATCATATATACCGTGCAAAAGGCGCCCATCAGTATGCTCCGCAAATTTACTGATCGTCATCAGGTATTCGAAAAATTCCGCTAATCAGATTGTCAGATATTCAAGAGAGCTTCCGAGTCTGGTTTTCAATGCGGCTTGGATTCCCCCAAAAGATAGCGCCAGGCGGTAATGGTCTCAAACGGCTCTCCGCCCTCGGCGTGATCACCGAGTTCGTGGGCGACGACAAATCCCGTTGCTTCAGGATGCTGTTTCAGTCCCCATTCTGTTGCACGATACTCGCGATCCGCAACGCTGCGATCGGAAAGGCTCCATGTGGCATTGATGAGCCGCGTACCCGAAACGCTTTCAACAACAATATCGATCTCGTGGGCGTTCGCGTAGTAAAACAATTCCTTGCAGTTACGTCGCTCGTGAAGAAACAAGGCGTTTTCCAGTTTATGCCCTGCATCACGCTGGGGCAGGGCCGAAAACGCCTGGGTCAATGCGGTGTCGATCAGGTGAATTTTCCTCGGGTTCTGTTCCTGTTTGCGAACTGAGCGATCATATTTCGGAGCCAGAAACAGAACATACGAATCGGTCATGTATTCCAGATACTCATAGAGCGTATTCTTTGACAGCTGTAATCCCATCGACCTGAAATTGTGATAGAGTTTGTTGACACTCAGCAGTGTTGCCGGATTGGAGCAACAATACTTCAACAACATCTTCATGAGTTTCTCGTTGCGGATCGAATATCGTTCGACCAAATCCCGATAAAAAAGTACCGAAGCGTATTCTTCCAGAATCAGCGGTTTGATGGCTTCATCGGCGAGTACGATTTCCGGCCAACCACCCCATGAGATGTATTGCTCCAATGCGTGTGTAAACTGCGCTTCGAGCTTTCTATCGTAAGGTTGAAATGTATATCCCAGGAATTCGGTGAACTCGCGAAAGTCCAGGGGAAACACTTCATAAGAGATACTCCTGCCCCGTAGCGATGACGCCACTTCCCGTGTAAGCAAACGAGATGTTGAGCCGGTCACAATGATGTTGACGTTTTCGGTGTCGTAGACTCTGCGGACGTATTTTTCCCAAGTGACTACCGTTTCTATCTCATCGAGAAAAAGAAAAACAGGTTGGTTGGATAATTCGGGGTATAGCTCGGAATGGGCAATGAGAATGAGATCCAGATCTTTCATTTTCACTGGATAAAGCCGGTCGTCCTCGAAATTTATGTAGATGATTTGCCGACGCTCCACGCCGCTCTCGATCAGTCGTTGCATCGTATCGAACATCAGGAACGTTTTCCCGCTTCGTCGTACACCGGTCAGTGCGACGATCTTGCCGGTATTCACCGGTACCACCAGCTTGCGTGGATGCGTCCTGGGGAGGGGCCGTCCAACAAATTGGGTGATAATATACTTAAGTCCTTCCTTGTTCATGAGGAAATATAATATCAATAATTTCCTTTTTTACAAGGAAGATTTTCAAATCACTAATGGGTCGAAGCCGATTTGGTGACACTCCGGATCCCACGTACTTTCGACGCGGTCCGTTTGATTGGAGGCTAAAAAATGGCAAGACCACTCAGGATTGAATATGCCGGTGCCGTTTATCATGTAATGAACAGGGCGAATGGGCGACAGCGGATATTTCACGGTCTGCGATATTTTGCGTTGTTCCTCGCAAAGTTTGAGGTGTTCGCCGAGACGTTAGGTGTGGAGATTCGGGCTTACTGCCGAACCATTTTCACATCATTCAATTCGATATATGGCGAATTATATATATATTAAGTACAATGAAAGAGATAGTGGCTATAACCAAAGCGTTGGCTGACGAAGGACGAATCCGGTGCCTTGCCGCATTACGTGAGCGGGAGCTCTGCGTTTGTCAGCTTATAGAACTACTCGAACTTGCTCCTTCTACGGTCTCCAGACACATGTCGATCTTAAGGCAAGCGGGACTTGTTGAAAGTCGCAAGACCGGACGGTGGGTGTACTACCGCCGGCCGGAACGCGGGGCCTGTTGGCGGCATCACTAAATGGTCCCATTATCGTCACAAAAGGTGGCCCCGGCAGGATTTGATGCTTCGCTACGGGAAGGAGGCGTGGGCATAGCGTGGTGAATCCACGTTTTTATCGGAATGTTATTGATTCTCGATGCG
>JAJFLQ010000007.1 GCA_021772615.1 Verrucomicrobiota bacterium | reverse complement strand
TCGAGCCGGTTGGTCGTAGACGGTACGGATAACACGCTGAGATTCACCGAAAACCATAGATTGGACGCGCCCAGAAGAATCGGTCGCGCAACCTCGTCACATTCATTCTGGTCGAAATTTCGCAGATGCGGACGCCGCCCGCGGCACCGTGGCAGGAATACGACGCCGTCACCAAACGCACGTGCCATATTCTGTTTCGCACTGCATTGCTCGCAGCCAACAAGAACATCCGAAGCCTCTCCGCTCGGGCCGATCTCGTAGAGTTTCAACGGACCGACACAATTCGTCGCGCCGCCGTGGACAAATTCGATCCAGGGAAAGTCATCGAGATGCCCGTTGCGACATGCCACCAGAAAGCGCGCCGGAAGCGCCAACGCCGATCGCCCCTTTGCATTGCAATTATGTACGTAACATGCCTCGTCCGGCCTGTACGGCTTTACTTTCGCTTCGAACAAACCCGAACTGATCGGCCCGAGGTAGCGGCAATAGGAACACACCAGCCATCGCGGAAACGGCGCAACCGGGACGCCGATGTGATTTTGCGGATCGAACCAATTGGTGCGACGCCCGCCGTCGTCCCGCCGCGGCGGCGTCCGCAGTTTCTGAACCTGCTGTCCCAGCAATGCCCGAACCGACTGCAGCAGGCGGTCTTCCACAATCTCTTCCGAATAGGCAATCGGCCAGTCCTCCAACCCCATCACCATTACGGATACCTTCGGCAGGTCCACAATCGAACCAACACCGAAGGTGGTCAGCAACTGCGACGGTCTCAATTCGCCTACCTGACTCTGCTTACCGTCCATGAAACTCATGCCGGGGCTCCCTTGAAACGCAACGGAAATCTCCGGCCTGGATACAAAGTTTCGTATTCTTGCAGTATGGGCAATAAGTACATGGCGATCACTCAGTCCGGTGGTGCGTCGTCGGCATCGGTGGTATGGACAAACTCATCCAATCCGTGATCCGCGATAATCAGCTTGACGGTTGGTTCGACATCGCGCAAAGAATCGAGACATGTGAATGCCTCCCACCGTTCGATTCCCGGATGCGTCAACAGCGGAATCGAACTCGCGCGCTGATTCCCTCGCGCCGGCACGTAGGTCAACCTCCGCCCGCCGGTGATGTTCTGGGCGTTGCTTTGCCAATGGTCCGCCTTGGCCTTCATCTCATCTTCACAAAACCGGCCGACCGCCGGTTCTTCCACCAGCTCTGCACGGCTCACGATGTCACCGACAGCGGTCTTTACGGAATCGTCCACCGACCGAAAATTCGCTGCAGCGTCATTCGCGTTCAATGTCGTTTCGCCGAGTCGTAGCATTCCAACCAGCACGCCGGCGATCCCGCGACTCAATGCGCCGGGCGAAAACGGCGTGACACTTAGCGGCTCAACGTGCTTGTAAAACGATGAATGATAGTGCTCGAACGTTTCGTAATGCGACAGATCCCGCGGCCGGGCCCAGTTGTAAACCGTACATACCAGACCGGGACAGCGCCGCCCTACACGACTCGTCGCCTGGATATATTCCGCGGTCGATTTCGGCTGGCCGGCCACAACCATCAGGCCGAGACGCGGCACGTCGACGCCAACCGAGATCATGTTGGTCGCGAGCAGGATATCGACCGGTTTCTTCGGCGCCTTATCGAATTCCTTGCGTTTGTACATTCGAATACGCTTCTGCTCCAGAATCGGGTCGAACACGGCCTCCAGTCGATCCAGAACGTCGGGAATCTTGTCGGACGCTTTCCGCGACGTCAGTTCTTCAAGGAAACCCGTGGAGAATCGCCGTTTGCTCAATCCCCGTCGATCCATCTTCTGTACACGACTGCGGATGTCGTCGTCAACGACCCGACGCATCCCTCCCAGCTCACGCGTGGAATTAAAGTATCCCGCCAATGTCATCCATGGATCCGCCGCTCGGCCATAGCGCTCATACAACATCTGTGCGGCACAGAGGTAGGCGACGTAGACACGAATCAACGTCGCCTTGAGCCGCCGACCCGGTGCGCAGACCCCCAGATACAGGCGTCCCGGATGATCGGCGCCGCCGGTCCGCTGCAAGGTGAAAAAGTTATCGCTGATGTCGAGGCCGGGCGGGGGAAATACGGCGGCGCGACGAACGAACAATTTATAGATCTGGTCCGGCGCATTCCGGATCGTCGCCGTAGAAGCAATAACCTTTGGCCGCACCGTTGCGCCATTCACCGTCCACGTGCAAAGTTTATCGATCGCCGTTTCGTACAACCCCACCAGCGAACCCAGGGGACCGCTGATCAGGTGCAACTCGTCCTGAATAATCAGGTCCGGCGGCCGGATCGGCAGCGGCGTTTCGATCTTGGTCGACGGCAGGCCATTCCGTGTCCTGGGATGAGCGCTGTCTGCTATTTCCGGGGACGTAAAGCCGTGACGCGGGCATTTCCCGTTTACGCGGCCGAACAACATCTGTACCTCGCCCTTCCACGGCATCTGCGCGAACTTGTCGACGGTAGCAATCAGCAACGACGGCAATCGCCGGTAAATTTCCTCATCGACGACAATGATCGGCAGGCCCTCGTCCGGCGAGTTTCGGCGGCTGAACATACATTGCCCGAATTTATCGCCGCAATACACCAGGGTCCGACACCGCTCGTTCTTGAACGGCCGCACCTCAATATGCTGATTCGGGTTAATCTTGGTTCCGCACCAGGGACAGTTCGTCAACTGATGGGGCGTCCCGCTGCCCCCTGCCGGATACCCGGTACCACGCAGTTGCTTTACGGCTTCCTCGGAATTCTGATTCCGGTTCGGCGTGGTTTTGCGGCCGACCCACAGCCCCACACGAAAAGGCGTCCGTCCCCAACGTTCGTCCCCGGACTCCAACGCCTTGCGACGGATGTCCTCGCAGGCGCAGATCAAGGCGGTTGCCCGCTGAAACTGCTGAATGGTCAACAGCCGCAGTGTGTACCGCATCAACACGGCCACGCCGTTCTCGCCGTCATGCCCCTCGATCACGCCTTGCAGCCGACGAAGGCCAAGCGTGTATGCCGTTAATCCGAGATAAGCCTCGGTCTTGCCACCGCCGGTCGGAAAGAACAACAAATCCGCGATCGATTGATGGCCGCCGACCCGGTCGGGATGATCCAGCCTGGTCAGTCCCGGTAGGTTGATGAGAATAAAGGCCAGCTGAAACGGATACCACGAGCGATTCCCGGGACGATCAACATCACGCTCAAAGTCCGGTGCTTGTTCCGGCTGCCGTCGAACCTGGGTGGCGAAGATAGTGTGGGTGCGCTGGAGCCACATGGCCTTGTTCATGAATTGAAATGCCGCGAACGCATCGGGGTACTGCCTGTCCTGCAACAACCGAATCCCTTCTTCCAACCGGTCCGCCGCGGCACGGCATTGCGTCATGGCGTTCGCCGCCGCGACGCGGTACTCGCTCAAGCCCGCATCGGTATCGATGGATTTCTCCTGGTTCTCAATCCACACGCGATAAGCCGCCACCAGGGGCGTTATCGCTGTTACCAGTTCATCCCGATCAAGCGATGCCAACACCTTCATGTCCAACTCGACATCCGCCAGGGCCGCGAACGCGGGATTGGCAGCCTCGTCGGCAGCTGTCGGCGTTGAACTGTGCGGCACGTTGTACTCGGGGATAAAGCGGGTGCGGACCTCGGTGGCGCGATCCGTATTTCCCGGATCAACCTCCCAATGCACACCGACGCCGTGGCCGACAGCAAATTCACGATGGCGCCGGTAGAGCATCGCCAGCGTATCGTCCTCCAGCCTGGTCGACGAGGATGAATCACCGGCGCGGTCGCCGAACAGGCCGCGAACAAACACCGGCGCGGCATCCTCGACCTCCACGATCAACTCCGGCTGGAAAACATAGTACTCATCTTTCGGCCGCGCCTCGGTCTGGTTGTTTACCAGAAAAAGCGTGACGACGACATGCCCTTCCTTCCGCCGAATTTTGCCGCGAATCACGACATCGGGAAAATCCACGTGTAGACTGAGCGCCTCGATCGGACCGTCCTTTAAGACGAGGCTCACAGCGGCGTCAACAGGTACGCGCTCCCACACCCGCATCGGCGCGCCGGCATCGGTGGTCAGCGTGGAGCTGAGCTCCCTGCGGTAATGCCCCCACACCGCGCGAACGCGGATCGCGTCACAACCGGCGTCGACACAAAACGTAAGCCCGACCGACGATGGGAATCGTGCGATTGCCACCGGCACATCCTGGTCCGTGATCCCGTCATCTGCGCTGTCGACGCCGTCATCGCACAGGGCATCGGGAATCGCCGGCACATCCAGATCGTCGTCATCATCGTCGTCCGCCCCTGCGTCGTCGGGCGCGTTGCTCGGCGCCAACACGCCGACCAGGTAGCGTTCCCGCACATTGCGTTCGACCAACTCTTCCTCGGGACCACCAGCCGGACCAATCAGGTCACGGACAATCATGGCGTGCAGCTCGGCGCGGATGTCCCTCGCCGGCGGCGGATTTACGGGTTCGTTGAGTTCGATCATAATCCCGGATGCGTTTCCGTCACCGTGTCGACAATTAGCTGGGCAATCACCAGGTCCTCGTGAGCATAGCCGTGAATGCCGCTGTGCGATGGATCGTGGCAAGACTCTTCTTCTACCGGCTCGTGTACGAACCGGAGCCGGCGAGAATCCAATGACTCCGCCGCCACATAGTCGGTCGTTTCACCGACATTGAGAAGGGCAAAGCACCCCGACGGTCTTAGTTGGTACCGTTTCTCTTCGATAAATACCCGGCGCAGCTCGTCGATCTCCGCTTGCCGTCCGGACACAGCGAGGTATTCGAGCCAGTTTACGGAGAGGCTCGATTCCGTCGGGCGCGGCATGAAAGCTGCCGGCATGAGTCGTTGCTCGGATTTCTCATACGTGGATGGCTTGCAATAACGCGCAATATGATCGGAATGCTGTATGATGTCATCTGGCATCGCGCGCCGCCCAGCGAGTGATGTGGAACGGCGACACCGCCGTCCGCAATTGCGAGACATGGCAGCGACCGGATACACGCGCCGTTCCCGTGTGTTCCGGTGCGAAGACGACGTAGTTCACCTGGCCGTCGACGCAGAACTCAATCGTCAGGTTGCGACCGCGATCCCGACGCCACTGACACAGGATAGTCCCGGCCGGAGTCGCGGCGATATCCGGACGTCGCAAGTCGGCATTCTGAGACAGGAACCGCAGACAGCGTCCGACAGACGCATGATTCAGGTTGGGTTCTTCAGGATCATCCCGAAGCATGTCGTTAAGTGCGTCCAGACGCTCAAGCACCCTGCGTTTCTCATGGATAAAGTACGAGCCGCTGCGATACTGAGTGATCGCCGTGGCGACCTTGCCATGATCCGACATCAAATCCCACAACACCTCGGAAGAGCTGTTGTCACACAACCAGTCATTCGAATCCGTTTCAACAACTGTTTCGACGTGCCGACTGTTTGCCGGCACGAATCGAAGAAGGTTTCCGTATGCTGTTTGTCGCGGAGACCACCTGACCGCATCCCGCATGAAAGTCGGCGTCGATTCCGCAATCTCAAAGACAGCATCCGCTTCCATTGTTGCAGCTGCTATACTCATAACTCGGCCCGCCCCCAACACTCCACTTGTATCCGTTCATCGGTTAGATCGCAGAAACCCCTTACGATCCACTCATGAGCGGTTTCAAACCATTCGGCTATTCGCGTTTCACCGCGGTCGCCACCCAACCCTTTCGCCGATAAATCCAGGACATATAAAGGCGCACCATCGGTATTTCGAGTACGGTGGCTAAGGCTGACCGTAAGACTGCCATAATCTTCGGGCAATGCGAACACTCCTTTCCACGCAGCAGATTCAGGGTCGGGTAAAAAACGCTCCATCTCGCGCCACTTCAGGTCGGGCATGAAATTGCCGATCTCCGATGGATTCTGCCAAATTTCACCGGCTGGGATATGATTGATATACGACAATTCGCAATGATGAATACCCGGCGGTGCCAATTCCTGGTCTCTGAGAAAACAGGCGAACTCGTCGCGGTAACGACGAAAGGAATCGATCACTTCGGAATAATGCGGATAGGATTCATCGCCAACAACTCGTCGCCAGTTGAACAGAAAGCAATCGCGCTGAAGCTGTAACAGCGTCGTTTGGTCGTCACCAAGAAGCCATACACGCGGCCACGGCAATCCCTCTGGTACTCCCGGTGGCGCCAACGGCGGCGCGTGCTCGCAACGGGGAAACTGATTCTTCACCCTATCCCAAAACAGGCCGAAATGCGGCAACCTGAAACCATCAATGGCACTATGAAAAACACCGGCCACAACCTCGTTTATCGGCGGGGCGCTGAATTTGGGTAATGGCGCAGACTGTTTGGATTTGCTATTCATGCTCATTATGTCAACCCTTGACTCGTGAAGTAATGTGGACCAAATCGAACATTTTCCCAGCTTTAAATGCGCCACTCATGTCCAATAGTGTCGATCCCGTCAATCGGCCGTTTTCGGCGATTGTTCCTGCTCACGTCGCGGCCGGACCATGCCCAGACACAACAACCCGTGAAGTACCCGATCCCCCTGTACCCGGGTAAACCCGGTCGCAGGCTGGAGTCCGTGACAGATATTATTCCGCAGGTTCCAGCCGCGCTGCTCGGTAAACGTCACACGAAAGTAGGATCGGACGTCCTCAGGGAACACCTGTTCGAGCACCTTATCATTGAGCAGGCCGTTCAGTGAACGATACTGCAGTCCGCCATGACGGTTCGGTTCGAGAACCGCTCCGCCGACCTTTGCTACCAGCGTCCTTATACCGATTTCAATCTGCGGTGTGAGGATGTGAAGCGCAGCTATCATATCATTGCCGAAATACGCCTGCAATCCGTGCGACAACAGTGGAACCAACTGCCCATCAAAACATGGCGACAGACTCAGCCAGTCCAGCAGTCTTTCTGGATCGACTTCAAATTTTTTGACGCAGGCATCAATCGCACGTTCCAGAAAAACCGACTCGAAATCCATGTTCTGACTGATCTGCCGGCAGATACGGCCCTCCAGATCGTCATCCAGCGGGCCAATGGTGGCTACCGGTCGTCCGTCGGCCTCGACTAAAGTCATGTCCATCAGGAACTGTAACGGCGCCTTTGCTGCCAGGTCACGAAGTTGGGCTTCAACATCGCCGCGACGGGGGACAAAATGAACGCAGAGTCGCTGCAGGGCGGTGTCCAGGTCGCCTTCGAGCACCTGTGATATATAGGCATTCATCTCGTCTTCCGGGACCGATAACGAAACGTCTATCGGCCGCATTTCACCGATCGACTGTCTACCGGCATCACGGATCTTCGGTCGTAAGGCGTTCGCCTTTGCGTTCAGACCGAACTGTTCGAGAATAACCTGCGCCTTTTGCAGCCAGTGAAGTTTCTGCAGTCCATTGCCGTGGAGACTCTCGATTTCCACTGCATGCAGGTACAGGTCCAGCACTCGGGCAACATCATCCGGTCGGCCGGCCTTACGATGATGCCGGGCCAGAACCGTAGCAGCGTGCTCGGCACCCGTCATGGATGAAGTAGGCGATTGATTCAGACGCTGAAGCCGCTCTTCGAGCATGGCTATAAGGCGTTTCCGCTCGGGCTCGGTCAGTCCCGCTCTCGGATTACCGTCGAGTAGTTCCAGACCAAACCCCCAACATCCTGGAGACGAATCCTCGGATTCCGTGTCGAACGCGATGATGCACTGCTTCGCCTTGTCGATTCGGTCCGTGTCGTTAATCGCAAGGGCGAGCGACAATGTGCGTTTGAGATATGTTACAGCGGCAACGCGGTAGGCGTATCGCTGATTCTCAACGGCATCCAGATAGGCGTCGATTGCGGTGCGCGCGAATTCAACGTCAGGTTTTGTTCCCGCTGCCTTTTTTGCCAAATCCCAGACCGCGTCCGCGTATCGCGCTTTCATAACCGGATGCGATGCAGCACCTGCGCGGCTCTTCCAGTAAGCAATTGTCTCTGGTGTAATCTGCTGAAGACCGGGCACTTCGAAACGGGTGCCGTCGGCCTGTTCCAGGATAGAACCGGGACCAAAGTATGTACCCCAGTGCGGGTGATCAAGCCCCTCGTTGGCCGAAAGGCTGAATATTATGTGTTCCTCCGTTACCTGTGGAGCAGCCTTATCGAGTCTGCCAACTGCCAGCATTATTCGATGTTCGGCAAGCGTCTGCTGAGCTGAGAGTGACTGAAGGACTGTTTTCAGGTCTGCCATGATAGATACGTTTCGTGGTCGATTCTTTCATTACAAGCGCTGTTCGCACCGGTTCACCGGCGGATTCCGGACGCACATGGTCCTGAAAACCGCATATGGCGAGCTTGCCAATCCGCAATCTGCCGGCATTGTAACCCGCAAATGGCCGATAACATTCAGATAATCGAGCGGTCGCTTGGAGCGTCGATTAATGTTGCATTGTCGGACACCCCGGTGGTTTGTCTGTTGGGGCCCCGGCAATCCGGCAAAAGTACGCTTGTCCAATACCTGCGCCCCGAGAGGACGTACCTCGACCTGGACGATGACGAGTTGGTCCGGACCGCCGCCGCTGACCCCAGCGGATTCGTCAAGGCGCTGCCGGTTCGAGTAACGCTCGATGAAATTCAGCGTGTTCCGGAACTCCTGCGCAGCATTAAGATCTCCGTCGATCAGCGACGGGAACCGGGACGTTTTATACTAACGGGTTCCGCCAACCTCCTCTTCCTACCGCAGGCAAGCGAATCGTTGGCCGGACGCATGGAGGTGCTGCAGCTGCATCCGCTGACCGAATCGGAAAAAGAAGGCAACCGCGGATGTTTTCTGGAGACTCTGATCGGTGCGGGTTTTGAACCGGAAATTCGTCCGGCGGCGGATTCAAATCAGCCGGCGCTCGCGAGCCGGTTACTGATCGGCGGTTATCCGGTGGCGATGAAACGTCCGCCGACACGCCGGTCGGTCTGGCACCGGCAGTATCTGAGAAGCATCATGGAGCGCGACATTCGTGATGTCGCCCGTATTCGCGACAGCACCCAACTGCTGAAGCTGTTGGAAAAAGTTGCTAACCAATCGGGAGGTCTGCTCAACGTCAGCGCACTCGGTCGTGATCTTGGTCTCGATCGTGATACCATTAGTCATTATCTCGATGTCCTTGAAAAACTCTTCCTCATCCGATGCCTTCCCGCCTGGCATCGCAATCGCGGCAAGCGGCTTGTCAAGAGTCCGAAGACCCACTTGCTGGACTCCGGCTTGGCCGCGACACTGCTGGAATTGCAACCAACGGACTGGAACACGCGACGAAAAGACTTTGGAAGGCTGTTGGAATCCTGGGTGATCCAACAGCTCGCGGCTCAGGCAGGTTGGACCGACCCGGGTCTCAGATTCTGGCACTATCGTGATCGTGATCGGTGTGAGGTGGATTGCGTTATCACCCGTGGTTCAGCCGTTTGGGGGGTGGAGGTCAAGACATCGCGATCCGTCAACCAATCAGATTCCCGTGGACTTGCTCGCCTGGCCTCCCAGGCCGGCAGCGACTTCCAGACGGGCACGATACTCTATGGCGGCGACAGTGTCATCCGGTTATCCGATAAGCGATTCTTCGCCGTTCCTGTCGCCAAACTCTGGGAGCTCTGACACATGCTGGATTTACTGGACAAGGGCAGGCCGACGCATGCGGCCATTCTATTATTCTGGAGGAGGCCCCAGCGTTTTCCGATCACCTCCGAAGTCAACAGGTGATGCTGTTTAAGGATCGTCTCGAGGTCTGGAATCCAGGTAGCCTGCCGCCGACATTGACCCTGGAAAAACTACCAGTCCGTTCCGGCCAACCCTCTGATTGCCGACCCCATGTACCTGACCAAACACATCGAACGTATGGGCACGGGTATCCGCGACATGATCCGGCGCTGCAATTGAGACATCGCCCGACATTTCTATACGACTACCTGCAACCGGCGCTAGCGGAAAAATTGATCGCAATGCCCCAACCTGATTCGCCGAAGAGCCCAACTCAGAAATACCGTCTCACCGCAAAGAGAAGACGGATGGGTCAAGGGTCAAGGGTCGAGGTTCAAGGGTCAAGGTTCAAGGTTCAAGGATGAGTCGTTCAACGTTAGGCTCTATCGAACTCTGGTTATCGTTTGCTGGGGGATTATGCCTTTTTTTCATTGCGGCTTAGCGTCTCTGCGCGAGATCAATTTCGTTACGGATGTAGCCACGGCTCTGTGAGCCGTGCCACGCAACGCGAAGAAACGTAAAGCACGGCACGTCTCACAGAGACGTGGCTACACGCTGCCGCTTCCACCACCGTTTGGCGTACAGACTCTTGACGTATAGCTGCAGGCGACGTTGGTTTTGGAGTGTAACGATATTTCTCAACGGCCGATTTGATCTCGCGGATCCCGTGACAACGTGGCCACGGGATGCGTGAGATCGGTTGTGCCACGCAACGCGAGAGCCTGAACGACGGAGGCCTGGTCATCCGAAC
>JAJFLQ010000060.1 GCA_021772615.1 Verrucomicrobiota bacterium | reverse complement strand
GGCAACCGGAGACGACGACAAGGGCTCAAGTTCCGGCTCGGTATATGTATTTGAACATTCCGGTAGCGGCAACTGGACTGAGATAGCCAAATTAACCGCCAGTGATGGGAATTCGTTTGATAGCTTTGGTGCATCGGTTTCGCTTTCGGGTGAGCGTGCGTTGATCGGCGTGGATAATCAGATCTTTGACGCGAATTTCGTGTATATCTTCGAGCGCGCGGACACTGGTGCCTGGATTGAACGTGTCAAACTCAGCGCCAGTGATGGCGGTGACCAGTTTGGTGAGTCCGTCGTACTAGCCGGGGATCGAGCCTTGATCGGGGCACTGGGTGACGATGTTAATGGGAATAATTCCGGTTCTGCGTATGTGTTTGAAAGAGATAGTAATGGGAATTGGATCGAGGCGGCGAAGTTAACAGCGAGCAATGGGCAGGAAGACGATCTGTTTGGCGGATCGGTCTCATTATCCGATGATTGTGCCGTGGTCGGAGCCTCGGGGTCCGTATTTGGAAATCTTGCTACAACTGGTTCTGCGTATGTCTTCGAGCGACGCGACGACGGCAATTGGTTGGAGGTGGCGAAGTTACGCGCTGGCGATGGCGAAGTGGGAGACTTGTTCGGTTTATCCGTCTCACTATCAGGTAATCACGCGTTAGTCGGCGCGGTTTTTGATGACGACGGAGGCAGTGGCGCCGGTTCAGCTTATGTTTTTGATCTCGATAGTATTCCAGTCGACGATACTGCGCCGGTAATCTCGGTCGATTCGGTTCAAGCGATCGTAGAGGCAGGCTCGGATTCGCCAAATGTTCTTGAAGGCATTACTGCATTAGACAACATAGCCGGCGACCTGACGGACAGGATAATAGCAACTGGTAGCATCGATATTGGTGTGCCCGGTGAATACACGATCACATACACTGTAACGGATTTGGCGGGCAACACGGCTAATTCTCAGAACCGGTTGTATACCGTCGTTGATTCGACCGGGCCAGTCATAACCGTAGTACCTACCTATATATTGGTGCCGAAAGGCGCATCAGACGTTGTTGTGGATCGAGGCATATCAGCAGTGGACATCGTAGATGGCGATGTGACGGACTTGGTCGTGACGACGGGCACCGTAGATGTTTCGGAAGTTGGGGATATTATCGTATTTTATGACGTTGTCGATAGCCGGGGTAACGTTGGCCTGCGAAAACAACGGCTGTATCGCGTTGTGGACACAGGCGCCTGGAGCCATGAGTTTGAATTTCAGGCAGGTTGGAACCTGGTTTCTTTTCCTGGACCCACCGATAATATGGGTTTCTTGAGCACCGTGGTTGGCGGAATATGGACATTGAACGGGACGAGCCTGGCAATCGTTCCGCCCGAGGAGATTACCGGCCAACAAGGATATTTTATGTATTTTCGGTCTCCGTCTTCTGTAACTCTCACAGGCATAGACTTCATCAGTACAACCCACATTTGTCCAGGACGAAACCTGGTTGGTGTCCGTTCGAGTGTATTGAATATAGGCTCGCGATCATCGATCTCATTTTCAATTTGGCGGTGGAAGAATGGACGATTTACCATCGAAAGAGAGTCACTGAAACCGTATTTGGGATATTGGGTACACGCGGATGCCGCCGACGATCTGTGATGGAAACGCCGCGCAGGGTGACAGTTGCCGTATCCGTAACCCGTTGACCAGTCTCATATTTATGCACCGGACCTACATGAATCGTCATGTCTTCCTTTGCCTTGTGCTGTCGTCGGCGGTGTACTCGGCGTTGGCACTGGAACCCCATGCGGAGACCAACGATAGCGCTGGTTTTCTTCACCATTCTATATCCTCACGGTATCAGGAAGGGGAGACCGTAATTCGCGTCCTATTGCCTGACGCTTTTGATGCGGACACGCGTTATCCCGTGCTATACGTGTTGCCGGTAGTCGCCGGCGCGGAGCGGCGGTATGGTGACGGTTTGCTTGAGGTAAAACGACACGATCTCCAAAACCGTTTCGGTCTTATTTGCGTTGCGCCTGAATTTACCAACGCGCCCTGGTTCGTCAATCACGCTTCGGATCCCCACCGGCAGGACGAGAGCCATTACATCGACGTGGTATTGCCGTTCATCGAGAAAACATATCCGACTCGACAGGGCGCGCGTGGACGACTGCTTCTTGGGTTCAGCAAATCAGGCCGGGGCGCTTTCAGTTTGTTGTTGCGGTATCCCGACATGTTTTACAAAGCCGCCGGCTGGGACAGCGCCGTTCTTCTGGATATGGATGGGCTCACAGACACGGAACGTTCGCAACGCATCCGGACCATCTTTGGAACTGAAGAGCATTTTGAAACCTACCGGCTAACGGAGCTGATACGCCGGCAAGGAAAGAATCTGGGGAACGAGATACGTTTGTTCTACTATGCAAACAGCGGTCACCGTCAGGCGGCCGGCGCCAAGGTGCATCGCTTGCTGAATCAGCTTGAGATCCCACATCGCTACCAGCTGGAGCCGAAACGCCGTCACCGGTGGGATAGCGGTTGGATCCCGACAGCCGTTGCATTTCTGGCGGAACCGGTTTATTCGTCCGGACAATAAGTCGTGGGGACGTATTCCACCCGCATCCTACGGTTTCCGTTTCTGATTAATTCGCCGGCGGGAAACACGTGAATACAAAAAATTGTAAAAAATCGCGGACGGCATTCTAATATTTGGGCATGTGTGCGGTAGACACGATAAACCTGAACTCAGTAGTTTGAGGTAAAGCCCTGCAAGGTTGAACGTCTGTTTTGGGGAAAACGATTCGCCGGTGCGGGCTACCCCACTTTACAGTTCCTGTCATGATTCCAGCTCAAGCCGGCTGCTATCTGTCAAATACCACAATTGAAGTTGTGAACAACGCGGGGCGGCGAACTGTGGCGGAAGTTCTTAATTCAACCGCTTCGGTTGTCGCGTCGGGACGCACGTAGATGTATCTGAGGTCGTAACGTGTAGTTGGGGATAGTCACTATGAAACCATCCGGTTCCTACAATATACAGAATATCGCCGCGAATCCGGAGGCGGAAGTTCACCGCTTGAATGCTCAGGTCGATTTATTTTGGGACGCAGAGCTGCGGCAATACAAGAGATTTGGATTGCGCGACGGGATGCAGATTCTCGAAGTCGGAAGCGGTACCGGTTACGTCACCGGGAAACTTCTCGAGGCGTTCCCGAATTGCGAGGTCTGTGCGGTCGAACTGGATCCGTACCTCATTGATGTTGCCCGAAAATACCTGACCTCTGCAAATCACGAACGCTTTCGAATCGTGCAACAATCCGTGATGAGCCTGACGTTGGCGGAAAACGGCTTCGATTTTGCGATAACGCGCATGGTGCTCGAGCATGTTCCGGATCCTGCAACGGCGGTGTTCGAGATCCGTCGCTGTTTGAAGCCCAACGCGACAGCCGTATTCACCGACAATGACTTTGCGAATCACCTTGTGACATCGCCGCCGGTTCCGCACTTGAACGCGTTTTATGAAGCCTATTGCAACGCCCGTCTGGCGGAGGGGGGCAACCCGTATATCGGCCGGGAACTGCCGGAAATTCTGAGGCGGTGCGGATTCGACGACGCGGCACTCGAGGTGATTTGTTCGCATAGTGCTGTTGTGGGTGACGATGTCTTCTTCCGGTCTGAAGGTGTGGGGATCGCCCAGAATCTCGTTCGTTCCGGAGATCTCGATGCGAAGGACCTGGCGCAGATTGCGGTGGAATGGCGGCAGGTAATAAAGGAACCGAATCATTCCATTATGCGGCAGATATATATGGCCGCCGGAACGAAAGGTGAGACAGTCGCAAATGTAGGTGTAGCGCAAGCTGGAAGTACGAGTGAGCCCCGATCCGACACAACACATAACGCAGGATCGGATGCCCAAATTACGCAGAAACAGCAGCCGCAGCGCGATGACCTGACTGTGGCCGGTGTCAGGGCCAGGATCCGGAAGATCTTCGCTGACATCATGGCGGTTGTCAACGATGCATCCGGTATCAACGACGCAACCGCAACGATTACCTCCATACAAGCCGTTGAGCTGGCCGAGGCAATCTACGACAACTTCGCTGTCGACATCGGTGTGGACATCATCTTTGATTGTCACAGCGCCGAAGATTTGGCGGCACATGTTTCGGAACGTCTAATGCCCGGCGTGTCCGCCAGCGATGAAGGCAGCGACGGCCCGGCTCCCTCGCCCCGGACAATAATCGCACCGGCTTCCGAGTCACACCGTTCGGGCGACATCGCGATAATCGGTATGTCCGGTCGGTTCCCAGGCGCACACTCTGTTGATGCATTCTGGGCAAACCTTGAAGCCGGGGTAAGCAGTATCCGGGAGATTGATCGGAAAGGATGGGATCTGTCGGAACTTTATGATCCCGAATTGTCCGAAAAGAATAAGTCCGTCAGCAAATGGGGCGGTCTGTTAGAGAATTTCGATACATTCGACCCCGCGTTTTTTAATATTTCCGATATCGAAGCGGAAATGATGGATCCGCAACAACGTGTATTTCTGGAAGAGGCCTATACCGCTCTGGAATCTGCGGGTTATGCGCCCGACGCGTTGGCAGGAAGAAAGGTCGGCGTGTTTGTCGGCGCGCGATACGCCGATTATCTCACAGCTTCTCAAGACGCTTGCGGGGCCAATCCCCATCTGTTTGTCGGTAATGACCTGGCGATACTGTCGGGGAGAATCTCGTATTATCTCGATCTGAAAGGCCCGAGCTTGACCGTGGACACGGCCTGTTCGGCATCTCTGGTGGCGATTCTGCTGGCCGCCGACAGCATACGTCGCGGCGAGTGTACGATGGCATTGGCCGGCGGCGTCTATGTCATGAGTTCTCCGGAGTTCTATATGCTCGCGTCGAATACCAATATGTTGTCGCCGGACGGCAAGTGTAAGACATTCGATTCCGGCGCCAATGGCATCGTGCCCGGCGAAGCCGCCGGTACGCTGGTTTTGAAGGGTCTTCAGGATGCCGTTTGTGATGGCGACCATATCCTGGGTATTATCAGGGGCGCGGCAATGAACCAGGACGGCAGGACGCAGGGCATCACCGCGCCGAGTTCCGATTCACAGCAGGACGTGATATGTCAGGCGTATGAGAACGCCGGCGTTTCCCCGGAAAGCACGGGCTACGTCGAAGCGCACGGCACCGGAACGCAGTTGGGCGATCCCATCGAAGTCGCTTCCCTCTCCAAAGCGTTTCGGAAATATACCGGCAGGAAACAGTATTGCGCACTCGGATCGCACAAGCCGAATATCGGCCACACCATTACGGTTTCAGGAGTTGCGGGCGTCATCAAGATCCTGCAGGCGATCAGACACCGTAAGATCCCGCCAACCATCAATTTGAATCGTCTCAACTCACACATTGCATTGGACGACAGCCCGTTCTTCGTCAATACCGAGGCTGTTCCCTGGAATGCCGACAGCGGCGCAACGCGCCGGGCGTCGATCAGTTCATTCGGCTTCAGTGGCACGAATGCGCATCTGGTTCTGGAAGAATATGTCAACCCTGCGGTTGCGATCGGTCGTGACGGCGGCGGCGACCAATTGGTGGTTTTTTCGGCGCTGACACAAGAGCGTCTTGGTGTGCATGCGAGGAACATGGCGCGTTTCCTCAGGGAAAAACTGGCCGCTTCATCCGAATCCGGGCCCGCTCCGGCGTTTGGTGGCGGCAGCCTTCGCGATATTGCATACACGTTGCAGGTGGGACGTCGGGCGATGCCCGAGCGACTGGCGCTGATCGTTTCGAGTATTCCGGAGTTGCTTGAAAACCTGAACCGATATCTCGATGGAGAAACGGTTCGGGACCTTTATCACGGCAGTACGGCGGCCGTCAGCAGTCGGCAACCGGGCATTGGAGACGAAACCGCAAAAGTCGCACCGACACATACCGGGTCCAAGGCGGAACTCGAAAGCCTTGCCGAAGCCTGGGTGTCCGGTGCCGATATTGACTGGTTGGCATTATATGCAGATCCACGTCCTTTGCGTATTCCGTTGCCGACGTATCCGTTCGCGCGGCGACGATTCTGGAAGAAAATTGTGGACCGCGTTCACGCAACCGCCCGGTACGACGAGCCGGCCGCCGATTCAACCGTGGACCCGCAAACCGGCTTTACCACTGCTATCAAGAAACGGTTGATGCCACTTGATCTCGACGACAGGAACGCCGATCATCGGTTGTTGGGCGGCTATATCCGTGAAACACATTCGTCGTTTGTCACCCATCGCTGGCAATCCGAGATGACGCATGATTCTCTGTCCTATCTCACGGATCATCGCATTTATGATTTCGCGTCCGTACCCGGCGGATATTACGTGGAGATGGCGCACGCAGTGATGAAAGAGCTGCATCCCGAAACGACCTATGCGATCGACGATCTGGTATACCATCATCTCATGTTTGTTCCGAGCGGGCAGGTGCGCAAGGTTCAGATGTGCGTCACCGAGGCCGGCAATGGTGAACTGCCGTTCTGCATTCACAGCCGCTCACAGAAAGACCCGCACGACGCATGGAAGCTGCATGCGAACGGAACCATTGGGATATGACATTTTTTGGGGAGTAATAAACCATTGCAATTCAGCTTGATGTATTTTTCCAGCGGCGAGGATACCTCGTCCATGAGCAAGTACCACCTGGTGCTCGAATCCGCCAGGTTCGGGGATCGCAACGGATTTTCGAGCCTCTGGCTGCCCGAACGTCATTTCGCGGCATTGGGTTGTATCTTTCCGAATCCGGCGCTGCTGCTGGCTGCCCTTGCCCGTGAAACGACCCAGATCAAACTGCGGGCCGGCAGCGTGGTATTGCCGCTTCATGATCCCATACAGATCGCCGAAGAATGGGCGGTCGTCGACAACCTGTCGGACGGCCGCGTCGGTATCGCCTTTGCATCCGGATGGCATCCGAATGACTTCGCCCTCAAGCCCGACAATTACTCACGACGCTATGAAGCGCTGAACAGCGGTATCGAGACGGTGCAGAAGCTGTGGCGGCGCGAGGCAATTTCCGTCGTTGGCGGCACCGGGAAATTGATCGATATCAAGACCTATCCCACGCCCATACAAAAAGAGCTGCCGATCTGGATGACCGTGGGCGGAAATCCCCAGAGCTTTATTCGCGCCGGCGCCATGGGCGCAAACCTGCTCACCCATATGTTCAACTACGACCTCGATGGATTGGCGGCAAACATCGACGCATATCGTACGGCGTACCGCGAGTCCGGACGGGCCGATGCCGGTATTGTCACGGTCATGTTGCACACGTTCCTCGGTGAAGATCTTGAGTCGGCGCGAGAACAGGCCCGCGGCCCATATTGCCGCTACCTCAAGGCCAACAGTCATTTGTTTCTCCACGGGTTGTCGCACAGTCGAAAGAGTGATGTTGACATCTCGCAGCTCAGCGATTCCGATCTTGACGAGTTCGTGAATCATATTTGCAACCAACTGTTTTCCAGCCGGGCGTTGATTGGTACGGTCGACAGTTGCTCCGAGATCGTACGGGGACTGGCGGGCATCGGTGTCGATGAAATCGCGTGTTTCCTCGACTTCGGTATGGATGCGGAGACCGTTCTCGACGGCTTGCCGGTTCTGAATCGACTGAGGGAATGCTCGAAGGATCTCACAGCGACACACGCTGCCGCGGCAGCGCGGCAGGTTCAGCGATATGACCATGTTGAGGATCGGCCTCCACCGCAGGCCGATCGGCCGGTCGTATCGGTTGCCGAACCGCCGTTGCTTGCAACGATCCGGTCGCGCTGTGATCACAGCATTGCCGGGGATCGTATTTACAGGGAATTCACCGACTACGGCATCAACTTCCGATCTCTGTTTCAGTGCATCACGCGACTGTGGTACAATGATAATGAAGTCCTCGCCCGGCTCGACATACCTAACGGGTTGCGGTCTCAATTGGACGCTCACATCGTCCATCCGGTTTTATGGGACAATAGTTTTCTCGCGTTCGGCGCACTCGTACTTCAATTATTCAAGTCCGAGTTTGATCGTCGCGTGCTCCCGGCGCACAAGGGCTATAAGAAAGTCGAGGTACATCGGCCGGCCGGCGCCGGGCTATGGACCCACTGTGTTCTGCTGCCCCGGGGTGAACACAGAAATCTGTTTGAGGCGAACACGACCCTCTATGACGATCAGGGGCTGGTAATTGCGACCGTCACCGGTCTTCAATACGAATTCATGTCCGCGGAGGATCCATCGGGTCATTCCGCGGATGGTACAGGCAAGACGGACGATTCGCACGAAGGCACATCGTCGTCGCCGACGCAGTCGCTGCCCGACGAGAACCTTTCAGAATTCCTGGAAAACTACCTTTACAACAAGATCGCGTCGCATTTGGGCGTTTCGGTTGATGAACTGAACACCAAGGTATCGCTGGTCAATATCGGCTTCGATTCACTAATGGCCATCGGCCTTCGCAACACGATGCAATCGGAACTCGGCGTCAGTGTTTCTATTGCAAACATTCTCGAAAGCCAGACCATCGCCGCGATGGTTTCCCATGTTCTCGGTACCTTGAATCTTGTCGCGGACAGAACTCCGGAACGAAGCGACAAGGTTAGTGAGCAACAGGAGGCGCAGCCCGAGGCTGATCGCGTGACCGGCCTGGCAGCGGAGATCAAAGATCTGAATAGATGCCATGATCGATCAACGCAGCTTCCGGCTCTGGCTCTGATGCCGGAGCAGCGGTTCGCGCCGTTCCCGTTAACCGACATCCAACAGGCGTACTGGGCCGGCCGGCGGGCATCGTTCGAACTTGGAAATATCGCGACACACAGCTATATCGAAATCGATCGTGAAGATTTGGACCTGGATCGTTTTCGCAGCACCTGGCAGCGGCTGATCGAACGGCACGATATGTTACGGGTGATCTTTCTCCCGGATGCGCAACAGCGCGTGCTTGAGCATGTACCGCCATACGAGATAGAGGTCCGGGATCTGCGCGATGCGACGCCGGATGCCGCGAATGCACAGGTGATGGCGATTCGCGAGCGGATGTCGCACCAGGTGTTCAGTCTCGACGAGTGGCCGCTATTCGACGTCCGGATCACCAGGTTGAGCGATACCGTCAATCGCGCGCATTTCAGCTTTGACGGTCTGATTTTCGACGCCTGGAGCCGGTTGCTGCTGTATTGGGAATGGTCGGAATTATATGAGAATCCGGAAAAAACGCTGCCGACTCTGGATATCACCTTCCGCGACTATGTGGTTGCCTGCAATTCCCTGCGGGATTCCGAATTGTTCCGTCGCTCTCAGAAATACTGGGCGGATCGCGTCGCCGATTTTCCGTCGCCGCCGGTACTGCCGATGGCGACGAACCCTGCTACCATTCGTGAACCTCGATTCGCGCACGAGATACCGGAACTGGAATCCGATATATGGACCGCTCTAAGAAATGAAGCGACGCGCAACGATCTGACGCCAACGGCCCTGTTGGTCGCCGCGTTTACGGAAACGCTCAAGATCTGGAGCGAGACGTCTCATTTTGCCATCAATCTCACGTATTTTAACCGCTTGCCGTTTCATCCGCAGGTAAACGATATCATCGGCGACTTTACCTCACTGAACCTGCTGGAGGTCAATAACGCCTCGCAGGAATCGTTTTTATCCCGTGCCCGCGTGCTGCAGGAGCAGCTGTGGAAGGATCTCGACCATCAATACATCAGCGGCGTCGAGGTGATGCGTGACATTACCAGGCATACAGGACGACAGCCGGGCGCGGTGATGCCGGTGGTATTTACCAGTTTACTGGGTATGCAGGCCCGGGTCACAGAGCGTCCGTCCATGTCCTGGCTCGGCGATACGGTTTACAAAAGCTCGCAGACGTCCCAGGTGTGGCTCGACCTGATCGTGTCCGAATCCAAGGGGAAGTTGCTGTGTCGGTGGAACGTCGTCGAAGGCCTTTTCCCGGACGGGATGATCACGAACATGATGGGATTTTTCGACCGCCTGTTACGCCGGTTGGCTGCAGCCGGCACGGAATGGCGGCAATCTGCTTTTGACATCGTGCGTCCGGATCACGGGCAACAGGACAACTCGTGCGTAATAACACCGGACGCCGATACGGAGTCCGCGCCTGAGCATGCAGAGGCGACGGCGGTCGCGCCCGCGATTCCGGACGATGTGCTTCATGCTCTTTTTTCGACACAGGTTGGCCGCCATCCAGACCATCCGGCATTGATCGCCACGGATCGCCCGTTCACCTATCGCGAGCTTCACGTCCTGGCCAATAAGACGGGCCGTTGCCTGCAGCAACGGGGCGCGGCCCGCAATCGGCTGGTGGCGGTGGTTATGGAGAAAGGTTGGGAACAGATCGTGGCATCCGTGGGCGTTCTGGTGTCGGGCGCGGCATATGTGCCGATCGATGGCCAATTGCCGGAGGCTCGGATTCACGAATTGCTGGCGCATGCGGAGGTCGAACTGGTTCTGACACAGAGGCAGCTCAAAAGCCGCCTATCCTGGCCCGATGGGATCATACCAATTTGTCTGGATGATCCCTGTATAGGGGAGGCAGATAGCGCCGACGTCCCGACAGTGCAGGAGCAAACCGATCTGGCCTACGTGATTTACACCTCCGGATCGACCGGCGAGCCCAAGGGCGTTATGATCGACCACTGCGGCGCCGTAAATACGATAGTGGACATGAACAGCCGTTTCGGCGTCGGCCCGGACGATCGGGTTCTGGCATTGTCGTCGCTGAGTTTCGATCTTTCGGTCTATGACATATTCGGTACGTTGGCGGCCGGAGGTGCGATCGTGGTTCCGGATGCCGACAAGCGCCTTGACCCGGAGCATTGGCTGGATCGGCTGGAGCAGGACCGGGTCACTATCTGGAATTCCGTGCCGGCGCTGATGAACGTGCTGATCGAATACACACGGAATGTAAACAAACGGCTTCCGGCAACCCTGCGGCTGGTGTTGCTCAGCGGCGACTGGATACCCCTGACGTTGCCGGACGAGATCAAGTCGATGAGCGACGGGATATCAGTCATCAGCCTGGGCGGCGCAACGGAGGGGTCAATCTGGTCGATCATGTATCCGATTGACTGCGTGGATCCGACGTGGTCCTCAATTCCGTACGGCAAGCCGCTGTTGAACCAGCGGTTCTACGTTTTTAAGGATGGATTCGTGCCATGTCCCGTATGGGTCCCGGGGCACCTGTATATTGCCGGCGTCGGCGTTGCCCGGGGCTATTGGCGGGATGCGGAGAAAACAGAGGCAAGTTTCCTTGAGCATCCGGACACTGGCGAACGTCTGTACAAGACCGGCGATTTCGGGCGGCTCCTGCCGGATGGGAATATCGAGTTTCTCGGCCGTGATGACCTGCAGGTAAAGATTCAGGGCTTTCGCGTGGAATTGGGCGAGATCGAAGAAGCGCTCAAGCAGCATCCGCTGGTTCACACCGCCGTCGCCGGTGTGATCGGCGACCGCCTGGAGGAAAAGAAGCTGGTTGGTTACATCGTGCCGAAACATGACGCGGCAGCGCCGACGGCGGACGAGCTACGTGCCTTTCTGACGTCGAGACTTGCCTATTATATGGTGCCTGGTGTGTATGTGATGCTGTCTGAGTTGCCGCTTTCGCCGAATGGCAAGGTCAACCGCAAGGCGCTCCCGCATCCCGTCCAGGAGCAATGCGGGAATCGGATGGCGGCTTCCAACGCATGTGAGTCGCCCATAATTCGGACCGTTTCGGAGCTTGTTCGTGGAATATTGAAACTGGAAAAACTTGAGCCAAACGCCAATGTCGTGAACCTGGGAGCGACATCGGTGGACATCATTCGGATCGTCAATCTGTTCGAACGCGAGTTTGGCTACCGTCCGAACATGATGGCGTTTTACCGTCAGCCGACAGTCACGGGATTGATATCGCTGTACGAAAATGGTGCACCGGACCGCATTGCGGACGTTTCCGCGGGAAGCTGGACGAGAATGGATCCCGACGAAAGCGACACCTTCAAGGCAACGCGTCCCGGTTTGCGAAAAGATGCCGACAACCGGGAAACCGCACCACTTGCTCTTGCTCCCGACGAGCTCAAAATTTCCGAGGCCTGTTGCCTGTTGCGTCGCAGTCATCGACAGTTTACCGGTCAGGCTGTGACCCTCGAACGGCTGAGCCGCCTACTATCTGTTCTGCGGCAGATTACGTTCGACGGAAAGCCGAAAAGCCTGTACGCATCCGCAGGGGGACTGTATCCGGTACAGGTTTATCTCTATGTGAAACCCAACTGCGTGTCGCAGCTACGGGCCGGCGCCTACTATTTTCACCCCGGTGATCTGCGCATGGTATCGCTCTCCGGCGACGATGCGGTGGCGCGCGACGTGTACAGCGTGTTTTTCAATGCTGCTATTTTTGACAAGGCGGCCTTCGCCGTATTTCTCATTGCCCAACTTGATGCGATCGCGCCGGTATACGGCCAACGCAGTGTGCATTATGCCACCATTGAGGCAGGGCTGATGAGCCAGTTGCTGGAGCTGGCCGCTCCGGGGTGTCACATCGGACTATGCCAGATCGGCGACCTAAAATTTTCGCAGGTCGAAAAGCTGTTCGACCTGAATAAAGGGCATCACCTCGTTCATTCTTTCCTCGGCGGCAGTATCGACGCCGCCAACGAAGAACGGGTGCCGTTTCAGGAGCTGTTCGGCGCGAATGCGGCCTGCGACATCGAGCGTGAGCACGGAGAAATCTGGTGAACGCGTACGATCTCATCGCGTCCCTGGCCGGTCAGGATATCCGGCTGTGGGTCGACGGTGACGCACTTCGATTTGATGCTCCGAAAGGAGCAATGACTCCGTTGCTTAAGAAAGATATTTCGAAGCATAAATCCGAAATAATCGCACTGCTTCGAAAAAAAAACGATACAACTGCATCGTTTTCCCGACCATCTACCGCCCCTGCTTGTAAGGTCCCGACACCACTGTCTCATGTTCAACGCCAAATGTGGCTGTTTCATCGGATGGAACCGCAAAGTCCGGTCTACAACATTCCCGTCGCGTTTCGCATCAGTGGCTCATTGCATGTTCCGTGTCTTCGCCAATGTCTGGCGCAGGTGATAAGGCGACACGAGATCCTGCGGACAACATTTGCGACACATAGCGGCAATCCGATTCAGAACATCATCACGGATGTCGTGACACCGTTGACAATCATCGACTTACGCGGGCTGACAGGCGCGGCAAAGGACACAACGCTCAGTCATGCCGCGGCATCGGCTGCGAAGCGACCGTTTGTGCTGGCGGAGTCTCCGGCGTTGCGGGTGGTCTTGATGCGAATGTCGAATGACGACCATTCTCTGATTATAGTCACACATCATTGTTGTGCCGACGGTTGGTCGATGAGTATTCTCTATAACGAGCTGGAGAAATCTTACGCCGCTTTTGTTGCCGGAATGTGTGCGACGCTCCCGGCCCTTACGTTTCAATACTCCGATTTTACACAATGGCAGGAAGACCACCTTCGCAACCGAGGTTCCCGCAACGAGATAGAATTCTGGCGACGATGTCTCGTAAACATTCCGCCACAACTGGCGCTGCCGGTAGATCGTGTGCGAGAGAAGAGATTGACCTATCGTGCGGCCAAGCATGCATTCTGTTTTCCCGAATCGTTGTGCCGGAAGCTGGAAGGTTTGAGCAGCACCCAGGGAGTTACGGTATTCGTGACGTTGGTAGCTGCATTGCAGGTGCTTCTGTACCGTTACAGTGATCAGGAGGATGTCATTATCGGTACAACCGTCTCCGTTCGCAACCGCCTCGAGGTCGAAAATCTGATCGGGCCGTTCGGCAACAATCTGGTGCTGCGTTCGGATCTGTCCGGTCCTCTGTCGTTCCGGCAATTGTTGCAGCAAGTGAATACCGTCTGCACCGAGGCGTTCTGCCATCAGGAGACTCCTCACGACCAGCTGCTGGAGGATGTTCTGCCCCGTCCGCTTTCGGGTGCGTCGGCCTTGTTTCAGGTATTATTTATCTTACACCAGGAGACGCAACGGCAGACGCTTCGGCTGTCACAGTTGAACGTTGACCGCTACGACGTAGAGATCGGAGCTACAAAATTGGACCTGAGCCTGGCCATGCACGTTGCGGACAGGACGTTATACGGACGCATCAAATACAACGCCGAGTTGTTCGATGCGGGCACTATTGCTCGCATGGCGTGTCATTTTGAGCGGCTATTGGAGGGGGTTGTAGCGGAGCCCGAGCAAGGTCTGGTCGATCTTCCCTGCCTGTCCTCGGAGGAAAAGAATGAAATCCTGCGCAAACGTGCGGGTTTGCGAAATGTACCGGAATCTGATACGGAAGATGGCGACGTGGCGGATGCGCCATCGCTACCGGAAGTCCCCACGGGCTTGGCAGAATGTTGGTTCGCAGACGAGACCGAGCTGTGCCTCAAGCGCGTTTTCGAACGGTTGCTGGAGCGTTCAGACTTCAGCCGCGACGACACCTTTTTCGATCTCGGCGGCAATTCACTCTTGGTCGCCAGATTGCAGATCGACATAAAGAACGAATTGCATACCGTGGTCGAACTGGCGGATCTCGTTGAGGACGCATCTGTGGCTGGAATCGCCCGATGCATAGACGGCAGAAACAATCATCAGGAACGCGTTTCTCCCCTGATCGTGCCGCTCAGACGCTTCGGGTCGCGGCCCAATCTCTTCCTGGTCCATGGCGTTCTCGGGCAGGCGTTTTCGAGTCCGCAATTTCTCCGTGCGTTGGGCGATGATTTGCCGGTGTATTGGTTTCAGGCACGCGGCCTGGATGGAGCGCAGAAGCCCTTCACGACTATTAGCGAAATGGCCCGTAACTACATCGATGCGATGCGCACGATCCAGCC
>JAJFLQ010000059.1 GCA_021772615.1 Verrucomicrobiota bacterium | reverse complement strand
GCTCTGTGAGCCGTGCCACGCAACGCGAAGCAACGTAAAGTACGACACGTCTCACAGAGACGTGGCTACACGCTGCCGCTTCCACCAGCGTTTGGCGTACAGACTTTTGACGTGTAGCTGCAAGCGACGCTGGTTTCGGGGTGTAGGGCGACCGCTTTACAGTTACTCGGCCGGGTAACCTCAAAATCTGCGCGAACTGTAAAGCGGTCGCCTACACCCTGTACGCGGCATGTTTTAAAAATGGGCGTTCAACCTTACAGCTCTGTCGAACTCTGGATGACCATTGAACTAACAGCAAGTTGCATCAGGTCCATGTCAAGAGACGGCGGTAGGCGGTTGAAAACGTCTCAGCGATACTGTAGCGATTCCCAGCATGATCAATGCAATAGTCGATGGCTCGGGCACCGCATTGACATCATTGAAACGCAGATTATCGAGGTGTACGGAATCCTGTGCGCTCTGTCCGGCAATGGTAACGTATGCAATGTCAAAGGCGCCAAGAGAAACGGATAGGGTCTGAGGCGCCGGGGCAATTCCGAACTGGCCCGTTACCGGCGACGTTTGGGAGAAAATCTCGACGTCGTTGGCGTTAAAAGCTCGCATTATCCCGCCGTCGAAACTGTCTTGGTTAACGATATCGATGGCGACAAAGTCGGTCGCAACGGAAAAGTCAACGCGGAGTACCGGGCCGGGGCCGGCGGGATTCGGGGAGAAACCCGGCCCCTCGAACCATATCCGCTCTGCGATCGCGCCATTGGCTGCCGAGTTGCCGAATGTACGAGAACCGGTGGACGCGGCACCGTCGGCACGCGAAAATACCGGGCCACCGCCGCCGCCGACAACACTTAGCGCTACGTTCGGGAATGCGTTGCTGATGTCAACACCGTCGCCGAATACGTCCGGCTCGACAGATACAATACCGGCTTCGATCTGCGCAGGAGCAAGTCCGAGAACAATGGCGAACACCAAAAAAGTGATGATCTTTGATCTCGAACGGCTTCGTCCCCAAGCCACCGAGAAAGATTTCCAAGGCTGGAAATTCGTGTTTGGTTGAGCTGAACTTGAACGTTGAGTCATGTCACATATGGATCGTTTGCAGATCATTTTCTAATTCCCATCAGTTTCGGATGATACCCTATTCCTCCCGAAAAAAAAATACAATATGCGACAGCTGAAAACCGGAACGGGATGAATCCGACGTGATGCCTGACCTCCGCGCCACGGACTCCACAGCTCACCCATGCCGCTAAGCTCTGCCCGACACCAATAAGTCCGGGGATATGATACTTGTACATGATATTCGCTCCAGTCAGGTCAGGCTTTAACGGTGATATTCGACGAATGGATGTTGAATGTCTTGACAGCTACACAGGTGGAGAATTACCTTCTGGCTGTTGGGGGCTGAGATTCTGTCTTGTTACCTTACGAGCGGTCTCGGCGCCATGGAATCGTCAAAACAAGGCACGGTTCGATAAGTTTGAAGATGCCATAAGCCAGACCTTTTCGTCTCAGGTCAAACCCGGCAAAACTTACTTTCGACTTAAATGATGCAAATTCTACGAAGATCCACAATGATTCGGGTTCTGTCCAGCTCGTTTCTACCTGTAGTCTTGTGCCTGTCGTTATATGCCGGCGAAACAAGCGAATTGTCTCGCGGCCAGAAGGTTTACGTGCCGGCCTATTCCCACATTTACAGCGGTGCGAATGCAAAGCCATTCCTGTTGACCGTGACATTGAGCATCAGGAATATTGATCCGAATGAACGAATTCGGGTTACCAGAGCCGACTACTATGAAACCCAGGGAAGGCTGGTGAAGCAATTCATCGACAAGCCAATAAACATGAACCCATTAGGAACAACGCGGTTTGTCGTGCCCGAACAATCGGAAGCCGGAGGGTCAGGTGCGAATTTCATCGTCGAATGGGAATCCGACTCGACAGTAAATCAGCCGATAGTTGAATCAATAATGATCGGGACGAAGTCCAGTCAAGGTGTGTCGTTTACCTCCCGGGGGCAGGCTATCCTACCAACCGGGAATGATTGATTGTAGATTGCACCCAATGTAGGACCGGCTGCCGGCACAGACGGCACAGGCCCCGTTCCTGAACATTTCTCAGCAGGTTGATAGCCATTAAGCTGGCGATACGCAGTGATGATGGGCTATAGTGTCGCTTGTCGCCAACGTATAACGGGTAATCGCGTATTTGATCGTCGGACAGTTGGCTCGGGTATTTGCTGTAGCATTTCGGCACACTGTCAACCCGTTCGAGATGCGTTTCCTGAGTTCGTTGAGAGTAGCCGGCCAGTTTGAGATCTCCGGCTGGGCACTCTGTAATTCTACAGCACTGCGAGCCCGGCATAGCGCAACAGGCAGAATTCCGCCTAATGCAATATTCAGGCTTTCTGTCTGGTTGACTGTTATGCTCAAGAAAAAATCAGCAACGTGAAATCCTACTTACCAATTTCGATGGCGATTCTTCTGGTCGCGGCCTTTTGTGCATACTGTTCCCGGGAGATTACTGAACTGGAATCGGATACACGAGTCGTTTCAGTTAATCCATCACACTTCACTCCCGAATCACTTGTCAGTGAGCTTGTTCAAGAAGAACGAGAACTTTCCGATGGCTCCAAGGTTATGTGTTACGTAATTCGCACCTATTCCAAACCACACGAGCACAAGATGGGACCTTGGGCCCCGAGAACGATCAACGACGGTAAGGAGGCTGGTGGCATTTGGTTCAACGACGGCAAGGTCTATGACGTAGACGGACCGTTTGTGAAGAACATCGCCGAGTTCTACGACGATCCAGAATGGAAGCTCTATCGCGAGGACGAAACCGTGCGCGTCACTGACACGCTCGAGGCATTTGAGGCTGCGGCGCGACCTGATGTCGACCCTCGTTACAACAATTACGTCGTCGAAGGGCGCCCTGAATGGGTTACTGAGAAGATCACTACCTATGTCATCCCCGTGGTCCCTATATTCCGGGATGAGCCGATTACATTTGGACGTGGTGGTCGAGGTGCGGGTGGTCCACCCCCGACTAGTCCCAATGCTGATGGGCATGGACATATGGGCGGTTCAGCACAGCATCCACATAGAGCAGGCGGGCGTCCGCCTGCCGGCGGCAATGGCGGTGCGGGACAAGGCGGTATCGGCGTGGCATTCAACGGAGTGAATTTCGACCCACCTGCGCCAGTTGATGCAATACTCGCAGCCCACACGATTGCTCCCTTTGATGATGCTGGCGGACACATCAATCCCTTTGAAGGTTATCACTACCACGCCGCCACGGGACACACCAAAGAGATTACTCAGGAGGACGGCCATGCACCAATGATAGGCTACATCCTAGACGGTTTCGGTCTTTACGCCTATCTTGATTCCGAAAATAATCCGCCCGCTGACCTTGACGAATGCGGCGGTCACTACGACGAAATGCGAGGTTACCACTACCACGCGGGCGCTCCTGGACGTAACCAAATCATCCGCGCTTTCCGCGGAGTGCCAGGAACGGTCAGTGTAGAATAGATAGACCTAATTCGGAAAGGGTTTTTTAGGCAGAAAAGAGATGGAAAAACTGCTTAAAAATGCTTGCAAAAAGTGCCATAACGTGTTATTATTCAATATCTTAAGTTGATAATAGCATTAACCGAAGGTTCGTTATGGCACAGCAAGAATCTAATGCGCAGCAACTGGAAAACCAGCTACTTTTCGTCCCGATTGACGCCAAAATGGCTAAAGTCCTCGAAGAGGCTCTGAATTTGCTGAACAAATATCCTGAAATTGTCCGGCGGATAGAGGCAGATCAGGCAGCCCACGGTAAACAACAGAAGCTACCCCGCGTTCAAGATAATCGCCGGCGTGCGGATGCACATACGCCAGTATTGCCCCGTACAACGACATGCCGGCGCCGTCAAAGAGCAGCCTTGTAGCCGATGATTTAGAACTGGAAGTTGGCCGACCTCGCATGAGGGCGGAAGTGGTCTATGTGTTTCTTGTGCTTCGCGGTTGTAGCGGGTCGGTGACCAA
>JAJFLQ010000058.1 GCA_021772615.1 Verrucomicrobiota bacterium | reverse complement strand
CTGGGTGGAAACACTGTCACGCGACATTGGTGATTCGATGTGCGGTTTCCGCGTGTATCCGGTCGAGCGCACGGCCATGATCCTGGCGACCGGGAAGGTCGGAAAGCGAATGGACTTCGATACCGAGATCGCCGTGCGCCTGTATTGGAGTGGCGTGCCGGTAGTTAATATCGAGACCCGGGTGTGCTATCCACAGGCAGGTGTGTCCAATTTTCGCCTCATTCGTGACAATATGATGATCTCCTGGATGCATTGCAGATTGTCGTTCGGCATGATTCCCCGAATACCCAGTCTGTTGCGCCGTCGGTTCGGGCGCGGAGACGCAGAACAGCCGTGGTTTGCGATGCGCGAACGCGGCGCGTTGAGCGGACTTCTGGCCACGATGTGGATATATCGTATCTTTGGCATGGCGGCGTGTCGCCTGGTTTTGTACCCGATCATTTCCTTCTTTTACGTGACCGGTCGTTCCGCGCGCCAGGCGTCGCGGGCATATCTGACCCGCCTGCACGCGGTCGGACGCGGGAAGACGGTGCTCCCCCGTGAGCCTTCGTTTCGAACCGGCTTTCGGCATTTTATGGACTTCGGCCTCGCCTCTCTCGACAAATTGGCAGCATGGACCGGCGATTTCCGGCAAATCCGTATCTCCGGAGGGCAGGATCTCATCATCGAACGCGCGCGGCAGGGCGGTGGCGGTGTGATTCTGAGTGGTCACCTGGGAAACATTGAGGTCCTGCGCGCTCTCGCGGAAGAAACACCGGACCTTACAATCAACGCGTTGATGTACACGCGGCATGCACAGAAGTTCAATGACATCCTTCGTCGGGCCAACCCGAACACAACAACGCACCTGATTCCCGCGGAATCTATTTCGGTTGAAACGTCGATGCTCCTCAAGGAGCGCGTAGAGAAGGGGGAATTCGTGGCGATGCTCGCCGACCGGCCGGTAACCGATAACAGCGACCGTGACATCCACGTATCATTTCTCGACCGACCGGCGCGATTTCCGGCGGGACCGTTCATCCTGGCGGCAATTCTCAAGTGTCCTGTGTATCTGGTGTTTTGTCTTAAACAAGACTCGGAGTACTATACTCTGCATATCGAACGGTTTGCCGATGTCATCGCCTTGCCGCGACGGAATCGCAATGCGGTGTTGCGCACATGGGTCCAACGTTACGTGTCCCGACTTGAGCATTTCTGCGATTTGGCGCCGTTTCAATGGTTTAACTTTTACGATATCTGGGATCCGGGGCCACACAGTCGGACTGCCAGCGAGATTGGGCCTCACGGTGTGCCGGGACGACGCGACCCGCCTGCCAGTCACGGCGACGTGGGCGCAACCCAATACCATGTAAATCACAGGAACCGTGTGAACTAGCCAGGCTAACCCGAATCATGGCACGTGCAAGAGAACTCCAGGAAATACTGCCCGATCCGGTCGTCATCGACGGTCGGCCGATATCAATCGACGACGTCATCGCGGTGGCACGTGGACGACGGCCTGTACAACTGGGAGAGGACGCCATTTGGCGCGACAGCATCGAAGCTGCCGCGCGATTCCTCGATGAAGCATGGCGTGACGATGGCGTTATATATGGTGTAACAACGGGTTATGGTGGCTCGTGCGACGTCTCTGTGCCCCCCGCACTGGTAGCCGAACTGCCGCTGCACCTCACACGTTTTCATGGATGCGGCATGGGGCGATATCTTGATCCCGATTCGTCGGCAGCGGTCCTGATGGTTCGCCTCGCGTCCCTCTCGCGGGGGCTGTCGGGTGTACGTCTCGTGCTTCTCGAGCGTCTCGCCACCTATATCAATCGCCGCATCCTGCCAGTTGTTCCGGAAGAAGGCTCAGTCGGCGCCAGCGGCGATCTTACCCCGTTGTCGTATGTTGCTGCGACCTTGACCGGCGAACGCGAGGTGTACCGGGATGGTAAGCCGCGGCCGGCAGGCGAGGTGCTCGAGGAGGAAGCACTCGAACCGTTGTCGCTGCAGCCAAAAGAGGCATTGGCGATTATGAACGGCACGTCGGTGATGACCGCTCTCGCATGCATGGCCTTCGAGCGTGCGGACTATCTCACCCGTCTCGGCAGCCGGATCACAGCACTCGCTGCGCGTGCGCTGAAGGGCAACCGCGGTCACTTCGACGCCCGCATCTTCGCCGCGAAGCCGTACCCGGGCCAACAACGTATCGCGGGATGGATACGGCAGGATCTTGCGGGCGAGGTTCCGAAAACGGGACCACAGTTGCAGGACCGCTATTCAATCCGCTGCGCGCCGCACATCATTGGCGTCCTCGCAGACGCATTGATCTGGATGCGAACATGGATTGAAACCGAGATCAACAGCGCCAATGACAATCCGCTGATCGATGCCGCTGCCGGTGCGGTCATGCATGGCGGCAATTTCTACGGCGGTCATATCGCCTTTGCGATGGACGGCATGAAGAACGCTGTTGCCAATTGTGCCGACATGTTAGACCGCCAGATGCTGTTGATGCTGGACCCCACGACAAACAACGGCCTCCCCTCGAATTTGTCTGGTGCCATCGGCGACCGCCGGTGTATCAACCACGGTTTCAAAGCGGTGCAAATCGCTGCATCCGCATGGGCCGCGGAGGCCCTGAAGCTCACGATGCCGGCATCGGTGTTTTCGCGATCGACGGAGAACCATAACCAGGACAAGGTGAGCATGGGCACTATCGCCGCGCGCGATTGCCTTCGTGTCCTCGAACTCACGGAACAAACGGCAGCCGCAGGCCTGTTGGCAGCAGTCCAGGCGATACAATTGCGGGAACGGACAGGGGATAGCGCCCGGGGCGATTTGTCCGATAGCCAAAGTGAAATGATAGATTTGATAGTCGACATCTGCCCACTCCTCGACGAAGATCGTCCATTGGATACGGCGTTGCGGCGTATCGTCGCCGGCATACGGCGGCAGGAATGGAGCCTTTACGACTGAGGTGGCGTGATGAATGTCGATGAATTGAGCATTTTCGTTGCAGGCGGCACAGGCAGGATGCTCATGCAACGAAATCCGGCTTGTGGCTCAATGGGCTATACTTAAGTCTATAAGTTCGCGCTTTAGCGTGCTTGCGCCATGTCATGACGCGAATATTGCTCGGCGAGTCGTAAACACGCTGAAGCGCGAACTCCAACAGAACGCCCGTAGGGTTGGCAACCCCGACGTCCTTTGTCATACGGCAACGGGCCGCAGCTCTCGTGTCAGGAACACCCGGAGCGTGTTATGGAAGCAAAAGATGCTAATACAGATGTAATCATTATCGGCGCCGGACCCGCTGGTGCGACCGCAGCGGCGCTTCTGTGCCGTCAGGGGTATCGCGTGGTGGTGGTCGAGCGGGCCATGTTTCCCCGGTTCGTGATCGGCGAAAGCCTGTTGCCGCAATGTATGGATGTATTTGCCGATGCCGGGCTGTTGGACGCGGTGCAGGCGCAAGGATACCAGCGAAAGAATGGCGCTGCTTTTCTGCGTGGTACGGGCTACGAAGTGTTTGATTTTGGCAAGCAATACACCGCGGGCTGGTCGCACACGTATCAGGTGCCGCGCGCAGATTTTGATCTGCTGCTTGCGCGCGGCGCGGTTGATGCAGGGGCGGACATACGCTACGGCCACGCTGTCGCTGATGCCGATTTCACCGTGGGGCAACCGCGGTTGACCGTCGAGTCGGCGACCGGTGCGAGAGAGTCGCTAAGCGCACGATTTGTTCTCGATGCCAGCGGGTTCGGACTGGTGCTGCCGCGCCTGCTGGGACTTGCTACCCCATCTGCGTTTCCACGGCGGACAGCCGTATTTTCACATGTCGGCGCCGACCGTCGGGATGACAAGGTAGACGTCGAGAAGATCTGGATATGTACCCATCCGGTACATTCGAATGTCTGGTACTGGGTGATCCCGTTCGCAGACGGGACTGCGTCGGTCGGTGTTGTCGCACCGTCGGCGTATATCGACACGTTCCCCGAAGCAGCGGACGAGCGTTTGGCCGCATTGATCGACGAAGAACCCAATGTGCGCCGACGCCTGGGAGGGCTGCCGTTCGTGTTTACACCAAAAGCGGTGTCTGCCTATGCTTCCGGTGTCACGCAAACATGGGGCGACGGTTATGCGCTGCTGGGCAATGCGGCCGGCTTTCTGGATCCTATCTTTTCCTCGGGCGTCACGATCGCGGTGAAATCGGCGTCGCGCGCTGTCGAGCTTCTGGTCAAGCAACTCGAAGGCGACAGTGTTGACTGGCAGCGGGATTTCGCCGATTATATCGGTGACGGCGTAGCGGTCTTCGAAACCTTCGTAAAAGCGTGGTACGACGGAAGTTTACAGAATATTATTTTCCACCACGACAAACCGGACGACATTACGCGAAAGGTCTGCTCAATCCTTGCCGGTTACGTTTGGGACAAGAGCAATCCTTATGTGCAGCAACACAGGCGCAGAATAAAGGTGTTGGCAAAAGTATGCGAACCCGTCCAATCTTGATGCGACTCTGTGTGCTCGCCGCGATCACGCAATGCTGCGGCTGTGCGCTCCTCCTCCGACGACCCGGGGGCGCTGTCGTGGTAGCGCCCGGAGTCTCGTTTCGGTTACTCGCACCGACCGAAATAGGAGAACCGGTATCGATGTTTCAGGAGATTCGCGCAACATATGGCGGCGAGCAATATATTTTCTTCGCGCAGACTGAGGTAACTGCCAACCAGGTGTCCATGGCCGGCCTCACGCCGTTCGGGAGTCGCGCGTTCCTGCTCACGCGTAGCAACAACCGTACGTCATTCGAGGCAGCCCCATTTTTCGATGCGCCGCTGCAGCCGGATTTCTTATTGGCATGCTACCAGTTGGCGCATTGGCCGCGCGCCGCCGTCGAGGCCGGCCTGCGAGGTCGAGGCGTACATTTCGACGAAACAGCAGGCGCAACGCGATCGCGACGGATCACGCGACGCGGTCGCGAATTGATTGGAATCGAGTACGGCGATGGCGATGGCGAGATCCTGCAATCTATCGTCTTCAACCACGAGGCCTGGGGATTCACACTTGTTTTCTTAACGAAGGAATTGGTGCGTCTGTGAGTCAGACCGCTTACTATCTATCCGGATTGGGTATGACATGCGCTGCGGGGGCGACGACCGCTCAGGTAGCGCAGACGTTGAAGCAGGATATCTATCGCAACACATGCCGGTCATCGGACCTGATCCCGGGGAAGGAGACCGTTGTTTGTGCCGTTGACGACGCGTTGCCCCAGATCCCGAGGCGGCTGGCCGCCTACAACTGTCGAAACAACGCCTTGCTCCTGGCAGCATACCTGCAGATTGCTGATGATGTCGACGGACTGATACGCCGGCATGGCCGTGATCGTGTTGGCGTTGTTATCGGTTCATCGACGTCTGGAATAGGTACCGGTACTGTTGCGATGCGATCCCGTCTGGGTGCCGATTCCTTTCCGGACGATTTCGAATTCGCACAGCAGGAGATGGGCTCCGCAGCAGCGTTCCTTGCGGAGTATATCGGCGTGAAAGGACCGGCCTACAGCGTGTCGACCGCCTGCGCATCCAGTGCACGAACGTTCTTAAGCGGTCGAAGTTTATTGGCTGCGGGCCACTGCGACGCGGTCATCATTGGGGGCGCCGACACATTGTGCGAACTGACGCTGCAGGGGTTTGACGCACTGGAGACGGTGGCGCCGACGCGGTGCAATCCAATGAGCCGGAATCGGTCCGGCATCACGATCGGCGAGGCCGCCGCTGTATTTATCCTGACCCGCGAGCCCGCAGACATTGCGCTTCTCGGAATTGGTGATTCATCGGACGCGTACCATATTTCGGCGCCGGAAGAAAACGGCGCCGGCGCAGAAGCCGCGATGCGAGCCGCCCTTGCGGATGCCGGGTTGGCGCCGGGCGATATTGCGTACATCAACCTTCACGGTACGGGCACGGTCCAGAACGACGCCATGGAAAGTTTGGCTGTCAACCGTGTCTTCGGCTGTGGCGTGCCGTGCAGCTCGACCAAAGCGCTCACGGGACATACCCTCGGCGCGGCCGGGGCACTCGAAATAGGATTGTGCTGCAACGTGTTGTCGCGGAACACGGACGGCGTTAGATTTCCGTATCATATCTGGGATGGACATCGCGACACCACGTTGCCGGCGCTGTCCCTTGTAACACCGGATCACAGGCTGTCCGGGGCCGGCCGATGCGTTATGTTAAGCAATTCCTTCGCGTTCGGCGGTAACAATTGTGCTGTTGTGATCGGGTCGACCTGAAAGTCGTGGACGTAGTACAGCCATCCTGGCCGTTGCTGGGGTTGCACGGCCCGTTGGGAAGGCGGCAGCGCAAGCGCAGTGCTGACCGTGCGTGATGCACAGGCAAGATGTCTATGTAATGTGACGTTTTGCATAACCTATGCTACTGGCTCGACCGTCGCTCGTTGTACCGCGGCGCGAGAGCGCTTAGAGAGGCAGTGGATCAACCTGAACACAACGAGTAAACTGGAAGAAACGATGGCGACACGACCTACTGTCACGGAAGTCGCGGTGGTCTCGCTGGCCGCGGTTCTGCCCCATGCACCGCCGATGATTCTGCTCGATCATGTGGTGGAGACCGGCTTGGGTTTCATTCGCTGTGCAGTCGAGATTCGTGAAGACTCACTGTTCCATAATGGGAATACCGGTGTACCCGGATGGATCGCACTGGAGTATATGGCGCAAGCAGTCGCGGCATTCAACGGCATACAAGCCTGTGAGCGTAAGGGCAGCCCGCGGCGCGGGCTTCTTGTTGGTGCGCGCAAGGTGAAAATCGCAACGCCGGTGCTTACCACTGGTCGGCATTTAATCGTGACCGCAACGCTGGCCGATCACTCGGCCGACCTTTATCAATTCGACTGCGACGTATCAGACCGCGACGACGGAAAAACACAGGTGACAGCAACGTTGAATTTGGCGTTGACGGAGGTGCCGAAATGACGGCAAGGCCGATTCTCGTAACGGGGGCCGGTGGTGGCATCGGCGCCGCGGTCGCGGCCGATCTCGCGCGCCACGGCTTTGAGGTCGTTGTCCATTTTCGCAGCAACGATGACGGCGCGGCGCAGACCCTTGGCCGGATCCGTGCCTGCGACGGATCGGGCCGAACGCTGTCATTCGATGTACGTGATCGCGCTGCCTGCCGCCGGGTCCTTGAATCGGATATCGCGGAGCATGGCGCCTATTACGGCGTCGTGTGCAACGCCGGCATTCACCGCGACGAGACCTTCCCCGCGCTGGAAGACGGCGACTGGGACGATGTGATCGATACGAATCTGACTGCGTTCTACAATGTGTTGCATCCGGTTGTCATGCCTATGGTTAGGGCGCGACGCGGCGGTCGTATCGTCACGATATCATCGCTCTCTGGTCAAATCGGCAATCGGGGCCAGGTTAATTATAGTGCGGCGAAAGCCGGCATTATCGGCGCCACCAAGGCGTTGGCGCTGGAACTTGCAAAACGCCGTATCACAGTAAATAGTGTCGCGCCCGGCCTGATCGAAACAGGCATGGCCGATGACGACGCCTCATCTGAAATAAAAAAGATGATCCCGATGCAGCGGGCAGGTACACCTGAGGACGTCGCGGCGCTGGTGTCCTTCCTGTGTTCGGATCGGGCAGGATATATCACTCGGCAGGTGATCGCGGTGAATGGCGGTCTCGCGTAAGGCGCCGAGGCGGTGGGGCGATGCCGGTTGCGTCATGAATGTATGTGCTCGATGGAGCAGCAGATCGGACGTTCATGCTTGCGCGAAGCGCTTTCGGAGTGCGGCGGCCTGACGCCGCTGTGGAAGTCGCCGCAGGCGAGACGCCCGGTCCGGCCTTCTTAACCAACGTGGTATCGTCTGTTCGCAATGAAAGAACACGAACGTTCATGAAACTGAAAACGCTGATTATCCTGTGGACGATTTTGGCACTGACCGTGCAGGCTGCATCTGCATCTTCAGATGCCGGGACAGTGACGGACGGCGAATCCCCCCTGTGGGAATTCGGGCTGTTTAACGGTTATGCCCGGTATCCGCACTATCGCGGGTCGGACGAGTACACCGATTGGGCCTTTCCAATTCCCTATCTCATCTATCGTGGCGAAATATTCCAGGCAGATCGTGAGGGCATCCGCGGTATTTTCGTGAAGACCGAGCATCTGGAAACCAATGTTAGCTTCTTCGGCAATCCTCCTGTCGATCCCGATAACCGAGCACGCGAGGGTATGCCGGAAATCGACGCCCTTATTGAATTCGGGCCGGCGGCAAAATGGTTCTTTTCCGGGCGACGGGACGACACCGAGTTGTTTCTGTACACGGCATTACGTGCTGCGACATCGGTGGATGTGGATGACGGCGGGGGTGTTGCGCACGAGGGGTGGCATGGATTGGTCTCCCTTAATTATACAAACCAGCGTCCGTTTGGGAAGGACAACTGGCGATGCGGTATTAAGGCGGGTGTGGATTTCACGGATCACGAGTACAACAGCCTGTTTTATGATGTTGCGCCGCGCCACGCGACCGTGGTGCGAAAGGCATTCGACTCCGGTGGTGGCTATGGCGGTCTCTTTGTGTCGTTCAGCGCGATGAAGCGACTTACTGACCGTATTTCCTTGGGGTCGTTTATTCGCTGGGAGAACGTCGACGGCGCGGTGTTCGATGATAGTCCGCTTGTCCGGGATAAGAACAACGTCATTTTTGGCTGTGCGCTGGTTTGGAAGCTCCGGGAATCAGCGGAGCTTGCGCCGTGAGTGTGATTGGTTCTGCTGCGGTCGATCAGTCCCCGACCTCCGGGCGCGATCGTACTGCTGCCGGTGCGTCGGCAGATACAGGGATAGCCGCGGGCGGATCAGCGGGGCGGCGTCACTGGTCGTCGTACAACGCCCGTTGTTCGCGACTCGGCACCCTGGCCCTGGTCAAGCTCTACCGGGTTCTCGGCCCCTGGTTGTCCGGCATAATATTCTATCCCGTCATCGTCTTCATATTCCTTACCGGTCGCCGTGAACGGACAGCGTCGCTGCAGTACTTGCGACGGTTGTACGCGACGCCGGCGGGCCGGGCGGAACTGGGCCGGCCACCGGGTCTATGGGCAAGTTTCCTGCATTTACGCGAATTTGGAATCGCGGTATGTGACCGCGTTTCGTCGTGGTCCGGAACGCTCAACCGTCTTCATGTCGACTGGGGTGACAAGGAGCCGTTCAGGGATCTGATTCGGACTGGTCGCGGCGCCGTTTTTATCGGCGCGCATCTTGGTAATATAGAGGTGCTCCGCGCGGTGATGGACGACTTTCCGGACCTGCGAATCAATGCTCTCGCGTTTCAGGGCAACACCCGTTACCTCAACGAAGCCCTGGCGATGACCAACCCGCATTCGAACCTCAACGTCATCCTCGTTGATGCGATATCGATCGACACCGCGATCAGTCTGCAGGAGCGGCTCGATCGCGGTGAATGCATCGCGATTCTCGGGGATCGCACACCGCCAGTGGCGTCATCGCACCACTGTGTTCTACCGTTTCTCGGCGAGCCGGCACCGTTCCCGGAAGGTCCTTTCATACTTGCATCGCTGCTCGCATGTCCGGTTTATCTGTTGTTCTGTTTGAGACACGGAAGATCGCGCTACAAGGTGTATGTCGAGCCCTTCGCGGACCGGCTTCACTTTCCCCGTCGTAGCCGCAAAAAGGCAATTCGCGATTGCATCGCGCGATACGTCGAGCGTGTGGAACATCACTGCTGCATGGCGCCCTACCAATGGTTCAACTATTACGATTTTTGGGAATCAGGGAGTGACTCGCCGGAAACGTGATCCTGGCGGGTCGCAGGCCTCTGCGAGCGAACGCAGAAGCGTATCGCTTGCCCTGAAGTCCGTTGATCTTACGGCAGGCAACGACGCACGCGCCGGCGGCTGAGGCCATCCGCCCTCCACATGCTTTTGGCAACAGACGTCTGCTTTTAGCAACACATGTCTTGTGTCTGGACGAATCGCCATGGAGGGCGACGGGCCTCCGGAGCTGCTTTCGCGAGATACAGCCGTCAGATTGTCGTCTGCGACCCCGTACCCTCCCTCATCTGGTCGAGGTATTTGCGCTGATCGAATTGATATTGTATTTCGAGTGTTTCAACGCTAGGGTTGCCGCTAATCATGCCCAGAAAAAAATACGCCATACTGGTTGCCGAGGATGCGGCGGATATTCGCGAGCAAATCGTGGATTTCCTCGGTGAACTCGGCTACACGATTCATACCGCGACAACCGGCAAGCAGGTCATGGATATCCTGCACCGTGAACCGATCGATCTGCTGCTGTTGGACAATGCGATGTCGGACATGAGCGGCTATGACATCATCATTCCGCTCAAACAGGATCGGCGGCTGTGCGATATTCCGGTAATCATGATCTCGGACGACAACGATATCGAGAGTGTCGTGAAATTTATCGAAATCGGTGCAGACGACCATCTACCGAAGACCTTTCAACCCGTTCTGCTGAAGGCTCGAATCGAGTCGTCACTGGCGAAGAAACAGCACTTCGAAGAGATCAAGAAAGAGCGGACCCGCTCCGACTCGCTGCTCAATGTCGTGATGCCGATAGGCATCAGTCTGATCGAGGAGAAGGATCTCGACCATCTCCTTGAGACAATTCTTAAAGGTGCTGAATTGCTATGCAACGCCGATGCCGGCACGATCTACCTGCGTACGGAAGAGAATCAGCTGCGTTTCGTGATCTCGAATATTCGCTCAAAAAAGATCAAAATGGGCGGCACATCCGGCGAACCGATTCCCTATCCGCCGATCGACATTTTTATATCGGGGAAACCCAATCATCGCAGCGTCTCCAGCCACGCGGCGATCACGGGTGAGAACGTCAATATTCCGGACATCAATGCCAATAAGGATTTTGATTTTACCTACCCGCAGGACTACGGCGTCCTGTTCAAGTACGAGTCGAATTCGATGCTTGCGATCCCGCTCAAGAACAACAAGGACTATGTAATCGGTGTGCTCCAGCTCATCAATGCTGTTGATCCCGAGAAAGGGTGGGTGATACCGTTCGATGGCGATAAGGAGCAGATGGCTCAGGCCTTGTCCGCGATGGCGACCGCCGCGCTGGAGGCCTACTATCGCGAGCAAAGCCTGCGCCGCGAGATCCACGAACTCCGAATCGAGATCGACGAGATGAAGCGCGACCGGCAGGTCGACGAAATCACGCACACAGACTACTTCCAGGAGATACTCCAGCGTGCCGACGATTTCAGGAAGGAAGACGCTCAGCCATCGGCGTAGTGCGGGGCTGGGAAAGTGGCCTTGCCGGCGTCGGCGAGTACGATTTCATGATCTATCCTCACCAATGTTGACAAGATCGACGCATCTTCTCCCGAATTTCCGTTAATTATGTCCAACATTCGCTGCAAATGTTACCATTGCCGTTGCGCGAAGGTTGCAGGCCAATTCAACCACCATGTTGCACGCGCACAACAACGCCACGCGGCAGCTCATGTCCTTGAGATGACCGTTCGGCCGATACCAGCTGGAGTCCCGTCTCGCAAATGGGCCACAAATTGGTTCACCTAAATGAAGAGACAGGACACTAGGTTCGCGGGATACCCGGCGTGAGATTTCAGCGCGATCCGGGCGATCCGGCGCGCTGAAGATCTGATTAACGTTTCTGATTTCCACCGTAGTAAAGCCGCAGCCGCATTGGCGGTGATAGCCGGCGACACTCGCGACGCGTCCTCATCCTCGATAACCGCCGGATGTCTGTGTAAATGTCGCTCGACTTCAGACGATAATGCCCGTGGCAGCAAACCGGCAAGCAATGCACAGATCACCTACGGGCGTTCACCCAAAAAACAGGAAAAATTTAGTTCACTACATTGCCCCTTATTCATCCCCACCCTATTTGCAATATCCGGCTCACCGACTAATGTCGTTTCTGCTGTTGGTAACATTGCGAAACTAATTTCCGGGTCGGAAGATACGACGCAGATGTCACGGTCGACGATGGCCGCTGTTTGACAAAGAGCAAGATCCAATGCAGTCGGGGGGGGGCGAGTTGATGGTTTCTTTCAGTACTTGGCCGGCAAAATCAGTTCGGCATGTTCTTATTCTATTCGCGGGGCTGCAGCTCTGGTTCGTTCCGACGATAGTCGCAGAGAAGGATTCAGCGGGCAGTCGATCATCCGGCTCTGATTGGCGATCCGGTTACGACCGTCAAGGCGCACTGGAAGACGCGAGGACCACGCGTGAGGAGGCAAAGCGCGCTGCGGAGCAGGCGGCGGAGGCGAAACGACTCGCGGAGGAAGCGGCACAGCGGGCCTTGGACCTGGCCGAAGAGGCCGCCAGAAAGAGCCGGATTGCCGAGGAAAAAGCGCACCAGGCTCGCGTCCTGTTACGGCGCACTGGCTCCTCGCAATATGATATTGCCGCGATCGCCTTTATCGGTGACCGTGCCGTCGTGCACTCTCTGGAGCAATGGGACCAGTACGAGGAGAGTATTCTCGAAGCCCCGATCTCCGACCGCGACATTGAAACAATCGAGGCCTATATACTGGGCGAGCTGCAGGCGATGGGTTATATCTTTGCTTCGATCAGCTCGCATCGGGCAACGTTGCGAGACGGTATCCTGGCGTACCAGGTGCACGTCGGCGAAGTCGGCGAAGTCGAGATCGTTGGCGCCGAGTCGTACTCCGACGAGCAGGTTCGTAACACCATCAAGGCCTACACGGGGCGCACCTTCAACTACCGCGACCTTTCGTCCGGCCTCTACGCGCTGAATGTGAAGCCCGATGTCGTGGCGGATATGACACTGGATCCACGACAGACCGAATCCGGAAGTACACGGGTCGATGTAACGCTTGAGGTCGACGACCGGCTGCCGATTCATGCCGGGTTGACGCTTTCAAATACCGGCACGCAACAAACGGATCAGTGGCGTTTGCGAACCGACCTGCAACATCTCAACCTTACCAAACACGACGATACCCTTTCATTTTCATGGTTGACGAGTCCAGCGGATATCGACGAGGTCACCGCGTTCACGCTCGGCTATTATCGCCCGCTGAAGACCGGACGAGATATGACGTTGTTCGTCGGCTGGTCGGAGTCGGAAATCAATGATGTCCTCCCGTCGATGGACGTTCGCGGCGAGGGGGTCTTCGCCGGTGCAACGTATCGCCGACTGCTGTCGGAAAGCACGGCATCCACCCTGCATGGCGGCATCGGCTGGACGTACCAGGGGCTTGATGAAGCGGTAAATGTCGGACCGATTATTGCTTCCGGCAGAGACGTCGATATAAGCATGCTGAGACTCGAATTCGAATACGCTGCCAAGACCTACGACAGGTGGGGCGGCAGAAACTTCATCGCCAACACAGTCCTGTTCAATTTCGAAGATCAGTTCGGCAGCTCAGGCGACAAGAAATTCCAGGCGATGATACCGAATGCCGACGGCAACTTGATTATTGACCGTTTCCAGGCTGCGCGATTACAGCAATTGAAGTCCGAGCGTTGGACGATGTTCGCCCGTATTGACGGGCAGTACACCCAGGACACCCTTATTCCGGCGCTGCAACAAACCCTCGGCGGGGCGGATCGGGTTCGCGGGTTCGAAATGTTCGACACCGGGGGAGATTCCGGATTTACCGCCAGTCTGGAGCTGCGTACGCCGCTGTTGACAAATTTCCTTCCCGGGGTGCAACGCGACGATGTCTTCCTGGAGTCAAACCCGGATTTCTGGGGCCATCACCGGCTGCAGTTCCTGTCGTTTGTCGACGCGGGCTTTGTCAAGCGCAATAACCCGGCGCCCGGCCTGAGGGACAGCGACACCTTGTCCAGCGCAGGGCTCGGCATGCGCCTGAATTTTTCGAAATACGCGCATTTGCGTTTCGACTATGGCTTCCCATTTAAAGAGTCCGACGCGTCGTCCAGTGACGGTCGAGGCCACCTGTCGCTGAACGTAAGGTATTGAATCACAATGTATCCTGATTACCAAAGGGGGGATCGAAATGATAGTACTACGACAGCATAAACGCCGTGGTGGTTCACGACAGAGCCGGCCGGTTCATGCACGGACGGCATGGCTGCAGCCTGCCGTAGCGGTGGTTGCCGTCCTTTTTTGCGCCGTGCCGTACCGCGCATACACACAGCTTCCGACGGCTCCCGATATCACCCATGGCCAGGTAGCCGTTAGCGTCGACGGCGCCAGGATGCAGATCAATCAGGCCAGCGATAGGGCGATTATCAACTGGGAATCCTTTAATATAGGAGTCGATTCCGGCGTCTTTGTGAGCCAGCCGACCAGCACCTCGGCGCTCCTGAGTCGCGTAACAGCTGCGAATCCCAGTCAGATTATGGGTACGCTCGAAGCAAATGGCATCTTTTACCTTGTTAATCCGCATGGCATCTATTTCGGCCGGGATGCGCAGGTGAACGTGGGCTCGCTGATCGCAACAACACTAAACCTGGATGATCACGATTTCATGAATCGGCGCGATCGTTTCGCCGGTGATGCCGAGGGGATAATCACCAATGACGGTGTGATTGACGCGCTGGATTCCATCCTTTTCGCGGCGCGCAACGTCACCAATAACGGATCGCTGATTGCTCCGAACGTGACGCTCGCTTCCGGCAACCGGGTGGTAATCGATCAAATCGCTGGTGGTAAAGTGATGTTCAAGCTCCGCGACCCTGCGGGGGACGCTGTCAATAACGGCACGATCGATGCCTCCGGCGACACGGGGGGCACGGTCCGGATTCAGGGAGAGCGGGCCGGTCAATTCGGCATCGTCAGGGCCGACGGTAGTGTGGCCGACGCAGGCGAAATCGTGATTTACGGCGAGACGGCAGTGGTCCTCGACAGCGGTAGCGAAACCGGAGCCGATGCCGGGAAGGTTGGCGTGGGCGGTACGGTGACCGTATTTTCGCCAGGCACCGCAATCTTCGCAACCAACGCAGCGATTTCAGCAGACGGTGGCAGCCTCAGCGGTGACGGCGGTTTTGTCGAGGTCTCGGGTTTGGAAAATATTCGCATTGAGGGATCCGTATCGGCAGCAAGTCGTGATGGTGCGCCGGGGACATTCCTGATCGACCCGACGAGTATTACCATTGTCAATGCCGCCGCCGCCGAAGATCTGGTGATGACCGGCTTCGATCCGGTACGGCCGAATCAGGCCTTCCTCGCGAACGCCAACACCATCCGCAACACCACGATAGTGGACTTTCTCGACGGCACCACAAGCGGGGTTGGCGTGAGCGTCACGCTCGACACGACGAGTGCCGCCGGCGGCACAGGAAACATCGTACAGAATGCCGACGCGCCCATAGCGCCCATCAACGGCGTGAACAACGTCAACCTGATATTCAGGGCACACGGCGACATCGAGATTAACGGCGGCATTGATGCGTCCGCTTTCGGCTTCGCTGTCAGCGTCGAATTAGAAGCCGACCTTGATTTTTCCGGCAGCGGCGATGTCGATGTGAATGCCGCAATTCTGACGAATAACGGAGCCTTTACGGCCTCCGGTGTCAACTTCAATAACACCGCCGAAATGAATACCCGCGCCGGGGCTGTCACTGTCACTGTTCGCGGCGATGCGGATATTGGTGCCGACATCACATCGAATGTAAGCATTGCCGTCGACGCGCTCAACCATATTCAGGTCACGGATGCCGTCCTTCTGAGTCAAAACGGCAACATTAGCCTCAATGCCGGAAACACGGACGCGGACAATGTCGTGCGCACCCTCGGAACCGCTCGAATTTCCGCGCCCAACGGAAATCTGACGGTTGATGCCTTCGATGTGTCTATTCGGCAGATCGATACCAGTGGCGGCCCGGGCACATACGGGATCAGCGTTACGGCCGATAACGATGTCACTGTCGCCGGGCCGTGGACGACGGACACGACCGACAACGTCGCGCATAACGGCAGCGTCATTATTGAGGCGGGGCGAACGGCAACGGTCAACGCTGCAATCGTTTCCGAAAATACCGTCAACATCACTGCGGCCACCGAAAATGTCACAATTGCCGACAATATCCATGGGAATACCGGACTTGATATCGAATCCACCCTCGCCAGCGTCGTCGCTACCGCCGGCAATCTGTCTGCCGGAACCGGCGACATCGAGCTCGACGCCTCGTCCCAGGTGTCGCTGGCGGGCGAAGTCGCCGCCGGCGGCGCGGTCAGAATTCAGGCCGCAGGCATCGACCTGGCCATGAATGTTGAATCCGCTATAGACGGTGGTAGCGAGGATATCGCGATCACGGCGACAGGCAGTATACTGCAGGGCGGCGGTGTCATCGACGCCCACAACGGCGGAGTCGCGATCACAAGTACCAGCGGGACGGTCTCCGTGGTCGGCGTTCGTTCTAGCGGCGTCAATCAGCTGGCCGGAATCAATACCAGCGGAACCCAGGTGGCTGTTCGGATCCATAGCGCAAATACCGCCACGATAGGCGGCGTGGCTGCGAGCGGCGCCGGCGCCGGCGTCGAAGTCGTGACAGACAGCAGCGGTGCTAATATTCTTCTCGGAGACATCACCGCGGACGGAACGGTCCATTTCACGTCCGACCTGAATAACGGTATTGCGGGGAATATTCTGGATAACAACGGCGCCGCTATGAATGTGACCGCCGGCGCGTTGCGGGCCAGCGCGCCGGATCGGATCGGCACCGCAGATAGCAATGTCCTCCTTAATCCCGGCGACCCGGTATTTGACGCGCTCGAAACAGCGGTTCAGAATCTCACCGTAGTGACCGCTAACGCAGGGGCTAATATCGCAATCGACAATTCTATTGGTGATAGTTTGACGATCGATGCCGCCACGCTGTCGCTTAACGAAGATGGTACCTTATGGCTTCGCAGCACAAACGGCATCAACGTCGTCGCATGGGATATTGAGGGCGGCGACGGGATCGCGTTGACATCGGCGGCCGGCACTATCACCATTCCCGATGAGGGCGATCTGGCGACAGTCGGGAACGCCGATATTGCGACGTCCGGTGTGGTCCGACTAGAGGCGCCGGGTGGCGATGTGAGTGATGGCAGCGCGAACAATGTATTGACGATCATCGCCGACAAGTTGCTGTTCAAATCCGGTACCGCCGAATCGATCAGGACTTCCGTAGGGGAGGTCGACGCGACGTTGTCGGGCGCCGGCCGCAATCTGGCGATCACGGAGGAAGCATCGGGCGGGGCATTGACGGTCACGGATCTCGACGGCGATGCCAATGCCTTGACCACCAACGGTGGCGATATTGCGGCGACGGTGAACGATCCCAACAGCAACCTTACCGTCGCAGGCGGTGTTGCGGCGAATCATGTGATTGATGCAAATGGCGGCAGTATTTCGCTGAATGTCACGCCAACTGCCGGCGGCGCCGGCGGCATAGTCGTCGAAGATCGCGTCGTGATTACGACCGATGGCGAGGAAACCGATGATTTCGGCTCGGTGACGCTCAGCGGGCGCATCAGCGTCGAGGGTAAGGTCCACGGCACCACCGGCGAGACCGTGTCGTTCGCCGCGCCGGCTGCCGCGATCGCCATTGGTATGGACACGGAGATTCATGCAGGTTCCATATTGTTAAGCCCGGGTGCTGGTGCCGGAAATGGTGTGACTGTTGAGAAAGGCGCGGTTATTACCCCTCGAGCCGGTGCCGGACAAGCCGGTGATTTTACGATCAACAACGCTGCCTTCGTCACGCTCCAGGAAACGGTTGTCGCCGACGGCTCTGTCATCATCGGCCCCAATGTGTCGGGTGCGATCACACTCAATGATATCGCATTCGACAACAACAGCGATAGCATCGGAACGATGATCGTCGCCTCGGCGGACGGCAATGCCGGTACCTTCAATGGCGATCTTGTCCTCAACGGAACAATTGACGGTCACGGGGGTGCCCTGATGTTCACCGTTGATGGGGCGGTCACACTCGGACCAGCCGGGCTGATCAATAACATTGGCGCACTGACGATAACGGCGGCAGAAAATATCGGCGCGGACGGCGCCGCGCTTGATGTAGACGCTGTTGCAATTGATCTGGCGACGCTTCAGGCAAATCAGGATATTTTCCTTACAAATACGCCGACCGGTAACGTCACCGCTTTCGAAGCGGGCACGAATGGTGGCAATGTCGTGTACAAGCAAACCCTCGGCAATCTGGTTGTCACTGGAAACGGAATCGTCACCGTGGACGGCGATCTCATCATTGATCCGCCGGCCGACGTGCTGGTTTCGGCAGATATAGACCTCGGCGCGGGGCGATACGATCAGATAGCCGGTGGATCCTACACCGTCGCTGACGGCGTCGACATTACGGCCAATGGCGGCATCCTCATCACCGCCGATCTCCTGGCTGCGGGCACCGGAATCTTCACCCAGCAGGACGACGGAATCGGTGTAGGTGGAACGATTACATCGACGTCCGGCAACGTCACGATTCAGGCCGCGGCAATACAGATTACCGATATTGATGCGCCCGGCCAGACCATCTACCTGCGGGCGCTTGCCGGCGACATTAGCGAATCTGTTGCAGACGCGGCAGAAGACGCCCGGGCGGCCCATTTGTCGCTGGAGGCCGTCAGCAGCATTGCCCTTGATACCAATACCGCTTCCGTTGCCGCACGAAGCACCGGCACGGCGGCGAGCAATGTCATAACCCTCAATGACTTCAGCGGGAATGCAGCGGCTGTCGACCTGATCGATGTCGATGTCGCCAATGGCTCGTTTTCGCTCACGAGCAACGGACCTGTGACCGTGACGGACGTGCGCACGACAAGCAGCAACAACAGCAACGATATCAGCATTACAACCACAGGAACCGGGGACGTCACGCTCGGTATCGTTCGGGCCGCCGGTGATGCCGATATCACGATCGACATCGACGACGGAAGCGTCCGCGATGACGGCATTGCCGGCACACTCGTTGCAGCTCGGAACCTGTCGATTCACGATAACGGCGCCAATACCAGCGGATCAGTAGATGTGAATACTGCTGTCGACTCCCTCGATATCCTTGCCGGCGGTGCTGTGACAGTTACCGAAGCCGACGCATTGCTGGATGCAGACATACACACCACCACCGACGGTATTCGCCTCACGGCCGGCGGAGCAATCACCCTGACGGCTACCGGGCGACTCGCAACCGGGGTCGACGGTACGCTTCGTGTTACTACGGCTGACGGTGAAATTTCCATTAATTCAGCAGCAACCGTAACTGCACCCGGCGCCGGCGGTATCGAATTCAACGCGGCAGGCGGCCTGCTTGTCGGGGCCAATCTGTCGGCGGGGAGCGGAAACGTGGCATTGACGGCCGATCGGGGAACGGTAACCGTCGCCGGCATCGAAGGCGGAACAATTGCAATCAACGCCCTCGGCGCGACGTCGGACGTGACGCTGAATAACCAGCTGACGGCGTCTGCCGGAGATATTAACATAACGGCGGACCGCCACATCAACGTCGCGGGCGGTATCGCGGGGACGAACGGTGTCGCAAGCCTGACTGCCCGATCCGGCGACCTTAGTCTGGCAGCACCGGTAAGTGCGGCCGCTGTGCGGGTCCATGGTGTCGGCAATGTCACGTTGGGCGGCGACATCTCAGCGACCGGGGTCGACGGCATCGATATCGCTGCCGACGCGGGCGTCCTGACCATGGCCGACGGCACTACGATCCATGCCTCCGCGGGAACGGTCACCGCGACGAGTGCAGGCGATTTAACGGTCAGTCGCGTGATCAGCGGAAGCGCAGGGCCGGCGGCGATTGTATTGCGCACCGGCGGTGATCTGGTGGACGCCGGTGACACGGGCGGCGTTGACCTGGAAACCGCGGATGGCGCCGGCGTCAGCCTCATCGCCGGCAGCGCGATCGGCGGTACGGATGCCCTGGAAACGGCGGTCGGCATGCTCGCAGCTGAGGCCACCGACGGCGGCATTCAGATTCGCGAAAGCGATGGGGTCTCGCTACAGCGCGTCGTCTCGAAGAATAATAGTTCCTCGATCGCCATCGAGGCGTTGTCGGGTGATATTGACGTCGCGATCGTCGATGCCGGGGCTGACGGCGATGTGACCCTTGATGCTCTCTCCGGTTCACTCAACGCCGCAACAGCCGGCAGCTCCATGATCACCGGCGACCGTCTCACGTTACGGGCGCAATCGGGTCTTGGCAGCGCGGCTAACGGTCCGCTTCGCACAACCGCAACAACACTTGATGCCGAAACCTCCGGGACGGGTGAAATCGCGATCGTCGAGACGGACGCGGTGACGCTGGAACGCGCGGTCACAGCTAACGGTGCGATAAGCGTCAGTGCTGCGGGTGATCTGGAGGCTACACTCGCGCAGTCACTCACGGACGCTGCAGGGAACACCATTGCATTGACCAGTACCTCCGGGCGCATTCGCGATATCGGCCGCGTCGATGGCGGAACCCAGGGGAACGTGACCCTTCACGCCGGTAATGGCGCCGTCCGTGGCGCCAGCGATGATGCAACAGCGGATATTTTCGGTGCGGCAGTACGCATTAGCGCCACCTCCGGCGGAGTCGGCGGAGCGGACGCTGCACCACACGACGGTGTGCTTCCGATACCAAACGTGGCGGCACTGGATGTCGCTGCCGCTGTTTCCCTGAGGGTTGAGGCGGATGGCGACATTGCTATTGATCATCTGGGTGATGTCGCGGTCGCTGCCGTCGCTGCCGGATCCGATGACGTGGTTCTCGATGTCGATGGGGCTATCAACGGACGTGGCGTGGATGGCGTGGCGGACATTTCGGGCGACACCATTTATATTCGCAGCCACAGTGTCGGCACAGCAACCCCTCTCGAAGTGGCAGCAGCGACACAGGTGAATGTTTCGTCTGCGGCTACGGGTGGCGACCTGATTGTGCATGGCGTCGGCGACCTGAGGGTTGGCACGATTGATGCCGGGGCAGGGGACGTTGCGCTGCTGGCCGGCGGCGCAATCCTGGATACGCTTGACGGCAATGTCGATGTCGCAGGATCCGGGATCACGCTGACCGCAGCCGGTGGAATTGGCCGGGGGCGTACCAACGACGCAACCGACCTCGATATCGACAGCGATGTGGTGACAGCCACAGTAACCGGGCCTGGCGACATCAATATCGAGGACGCAAACGATTTGATCATAGCCAATATTATTACCACTGACGGCAGTGTCTTTGTCCAGGCAGGCCGCGACAGCGGATCTGGAACGCTCACAGTCGGGACTATCGCTGCCGATCAGGTTGCCGGAAACCAGGTCGTATTGACAGCGCAGGATGACCTTGTTTCAGGGAACCTTTCGGGTGCTACAAACATTGCAGCCGGCAGCGATGTCACGCTAAGTACGGCTGCCGGCCGGATAGGCCTTTTATCGAACCCGCTGGACATCAGGGCCGGCAACGGAATTTTCCTCGAAAGTATTACCGGACTGCTGCCTTCCGGCGTGTATTGGTCGGTGATTAATGGTGATGTTCCCGGTGCGGACCTCGACCAGTCCGTCCAGTATCTCGGTGCACGGCGAACGCCGCCGGGCGCTATTGTTTTCGACGGTAGTCTCATTGGAGGACGGGAACCGCAGTTATTGAATTATCAGCTGGAGTTCGGCAGTTTCGGCGAGGCTACACAGGTGTCGCACGGTCCGGCTGTTTTTCAGGAACTTTTGCCTTTCGTCCACACGCGTCTGGCGCTTAAAGATGCTGTACGCGCAGATATGATACCTACGGACTATCTCGGACATTTCTCGGTAACAGGTCATCCTCTGGGCGATAAGTATACCAATGTTCGTTCTGAGATCGATGAACCTTATCTCTGGAAAGGCGGCGGCAGAGCTGAGTAATTAGGCTGCTGATGAATCACGGGCAATCGTGGGTCGCCAGTATTTCGGAGTACACGCTTTAGCGTGGTTTTGGTCGATCGCAAGGATTCGTGCGGGACCACTTCAGGCTGAAGCCTGCACTATAAAATGCCGGCAGACTGAGGCCGTTCTTTGGTCTCAAAACATGATGCAGATTTACCAGGTTACTTCACCAGGACGGATATGCTAATGAAATCCATCATCAGAAGCACGCTGCCGATCATCAGCTGTGTCATTGCCATGACGGCCGCAGCCGACGTCACGCGCACACAGACGCTGCAGATCCATAGTGGCTGGAATGCGGTCTATCTCGAAGTTTCCCCGACCGATCGTGATCCGTCGGACCTGTTCGACGGTCTGCCTGTCGAGATCGCGGCCGCGTACTTTCCGGTGCAAACACCGGTTGAGTTTGTCGATGATCCCGGATCCACGAACTGGAAGAAGCCGGAATGGCGCGTGTGGTACGCGCCGCATCGCGCAGACGGGGTGCTGAGCAATCTTCATGCGATCATTGGTGTTCGGGCCTACCTGCTCAAAGCAACGCAGGCGTTTCAATGGAAGGTGACCGGAGACGTGCTGCATCGCCCCGTCGTCTGGCAGCCGCAATCGCTTAATTTCGTGGGATTCTGCGTCAGCGAATCTGCGCCACCGTCTTTTGAGTCGTTTTTTGCCGGCAGTGAAGCTCATCAACCCATACACGCATACCGACTGGTCAATGACCGTTGGCTCAAAGTCACAAATCCGGGGGATACAAACATGCACTCCGGAGAAGCATACTGGATACGTTGCAACCGTCAGTCGGATTATTCCGGGCCATTGGAGATGCGATTGCCGCTGACAGACGAGCTTTTCTTTGGCGAATTCTCCGATACGCTCGAGGTGGAATTTTCGAATCGGTCCGCGGCGCCACTGCTTGTATCCCTGTCTCACGTATCCGGAGACCTCCCGATGCTTATCGGGCTGAGGCAGGACGGCAGACTCGGGTTTGAATTTCAGGAGCTGCCCGCAGCAATCGATCTCGGTGCCATACCTTTCGGACGTGCGGACGCCATACGGCTTTACCCTAAACGCAGCGTGATGACGTCGAATGAAGCAAACGTACTGGTAAGAATTTCAACCGATGCCGGAGCTGTTTCCTGGCTCCCGATACGGGCACAACGTCCATGAGGAATAGCCATATGACTCGCACGACGGCGCGTTTGATTTCATTTTTTCAGCATCAGCCGATGCTTCAACTGGCAGTGGTTATCCTGTTCCTGACCGCCGGCGTGCAGCCGCTCGCTGCTGTCGACAAGGCATTGAACTTTGATTCGGCCGCCGTCAAGCCGCTGGTGGAAATCGACGGGACAAACTTTGCACTTACCGAGAGCATCACGGTCGAGGCCTGGATTTGGTTCAGACAGCAACCGGTCACTGTCCCTCCGACGTTCCCGCCGAAGTGGCAGGGGATCGTCACTAAAGGCAACGATGCGTGGGGCCTTACGCGGTACCTGAATACCAACCGTGTCGCTTTCCGCACGTACAAAGACGGCCAAAATTTCGATCTCGTCGCTCCCGCCGATCTGGCGCCGGAACGCTGGTACCATGTTGCCGGCGTCTACGACGGCGCCAACAAGCTGCTCTATATCGACGGCGAGCTGCGAGCCACGGCGATCTTCAACGGCCCGATTGCATCGAATACGCGGAACGTGGCGATCGGCGGAAATAGCGCGGTTTCAGGACGAAATTTCGTCGGCAAGATCGATACCGTAAGGATCTGGTCCATGGCACGCACGCAGGACGAGATTGCGGGCAATATGCTGCGACGCGTCCGTGGCAACGAAGAGCGCACGGTTCTTGTCGATGGCACTCCGGTCGTCCGCCGGCTTCTGGGCGCGTGGCGATTTGACGAGGCGGAGGGAACACTGACCGCGCTTGATAGCTCCAGCACCGGCGCTCACGGGACGCTGCAGGGCACCTTTGCGTTCCCGGATCGGGAAGCAGGACTTCAATTCGGTGCGCCGCCCGGCGGCAACACAGCTTTATCGTTTGACGGTATCGATGACCATGTCGAAATTCCATTCGAAGACGCCTATGACTTCGACGCGGCAATGACGGTGGAATCATGGGTGTACATCGATGGTCCGGCATTCGGCGGCAACGTCATTTCGTTCTTCGAAAACAATCCCGCCGCAGACACCATCCAGCGTACAGACGGTGGTGATTTCATCGCGGACGGTTTTACCGCCGGCGCTGTAGTGACCGTGCAGGGCAGTAACAGCAACGATGGTGAGTATGCCATTGATGGGGTTGCTACCACCACGATCACCCTAAGTCCCGGTGATGCGTTGAACGACGAGCTAAATGGCGCCACAGTCCGGCTCACCCAGGTCGGCAAGGTCGCCGGGCTGGTATCAAAAGGAGCAAACGCCTGGCATCTCGGCCTTACTGCAAATGGAACAGTAATCTTTGCCACGGCCGGCGTGAGTACGACGGAACTCGAGAGCGCCACGGTGCTTGAGGCAGAAAAATGGTATCATATCACCGCGAGCTATGACAGTGCTTCAGGCGTTAAGCGCATCTATGTCGACGGTCGCCTCGATGCGGAGCTCACTGGGCTGACAAATAGTATTGCCGCCAACAGCCTTGCGGTTCAGTTCGGCCATACGCCGGGGGCCGCGGCCGATTATTTCGACGGTGCTCTCGACGAGATACGGCTTTGGAACAGTGCGCGGACGCCGGGGCTCATTACGGACAATTACACCGTCGCGCTGAACGGTGACGAGCCAGGTCTGGCCGGCTACTGGAGATTCGATTCTGCCAGCGGCACAGTGGCTGTGGATTCACGAGCCACTGTCAGTACGACGACACAGGTGATCGATTTCGAGTCTCTGGAGCACAATGACAATCAGCAACTCGCCATCCTGGATTCGCCCGGACCCCATCCGGCGGAGGTCACGGTGGTATCCAATTTCGAGTACGTCGAAGACGGGTACAAACTTGTCAACGAAAGCGGTGTGGCACAGGTTCCTTTCTTTACAGTGGGATTATCACATTTCGGCTACAGCGGCTCGACTGCGCTGTATAATGACGACCCGAACGTCGATACGGTCTTGACGAAAGACGGAGGCGGCGCCTTCAACCTCTTAACCATGGTATTCGCCGAGGCGTGGCCGAACCGCGATCCTGGTACATTGGTGACATTGAACGGTACTCGATCCGACGGTAGCGCCCTTTCACAGACCTTCGAACTCGACGGCGGAGACATTAGCCGGCAGACCTTCCGACCGCGGGGATTCACCGACCTGATCGAGGTGCGATGGCGCGAACAGCCTGACTATCACCAGGTCGATGATATACAACTGTTCGACGGGGTGCTGGAGTGGAGCAATTCCCCGGCAGACGGCCGGTTGGTAAACATGACAGATCTGAACTGGGGCGAACGCGGCGATCCCGGCCTTCCCCCCTTCGCTCTGAATGCTCCCCCCGAACCCCAGTATGCCCTGAGCTTCAATGGCGTCGACGATTGTATCACCATACCGGACAGCGCAAGTCTGACTCTGGGAACGTTCACGTTTGAGGCGTGGATCAAGCCCGAAGCCAACGGCCCCGACTTTCGCAACATCATCATGAAAGGAAATTTTGGATATGGCGTGGCGATCGACGTAGACGGCCATGTCCGGTACTGGGTAGATAATGATTCGGCCAACGCATTGCAGTCCACAGGGACCGTCGCCAACGGGCAATGGCAGCATATCGCTGTTTCCGTAGACCAGGCCACTAATACAACTGCCTTCTATATCAATGGTGCACCTGCAGGTGACTTCGAGCTTCAAACCGTGAACAACAACACTGACCCGCTGGTCATCGGCAAGCAGGGAACAACCTTGGTCAGCGGCCTCTACAGGGGGCTGATAGACGAGATTCGACTCTGGAATCACGCGCGGGATCCGGCAGAGATTGCGTTTTTCGCCGGAGTGCCGCTGACGCCCGGCATGAGTGGACTGATCAGTTACTGGCCATGCAACGACGGCATCGGTCTGACACTCGCAGACACTGCGGGAGCGAATCACGGCAACCTCGACGATCTTTGCACGATGAGCGCGACGGACGCCTGGTTGTACGGCGTCATGCCGGGTGGAAACTACGGCAATACGGACGACCCCTACTATGCACTTTGCTTCGACGGTATCGATGACTACGTACACGTGGACTACAGCGCTACACTCCCGGGTGCGTTTACCTTTGAAGCCTGGATTTTTCCCGAGGAGAACGTGCTTGCGAACACCGGTAACGGTGGCTATAGGAATCTTTTTGTCAAGACCGTGGATGACGGCAGCGGTGAGGTCAATGGTCGCGGCCTGGCTGTGGATTCCGGCGGCGCCTTGCGCTGGTGGAGCGGGACCACGGATAACGTCGTCACGTCAACCGGGACGGTCGAGGACGACACCTGGCATCACGTAGCCGTCGTCTGTAACGGCGCCACGGTGACCTTTTATATCAACGGTCTTCAGGCCGGCTCCGTTTTCGGGCCGGCAGCGGTTGCCGATGTCGGCGATATCTACTTCGGACGATCCGGCCTTAACCAGACCGGTTACTATCGCGGTTGTCTCGATGAAATTCGATTGTGGGATAGGGCCTTGAGCGCGACAGAAATTGCTGCGGGTTATCAGCTTCGACTCGCTTCGAAAGCCGACCCGATCCCTGTGACTATAGCAAATCTGATCGGATACTGGCCTGTAAATGATGGCAGCGGCGTGACTGCGGGCAGTGCCGTAGGCGGCATAGCCGGCGATTTATTGCCGAATAACGTCACGGGAAACGTGGCGATTTGGTCGCCGGCGCCGGACTCGCTCCTGTGGACGACGCCCACGCTGGGCGGCGGTAATAACTTCTCCAAAAACAGCGCCACGGTCGGCCTCTGGGTAGGCACCGTCGAGTTGAATGCCGTAAACGAAGTGCAGACAGCACAGCCCGGCGAATCCGGCGACGTCACGGGGACCGGCAGCACGGCGAGACTTCGCGTCGTGCTACATGTTGACGTTACGGGTACGACCCGGCTGCTCAAGGATGTCATTATGCTCAAGACAACGGGCAGCGGCGGCGGTACCGAAAATCTCGTACTGGTCACCGACGATTCACTGATTCCCACATTTCAGAATCTTGTCGAGGAAGACGGGAAGCTCATTGGCCGGCGCATCGGATCTGCTGCCTTTGACTTTGCAGAACACGAACTCGAGCTCCTTGGTGGTGTCGGCGCCGGAATGTCCGTGACCGGGACGATGGTGCTTCCGCGAACGCATCCGACCAATCCGTTTCGTCACAAATTTCATCCTATCCATCGCAACGAGAACCCGGAAGATCCGAGTTTCGGCTATGAGATCACACGCACCATGAGCATTTCATTCGACACGCCGGCCGACGGCGACTTTGATGACGGCGGATTCGGCGTAGATCGGTTAACCGGAGTATACCGGGAGCAGATCTCCGGGTTGCACAAGATCCCGTTGATCGTCGAAGGTACAATCAGAATCGATCGCATCAGCATGGTCGGGGCACTGAACGAGTAGGGGACGGATTCATGATTCATCGATATTATTTCACAAATCATTGCGTCTTTCGGCCGGGCGTCCATTTGTTGGCGGTGCTGGCATTGTTCGGGGTAATCGGTACAGCGATCGGCGCGAGTCCGACAGTAACCCTGGGCCCGACATCGGTAACGTACAATGAAGGCGGCAGCGCCGTGCTTCTCGACAATGCGGCTGCAGTCGCAGACACCGACGACGATATTGTCTCGATAACGGTTCGATTTTCGGCGACCGGATACGTGAACGGCAAGGATACCCTGACGGGCGTCTCGGCGGGCACCGTGACTGTCGGCGGCTTCAACGCTGGAACGCGAACCCTCACGTTGAGTTCCAGCGTCGCGGGCGGCGAGACCGCAGCCAACTTCCGTGGTGCGCTCAGAACCGTCCGCTACAACAACACGGGCGGCGACCATCCTGTGGATGGGAACCGGACCGTGACAATCACGGTGACCGACAATGCGGGCGATACCGGCACCGACAGCATTACTGTTGATGTGGCGGCTACCAACGATCCGCCGGTGAACACAGCCGCACCCTCAATTTCGGCTGCATTTTCAGATCCTGACCTGGTGCTTTCTGCTACCAGCGGGACGTGGTCCGATCCTGAAGGCGCGACGTTCTCGTTCAGCTACCAGTGGTATGAAGATGCCGACGGCGAGACCGATGATGCGATTTCGGCCAACGCGGCGGTCATTGCGGGTGCGACTCAGTCGAGTTACACCGTGCCTGTATCGAGGTACGGTAAGTACTTCTTCTGCCGCGTTTCTGCAACCGACACCGGGTCGCCGCTGCCGGCGGCCATCGGCACCGCAGATACCGCGTATACGGATGCCGCTGCGGATGAGGACGCGGACAATCTCGTAACGTTCATCGAGGATCCTGACCTCGACGGGAATATCGCCGGCGATATCAATAACGACCGCATTCTGAACGACGGCGAAATATGGACCGAGACCAACCCGCTGAACCAGGATTCGGATCTGGACGGATTGAACGACGGCATTGAGGACGCCAACCGCAACGGGCAGCTCAACGCATTGGAGTCAAGTCCCGTCAATCCCGACTCCGATGCCGACGGGCTTCTTGATGGCGAGGAAGATGCCAACCACGACGGCCAGATTGCCGGCGACACCAGCAACGACCGAACCGGATTCCCCGGCGAATCGTGGACTGAGACAGACCCCCTGAACGGCGACACCGACGGCGATGGCATTCTGGACGGCGACGAAGATGTGGACAGCAATGGCCTCATCGCCGGCGATACCAACGGCAACAGAGTCATGGAAGATGCCGAAATGTGGACGGAAACAAACCCGTTGAACAGTGACACCGACGCCGACGGTATCGTCGACGGCACGGACGGGCGCTGGATCAGTGGCACAAGTTATGCCTGGAACGTGGATCTGGACAATGACAATTTTATCAACGCCCTGGATCGAGACAGCGACGGCGACGCGCTGCTCGACAATAGCGAGCATTCCGGACTGCCCACAACGAATGGCGACGGCAACGGAGACTATGTCGTAAACAACGGCGAAACCTGGATCAACACCAGCGCCTATGCCTTCGATTCCGACGGCGACACGATGCCGGACAACTGGGAACTCCAGTACGGCCTTGATCCGCTGGATCCATCGGACGGAGCTGCAGACCTCGACGGCGGCAGTCTCTCCAACGCCAATGAATACGCGAAAGAACGGGATCCGACCAATGCCGCCGATGACTTCGCCCCGGACACGCAGCCCGAAAAAGTCGCGTTCGCCGAGAAGATCGGCGTGCCCCAGGGTGATCTCACAGGCAAAGACATCGTCTTGACAAAGATGATAGGGACCGGCGACGGCGCCTCTTACTTTGCCGGAAATTTCAGTCCGAAAGCCCAGTTCAGCGATACGACATCGGTGCTCGCCGTGGATGACAATCCCGATCACAACGGCTTTGTGGCGGCCATCGCGAATGATCGGACCTGGCCGTGGGCCGTTCGCCTGTTCAGTGATACCAGCGTCCACGTGAATGGCATGGCCGTGTTCGGTGATTTCCTTTATGCCGTCGGTTGGGTGAATTTCGACACGGCGAATTTCGACTATTCTAATCCCGCGGGAGGGTCATCGACCATCGCATCTCAGCCCGGCGGGAATATTGATAAAGGCTTCATCCTGAAATTCAACCGGGACGACGGCAGTCTCATCGAGCAGTACGTGGCGACGACCCGCAGCCGTTTCAACGACGTCGCGGTCGACGATAATGGCGTCTATATCTGCGGAAAGTACTGGAGCAACACGCTTTCGATCCACTCACGCAGCAGCCGCTCGCCATCGGGAACAGCGGATATATTCGTGGCGCGATTGGACAATACACTGGCGACATGTAACTGGCTCAACAGCGGTGGCGGCAGCATCAGCGAGCATCGCGACAACGCCAACGCCATCACGCTGGATGCGTCGGGCAACGCCTACGTCACCGGCAGCGTCCACGGACGGCGGACTTACTCGGTGGTGCAGGGGCCCGGCGAGTGTTTCTGGAACAACTATTGTGAGGAAATAAGCGGACCATCCGACACAACAGCTAACTTCGTTGACTCGGCCGTTAGCGGTATGCTGACAGGTAAGTGGACGCGGTCTATCGCGTACGATCGCTGTGCCTGCGCCAGTCATAATAATAACGCTGAACGTACCGAGTACGATGCAAACCGGGGGCTGTTCATCGGCAAGTTCCGCGAGAGCGACGGCAGACTACTGGCCAAAAATCACGACCTTACCGCGGATTCGGAAGGTCGCGCGATCGTGCAGGTGGGCGGAAACATCTATGTCGGCGGAAGCGCCAACGGCGTCATGGAAGTCACGGGCGATACCCGCGCGTCGTTCGGTAGCCGATACGGCTTCATCGTTCGCCTCGACGAAGATCTGGATGCCAAGAAAATCATCGCGGTAAACGGTACGGGCGGCGGCGACATTGTCAGCGTTCTTGCAACGGCGCCGGGTGACAACAACACCATCCTGGCGGGCGGACGGTACGAGAATCCCGCCGGCACCTTTGCGCAGGACGAAGCCGGCGAAGACATTGTACTCAATACCAGCGGACGCCCCCATATCTTCGTAAGCAATGTTGACGTCAGTATGAGCGGTCTGAAATGGGAGTGGGTGGAGACCACGAGTACCCACAACGTGACGCCGCCGGCGACTGTCGATATCCGCGGTATCAGTTACCACACGGACTCGCAGCGGATATTCTACGGTGGTGTGTTTTACGGTTTGAACAATCAGAGTGAATTGACATTCGGCGGCGCCGCGACGGAATTGATACTCGGCCATGTCCCGTCGACCTCTGCGTCGGCCAGCGGCGCCGGGGATGGCACGACGTCGTTCCTCAGCGCGTTTAATATTGACGGCACGCAGCTGGATATGGTGCTCCTGGAAATCGTTTCGGAGCGCGGCGACCAATTCGTTTCGCCAGGTATTGGCGACTTTTATTATCTTTTCGGGTCCGATATCATCGTCACCTGGCCGTACCGTATTTACCCACCCCCGGAGGAAGTGCTCTTCGCCAGCGGTACACACGACGGCGCCAACAGCTCAATGGCCCTCGAGGACTCCGGCCAGAATTTTACTATACATGTCCGGGATGGGCAGTGGCTGACAAAGATGCCGGACATAAACGACACAAGCACATGGACGTCGGCTCCGATCACCGATGTCACGGCCACATCGCTGACTCACGATGGCGGGTTCACATTCAACAGCGGCGACGCCTTCAAGGTGACCTTAAAAAACCCGCTGTTGACGACGATGGTAATCGCCGACCAGGCCAGTAGCGAGAGCGGTACGGAACCCTACGAGGCCCGTCATACGGCCATGGGCTATACGTTGGGCGACGGCGCCCTGCACGAGGACGGTTCGCGGTTCCAGTTCACCATTCAACATTACACCCGGCTCGAGATCAAGTGGCGCACGGACTATAAGCTCGAAGTCGACGCGGTAGTGGACCTCCCGGATCCCGACACCATCACATCCGAGGCCCTGAGAACGCTGGGCAACCCCAATCCCGGTATTGGTGTGCATTGGATCGCGAAGGCCGATGAGGTCAGTCTCCTGATCGACGGCAAAGCGGATATCACCAGAACCAACGAGTCCGGGGCACGGTACCTTCTCGAAAGTTATGACGCGACCGGTGTGGTTCCCGATAACCCCGGCTTCACACCATCGACGTCGCGGATCCAGCTCGCCTTCCCCGGGGGACAGGACTTTTTCGTCATGAACGAGCCGGGAACGTTGACATACCATTGGATCAAGCAGTACCGCGTTCAGGTGAGCACGCTGAACGCCGATCAGACGGATATGCCGTTGATTGTGCATTTCCCGAACAAGGATGCAGCCCAGGAAAACATCTCCGCAAACCAGATTATGAGCAAAGGGTCGGGCGAATTCTATTTCTCGCACGATGCCAAGGTCTGGATTATGAGCCGTGAAACCGATCCGGGGAATAATGCGACGCTCACCGGCTGGAAATTGGCCGGCGGGCATTTCCCGTTTCGCCAGTTTCCTTCACAGCAACAGGGGTCGGGCACCGACATCCAACCCTACGCGCCGGTCGAAGAGTTCGTCGATCCCGACGACAACCAGACCTACCGGTACAATGCCTTCAAGATATCCTCTTTCACGGAACCGACGACTGTGTCCTGGAGCTACGGCGATACGATCCACACCATGAACACGGCACTCGGTGACTTTGTGGCGCCGCCCGCAGCACTCGTCAATCAGCTGGTTCAACCGGACGTGCGCGGCGTCGACGTGCCGCCGGGGAGTACAGTCAACGACATGTTCATCTGGGATGACGTGGACAATCGCTACTTTCCCCTGCGCGACGGCACGGTATTACTCGACTGGGAATCAGCAGCCGATCCGGCGGTGACGGTTGTGCTCCAGGTCACCAGCGGGTTTCCGGGCGAGAGCATTCCGATCTACGGCGACAACCCCGACCGCGTGACCGAGACCATCCACGCCACGGATATCTCCTTCGCAAACACGAATCCTGACGAAATTCGCAGTGACGGATTCTTTGATTTTACAACCCTCGCATGGCAGGCAGGCGACCAGATTACCGTCTCCGGATCAACGGGCAATGACGGCACGTACACGATTGCGACCGTCGCCTTTGACAAGATTCAATTGGAAGCCGGCGATACCCTGACGACGGAGGCTGCGGGCGCGGCGGTCTCGATCGAGAATGTTTCGGCGACCCTGATCGGGATTGAAGAGGAGCAAAAGGATACTGACGATGCGATCATCGGATCCTATTTCCACGGTGTCTTTACCGTCCCGAATCCGGATCCGCACTTCCGCCATGTCGCCAATACGCCGCCGGTCGATCTCGATCCCTCGACGACCGATGAACATGCCCTGGTCGGTTCAAAATTTTACTTTCGCCGCGGCCAGCAGGTTACCGACGGAGGCGTCGACTCGGACCCCTTTTCGTCAGAGAACGATCCGCCGGAGAACGACTTGTCGTCGGCCGGCGATGATGCTGCTGTCAGCACCGCCGGAACCTTCACATCCGGCGCCGCAGGCAAGTCGGTGATTGTTTTCAGTCAGTCGACGACCACCGGGATCGCTGCGGTCGGGGATCCGACGAAAGAACGAATCATCGTTCGCGTCGTGAGCACCAAAGTGTACGATGACGATATCGACTGGGATGGCAACGCGGACCTTCTGGAACGATTCACAGACGAATTCGACGCTGCCCATACCTTCGAGATCGGGACCAAACTCAGGTTCAACGGCGCCGACAAGGGGTACGTCCTCTTCGACGGTAATTCGAATTATAATTCCGACATCTATTCACGCGACATCGCCGCCGGCCCCATCATTCCGGTGAATCGTGTGTATTACGCTGATGTCGCCGATGCCGGCATCGACACCACCAAAGATCTGGTGGTCGTCTGGTACGAAACGAATCAAGATATCGAGTGGCCGTTCCAATCCGCCCTGTACCGACGCTTTCACTATCCGAGCGTCGCGCCTTCGGCCGGGATTCCGACCACGAAAAAGCGAATCGTCATCGCCAGTCGACTTGGGACCGAAGGGCTGGATACAGCGGACAACCGACAGTTTTCGTTTGACCCGGACCTGTACCAGAATGTGTCGATCTACAATCAACCGGATAAGAACGCACCCGGCTACAATCCGAACGAAGAGCATGCGTTGATCGCACCCTCTTTTGCCTTCGCGACATCTGCCAATCCGCCGGCGACGGCATACGCTCTACGCAACGATCTCAACCACACGACGTTCAATTCGACGTACACCTCGGACCCGTTCGTGCTTGTCCAATACTTCGATGTCGGTGCCGAAGAGTTCCGCATGTCGGTATATGACGTCGAGGTCGACGATGTCAACACATCCGATCCTCTGGCAAACCAGCCCGTTCACGAAGACGCGGGATCACCAGGCGGCGCTACGGTAGACGAAGACTACATATTCAGATACTGGGTAAAAGCCGGCGAACCCCTGTTTGCGCCATATCCGCTCAATCTTGTTATCGGCATCAATCCATGTACAGAGAAAACGGATCCAATTGAGCCGCTCATGGGCAATTATTACTCCGACGACGGTACCCAGAGAACCTGGTGGGAAGATCATCGCGGCCAGGGCTGGATCGTATCCGGCGACGGTGTCGTATTTGCACGCTGGTTCTATCCTTTACGTAGTGATTTCTGGTATGATATCGATAACAACGGCGACAGCAGTATTGACGGGATCAGTGATTGCATTCCCTGGCTGCCGACCACTGATCCTTTGGGCAGCGGCGACTATACACCGGCGCCACGGGATGCGGACGCATCCAATAAGAATCGTCCGGTGCGCATCGAAGTACCCACGGTCTGGCCGCCGAACCTGCCGATCCTCAAGGCGGGTGAGACACTGACCTATTCCGGCGGTGAAAATCGTGCCGACAACCCCGCCGCGGAAGGACTTCCGGGGGTAATTGGCTGGGCAGCCGGGGAAGTCGTTTACGACCATCGCAATCCGAAGATGGACCCGTTGACCAATGCCAGTTACCAGGCAGACTGGACCATACGCCTGTGTGCGCCCCTTTCCGAGCGGCGGGTGTCATTCCGGGATGATCCCGGAACGACAGACGTCGAAACCGATGTGCCGACCGAATTGCAGCCGGCCTCGGGAAATGTGACGGTCGTCGGCGTGGATTACCTTTTCGACGAACTGTCAGCGTCACTCAAGCGCCGCGTCTTCTACGACTCCATCACCAAGGAACTCGGGATCCGGGGTATCCTAAACGACAAAATAATCGGAGACAGCGATCTGACCGCTTCTCCGGGAGCGTCGTATATCCTGGAGCCGAATATCCTGACAGCGGACGAACGGGATCTACTTCAGGGATTGGACGAGGTCGCGAACAGTGCGTGGGACCTGACCGTACAGGCGCTTTACGAATTGACCCAGAACCCAACAGATCTGGACACGGCAGCGTTTACGGACGTGAACAGCGAGCCGGCTTACCTGGTCGGCCTCGGTCCATACGTGGATCCGGTCTCGCTGGCCCTTGACGACACGCGGTCACTGCCCTTCCGGGGATTGGGGCCGGGGCTCGCGGTGATCCCGAACCAGCAGTTCCTCGACCCCAATTCAGGCTTGGCCGACGATTTCGTATCTTACGTGACATTGGCCGAGAACAATCACGAGAGCCTTGGCGCCGCGCCGGTGGCGCTGCACATCTTCAAGATCGAGCGTGACCGCCGATTCCGCGGCAACGTTAAACTGGTGTTCTCCGATAACGCCTTTGACGAGAAAATCGTGCTTCGTCACACGGGCGATTTCGGCACCCACACAGGCGATCTCATCTACCAATGGTTCATCCGCGAGGAAGACGGGACCGAACAGCCGCTGCCGCTGGCGACAAGCCCGGACGCCTGGCAGCTCTTCAGCAAAAGTGGACTGGGCAAATTCCAGGTTTCTTTCGAGGGCACAGGCCCGATGATTCTCCAGGATAACCTCGTTTTCGTCCGTTACGCCCACAAAGACGAGATCAACACCGATGCCGAAGCCGTGGCCGGTACCGTCGACTGGGTTGGCAGCAAATGGGATACATATTTTGCCGATCGGGACTACGAACTCGATGACGGAACGGTATTCACAGCCCGGGGCGCGTGGGCCGGCGCCGGGAATTCGCCGGACGTTGACGGGAAATTTCGGCCGCAGCTCATACCGGGTTGGGTTAAACGGGTGCTGGACGCGATCAACCCGTATGAAGCGCGAATCAATGATTTCACCAACAACGAAAGCCCGGCGAGTTACGTGTCCATGATCCAGCAGTTCGGCCCGGCATACGAAGGGGCGGTAGCGCTCAACCCCGACAAGAATGTCATCGAAAATCATGGTTTGATTGAGCTGTATCAGACGGTCCAGAACCGCGCCATGGATCTCAGTATCGACCTCAGCCTGCCCGTCAATACCCGTGGCGTCATCAACGCGATCCTCCTCGCGGCCACGCGAATCTCCGAATTCTACAGTATCCTCGGCAACGAAGCCTATTCCGACGCGCGGGACCCGACCATTGGGATCGGCACCGACGATGTCGCCGTCGGTTCCCTGGCATCGAGCCTGTTTGCATTCCAGAACCAGGTTCCGTCTCTGCTCGACGAGGAGCTGGCTTTACTGCGCGGCGTTGACGACACCTTCGGGCGCCCAGTCTATAACCGATTCTTCTGGAATTTTACCAAGAGCCAGGGCGAGGCGGCTTATGCCAGCTCCTACAATATCAGCGATACCAACAACGACGGCTTCGTCAACGAAGCGGACGCGATGAAGCTGTATCCGCAAGGTCACGGAGACGCCTGGGGGCATTACCTGACCGCGCTGCGTGGACACTACGACTTGTTGCGGCATCCGTACTTCAACTGGATTTCCCGATCGGAGTTTTACGTGTTGCAGGACATCGTCATAGACGTCGATTTCCTCGATGAGCGCCGCTTTGCCGAGGCCGCTGCCGGCAAGGCGCGGGTTGGCGCCGAGACCGTGAACCTGACATACCGGGCCAGCTACGTCGAGGATCCGGACGGACAGTGGCAGGGCTATAAGGATACGGACACGGACCGTGCCTGGGGTGTGCATGGTTGGGCCAAACGCGCGGGCCAGGGGGCCTTTTTTGACTGGGTGACGGCGAATGCTATCCTGCCCGCCGAGGCGCCGGAAGGCAAGGAGGGCATCGCGAAGATTGATCGTACAACAGTCACCGACCTCACCGAGATCGCGACACAGCTCAGTGCGATCCAGGGCCAGTACGACAATGCCAACGAAGGACTCAATCCTTTGGGGCTGGAGCCGAACGCCGTGCCCTTCGATATCGATCCGGCTCGCGTGGATCCAACCGTCAATCCAAACCAGGCGACGCATTTCGTGCAGATCTACGAACGGGCGCTCAAGGCATTGAAGAACGCGAAGGCGGTCTTCGATTATGCCAACGAGCATAACCATCGTCTGCGCCAGGCCGCTGAATCTGCCGAGGACCATCTTGAACGCGCGATCGAGCAGGACCTGGCGTTCCGCAATCGGCTGATCGAGGTGTTTGGTACGCCGTACTCGGGGACGGTCGGTCCGGGAGAACCGTATCCCGAAGGCTACGACGGGCCGGACACCATGCTGCACATGTATATCGGCAGAACGGAGATCGACACCGATCCAGGGCCGGGTTATGCGGGCGACAGATTCGAGGTGACGTGGGCAACCGAAATTCCGAGCCAGATCCAGGCAACGTTTCCCTTCGACTCCGTGGGTTGGAGTGACTTCAATGCAGACGGTGACGGCGACCTGACGGCCTTCACCAATGCGATTCTTCCCTATAACGCCAACACGACCGGCGCCAATGACAGTGGTGACCCTGAGCCGGGAGCATTTCCACTGGAGAACCCGGAAATTGTCAACATCCAGTTGCCCATTACGGCAGCCACGTATGCCTTTATTGCCGAGGACGACTGGGGGCAGCGCTCGTCTATCGGCCGACTGCAGCGTGTTCTCGGTGAGATGATCCTGGCGCAGGCTACCGTGGAGTCGGATATCAAGCGCTATCAGATTGCGGTAGCCTCGCTCAACGCCATGTGGGAGAATTTCCAGGCCAAAGCGGAACTGGGCAAGCAGGGTATAGAAGGCAAGGAGCTGCTCCAGAACCTGCAGTTTGCGAACTCGGTTTTCTTTACAGTTACCGATACCATCATTCGCCTCCTCGGATACCTGAAGAAGGATGTGACCGAGCTGGTTACCGTCGGGGAGGATGCGATACCGGACCCGCTTGTTGTCGGCACATCAAATACTGTTCCAACAGCGTCGCTTGCCGTACCGGTTATCAAGTCGACCGGGTTCGCCACAGGCAAAATATTTACCGTCATCCAGGAGGTCAATCAGGTACTGAAGGATGCAGCCGCACTGACCTTGATGCGAATCGAACAGGATAAGGAGATCGTCGGCCTCAAGCGCGACCTTTCAGGCGACTTGATCGAGCAGCTCACCGAGATCCTGACATCGCTTGGGGACGAGAAGGTTGAGGGCATTCAGGTATTGAAGAGCGCCGAACACCTGCAGCAGTTGGCCGGCAAGTACCGCACCACACTCGAAGAGGGCATCCGCCTGCTGGAGGAACGCGCCAACTGGAACAAGAAGCTCGCAGCTGCTGTGCAGCAGGATCGCTACGCGGATATGGCCCTGAGGGTCTCCCGCAACGACGCGCTCGAGAAGTACCTGGCGGCCTATGACCTGGCAGCGCGCTATACGTACCTGGCGGCGAAGGCCTACGACTATGAGACCAACCTCGATCCGGATGACCCGGGATCGGCGCAGCCGCTGCTCACCGATATCGTACGGGCTCGCGGTATAGGACAGTTGAGCGGCGACACCCCGATCGCGGGGCCTGGCGGCCTGGCGGATGTGCTCGCCCGGATGAAGGCGAATTTCGACGTATTGGCGCCGCAACTGGGATTCAATAATCCCCAGATAGAGGCGGGCCGTTTCTCATTGCGCCGGGAGCTGTTCCGCATCAATGCCGGCAGCGGTTCCGATCCCAACTGGCGGCAAACACTTGAGACCCATCGTGTCGAAGACCTCTGGCAGCTTGCCGAGTTCCGGCGCCACTGCCGACCGTTTGCCGCCTTCACCGGCGAGCCGGAGCCGGGTATTGTGATCCCGTTTTCTTCAAACATCATCTCGCGGCTCAACTTTTTTGGCTGGCCTTTGGGCGGCGCCGATCATGCCTATGATCCGAGCCGATTTGCCACGAAAGTGCGCTCGGTTGGTATCTGGTTTGACAACTACAGCAACGCGACGCTGGCGCAGACGCCACGCGTATATCTGGTGCCGGTCGGTACCGACGTCATGTATGTACCGACGAGCGGTGATCTGCAGAATCGCCAATGGAACGTTGTCGACCAGCGCATTCCTGTACCATTTCCAACGACAAGCCAGCATCTCTCAAACGTCAACTGGATCCCCGCTGTCGATTCCCTGAACGGACCGTTCGGCGAGATTCGACGTCATTCGAGCTTCCGCGCCCATCTTGACACTGGTAATGTTGAGTTAACACAGATGACCACGGATAGCCGCCTCATCGGCCGCTCAGTGTGGAACACACGCTGGCTGCTGATTATTCCCGGCGCATCGCTTAATTTTGATCCGGACGACGGCCTCGACGCGTTTATTCACGGTGATACGATCTCCGGTGCGTTTCCAATTCAGCGCGACGGAGACGGGGTCAGAGACATCCTGTTGGCCTTTCTAACATACAGTCACTCCGGGAATTGAATGATGATGATTCACAGAATACGAAAGACAGGCAGTCGCGTTGAAAAGCCGTACAATCGCCGGCCGGCGCCGCGGGCCACGGTCGTATCCATAGCGTCGTTCCTGGTCGCTGCGGCTTTTTCGCTGTTATCTGCGTTCAACGGTTTCGCTGCGATCCCGGAGCCGCCGACGGTACTTTACGGCAGTGTGATCAACCCCACCAGTGGACAGCCATATCATGTTACTGAGGGCACATTGTCGTGGACAATCGCAACCCCGACTGATAATGCCGCGGTAATCACCCTGACTGTGGATCTTCAGGATCTGGCCGGCCTGTCGTACCGTCTCGATATACCGCATGAAGCGTTGGCACTGGACGAAACCACCGTTGCAGACGGCATCGTCCCGCTGGCGGTGGGCGAAGCCGTGTATCGGTATTCGACCATCACCGTGAACGGCCTCGCTGCGCACATCGTGCCCCCGGCCGAATCGTTATTGGGTGTGAACCAGGCATCGCGGGCGCGAACCCATCGTATTGACCTAACCGTATCGTTTCCGTTGCCGGACACCGATGGTGACGGCATGCCCGACTGGTGGGAGGATCAATATAACCTGGACTCGCAGGTCAACGACGCCTCGGCCGATGCCGACGGCGACGGCGCGAATAATCTCTATGAATTCATCAACGCTCTCGATCCTACAGCGGACGACAGCGCACCAAAGCTTCTGACCACCGAGATCGTCGTTTATGAAGCCTGCGACACCGGCGTTCAGCTTGTTACGGCGGACACAGACAGTTCGCCGGCCGAGATCTTTCTCACCTTAGTCTCGTTGCCGGAGGGCGGAGAGCTGCGGCTTGACGGTGTTCCGCTCACGGTGGGAGATGAATTCAGCCAGGAAGCAGTCGATGCCGGACGGCTGGTGTTTTCGCACTCTGGAACCCGGTCTTCTCCAACTGCGTTCGACGTGCAGCTTACCGATCATGAACCGGATCGCGAACCAATCGTAGCAACTGTAATTGTCAATTCATACCGTCCGGATGCCGGCGACGGCAGCGAAATCTGGCAGACCTGGCTCGATGGGTTTACCGGCACACGCACAGATATTCTCCATGAGACAGCCGGCCTTCCTCCCGATCAGCGGCCCCGCGTGGTGGCTTGGCTGCTGGGCCGGTGGCTGTCGAATACCGTCTGGGATGCGTCCGATACAGCGACCCCTCAGGCACTCGAGGCGGGAACACGTGCATCGGTTCTCATCGGCTCTGCCGCCGATGATGTCATTAGCGGAAATACGGCGGCAGATACCCTCGGTGGCGGCCCTGGCAGTGACACCATGCGCGGCGGCGCCGGTCCGGATATCTTCTTGATGGGTACTCCGGGACCAGATCTGGATTCGATCCTGGATTTCGCCCCGGAAGAAGCGGACATCCTGGACTTTGGCAATATGCTTTCGGGCAGCGCGGCAGCGCTCGATGCATATGTGCGCTTGACCGACGTCGGCGACGATACACATGTGGGCGTTGATACAAACGGCGACGGCAGCGGCTATACCGACTACATACTGGTCCTGGCCAATACCGATCTCTCACAGGCGCGGTTCGAGGCCTTATGGGCGGAAGGACAGATCATCAATACCGGCCTTGCGGACCCGATCCACGTGACGGTAACAGGACCGACCGCGATCGTGGAAGAAGGTGTGCCCGGCGGCGGCTTTTCGCTTGCTCGTACCGGATCCCTGGACGGGGCGTTAACGGTGTCACTGTTGATTACCGGAACCGCCGTGAACGGTGTCGATATGTCATTCATTCTGCCGCAGGTCACGTTTGCGCGCGGTGAATCGCGGATGACCATTCCCCTGGACGCCTACGACGACGGAATCACCGAGCCGAATGAGATCGTGGAAATAGTTGTGCTCCCGAGCGTCGCTTATGCCGGTGCCGGGAATAGTGCGAAAGCCTTTATCTCCGATCGCGTCTCGCGGGCCGTGATCGGCCTGGAATTGGTCGCAGCAACAGCAATGCAGAGCGAGGGAAGCCCTGGTATTGCGCTATTGACGCGTTCAGACAATACCGCGACAACGTCAACCGTTTCATTGCATCTCGGCGGCACGGCGATTTCCGGAATTGCGTATCAAAGCATCGCCCCGACAGTCGTCTTCTCACCCGGTGAAACGGTCAAGACTATCACCGTATCGCCCCTGCCCGGACACATTCTCGCCGACGGCCGGGAAACGGTTACCATCGCCGTTGTGCCCGATCCAGCGAATGCATACAGTGTCAACGCCGACGTCGCCGAGATCACAATTTTCGCCGACCCCGATGCACGGGAGCTGTGGAATCTCATACAAAACGGTGACTTGGATCCGGACTACGACGGGATGACCACGGCCGAAGAACTCGCGATAGGCAGCGATCCGCAGGCGCCGACATTACAGCTCGACGAAGGGTTGAATCTGATCTCTGTGCCGCATGTTCCAGGGCCGGGCGATACCGTGGTCACCCAGTTGGGGGACGCACTTGAAGGAACGGTGTGGACATGGGACAACGGGCACTACGAAGCGGTGCCGCGAGACGTACCGCTCGTTCCGGGGAAAGGTTACATCGTAGGATCGTCGCGTGCGCGCTTCGTGGACCTGGCGCCCGGCCCCGAAGGCACAGCAGATGTTTCACTGCAAGCGGGTTGGAACGCCATCGGCGTTATTCGCGGTGGGGAAGTCGCCGAAGATCTGCGCGAAACGGCGTCGATTTATGCGCTTTCGCCCGATGGAGAGCGTTCCCAGCTCTCAATGACTTCGCTGCTGCTTCAGCCACTTACCGGCTACTGGGTATACGTACCCGAGGCCGTCTTTACCTCTTTTCCGTAATCGTTTCCTTACGAACGCGCCCTGCTCACGGCGACTGTTGCCAGCTCTGTTGTTGCCGACACGACGACTCCTGATTCTGGCCGACATGGAAAAACCGCGTATGTTATGGTTTATGCCTACTGTGAAAATCAGCATTGGACTATACGATTCACTTTACCGGTCTCGACAGCGTTGCGCGTGCCGTCGGGGCGTAGCAGCGTGTCTTGGAATTGTACTGCTATTTTCCGGTGCCGGTTGTAAGCGAGATTCGCCGCCGCCGGAAGCAACGCAGGATCCGAACGTGATAGCAGAGGTCGGCGGGCGGCAAATACAACGCACCGACGTGGAATTTGCTGCTCGACGTCTCGCCGGTTCAACCGGTGTCGATCGAGTGCGGCTACTGGATAAGCTGGTACGTGACGAAACCATGGCGGCGTATGCAGAGACATTGGAACTGCAGCATGACCCGGAATTTCGCCGCATGCAACGGAATTTGCTCATCGGCCGTCTACGCGCGACAATGCTCGAACCCCGCCTCGCGGATGTCGACCTAACAGATGGGGAGATTGCCGCAGCGTATGATCTTGAGCGTCATCGGTACAGACGCCCGCCTGCGATGCGTCTCGCTGTACTGAAGCTGCGCATCCGCAACGGTGACGACAATGACGTTATCGCGAAACTCACGCAGGCAAGAGCGTTGGTTTCGACCTTGCCTGTGGAGGCCACAGGGTTCGGTGAGCTGGCGATTTCATTCTCGGAATATCAGGCGACGCGATACAAAGGCGGTGATGTCGGGTGGGTCGATCTCGATCGTGGGCACGTTCAAATACACGCCTCTGCACTGGACACGGCGCGAGTGCTGGAGGCGGACGGGGACGTGAGCGACCCGATCGTGGCGGACGGTCACGGTTACCTGCTCCGGCGTATGGCATTTCGAGAGGAACAGTTCACGCCTCTCGCCGACGTGACGGGCGTGATTCGCAAGCGCCTGATCGCCGAAAAACGGCGTGTCATTGAGGAAGCATTTGCACAGGAGATACGGGAGAAAGTACCTGTTGTGATCTATCAGGAGGCTTATGATCGTATTCCTGTGCCTTCGAAACCAACGGTTGCATCGGGTCCGCCGTCAATGCCGTAACAATGATGAAAGCGTCTATCACAGAGAAAAAATCAACCGGTTCTCAAGGTACGCGCAGCGGATGCAGCAGAATGTCTGCGTTGTTGCTGGTTTGCGGCAGTCTGCTTGCTGTTCCAGTGCGCGGCGAGATCGTTTACGAGGAGCAGTTCAACACGACAAATGGCGGCTATGAACCAGGCGGCGTTGGTTCGTGGTCCTGGGGCGAGGTCACGAGCGGCCCCGGTCAGGCCCACTCGCTCCCCAAAGCCTGGGGTACGGGACTTATTGGCGATTACAGTGACAATGAGGACGGCGTGTTGATATCGCCGGGCATCGATTTACGTGCCGATGCCGGGACGTTGCATGTACTGTCATGGTGGCAATACCTGGTCACTGAATTCGATTTCGATATTGCTGGTCTGGAGGTTAGTGACGACGGCGGCAGCACGTGGCAATCGGCAACCGTCGGCATGAGCGGTATCTTCAGCAGCCGGTGGACACGGCAAGTGGTGATTCTCAACCAGCGCTATGCGGTCACTGACTTTCGGCTGCGTTTTACATTCTCCAGCGACGAGTCAGACACGGCGCCGGGATTTTATGTTGATGACGTTACTATTGAAGCGATATCCGTAGAGCGCGTTTACGCAGAGACATTTGACAACGACGATGGCGCTTTTCTGGCATCCGGGACAACTGATTGGGAATGGGGTACGCCAACGTCTGGACCCGGCGCAGCCTTCTCCCCGCCAAGCGTCTGGGCAACAAACCTGGACGGCGCCTATAGCCCGAACGCCGATGCGATCCTGACCTCCCCCGTTCTGGATCTTAGCGGGCATGCGAACACCAGTGTATTGGTTGCCTGGCAACAATCTATTGATACGGAGCAGGACTTCGATTTTGCCTCCGTTGAAGTCAGCCATGACAACGCTGTGACCTGGGGCGATGTTGCGGGCGACGTATCCGGTCCTGCGAGTCCGATGTGGATGCAGCAACTTGTGCCTTTGGGAGATAATTCTCTCACCGACACATTCCGCATCCGGTATCTTTTGCGCGCGGATAGCGATACGCAGCGTCCGGGTTTTTACGTTGATGATATCGAAGTCTTCGTTGCCGACATCCGGGAACCGGTTCTGACCACCGTGTCCGCACCGATGATCGAGGACGCGGCCTATACGTTCAACGACACGGACTTCACAGCCGGCTTCAGCGACCCGGACGGCAGACCGCTTCGCTATGTACGTTTCGTCTCGCTGCCGGAACACGGTGTCCTGACAATCGACGCGGAACAATTGGTGATCGGTGATGAAATCGAAGCAGGCGATATCGAGCGGTTGAGATATGAACCTACCGCCAATTTCAACGGTACAGATTCATTCGACTGGAATGGGACAAACGTGTTGTATTACAGTGCCTCGCCCCAAGCGTTTAACTTGATCGTATCGCCCGTTGACGACCCGCCCATAGCAAATCCGGATAGCGCGCGGACAAGCGAGGACAAAGTATTGGCAGTCGTTGCACCGGGAGTTTTGGCCAACGACACCGACGCCGATGGCAGCGATACCCTTTCCGTGACTGGCTGGACCGCCGTCAGCAGTCGCGGCGCGGTCGTTACAATCACTGCAAACGGAGCGTTTCAATATGACCCGACGGCATCACCGGAGTTACAGGCGATGACCGCGACGGACACGCTCACCGACACGTTCAGCTACACGGTCTCTGACGACAGCGGTACGACGGCAGATGCGGTCACGACCGTCGACGTACAGGGCCGGAACGGCAGTCCAACCGACATTTCTCTGGATAATCATCTGGTAAACGAGAACGAGACAGGCGCCGTCGTCGGTCAGGTATCGGTAAGCGATGAGGAAACCATGGACAGTCACCTCTTCACCATTACCGACGCCCGCTTCGATGTGATTAACGACATGCTGCGATTAAAGGCCGACCAGGTCCTGGACCACGAGTCGGAATCATCCGTCAGGTTTAGCATTACGGCTACGGACAACGGCTCACCGGCGTTGTCGATCACCAGGACATTCGTACTTGTCGTTGACAATGTGAATGAGCGACCAACGGTCGTGGTCAATACCATCGGCATCAGCGGAGGCGGTACGGTCGTGCTGGACGACAGAATCCTTCTTGCCATTGATCACGACAATACTGCGAATGAATTGGCGTACACCGTTGAAACGGTCAGCGGCGGCAGCTTCGAATCAACCGTGACGCTTCAGGAAATCGCGACCTTCAGTCAAGCGGACATCAACAGCGGGCTGGTGCAGTTTCGTCATGACGGAGGGGCTGCGCCGCCTGCATATACGTTGCGCGTCACCGACGAACAGCTGGAGCACACGGATGCGGCCCGAGTCTTTTTTAATTCGGGCAATAATCCCCCACAGCTCATGAACAACCAGCTTACGGTGTTCGAAGGCGGTTCGGTGATCATCGGTACAGAGAATCTCGCCGCAACGGACATCGAAGACATCAATGGAACGCTGATGATCGTCATCTCAAATAGTGTTCGAGGTCGCTTTGAAACGGTGCAGAACCCGGGTACCCCGGTAACGGCGTTTCCGTTATTTCAGGTGAGCAATAACGAGATACGCTTTGTCCACGACGGCAGCGACATCACCGCCGGCTATGCCGTCACGGTCACCGATTCGCAGGGCCGAACCGCGGGGCCGCAGCCGGCGACGATCACATTCAACGAGGTCAATGATCTCCCCTTTGCCGGCGACGATGATCGCATCGGTTGCGAAGATACGGCAATCCTGATATCGGTTTTGACCAACGACTCGGACGCCGACGGCGCGCTTGATCCCGTGTCCATCGTCATTTTTCAGCCAGCGGATCACGGTACGACCGCGCCGGATGGAAACGGCGCCGTGCTTTACACTCCCGCTCCCGATTACCACGGCGTCGACAATTTTCGATATACAGTCACCGACGACGACGGCGGCGTGTCAGCGCCGGCCCTTGTCTCGATTACCGTCGAGCCGGCAGCCGATCCTCCATCTGCCGTGAACGATTCGGCAGTCGTACTATCCGGTGGCAGCGTGGCCATCGCGGTACTGGCCAACGACAGCGATCCCGATGGCGACGCCATCGTCCTTGCCGGCATCGGATCACCGGCAAACGGAACCGCCACAGACAATGGCGACGACGCCATTCTATATACCTCAGGTGCCAGCTTCATCGGTCAGGATCAGTTTACCTATACGATACGTGACAGCACTGGCGAGCAGAGCACGGCGACTGTCGTCGTTACCGTTGTGGATCCGACACCACAGATGAGGATCCGGCAACTCGATCACGGATGGAGCCTGCTCGCCGTATCTTTGCGCACCGTAAGTGACGACATCGCCGTCCTGCTTGCCGATGCCGGTATTGATACGGGATGGCGCTGGGGCGGGCCCGATCGCCAACAATGGATGCGGACGGAGACGATCACAACGAAGGAGGGGGTATGGGTGTATTGTCGAACGAAAGTCGGTTGCCCGATAGTCATCAACGGATTCCGGGACCCGATCACAGATCAGATTCTTGACCCCGGTTGGCATTTGGTCGGTGTTGTAAACGCAGGCATTGCGGTCCCGCCGAACACGTCGGCCTGGAACTGGTACAACGGCGCATTCCGTCAGGTGCAGAATTTTACGGAAATGAACGGCTATTGGCTGCACATTCCGGATGGTGCATCGCAATCGGTACAACTCGGCGGCGAGTAATTCACAGAGCGCCAACCGGCACGATGAGCGCACGCGCAGATGAGCAATCGCAGCTCAGCCCCGGACTGCACGCAATCGCAGCTCAGTCCCGGACTGCACGCAATCTCAGTCAACAACGGGCCAAGAGCAAATTGGCGGCGACTGCAGCACCGTAAAAAAACAGCATCAACAAATGGTAACCGTTAAGCTGGGTCGACAAGCAGCATTTCCGGCCAAGCCAGACAGCGTTGCTACTACGCTGTGTGCTTCGGAGCGGGACAAATCCAGCCTGACACCGGATATCCGCGACACGTGCCCTGCCTGCGGGCATGAGCTTAACGATTACAATTTGATGTGTAACAAATATGACATAAAAAATCTTAATTTGTTTTTATTTAGATATTAACACTGTAATTGCCTAGTTCCGAATGACATAAGCGTGCCTGGCACCAAGCATTGCACTTTCTTTGTCCCTTTTCAGGACATTTCGCTTCGAATAGATTTCTACAAAAACTCTTGGCGCACTTGGCAGGCGTCATGATGTAGTGCGCAGCACTGGGCTTGGTATTTATCATAAGCGCGGCCTTGCCACCGCAGCCCGTGCGTGGCAAATTAATCCGTGGAACGACGTGGAGACGGTTATTACCGGTTTACATTTCGGGGGGCATTACGATGAAGGCTACCGAAGCGAGGTTTCTGGAGTTTCTCAAGAAATCCCCGCAGTTCGTCATCCCAATCTACCAGAGAACCTATAGCTGGACGGAGCGGGAATGTCAGCAACTCTGGGACGATGTTCTACGAACAGGCAGAAACGGTGCCATCTCTGCACACTTTGTTGGTTCCATTGTCTACATTGAAGAGGGGCTATATCAGGTCTCCAGTCAATCTCCATTGCTGGTGATCGACGGCCAGCAGCGCCTCACGACGGTGATGTTGATCATCGAAGCGCTGGCGCGAGCACTGGGCGCATCTGAACCGTTTGCAGGATTCTCGCCCAGGAAACTACGAAATTATTATCTGCTGAACGATCTCGAGGATGGAGATCGCGGCTTCAAGTTGATCCTTACGCAGACGGACAAGGATACGCTGCTGGCACTGGTCCAGCAGAAGCCATTGCCTGCTGAATTTTCCCTTCGCATCGCGGAAAATTTCGAATTCTTTTCGGATCAAATCGAAGCAATGGGGTCGGATCTGACGCTGCTATGCAAAGGGTTGGCGAAGCTAATAATCGTGGACATCGCCTTAAGCCGTGATCAGGACAATCCCCAGCTGATCTTTGAGAGTATGAATTCCACCGGTCGCGAATTGAGCCAGGCCGACCTGATCCGCAATTTCATTCTCATGGGGCTTGAACCGACGCATCAAACACGGATCTACCAGGATCATTGGCGCCCGATGGAGGTTGCGTTCGGCCAAGAGGCGTACGGAATGCATTTCGATCGCTTTATGCGCCATTACCTCACGCTAAAAACCGGCGACATTCCCAATGTTCGGGCGGTTTACGAGGCGTTCAAGGCGTTTGCGCGAGATCCGGAAATGGTTGATCTTGGTGTGGACGCCTTGGTGGCCAACATCCATATTTATGCGAGTTACTACGTGGCTATGGCACTGGGCCAGGAGCGGGACCCCGACCTGAACGCTGGTTTCAGAGACCTCCGTGAACTTAAAGTTGATGTCGCCTACCCATTCCTGCTTGAGCTGTACAGAGACTACGACACCAGAATTCTTGGCCAGGGTGACTTTATGAACGTCATTCGTTTGGTCGAAGCATACGTTTTTCGTCGCGCGGTGTGTACGATTCCGACCAACTCGCTGAACAAGACCTTCGCCACATTCCAGCGCGCATTGCGGAAGGATCGGTATCTTGAGAGCATTCAAGCGCATATGCTGACCCTTCCATCTTATCGCCGCTTTCCCGGGGATGAGGAATTCAAGCATGAGCTTGGTGTTCGCGACCTTTACAACTTCCCGCGGCGCTCCTACTGGTTACGCCGGCTCGAGAATCACGACCGCAAGGAACGCGTACCCGTCGATGACTACACCATTGAGCATATCTTGCCGCAAAACCCCAATCTCTCAAAAAAGTGGCAGGACAGCCTTGGACCTGAATGGCAGCGGATTCATGAAACATGGCTGCACACGCTCGGAAATCTCACACTCACCGGCTATAACACGGAGTACAGCGACCGTCTGTTTGAAGAAAAGCGCGACATGAAGGGTGGATTCCGGGAAAGCCCCTTGCGATTAAACGAAGGCCTCGGCACGCTCGAAACCTTCGATGAGGCGGCAATCCAGTCGCGTGCCCGGAGGCTTGCCAATTTGGCAGCGAGAGTATGGCCTATTCCCGTATTGTCTGACGAAATACTTGAAGCATACCGGCCCGCGAAGCTATCCCGATCAGCAGGGTATAGCATCGACGATCACAAATATCTGGCCGCCGCGGGACTCTCATTGACCTTGTTCGAAGCATTGCATCGCGAGGTGCTTGCACTGGATCCATGTGTCAGCGAGGAAATTTTGAAGCTTTACATCGCCTACAAGGCGGAGACGAACTTTGTCGATGTGGTGCCTCAGGCGAAGCGATTGCGCCTTTCGTTGAACCTTTCATTCCACGAACTGCACGACCCTAAAGGACTGGCAAAAGATATCACCAACGTCGGTCGTTGGGGAAATGGCGACGTCGAGGTGGGATTTTCAAGCATTGAGGCGCTACCGTACGTCATGGGGCTGATCCGGCAAGCCTTCGAGAAACAGATGGGAAGTGATGATACTACTTGACGCCGAGCCTGACGACATTAAGAAGCTCGTGCTGCAATATCAGTTTTGTTCGCAATCTCATTGGCAGCCCAATATGATGAGAATGGTCTAACGTGAACAATGTATGCGGTCAGCAAAGGGCGAAGAAAATAAGGAAAATCACATGGCGAGAAAGAAGCAACCGCGTTCGGCAGGCGCCGAATCGTGACGCAATCCGCTGACATCATTCAGGCTCCGCCTGAACAGGGACAGATGGTGTCGGTGCGGCAACGTCGTTTCGTGGTTGCGGAGGTGTCGGCTTCGGCGGTTCACGACGATGTTTTGAACGCCTCTGTCAACGGGGCGGTCCAGCATCTCGTCACCTTGCAATCGCTGGAAGACGACGCGCTTGGTGAGGAATTGCAGGTGATCTGGGAGATCGAACCCGGGGCGTGCGTCGTCGAGCGATCCGACTTGCCTGCCGGCTCCGGCTTCGATGCGCCTGATCGTCTTGATGCGTTTCTTGATGCGATTCGGTGGGGGGCATCGTCACAAGCGGATCAGAAAAATATCCAGGCTCCGTTTCGCAGCGGCATCGATATCGAGGATTACCAACTCGATCCGGTCGTGCGGGCGATACAGATGCCCAGGGTCAATCTGCTGATTGCCGATGATGTCGGGCTCGGCAAGACGATCGAGTCGGGATTGGTCGTGCAGGAATTGATCCTGCGCCATCGCGCACGAAAAATTCTCGTGGTCTGCCCCGCGGGGCTTCAGGTGCAATGGCTGGACCAGATGCGCGACAAATTCGGACTGGATTTTCGAATCGTCGACACGGAATTGCTAAAGGTCCTGAGACGCAAGCGTGGCATCCGGGTGAATCCCTGGTCTCACTATCCCCGCCTGATCACATCCATTGATTTTCTCAAACGCGAGCGCGTACTGCGGCGGTTTCAGGAAACCCTGCCTTCAGCCGGCGAATCCGTATACCCGCGCCGTTACGACGTGCTCATTGTCGATGAAGCCCACAATTGTGCGCCATCCGGTAGGGGGAAGTACGCCACGGATTCGCAGCGTACGCAGGCCATTCGCCGGATCGCGCCGCATTTCGAACACAGGTTGTTTCTGACCGCGACACCCCACAACGGATATAGCGAAAGTTTCTCCGCCCTGCTCGAATTGCTCGACTCCCAGCGGTTCGCGCGGGGCACGCCTCCGGACGAGAAACAGCTTGAGGCCATCAGGGTGCGCCGGCTGAAATCCGAACTGCCGCCGCGCTTCGACGGTACGCCGCGTTTCCCACAGCGGGTCATTGCCCCGCTCGAAGTGCGGTATTCGGACGAAGAACGCGTCGTTCACGACGCATTGAAGCGATATACCGCGTTGCGTCTCGAGAATGTCACGTCCCAGCAGGAGACATTCGCAGCCGAGTTCGTCCTCAAGACGCTGAAAAAACGTCTGTTTTCCTGCCCGGCCGCATTCGCAACAACGTTGGAGCGGCATCAACAATCCCTGAAGACCGCAGGAAAAAGGAAGCCCCGACATCAACCGGCAATGCGCATCCTGCAGAAACAGGTGCAGCGCATCGATGAAGCGGGCGACGACGATGAATGCGACGCGAGCACCGACGATGCCCTGGACGCGACCACACAGCTTTTTCGACCGCTGAATGACGAAGAAACGGCATTGTTGAAAACAATGACCGACTGGGCGTCGACATACGCCGCACGATCGGACGCGAAGGCCGACGTTCTGTTGAATTGGCTGCTCCAGCATGTCAAGCCGGACGGCGCCTGGGCGGATCGCCGCGTCATCATTTTCACCGAGTACCGCCGTACGCAGTTGTGGCTGCACGAGCGTCTCGTCTACGGCGGCTTCCGCGGCGACGGTCGGATCATGATCATGTATGGCGGCATGAACCGTGATCAGCGCGAGGAGGTCAAAGCCGCGTTCCAGGAAGATCCACGAATTTCGCCGGTGCGGATTCTGTTGGCAACGGACGCCGCTTCCGAGGGAATCGACCTGCAGATGCACTGCAGCGACCTCATTCACTACGAGATACCGTGGAATCCGAATCGTTTGGAGCAACGCAACGGACGTATCGACCGCCACGGGCAAAAGGCCGCGGAGGTCAATATCTACCACTTTGTCGGTTCCGGTTACGATCGTGCGGCGACCCGGAATACGAATGCCGGCGATCTCGACGGAGATCTTGAGTTTCTCATGCGTGCCGCCGAAAAGATCAATGTGATTCGGGAGGACCTGGGCAATGTCGGCCCAGTCATCGCGCAACAGGTTGAGGAAGCGATGCTCGGCCGTCGCAGTCGTCTGGATACAAAGGCGGCGGAGAAAGCGGCGGGCCCGGTCAAGGCAGTGCTTCGGTTCAAACGCGATCTGCGCGCCCGCATCGAGGAACTCCGAAATGCGTTGTCCGAAACGAAGCGTGAGCTACGCCTGCAGCCGGAGAATATTCAAAAGGTGGTAGAGGTCGCATTGGATATTTCCGGACAACCGCCTCTGATTCCGGTCGAGGTCGAAGGCATCTGGCCCGTTGCGGACCGCAAGCAGTGCCCGGTGTTTCGATTACCGCCGTTGAAAGGCAGCTGGGCGTCGTGTTCCGCCGGTCTGGTCCGGAAGCATACCGGTGACATTCGGCCAATTGTTTTTGATCACCAGCTGGCCGCCGACCGAACGGATGTTGTCCTGTGCCATCTCAACCATCGCTTGGTGCAGATGTGCCTGCGTCTTCTCCGGGCGGAAGTATGGTCAATGGCCGGCGCCCGCAATCTCCATAGGATTACCGCGCGTACGGCGGCGCCGGGCGCACTGACGACGCCGGCGGTAATCGCCCATGCCCGCCTCGTGGTGGTCGGCGGCGGCAGCCATCGGTTGCATGAGGAAGTGATCACGGCCGGCGGTTACCTCATCGACGGCACATTCAAACGAATGACGCTCGACGAGGTCGAGCAGGCCATCCAGGCGCAGACTGCGAGCATGCCGTCAAGAACGATTCAGGACCGTCTCATGGCGTTGTATCCTAAAATACAGGACCGCATCAGCAACGCCCTGGAGGTGCGGATGCGCCAGCGCACGACCGGGCTCGAACGCGACCTTGTCGAGCGTGCCGAGAAAGAGACCAGAGACATCACCACGATCCTGCGCGAACTGGAACGTACGATTCGGGAAAAGCTGCACGACCCCGCGCTGGCGCAACCGCTGTTAATCGGCTGGACGGATCCCGAAAGGCAGCAACTGGAGCGAAACATGACGGCGTTGCACGCCCGCCTGAAAGAGATCCCCGAAGAAATCGAACGCGAAGAAATGGCCATTCTCGAACGCTACCTCAATCTCACACCGCGCATGTTTCCGGTATCCGTCACCTTTGTTGTACCGGACGATGTAAAATAGGAATTCGAATCGTGTCGATTGCCCGTCATCATGCAGAATGGTTGTCCCTGATCGATGTTTCTGGTCCGTTTCTGAGTATGCCCGTGCTCCTGCGCGTGTTTCCCCAGGGCCTTGTCGGTCACTGCCCGGAGATGACGCGTCGCTTGCGCATGGCGTATGACGAATGGGAGGAAGAACGACGCGATCCCGCCATTCACAATCAGTGGATCCGGTTCGTCATGTCCGAGGTCCTTACGGTCGATGCCGACTGCCTCGGCGCCGGCCAGGACATACCCCAGGGGTTGTGCGCCCGGTTGCCCGGTCGCTTCGAAGAAATCCGACCGGATCTGATCGTTCGCGATCCCCTTGGAACGAACGACGGGGCGCCTGTCCGTCTGCTCATTTCGACGTGGCCGCCAACGCAGGATCTGGAAAAACCCGTGTCGTCGATGGGTTCCGGTACATCGCCGGCATCACGGATGGTGCTGCTTTTGCATGCCACCGGTCATCGCATCGGCCTGGTGACAAACGGTGATCAGTGGATGCTGGTCGACGCGCCGCCGGACGAAACCACCGGCTTCGCCTCGTGGTATGCCAATCTGTGGCTGGAAGAGCCGTTGACATTACGGGCTTTCGTCAGTCTCCTCGGAAGCGACCGGTTCTTTGGTGTTGCGAAGGAGGACGCCTTGCCGGGGCTTCTGGCGGAAAGCGCCAGGGACCAGCACGACGTGACGGATCAGCTCGGCCTCCAGGTTCGCAATGCCGTCGAGGTCCTGATTCAGTCCCTCGATCGCGCGGACATCGATCGAGACCGCGATCTTCTCGCCGGCATCGACGAAAAAGTCCTGTACGAGGCCGCGTTGACGGTGATGATGCGCCTTGTCTTTCTTTTCTCGGCCGAAGAACGGGGACTGCTGCTGCTCGGCGACCCGATGTACGACCAGCACTACGCGGTATCCACCATTCGCGAGCAGCTTCAGGACGCCGCCGACCAGCACGGCGAAGAGATTCTCGAACGACGCTTCGATGCCTGGTGTCGTCTGCTCGCCGCCTTTCGCGCCGTGTACGGCGGTATCCGCCATGAATCGTTCAATCTCCCGGCCTACGGCGGCAACCTGTTTCATCCGGATCGGTTCCCGTTTCTCGAAGGCCGGCGACCGGGTTCCGACTGGACGCGTCACCCGGCCGCGCCCATACCGGTGAACAACCGCACCGCCCTGCATCTGCTGTCCGCACTCCAGATTCTACAGGTGCGGATGCCGGGCGGCGGCCCCGCGGAGGCGCGCAAGCTCTCGTTTCGCGCCCTGGATATCGAGCAGATCGGACATGTCTACGAGGGGCTTCTCGATCATACGGCGAGGCGCGCCGGTGAGCCCATCCTCGGCCTGTCCGGGGCGAAGGGAAAAGAGCCGGAGATCGCAGTCTCGCGGCTGGATGCGTTGCGGGAAAAAGGAGCAGACGACCTGGTGAAATTCCTGGCCAAAACGAGCGGACGCTCGCCCGCCGCCATTCGCAGGCGTGTGGAAGATGAGGACGCACTCGATCCCGATACGCATGCTCGCTTACTGAGCGCCTGCGGCAACGACGAGGCACTGTTTCAACGCGTCCTGCCGTATGCGAATCTCCTGCGGTACGACACCTTCGGCAGTCCCGTGGTCATTCCAGAGGGCAGCGTGTACGTCACCGCGGGCGCCGACCGTCGCAGCTCCGGCACCCACTACACACCGCGCAGCCTCACCGAGCCCATAGTGCGGCACACCCTCGAGCCGCTGGTGTACGATGGGCCTGCCGACGGCCGCCCGGAGGCCGAGTGGACGTTGAAATCCCCCAAAGCGCTTCTCGACCTGAAAATCTGCGACATGGCCTGCGGTTCCGGCGCCTTCCTGGTGCAGGCCTGCCGGTACCTGTCCGAGCGCCTAATCGAAGCCTGGCAGCATGTTGAGAAGACCCTGGCGCAACCGTCTGCCGGGGAAGGCGCGTTGCCGGTGGCGCCGCGCATTACGCCGCACGGCGAGCCGTCGACGGGCGCCGCCGATGAATCCCTCATTCCGCGAGAGGCGGATCAACGCCTCATCGTCGCCCAGCGGCTGATTGCCCGACAGTGCCTGTACGGCGTCGACATCAACCCCATGGCCTGTGAAATGGCGAAGCTGTCCTTGTGGCTGCTGACACTGGCGCGGAACAAACCGTTCACCTTTCTCGATCACGCCATTCGCCGCGGCGACTCGCTGCTGGGATTCGCCAATCTCGAACAGCTCCAGATCTTCGATATCCGGCCGCAAAAGGATCGGAAACCGGCGTTCTTCCTGCAGGACCGCATCGGCAAGCGCTTTCTGGAAGCCGTCGGCTACCGCAAGAAACTCGAGGGCATCCCCGACGACTCCGCCGACGCGCTTACGGTGAAGGCGGAGCTGCAGGCGCGGGCCGAAGCCGCACTCAGCACCGTTCGAACCTGCTGCGACTACCTTGTCGGCGCCGCGCTGCGCGCCGCCGGGAAAAAGAAGAAAGACAACGATTACGAAGCCCACCGGCAACGGTGTACGTGGCGAATCGGCGACATGTACCGCGGCGACTGGGAGAGGGACGGCATCGATCAGTTTCGAACCGACGCACGCGAGATGCTGGACGCCGGAAAGCCGGCAGGCGTCGCACCACGGCGGCCGTTCAACTGGATTATCGAATTCCCCGAAGTCTTCATGCCGGCCGACGGCCGATTCCCGGAGACCGGCGCGGAAATCGACACCGGATTCGACGCGATCATCGGCAACCCTCCGTTCATGGGTGGTCAAAAAATCACCGGCAATGCCGGCACGGACATGCGCAACTTTCTGGTCGCCTACGTTGCCGACGGCCGGACCGGCAGCGCCGACCTCTGCGCGTACTTCTTCCTCCGGGCTGCTCAGCTGCTGAATCGTCGCGGCGGCATGGGGCTGCTGTCCACCAACACCATCGCCCAGGGCGACACGCGCGAAGTCGGGCTCGACCAGTTGACGGCCAACGGCTTCACCCTGCCGCGGGCCGTGCCGAGTCGAAAATGGCCGGGCGTCGCCAATCTCGAGGTCGCCCATGTCTGGGCGCGCCGGGGCAAGTGGCGCGGCACGTACACCCTGAACGACAAACGCGTCGACGGCATCACGTCGTATCTGAGCAAACCGGGCGCGGTCACGGGCAAGCCGTATCGTCTCGCGGCAAACAAGGACAAGTCGTTTCAAGGATCGATCGTCCTCGGCATGGGATTCATTCTTGAACCCGGCGAAGCGCAGGATTTGATTGCGAAGGATGCGAAAAACCGGGACGTGCTTTTCCCCTACCTCAACGGCAAGGATCTGAACTCAAGGCCGGATCAATCGCCAAGCCGCTGGGTGATCAATTTCTTCGACTGGCCCCGCAGCCGCGAAGCCACCGGCTCCTGGGCGACCGGCGATGAGGCCGCACGAAAGGAGTGGATCAAACAAGGCGTCGTCCCGTCAGACTATCCCAATCCCGTCGCCATGGACTACCCTGACTGTTACCAGATTGTGGAAGAGAAGGTGAAGCCGCAACGTATGGCCCAAAATGATGCGTTTGGACAACGTTATTGGTGGAGATTTCTCAGAACACGGCCGGAACTACAGCAGGCAGTCGCGAGTGCGGAGCGAATGCTGGTGCGTGCCAGAATCGCCAATATGCACTCGATTGCCTTTCTCCGTACTGATCGTGTGTTTAACGAAAAGATAGTTGTATTCAGTCGCGTATCTTTCGGAATATTGCAATCGACGATCCATGAACTATGGGCGAGACGATACAGTTCCACACTGAAGAAAGATATGCAGTATACGCCTTCTGACTGTTTTGAGACGTTTCCTCTTCCCAACTTCAGAGAGGGCTCGAATGATTTCGACGGAATCTACCATGATAGACGCCATGCCATAATGGGTAAGACAAACAAAGGACTGACGGCCACATACAACCGCTTCCACGATCCCGACGATCGTTCCGCCGAGATTTCCGAATTGCGTGACCTTCATTGTGAAATGGACCGGCAGGTCGCTGCCGCCTACGGGTGGGATGATCTGGCTGCGGTCAACGCGATGGAACACGGCTTCCACGAAACCGGTCATGGTGTGCGTTTCTCCGTAAGTCCAACGGTCCGGCAGGACATCCTCGACCGGCTGCTGGCGTTGAATCACCAGCGTTACAAGCAGGAAGTCGTGGAAGGGTTGCACAAGAAAAAGAAAACGGCAACGCGATCACAAAAACCCAAACAGCTCACCGTCTCGGAAGAACCGACATTGTTCGGATGACCAGGCCTCCGTCGTTCAGGCTCTCGCGTTGCGTGGCACAACCGATCTCACGCATCCCGTGGCCACGTTGTCACGGGATCCGCGAGATCAAATCGGCCGTTGAGAAATATCGTTACACTCCAAAACCAACG
>JAJFLQ010000057.1 GCA_021772615.1 Verrucomicrobiota bacterium | reverse complement strand
TACTGGGACGAGGGGACGAGTAAACCTCAGAATTCGCGCGAACTGTAAAGCGGTCGCCGACACCTGGACGCGCCGTGTTGATAAAATGGACGTTCAACGTTACAGCTCTGTCGAACTCTGGTTATCGTTTGCTGGGTGATTATGCCTTTTTCCTTTCTTTGCGTCTCCGCGCGAGATCCATTTCGTTACGGGTGTAGCCACGGCTCTGTGAGCCGTGCCCGCAATGCAAAGAAACGTCAAAACGGCACGTCTCACAGAGACGTGGCTACACGCTGCCGCTTCCACCAACGTTTGGCGTAGAGACTCTTGACGTGTAGCTGCAAGCGACATTGGTTTTTGGGTGTAACGATAGTTCTCAACGGCCGAATTGATCTCGCGCAAAACCGCTAAGACGCAAAGGGTTATCCAGAGCTCGATAGCGTAGGAACATAACGCAGAAAGCTGCGGTACAGCAACAGCATATCCATTGATGCCATCGGGCATCACATAGCCGCGTATGATGTTGTGTCGGCTGGTTCGATACCACATAGTCCAACCTTCGTCATCGTATTATAAAACAATCGGGGCATCAACATACATCCCGATGCTGTCATTTATCCGGCACTTCTGCATAAAGAATGGTTTCTTCAGCATGGATGGTGTGATGGCCCAGGTATAGCTTGTAGCCAAGATTCAATGAGGTGATGACTTCGAACAGGTTGCAAAACTGTTCTACGCTGTGATATATCGCGATCGCCAGGCGGGGCTTGTACGTTTTTAATACGTTGTTTGCACCCTTAAGTGGCGGCTCCTCCGCGCCTTCGACATCCATATTTATGAAATCAACTCTCGGAACGTGATTTTGGTCAACAAAGTCATCGATACTTAACGTTTTCACAATGCCGTCGGCAGCCGTCGCCCGCTGAGACCTTACAGCCGTTGCAGGGCCGAAATCTTGATAGAATAGCTCTTGTCCCGATGCATCGGAAAGTGGTTGCTGCACCAACTTTATATTTGCGGACAACCCAGGGTTTAGTTGAACGTTTTGCAGCCACAAGCGAATATTCGAAGGAACGAACTCGAAGCTGTACACTGTTCCTCTGGAGCCGACCCTGGTTGCGAAATATAGTGCAGTATCTCCGTAGCAACCGCCGCAATCCAGTACAACATCGCCTGGTTTTGCGCGAATCGTCGTATTGCTCGACGTATATGCGTATTGCTCGTGCAGGAATTGGTTGTAGACGCCAAGCGGACGTGCGTAAAGTGTGACTGGATATTGATGGTCCCGCAAATCAAACTTGTACAGTTCCCAATCCTGAAACGTTAACGGAATCGTGTCTGCGCCTGCTGTCGCCGCGTGCAGTTTCTCAATCGTTTCCCAATATTCTGTCGTGTTGGTCGCCAATTTAATTTTGAATCGATCCAACATGCGATACGCCGTCAATGCCACCAGAAGTGACTTGGAATCGCGATCACTCAGGCAATTGTAAAATTCTGTTAGTCGAGGAATATGGTCGTCGTAACGTTCGATTCCCGCACGGTGCGGAACGAATCCCGGACGGAATTTATGAAGGCCAAATCGATGCAGCAGTCTCTGTACCTTCCTTTTGCCACGGGACCGGGAGTTTTTCCAAGGGGCCCAGAGCTCGATAGCGTACGCTCAACCGTCTGTAAAGTTGAATGCCATCATCCTTGCACCGTTTAGCAGGGACGCGGCGTGTTGAGAAAGGACGTTCAACTATACAGCTCTGTCCAACTCTGGTTAACGTTTGCCGGGGATTATGCTTTCTTTTTTTCTTTGCGGCTTTGCGTCTCTGCGCCAGTTCAATGTCGTTACGGATTGATGTAGCCACGGCTCTGTGAGCCGTGCCACGCAACGCGAAGCAACGTAAAGTACGACACGTCTCACAGAGACGTGGCTACACGCTGCCGGTTCCACCAGCGTTTGGCGTACAGACTTTTGACGTGTAGCTGCATGCGACGTTGGTTTCGGGGTGTAGGGCGACCGCTTTACAGTTACTCGGCCGGGAAACCTCAAAATCTTCGCGAACTGGAAAGCGGTCGCCTACACCCCGGACGCGGCATGTTTAAAAAATGGACGTTCAACCTTACAGCTCTGTCGAACTCTGGGATACGTTTCATCGTCGTTTACGCCGCTGCCGAACGTCTGGGAGCATCCGAAGAACAAGACGCCCGGTGCATGAGGATCGTCGCAATCCGGCATGATGCGTCGTCCCTGCTCGGAAATGGTGTAGACGGGCCTGCGTGTTATGCCGTCACTGGTGTAGGTGACATTCACGGTAACGTCAGGTATCGGTCGGTAGCCAACCACATCATCGTCAATAACCATTTTTCTATTGTCTGCAGTGGAATATTCTACGGTGCGGTGATTTTCGGACCGGCCAAGCACGTAAGCGGTGCATTCTAACGCGGCAAGACCGAGAAACAGTATCGCAACGTTACAGGTAAGGACGCGGACGCAGCTCGTTCGGGGGCAGATGTGGAATCCCCCAAAAAATGGAACACTCGCGGAAAGGAAGATTGCCGCAAACGGCACGTTGAAACAACTACCGTGCCGTGGTACTGGAGACTTGCGTACGTCGCAGCCGTAGCAAAAACTATCGTGACGGCGAGGATAACGTATTGTGTCCGCTTTGTCATTGTGGATGCTCGCTGTTTCATATGATCCATGTGAAATTATCCGTCCGTCGCATCGAGGCGGTGTCGGTTAAGCCGGCTGGCTCAATAAAAATAGTGTCCTCGGAGGTGTATTCTGGCGACGACAAGAGACCGTGTGCATCCCAAAGACGGCAAGTTGCGCTTGAATCTCATGAAAGTGGGTCCGAATTTAGGGATGCGCAAATTGTATCGTCGTTGGGACAAAAAGCTCGAACAAAAGCGTCTGGCGGCAACTTGATTCCAAGGCCGTATGTCGAGGGACTGGGCGCCGTCACGAACGGCACGTTGCTGGAGGGACACAGTCCTCTGTATCCGAAATAGCGAACGGTGTTCGGTCGCAGAGGACTGCGACCCTCCAATACATCTTGTCCGCAAATCGAAAGGCTTGGGCGGACGCGGCCTAAACGTATGACAATGGCCTCAAATATTGATACCATCACGGCAATGAAACCGGTCTGAAATTTCTATGAATATAACCATATTTGGCTTGGGCTATGTCGGGACGGTTTCGGCGGCCTGTTTCTCCGAGCTTGGACATCGGGTAACCGGTATCGACGTCAATCAGGATAAGGTCGAATCGATCAATGCCGGACGCAGCCCGGTAATCGAACCGGGGCTGGCAGAGAAGATTCAGGCCGGCGTGGCGGCCGGCAACCTGAGAGCCTCTTGCGATTACAAACGTGCGTTATCCGAATCCGAGATCTCATTGATCTGCGTCGGTACACCCAGTGAGCCAAATGGTAACATTAAGCTGGACTACATACGGCGGGTTGCTGAGCAAATCGGAGATACGCTAAAGCACCATGATCACTACCATACCGTGGTCATACGCAGCACCGTTGTGCCTGGGACGTTGGACGAGGTCATAAGCATAATCGCCGATCGATCCGGAAAGCAGCCCGGCGCCGACTTTGGCGGCTGTTCGAATCCGGAGTTTCTTCGTGAGGGCTCCGCCATCGTTGACTTTCAAAAGCCGCCGTTCACGGTGATCGGCGAGTATTCGGCGCAAAGCGGTGAAATTGTCAGTCGCCTTTACAAGGGCGTTGACGCGCCGTTGGTTCGGACGACTGTTGGCGCTGCCGAAATGATCAAGTACGCATGCAATATCTTCCACGCATTGAAAGTCGGGTTTGCGAACGAAATCGGTGTGTTATGTAAATCGCATGGCATAGATAGCCATGCGGTCATGGACGTGTTTTGCAAAGACGACAAACTCAATCTGTCTCGCAACTACCTGAAGCCGGGATTCGCCTTTGGCGGTTCCTGTTTGCCAAAAGACATTCGCGCCATGGTGTATCAGTCTCGGCAAAGGGATATTGATCTGCCAATAATTCAGTCAATCCTCACCAGCAACTCACGACACATCGGTCGTACTGTCGACGTGGTTCTTGCGGCTGGCAAGAAACGGATCGGGGTGCTCGGATTGGCGTTCAAAACCGACACGGACGATTTACGCGAAAGTCCGATGGTGAGTCTGGTGGAGAGTCTGCTTGGCAAAGGGTGTCAAATGATGATTTATGACGTCAATGTGGCCGTCGCCAAGTTGACAGGAATCAACAGGGCGTATATCGACGAGAAGATTCCTCATGTTTCACAATTGCTGACCGACGATCTCGATGAGATCGCAAGGAGCTGTGACGTGATCGTGGTCGGGCACAAGTGCAAAGCATTCGCCACAGTGGTAACATCGCTCAAACCTTCGCAGATTGTCATTGACCTGGTTCGGGTTCTTCAGGATGCCGGCCAAACAAAAGCGACCTATCACGGCTTGTCCTGGTGACGTTGGATCGTGGTGTCGCCAGCTCCTACGTTGACAAGCATAGACCAGCGGGAATGGATCCAATGAGGCAGAAAGCATGAGACTCAAGCAGCTACTCGCTCCTTCGATGTTGATTGTTGTGGCAATCTTTGCCGGCCTGATCATATCCGGCGATATTAGGGCGGGTACGTCCGATCTATGGGGTCAAGACGGTGAGGTATGGACACCCCGCAGTCGCCTCCCGGATTTCGCCTTTGCCGGCTATGCGATGGGTAAGAGTGCACCGCCGGCATTACCCGTAAGGGTTAATGTACGGGACTTCGGCGCCAAGGGTGATGGTGTCGTGGACGACAGCGATGCATTCGTCAACGCGATCAGCGCGGTTGATTCCGGTGCGGTTCTGATCCCTGCCGGCAGATACAAGATCACCAAACGGCTGGTCATTGATCGCAGCCGTATCGTGCTGCGGGGGGCGGGGAAGGGCAAGACCGTGTTATTTGCGCCCGCCGGGCTGTACGAAATCGATGGGCAGGGACATTGCGGACCGAAAGGCAGACGCGGTTGGGCTTGGTGCGGAGGGTTGATTTGGATAGAAGGCCGGAAGGCCTTAGCTACCGTTAGGCACAGTGTTGTAGCACCCGCTGCCAGGGGCGATTTCATACTCAGCATTTCGAGTTCTGCGGGACTCGACGTTGGACAAACGGTAGCAGTCTTCCAGAAAGACAGTGGCGACGGCTCACTGCCGAGGCATCTGCATAATGACGAATTGGACGCTCATCCAATTTTTAACGGGGTCGAATTATGCCTTCTGGTTGCGGAGATTGTTGCTATCGATGACAATGACATCACATTGAACCGACCTTTGCGCACAGATCTCCGCCTCGCCTGGCGTCCGGAGATTCGCGACTACAATCCGACGGTCACTGATGTCGGGGTGGAAGCACTTACGATAGAATTCGCCGACCGCAGATACGAGGGCCATTACAATGGCTACGGCTCCAACGGCATTTTTTTCAAGGGGGTAGCGAATAGTTGGTGTCGGAATGTGGAGATCCGGAATGCCGACAATGGCATCTTTTTCCACAGCACGAATTTTTGCATGGCGGAGGGCGTCGACCTGACGGTTTCAGACGCGGGACGGCGAGAGATCGAAGTTCAAGGGGATCTGGTGACGGGCCATCACGGTATTGAGGTGTCCCACTCGCACGACACATTGATTGCCGGTTTTAAGCTCGAAACGCGGTTTGCCCACGATCTGACCGTGCAGCATTTTTGCACCGGAAACGTCTTCGCCAACGGTTCCGGGCCGGACATCAACCTTGACCATCATACAATGGGGCCATTCGAAAACTTGTTCACCTGTATCGACGCGGGTGAGGGCACACGGTTGTGGAAAAGCAGCGGTGGCCGACCGCCGTGTAGCGGCGCACGTGAAACGTTTTGGAACATTCGGACAAAACGCAAACAAGGATATCCCAAATTTAAAAAGCGTCGCCGGCAAAAGTTTGCGCCCAAACAATTGAATGTGATTGGAATACATTCATTGTCGCGGCCGCTTAAGGGGGGAATGCAGGATCGATGGTTGGAGCCGATACCTCCAGAGGCATTGATCCCACAGAATCTGCATGAAGCACAACGAATGCGGCATGGATACGCCGCAGGCGGGCATCGCCGGGGAGCCTACATAACTCCGCCAGGATCGCGCTGATATTTCAAAATACTTTCGTTTAGCACACCGACATTTCTTGTATTGCAGCGTTGTACATAGGCCGTCGCCTGGCGTGCAACCTGACTGTACAGCTCATGATCGCGCAACAGGCGGGTGATGCAATCGGCAAAATCTTGTGCGCTGTCGGCGCACAGAAACGCCGAGCCAACGCCGTCTTCCAGTCCGTCCGCCCCTACTGTTGTGGTCACCAATGGTTTCCCATGAGCCATCGCTTCGATATTTTTGATCTTGAGTCCGGTTCCGAATTGGCATGGATTGATGACGATATCGGAGGCCTGGTATTGCTCCGCCAGCTGCTCCACGAAACCGACCGCGACGCATTCGGCGGGCAGACAGTCGAGCCTGTCGCATACTCCGCCGGCGATAGTGATGTGAATGCCCGGCAATGATTCTCGAAGCAGCGGCAACACGTCGTGGGTGAAATAGCGAATCGCGTCCACATTCATTGGATTATCCGAACCGACGAACAAGAGTCGCGTGCCCGATGCGCGGTCAGGAACTTCGCTTTCCGCGGCGATATCGAAGATGTGTCCCACCGTTACGACCGGTTTCGCCGTGAGTTGCGACAGGAAATCCCGTTCATTATCCTGAATCGCGAGTATGAGATCGGCACGATCCAGGCCGATCTTTTCCTGAGCCTTGGACGTATAGAAGAAAGTCGGGCGCATGCCGCGTTTTGTGAAAGCCTTGTGTCGATCTGAAAACACGTTATGTGTGTCGATTATTTTTAGTATTCCGGAGTCTGCGAGCGTCAACGCCCGTGAAAGAAATACGTAATGTGCGATGACAATAGTGACGTTGAAATCACGTATGGCATCTTTGATCGGTCCGTCATAGGAGTCGTGATACCAGGCGTCGATATTCAGCGGCCGCACCGGGTAACATTGATCATAAAGGCCGGTAATCCTGAAGATCTTCTCGGCAACAGTCCGTCGCGGCTTTACAAAAGGCACGTCGACGACGGTATCCCATGCTGCGTCCATGGCCGTGCGATCACTACTTGCTCTGTCGATGTGCAGGTAATGAACCTGATGCCCGAAAGACTGCAATTGTGCGAGTAGGCTGCACGTCCGTACGCGCGTGCCATTATTGGCGGGATGCGTGGGAAACGGTGAAATAAACAGGATGCTCGACATACTACATAGTCACCATTCGTTCGATTCCTCGTAGCCCAGTCGAACCACTGCATCGCCGGCCAGCTGTTTGAAATGGTCCTTATGACGCTCACTAAAGCATTCCTGCCACTGTCTGGGCTTTCCGGAACGCATATGCGTGCCAGACCTGACCTCGCCGAGCTTTCTCTTTGATCGATTGGCAAAGCTGAATTGTTCCGCAACACCCATCGATCGATCAATCGCATCAGCCGAAAATCCGTAGTGGCTGAAAATGCTTCGAAAAATGGAAGCCTCGTCGTAGATCAAATCTTCATAGCGGATTTCAACAAAATCGGAATTGTTGTAGTCCCAGCTGAGCATGCAGCCAAGTTCAAAACTACAGAAACGATCGATTTCCGCAAGCATTCCATCTTCCTGCGACAGTGTGCCCAGGTGCTCCTGGTAACTTCTGCCATAGTACCGTTCATTCGGTTCATGCGCCCATGACTCTTGCGTCCACAGGTGGTAAAAATATCCAGATATCACGATATCGCGCGGATCCCGAATCATATGAGAGCCCGTGTGAGGCGGGAGAAATGAAGGGGTGATGCGCGTATGATTTTCGACAAATATGTCTGTGTTATTTTCCAGTTCGGCCTGAGAGCAAAACTGAAAAACGAGATCGTAGGTAATCGCGACTTTCCTCAATATTTTCCGAAACCACGTCGAACCGGCACGATGGTGACCGCCGTGAACGATCAACCGTTTCTTCGTCGGATCACGGAACGGTGAGCCGACCAGCAGTTTGCGAAGTCTTTTGCGTAGTGTCATGAATATACGTGCCGATCGCGTAATTTTTCCTTGTGCATGGTACGTCGTTACCGGCCCAACGTCTTGAAAATGGTATCCGAACCGGCGATTGTTACCTTTCACTTGAAAAGAGCTTGCACGAGAATTCTGGTGAATGATGCAGGTCTAACAGTTTACCATTCCGGTATCAGCACTTCCAGCCGGCATCGCCTTTCAATTACTGTCATCCGCAACGTCATGAAAAAGGCAATCTATCTCTCCCGTTCCGGCGCCGACCCTTATGGTCCCGGAGGAAATCATCGGAGCTACCAGAATATTTTCGAACTGGGGGAGCACTTTGGCCACGATGCCGTGCTGCATCTTGACTACGGAATATGGCGGCGCTCCGACCGGCCCTTTCCGCTACGCCTTATATCGCATGGAACGTATAAGGTCGCCGCGCTGCTTCCCGGCAGAATCGGCAGGTTATTCGCCAATTTTGGCAGGAACCCCAAGGCCTTCGTTCGCAATCCTGGGAAATTGTTTCTCGATACCGGATACACCCCGCCGGATTACTCTGAATACGCATTTGTTCGCTACTATAGGAAGCTGCTGCAGCAGAATCCGTCCATCACGCTCTGTGTAGTCGACGACGTCGGATTCGACGGCATCATAAAGCATAACCGCAAGATAGGGCTGAAAACGGTTTTATGTTCTCATAATCTGGAATGTTTTGACTATTTCGTCTGCGCCTACAGCCACCCAGGCGGCATCCGCGTAATCGCCGCGGCATTCGCGCGTGAACTCAAGACGCTGGCCCAATGTGATAAGCGCCTGTTGCCGTCGAAAGTGGAAACCGGCCTGATTAATGGTCTGGGGTTGCCGGCGGCATTCTACCCGTACATGCCCGTCGGGATCGTGTACGAACGGTTGCGGCAAATCCGTAGTGACCGAACTGCGGACACGATACAAAAAGGTGTGTTTCTCCTCATGGGCAGCGCCGGGCATTACTCAACGCGTGAGTCATTCCTATGGTTCGTGGATAATGCCCGCAGGAACGGTCTGCCGGCAAACGCCAGGATAACCGTAGTGGGAGGAAGCACCGACACCCTGTTACAAGACAATGAAGCTATTCCGGGGTTGGATGTGAAAGGCTGGGTTGAGCAGGACGAGTTGAATAAGTTGATGCGATCGGTCGGCGCCGTCCTTATTCCCCAACGGTACGGTCTGGGCACATTGACCCGCTTGTCCGAGCTATCGTGTGCCGGAATACCATTTATCATGTCGCGGCATCCAACGTACGCATTGAATTTGCCTCCCGGCGCAACCGTCGTGGACGATGTGTGGCAACAATGGTTTGATGCCATTGAACACGCCGCCGGCCAGGTTATTCTGCCCGGCGACATCCTTTATGACCCATGGGAGAAACAGCAACCCCGGGCGTTAACGACATACCTGAGCCGCTCTGGTGAGAAATGACATACCTTACATTCAACCGCGACGGTCATACTCGCGATATCGCAGCAACTCACATGCGACTTCCGAGGGTAATCGACGAATGGCTGAGGATAGCGTAGATTCCCTGTTGAATTGGGATGCGTTCATCAGCTTGACTGCAGTTAAATAAGAAGCCGGCGGGACGAGCCCACGATGATTTCTGTCGCACATATTCTGATACCGGTCGTTTGTTCCCTCAACATCGGATCTTACGGTTGCACGGCCCGTAATTGACGTGCGAATGCCATTTGGTATTGGAAGAATAAGCACCAGAGATCTCCGAATACCACAGTCCAATTGGTATCGTGTGCCGGTTGTATTTAACCGGCCAACTTCGACTTGATCCACTTCTTCCGAAAGTAGAAGAACCGTTTGACGCGTTTGACAGGTCGGCGCCACAGACCGATGAAGACGTATACCGCCGCCGACATCAGCACCGACCAGCGCAAGCTGGTAAGTGACCCATCGCCGCCGTCCAATCTCCTGTCTGATGTCAGCCCGCTGAGTGCGAGGTCTTCGTCTGCGAGACCCCAACGATTTCCGTTAGGATTCAACTCCTTACCGTCTTCGCTCAACGCCCAATCCGGATTCTTCTTGCGAATGCTCCATCGTTTCCAGTGAATATCAAATATTGAATTTGGAAAATGCTCCAGGTGACAAAAATGGTATCCCAATAGTGCGCCGATATTGACGATCTCATATTTCTTCTTTATACGTATACCCAAATCGATATCCATTGAGTGATAGTAAATGAGTCTCTCATCGTAACCGCCGACGTCTTGCCAGATTCGTCGGTGCGCCAGGAGAATGCCAACGGCCGAATGCCAGAAAACCTTATTCACCTCAACAGCCAATAATCCGCCGAATCGGGAAATGCATGCTTCCAATTCGCGACTCGAAGGTTCTTTCAATACAAGCCTATAGGGTAATTGTTTCCGGGGCGAAAAATAGTAATGTGATTCTATCGGCGTACTGTCGATGTGACCCTTTGCGACCAAAGCTGAAAATTCGCGCAGAAATGCCGCAGGGACCAGAGTGTCTTGGTCGATTCTGGCGATATATGCGCCGTCTGCCCGTCGGACAGCGGCGTTGATTGCATAGACTTCCGCAAACGGACTGTCTCTCTGGAGTGCACTCGCCAGCGGAGGCGGGGTATACAAAAACGATGTTATTCGAGATGCCGTCGCGCTCAGGCGAACCATGTTCGCAATCGGTATATCACTGCCCCAATCGGAAATAATAATCTGATAATCTGTAATGCCGCCGACCTGTTCGATTTGTGAGGCGAGGAAGTTCACGCTGGTTTGCAGGCGCCACATGGGATTGCCGCCGTGGTCGTCGTTGCGCGAACATATGACGAATGTAATGGACGTCGTAGCGTTCATTGACCAGTACCTACTATTGGATTGTTGCGTGTTGACGCTGTCAATCCGGTGATCGCCGGATACCTGCCAAGGGAGTTGTATGTGACGTTTCTCATGATGTTCCCGACAACGGAACGCGGTGGCGCGGAAGAATTCGCCTTGAGCATGACCGCGGCTGCCATTGACGCCGGGTACACCGGTTATGTGGCGTTTCCCGAACGTCCGGCAATGGCCTCACTTGTTGCTGACTTCCAGGCGATCGGCGCGGCCTATTGCCCATTGGAAATACCACCCGTTCGTCCCCGGTACAGTCGGTCGTCGTCCACGGCGCAATTGCTCCGTACGCTCGCGCTATTATGCAGGCTAAAGCCAACCTTGGTGCACATCAATCTAACCTGGCCGATTCATTGTTTCGGCAGTATCGTCGCATGCGCTCTCCTTCGTATACCCACCCTTGTTCGTTTCGCATTGGTTCCGCCGACAATTCCGTTTCACGATAAGACATTTCGAATGCCATTGTATACGTGGGCACGGCGCAGACGTCAATGTTGGATTTGTGTTTCCGACGACAACCTCGAGATTGTGGCGCGGGAATTCAATATCCCGCCCAACAAGCTGGTTCGTATATATAACGGAACGAAATTTCCCAATATGCCGAGCGAATGTGGCCGTGCAAGTATTCGGAACGAGGTTCGTAGCGAACTGGGGATATCAGCGGACAGTGTGCTGCTGGTGACCGTTGGGCGGCTCGTCGAACAAAAGGGGTACGACACGCTGGCCGCTATCGTTCCGGCAATCTGTCGGGACTTTCCCGAGGTTTATTTCGTGTGGATCGGGGAAGGCGACATGACTGACCAATTGAATATGCAGATTCGTGCCGGTTGCGGGCCGGATAATGTAATCATGCTGGGACACCGGAACGATGTGCCCCGATTCCTGTACGCTTCCGATTTGTTCATTTTCCCGACCCGCTTCGAGGGGCATTCCCGGGCGTTGACGGAAGCAATGGCACACGGCGTGCCTGTAATTGCGTCCGACGCCAGCAGCAACCCGGAACTCATTATCAACGATAAAAACGGTTTGCTGTTTCCGACTGGTGACGTCGACATATTGCTCGATAAAATCCACCGTGCGTTAAATCAACCTGACGCAATGCGTGAACTCGCACGGCAAAGCCGGGCAGACATCTGCAGGTGGACAGAGACGGACATGATAAACGCATACTGCTCAATCTGGACAACCTTATTACAAACAGACATAGTCCATACCGATCAGACATAGTCTGCGACCTCAAGATCCTCGCGTATTAACCCCCAGTATTCATCGTTGTCGTTGGGAACTACGGATTCGCGGATCGACTGTGAATTGGTCTTTCGAGCGCCATCCCGCTCCACATACGGCTGGGTGAAATCGCCGGACGCACCATCAGCTCGCTCGTGATAGAGGTGATAGAAGTCCGCATCAAGCTTGAGCGACAGATTGTAAAGCGGATACCTAATTGCCAACCTGTTCATGAATTCAACATCCATACTATTCATGTAAACCAAACGTTCATTGAACCCCTTTTCGGCCTCGTAAACGCCGCCTTCCACGAGCAGTATGCCGACGGCTCCGCCGTAGAACGGCATCATTTTTCCGGACGGCGTCACCCTGGAAAAATGAAAATTAGGGTGACAGATCGCAACGGTCTTTGATGTGTCATTGCAGAAGACGTAGTCCCGATAGCGTTTCGATTGCGCAGCGTCGAGATTTCTGCGCCCCGAGAATGCTGCTTTAGGCCACTCGAATCCGTAATCGACGACCTCGAACTCGTCGTAGAACCATTGGATAAATCGGTTCCCCACCAACGTGTCCTGGTCGATCCTGCCGAAATACCGCCCCGACATATGGCGGAACCCGGTGTTCATCGCGTGAACTTCAGAAAACGGCGAGTCTCTCTGGTACGCTGCCGCAATCTGCTTCGGAACCGTCACAATCTTTATGATCGCCTTAACGCTGCTCTCCAGCACCAACACGTCTTTCAACGGTTTATGTGGCGACGCCCAGTCCACGAGCACGACTTCGGATTGCTCTGTTTTGCCGTGACGAGCCAGCGTCTCCCCCAAATGGTTCAGGGTTGTAGTAAGCCGGCCCACCGAATCACCGCAATATTCGTCGTTTCTGGAAACCAGAATGTAGGAGAGTTTTTTATGCAACATTGATAATCGGTTTGCAGTCAAATAGGAATACGGATTCCGAGCCGGGCGTGATTCTCTCGACATTCCCGATTACGGCGCTATCATTTAGATACGGCTCATCCGCCGTGCCTACTATCGCCCTTGTTATCGACAGGCAATTGATATCGACAAGGCGTTTTTCCCGGTCATCCAAAAAGCCGCTGTAGCGGTTGCGGAGCACATATATATTCAGTTGCCAGCGAAACATGACGCAGAAGGCCAGCAATACCGCTTCCGAGTTCGTGGAAATATAAAATCGTGCGTGGCGATCGGTGATCATGATCCGATTCATACAGGCAACATAGTGATTCAGACTACGTGAAGTCTGCGAATTCACGACAACGCCGTACGTATGGTCATTGAAAGAACCGGTAATCCGACGGATCTCACGACGGCAACGGCGGCTGGTCGCCACCTGGTCGGGCCTCATCGGCGTAAGGTCCGTGGCAACGTATCCTGCGGGCAAACATGCTGGTATCGCGTTCACGATGCGACCGTGGAGCCGAGCGGAACTCAATCCAAAATACCCGGATGGCGTGTCGACATATTGCGTTATACGTTGAACGTGTTTCAGCAGGAACGCAGTTTTTCGTGCTATACTGGGATACATGATTGTCCGGGGAAATCGAATTGCGAATTGTGGTCGATTGAATAGATTAAGGGCAAGAATCCTAACGATCAACGTATACAAACGGATTTGATGGAGTACAACGCATGGATAAGAATAATAAAATACTTGTAACCGGGGGGGCATCGTTCATTGGCTCGCACATGGTCGACGCGCTCGTCGCCCGGGGGATGGATGTTCGCGTCGTGGATGATCTCAGTACCGGCAGCATCGAAAACATTCAGGGACATATCGACGATAGCCGCATTGAATGCATACATGCCGATTTGCGTGAGCCCGGAGTCGCCAAAAACGCGGTGAAGGGGATTCAGGTCGTCTTTCACCTCGCTGCGGATCACGGGGGCAGGGGTTACATCGATCTTCACCAGGCAGCGCCTGCTACGAATTTCTTTATGGATGGGCTGGTGTTTTGGGAAGCGCAGCGCGCCGGAGTCGAGAAGATCATATTTGCCTCGTCAGGCTGCGTTTATCCGAACGCATTGCAGGCCGACCCAAATGAGACCGTCTACTTGTCCGAAGGCCTTATCAAACCGCCCTACGAAGCCGATAATCTTTACGGTTGGGCGAAGCTCATGGCGGAATTGACACTGGACGCATACTGCCGCGAACTCGGTATGAAAGCCGTGTCGTGCCGCTATTTTACCGCCTACGGTCCGCGCTGTCTCGAAAGCCACGCTGTGATGGCAATGATCGGCCGCGCCTTCATCAAACAGGATCCATTCGAGGTCTGGGGCAACGGCGAACAGATCCGCAACTGGACATACATCGACGACATCGTCGAAGGCACGATTCGCGCCGCGGAGACAATTGACGACGGCAGCGCCGTAAATATCGGCACAATGGAACGCGTACGTGTTGTTGACGCGGCCAGGCTGATCTTGCAGTACACGGGATGCCAGAGCGAAATTTCTTTTCTCACCGACATGCCGACCGGCCCATTGAATCGCGTGGCCGACAATACGATGGCGAAACGGCGTATGAACTGGGAACCGCAGGTCAACTTCGAAGACGGTCTGCGACGTACCATTGACTGGTATTTCAGTAACAAGAAATCTCCCGAGGTTCATAATGCGCTCCGCGACAAGCTGGTAAGCCGTTGATTGGCAACGACCGTTGAAGATCCGTCATGATTGAGCGTTTACGTCAGTCTCTTCTTAACATCGTATTCGGGCGTCGCCGCCGTCGCGGAAACAGGATGAAAACCTGGCCGCCGGACTACCATCATCAGATCATCGACGATCTTAACACGATCTTGGTGCATGTGCCCAAGACGGCCGGAGGCTCGATGCAATCGGTGTTGGCCGATTATACATCCAAACGTCCGGTGTCCGGACATACGCCCAGTTTCGAATACCGTATCATTTGCCCGGACCAATGGTCTACCTACTTCAAATTCGGATTTGTGAGAAATCCCTGGGACCGCATGGTGTCGGCGTTTTTCCACCTCCAGGCTGTACACCCGGGGTTACCATTTGTGGCACAATATCTTGTGCCGTACGGGAATGACTTCGATGCCTTTGTCAGGACGGTGATTCGTAATCATAGGACTGCCGTTTACTG
>JAJFLQ010000056.1 GCA_021772615.1 Verrucomicrobiota bacterium | reverse complement strand
CCCCACGAGCGCGAGCGGGACATTTACCATAATGATTGCCGCATGTCGAAATACGCCGAACGTCATCCATAGCATCAAGAATACGCCGGTGATGACGATCGGGACGATGATGGATAGCCGTTTCATCGCACGCTGTTGATTCTCGAATTGACCGCCGTACTCGATGCTGTAACCAGCCGGAAGATCCAGCTTTTCGGAGAGACGATTTTGAATGTCAGCGACAACGCTGCCTATATCCCGGCCGCGGATATTCCCCTGTACGAGCCAGCGGCGCTGATTTTTTTCCCGATTAATCTGTATTGGTCCAACGACGTGCTTTACTTCAGCAACCTGCCCGAGTGGGATTAGCCGATTCTCGATGGTCGTCAATAGGAGGTTGCGGACAGCATCAGGATCGCTGCGATAGGGTTCCTGATAGCGAAGGTGAATGCCGAAGCGCCGAGTGTTGAGGTAGATATTATCGATTACTTCACCGCCCACAGCGAGCTCGACCATTTCCAGAATCTGACTCACACTAATACCGTACCGTGCGCAAGTTTCCCGATCGGCAATCACCTGAATTTGAGGCTGGCCGAAACTTTGCTCCGTACTCAAGTCCACGAGCCCGTCAATATCACTGATACTTTCGCTAATCTCACCGGCTTTCGAGCGCAACACGGAAAGATCTTCGCCGAATAATTTGATGACGAGCTGCGTCTTAGCGCCAGAAATCAGTTCGTCGAAAAGATTTTGTATTGGCTGCGTGAAATTGAATTGAACACCGGGAACGACGTTGAGTTTCTCGCGGATAGCGTCTATTAAGTCCGACTTCCGAGAATAATTCTTCCACTCTTCTTGCGGTTTCAGTTCAATATGGACTTCGCTGTAATTGACCGGATGCGGATGGCTTCCGGCCTCTGGCCGGCCGACGCGTGAGATTACCTCATCGACTTCCTCGAATTCGAGGATTTTACGCTCCAGCTTCATTACCGTTTCTGTCCCCTTCTCCAATGAAATGGACGGCGCCATCGCCGCGCCGATGACGATCGATCCTTCCTCTAGAACGGGAATGAACTCCGTGCCAATAATTCTAAGTGCGCCAATACTCGCGGCTAATGCCAAAACAGCCGCAATGATCGTGCTCTTTTTGAACCGGTATGCCTGTTTCAAGAAAGGCTCATAAACAGCCGACAGCTTCCCAATCAGCCATACTTCTTTATGCTGCTGCTGTTTAATGAGAAAAAGCGAAAATACCGGCGCCAAAATAAGGGCGGTTAGAATGGACCCCAGTAACGCGTATGATATCGTGAATGCCATTGGGGAAAACATTTTCCCCTCGACGCCTTCGAGAGTGAATAATGGAAGGAACACCAAAATGATGATTGCAATCGAAAACACAATCGGCCGGGCTACTTCCTTCGCAGCGTGTAGAATAACTGTGCCTTTCGACTCCTTTGCTGATTCTTTTTCGCCGAGATGCCGGTAGATATTTTCTACCATAACAATTGCCCCATCCCCAAGCATGCCGATAGCAATAGCAATCCCTCCAAGGGACATCAGATTCGCAGAAATCCCGTTCAAATCCATGAAAATGATCGCCACAAGGGCGCACACCGGCAGCGACAGAGCCACGATCAGAGCTGTACGCCAGTTACCGAGGAATAAAAGAAGTACCAGAACGACCAGGCCGGCTCCCTGTATCAATGCCGACTTCACGGTGCCGGTCGCCTTTTCAACTAACTCCGCTTGTTCATAGTATGGAACCAACTCGACGCCAGCTGGTAACGACTTCTTGACCTCCTCGACTTTGGCATATAGGCGCTCGATGACTTCCGAGGTGTTTTCACCGAAAAGTTTCATGACTAAGCCGGATACCACCTCCCGATCACCGTTTCGTGTGACCACGCCACGGCGAATTTCATTACCGTAGTCAATGTCGGCGATATCCCGGAGCAGTACGGGAGTGCCATCAACAGTCTTCACCGGTATATTGCGAAGATCCTCCAACTTCTCAATAAGGCCGACACCCCGTACTAAATGTTCCTCGGACCCGAGTGTGAGGAATTGCCCCCCGACATTACGGTTGTTGTTGTTGATGCTTTCAGCGACTTCCTCCAGGGTGAGTTTGTACATGCTCAACGCGTTCGGATCGAGTCGAACCTGATATTGGAGAACATGCCCCCCCATGGATAGAACATCCGTGACTCCGGGTACGGTCTGCAGCTGAAACTTCACCACCCAATCGTTTAGTTCTCGAAGCCAGGTGTCGAGATCCTTGCCGTCCGTATCGATTTTCTCGGGGTCGGCACTCAGGTAGTAGATGAAGATTTGGCCCAGCCCGGTTGAAATCGGGCCGAGGGTAGGCCGTTCATCCATCTCGGGAAGTTCAGCGGATGCGGCGGCGAGACGCTCGGCGACCAACTGACGGGCGAAGTAAATATCAACGTCGTCTTCGAAATAGACATAGATAACCGCCATTCCGAACGCAGACGTGGACTTGATCTGCGTGACGTCGGGGAGCCCGTTCATCGAGGATTCGATGGGATAGGTTATGAGCCGCTCGATTTCCTCGGGAGCCATACCGTGACCTTCGGCGAAAATCGGTACCATAATCGGCGAAATGTCCGGAAAGGCGTCTACGGGCATCTCCTGATACTTGTAAATACCCAAGCCAATTACGGCAATCAACGTTATGACGACCAAGCCAGGAACTTTGAGGACAGACTCAATAAGTTTGTTTAGCATGTTTGAAGTCCTCCGTCCTCAATGTCCATGACCAGCGTGCGCTCCCGCGCCACTGGTGACTTTGACGGCCTTAAGCTCGAAAGCGCCGCGGGATACATAAGGTTCGCCGACACTAAGACCGGACAGAATCTGAACGCGCCGTCGGTCTCGTTCTCCGATAACTACAGGTTTAGGTTTGAAGCCATGTCCGGACGGAACAAAAACCACGTCCTGACCTTCGATATTTTGGATTGCCTCATCGTCGACTACCACCTTTAAGTCAGAGGAATGGGTTAGGATATGTCCGGTTACAAACGTCCCGGGTCGCCAATCGCCGGCCCGGTTATCAAGCGTAACTCTCGCGAGAGCGGTGCGGGTCTCTTCGTTAACCACCGGCATGGCCAGATCAATCGTTCCGGTTGTCTGCAATCCATTCTCTGACTTTATGTCGATCTTTTTGTCCTTACGGATCTTCTGGACGTCGCGAGCCGGAACTCGTAAATCAATCCATACTTCGGAAAGATCGGCTATGGTAAAAATGGCTGCGCCCTCATCGAGTTTTTCTCCAAGCGTAATGTGTTTTTCTACGATGACTCCAGGAAATGGTGCCTTCACGGCAATCTCAGCAAATGCCAACCCCTCATGGCCGTGATCATGGCCATGCTCGGAACCATGAGCCTTCTCATGTTTTTCGTTAGCGCCGTGACTCTCGCAATCGGAACAATTGGGGTATGTACATTTGCCAATCTGTACACCACCTGTCGCCCCGGCTTCAACCAACTGTGACGCGATCTGTTCCTCGGTCAGACCCATTACTTCCAGCCTCCGCTGTGCAGTCTTAAGTTTGAATCCATTAACCCTGACCTTTCGCTCACTCTCTAGCAGGCTCTGGCGAATTTCGAAGTGCGCATTATCTACGGCCATCTTGAATTCCGCCTGAGCTTTTTCGTAGGCGGTTTGTGCTTCAAGGAAATCACTTTCACTCGCGATCTTGTCATCGAACAACTGCTTTTTCCGGGCGAAAGTTCGTTTGGCAAACATAAGTTCAGAATATGAGGAAAGTAGACTTGTGCGATATTCTCCCATATCCCCATAATTCTGCCGATCGATATCTGATGGTGACGGCGAATCCTTGAGATATTGCAGAAGTTTCTCTGTGTTAGCGGTAACCTCCTTCACGCGTTTGAGGTCGACAACAGAAATGCCAACTTCATTATAAGCCTCGAAGTAGTCAGATTTCGCTTCCGCTAATTCGACGCTTCTCAGAACTGCCAGAGTTTCGCCCTGCTCAACGACATCTCCCAAGGCCTTGTGTACCCTGGTGACGATTCCCGGTACACTTGGAACGATGTGTGAAACTCGGTCCTGATTGAGGTGGACTTCTCCAACGAGAGTCAGCTCATTGCTGAGATCTCCACCTACGGCCTTCTGGATACGAAGACCGCTCTCCAGATTTTGTTCCTCGCTTAGTTCGATACCGTTATCGTTCCCTTCCGCATGGTCATGCCCTGAAGCATTTCCCCCATTTTCGTCATGAGCGCCATGATCCTCTTGATCATCGGGGCCACCGTGATCGTTATGCCCCTCTTGATTATCGAGGCCCTCGTCATCGCCATGCCCCTCGTGTTCGACATGCCTCTCGTGATCACCATGCTCACTGGAACCATCATTGTCAGCATGCTCATGCTGGTCGTGATGTTCGTGACCATGGTCGCTATCTTTGATTGCGGGCGGCGATTCATGGTCCTGTCCGGCGTGCGTATCGGAGTTAGACGCAACACTTGTCGATACGGTTATGCTTAAAGCGCTAAAGATTAGGATTAATTTCTTTATGTTCATTGTCATACGGCCCTTGTTTATTCAATTTTTGTTTGATTTTCTATGTGCTGTTTGTACGAAGGCGACCGCGCGGTCAGTCGTTCCAGTTCCACCCGCTGAGTATGCAACTCGAAAAACAAATCGAGACGGGTGGCGTTGGACTCAATGAGTGTTCGTTGCGCATCAACAAGTTCAAGATAGTCGACCTCTCCAACTTCATAGGCTTTTCTAACGGAATCGTAATTGGATTTTGCCGCCGGCAATATTGTTTCTTCCATCGTCCGATAGGATTGTTGAGCCGAAAACAGACCGTTTGAGGTTTCCTGCAAGGTCGTCAGCAATTCCAGAACTCCGGCCTCCAGTTTCTTTTGTGTTTTGTCGTAGCGTGCCCGAGCCTCGGTAATGCTTCCTTGGTTACGGTCGAATATTGGCAGCGGCAGGCTTAGTTCGGCAAAAAGGGCGTTGTCGCCGGATTCCTCAAACCGTTGTGTGCCCCCAGCTATCTCGATGTCGGGCCAGGCCTCTGACCGATTCAGCTCCAGCGTTGCTTCCGCTTGTGTCAATTCCTGCCGGAGTATCTGATAGTCAGGATTTGTGTCCGGTATTTCAGAAAGGTCCCAGTTGAGGTGCTCATCTACGTTGGGAAAGTCCGTCCTTTCAGCAGTAAAAGCTGGGACTCTCTGCCCCCAGCTAGATGCAAGACGCACTTTAGCCGACACCAAGTCGTTACGTGTTCTATCTAATTTCAGGCGAGCCGAAGCCAGCTCGACCTGGCTCTTGGCCGCATCGAGTGGCGAAGTTTCACCTGCCGAGACCTTCTTTGAGATAGCATTATGAATCGCCTCCGCCAGGTTAAACATCTCGCCGGCGTACCTAAGCCGCTCCTGCATTACGTAAACTTGGAGGAACCTCGTCTCGACCACCGCGAATAAATCTACTAGCTGCTTCTCATGCTCTAATGTAGCCAACTGCGTCGCTGCTTCAGCCACACGTATCCCTTTGGAAACCTTCCCGGCAATCGGAATTTCCTGCGAGATTCCGATTCGGGACGCCATGGCGCTCGTTCCAGAAAAGTCCCCGGATCCACCGAATTCCTCAATCTCACCAAAGATCTGTGGATTAGACAGAACCCCGGCCTGCCTCTGTGCCCCCATCTGAGCTCGTATTTCATGCCTGGCGGCAACAAGAGAAGGATG
>JAJFLQ010000055.1 GCA_021772615.1 Verrucomicrobiota bacterium | reverse complement strand
CCGGTTTCGCAGGTAAAGCGATGGGCGCGGCTGCCGGCATCAGCATCCATATTGAACGAACCTGCAAGGACGGGATCTTCGAAGGATACCGCGAAACGGGTGCCGACCGCACCGCAAATGGCCGAGGGCGTCTCGACCTGCAATTTGTGGTCTTTGGGGTAGTCGTCAAGTTTGAGATCGACCGATCCTTTGGTTAGTTGTAACACCTTTAATTTCGGATTTCGGACATTCTCGCTGATGGTAAGCGTCGACCGTGCCAGGAGCCGGAATGTATTATTCGGCGAAAATTGAATGTCGAGATAGGAATTGCGGCCAGTCCGTACAGTGCGACCAAAATCGTACATCTTGTTGATGACAATGACGTCGTAGCCCGTATCGGCCTTGATTTTGCAATCGCCTGCCTGGCCGGTAGGTGTGAAACCCTTGATGCCTGCAGCATGCGACATAAAGCCAAGCGCGAAAAATAAAACAAAAGCGCCAATAAAACGAATTGCGTATGAGCCCTTCATGATGCCTCCTGTGGGATAAATTCCGATGGGTGAACCTGTACGTAACTAAATCATAATTTAGGCGGATCGCGACATCTTTCAATCGTGAAGCCTAAATAAAACCGACCGTGGGACGGGGCGGATTCGGTGCTCGAGACGGAAGAGATACAGCCCGGTGCGCCTCCGCGAAGTCGGCATACCTACTATAAGGTCTGCCCATTCACCGTCCGTCCCGCAGCGAACTCAGTGCCCCGTCATCAATCCAATCTTGCTACCGTCGGCAGCAAGATTCACGTGTGAACAAATCAGGTCGCTCGGCAGTTCAAGGACATTGTCAGTCAACTCCCGACTTTTTGACTGCGACCGGCTTACACCCCGCTCCACTGTTCCCGCAACACCTGCAGGCCGCGCGCTACGTCGACTGCCGCGAGTCGCGGGCTGGGTTCGAGCACCCGGAGCATGTCACCGGCGGCGAACGCACGCAGGGCGCGGAAGTCGACATTTCCAGCAGGCGGCATCTGGTGGTCGCACGTGATTGCGGTCACATCGTGGACATGCATGCCTCCGAGATACGGCTGCAACCGCCGAAGCTCGGTCACATGATTAATGAATCCGAGATTTTCGCGAATCTGACCATGGCCGATGTCGTGCCAGTAACAGAAGTGCTCAGTGCCAAGTTTGTCGAGGATTCGGATACATTCGGTTTCGGTTGGAATAGCCTCCCATGTTGGCAGATTCTCAAGCCCCAACCGTATACCCGTCTCCTCAAGAACCGGCACCAAACGTTCAAGCCCGGCAACCAGGTTGTCGAGCTGCGGAGCTACAACCTTTTCACGCTTGGTGACCAGCTTCATCTTAGCTCGTTCGAAGCGGTTGCTGTAACGCTGCCCGTTATCGCACAATTTACGCAACTTGTGTGACATGCCACGCATTTCGACGTTGCCGCAATGGATGATTACGACTTTCGCGCCGAATTCACCAGCGAAGCGGATGGTCTGCGCTGTGTATGTCAATGCCGACTGGCGTACACGCCAGTCGGACGAGGCAAGCGTGAACAATTCCGGATGCCCACGTGGCGCGATAGCAGGCACAGGACAGAAATTATGTACGCTGTTGACGGCGATCGACCCGCTGTTAACTCTGCTGCGAACGCCGGCTACGTGTTCCGGTCGTAGCGTGTAACCTAGCTCAACAGCCTGCAGACCGAGTTCCAGGACCTCGTCAATTATCGCCTCACCGGTTTCGTGTCGACCGGCGTTCCAGTGGGTCGATAAACTGAATGTGGCTGCTATGTGGGATCTGCCTTTGGAGCCAGCTCATCGCGCAAGCCGCAAATTACTGTGCAACAACGTGATGAAAGCAGGCTACCGCCAATACGGTGCCGACGTGTCTCAGCATCGATGGGAGTTGGAAAGGAGCCGGTTGACGGCAATGTGAGCATCCGGTTTTGCGTATGGAAATTCGCCAGGCGGTATCACAGTGTCTACGCCATCATATGGGCTATAACAAATCCCGTGAATGCGGCTGACACTATCCGAAACACGACCTGACGTGGCACCTGGCCTGATACTGTACTGTCGTTGCGTTAACGCTTTTTCCTCAAGACATGAAAGTGCGTCCCTCGTTGGGGTTCACAGCTTCAGATCTGTTATGTTCAGCTCCGTGCCAAGGTAGCGAGCACAGGCCTGCATGCGGAATCTGTGAGCGCGAGCGAAGGACTTCGTTCAACGACGTTGCGTGATACAGGCCAACAAGACCAGTATCACGCAAACCATACGTTTCCTTGCAATGCTTTACAAGTACCGTGAAAAGCCATCCCGCAAAGCGGGATGAACGCCAACGAGGTGCGGTGGAGTTCGCGCTTCAGCGTGCTTGCGCCAGGCTGTGCGCGGTGTTCGCGAGGCGTGAAACCCACGATAAATCGTGAACGCCAACGAGATTCGTACTCCGCTTTGATTTTTGCTCCACGTGTCGCCTCCCGTTGGTTCATAACTTCAGGTGTGTACCCATGTGCGACCAATGCATCAGTGGACAGGATTGAACACATGAGTATAGTACTGGCGAAAATCAGTCCACACGTTGCCAATCCGTACCGATTCTAAACTCACGACCACCGCAGTGTCTTGATGGGTTGCGGAAGGTATTCACGTTCGAACAGAAGTTTTACACCTAATGTTTTACACCGATGATTGATAAACACGCGAAGATTCTGGTGGCTGGTCACCGGGGAATGGTGGGTTCCGCTTTGTGTCGGCTGCTCGATGCGTCCGGATACAGCAACATCATAAAGCTCGGGCGCGATCAGGCCGACCTCACTTGCCACACCGACACACTCGCGTTTTTTCAGAAGACACGGCCGGATTACGTCGTTGACGCGGCAGCACGTGTCGGCGGCATCATTGCCAACAAATCGTACCCTGCAGACTTTCTGTACGACAACCTGATGATTCAGTCGAATGTAATGCAAGCATCTTTTCTTACCGATGTCGGGACATTTCTGTTCCTTGGCTCCTCTTGCATCTATCCAAAATTCGCTCCGCAACCAATTACGGAAGAAGATCTTCTGACTGGACCACTGGAGCCGACTAACGAGGCATATGCTATCGCCAAGATAGCCGGATTAAAACTGTGCGATGCCTATGCGACACAACACAAGCGACGCTTCATATCGGCGATGCCGTGTAACCTTTACGGCTTTGGTGATAATTTTCACCCACAGAATTCCCATGTCATTCCGGGATTGATGCACCGTTTTCATCTGGCAAAAACCAACAATGAGGAATCGGTCACATGCTGGGGATCAGGGAAACCATTACGCGAGTTTCTCTTTGTCGAAGATCTCGCCGATGCACTGCTGTTCATACTTTCTGAGTTCGATGGACCAGGATTTCTGAATGTCGGGGTGGGTGAAGACGTTTCGATACGACAGCTGGCGGAGAAGATCGCAGGAGTAGTCGGCTATACGGGCTTAATCCAGTGGGATACGTCAAAACCGGACGGCACGCCGAGAAAAATTCTGTCGGTCGACAAAATACACCAACTCGGCTGGCGCCACAAAACATCGCTTGATGACGGCCTTCAACGCACCTACGACTGGTATCTCGATAACCTGGAACATATCCGCCGATAGCAGCCTGTCGGACTTTGGGAATCGTTACGAGGAATATGAGAAATCTGATATGCATCTACACAACACGCTAACCAAAGGCGGCAACGAATGAGCAAAACAGCACTGATTACGGGAATCACCGGGCAGGACGGATCTTTTTTGGCAGAGTTGCTTCTCGAGAAAGGCTACGTCGTTCACGGCATAATTCGAAGATCATCGTCGTTCAATACGGAACGTATCGATCACCTGTACCACGATATTCACGCCAAGGGCACACCGTTGCACCTGCATTACGGCGACTTATCCGACGCATCCGGGCTGCGAAATCTGGTGACGCGAACGACCCCTGACGAAGTCTACAATCTGGGTGCACAATCACATGTTAAGGTCTCGTTCGACCACCCTGAATACACCGCCGATATCTGCGCGCTTGGAACCCTGCGCCTGCTCGACGCGATCCATGATGCCGAACAGGACGAAAGTCGCCAGATCCGCTTTTACCAGGCGTCGTCGTCGGAAATGTTTGGCAAGGTGCATGAAGTACCGCAATCCGAAACCACGCCGTTCCATCCGCGCTCACCATACGGTTGCGCCAAGGTCTTCAGCTTCTGGCAAACGGTTAATTACCGGGAGGCTTACGGGATGCATTGCAGCAACGGTATACTTTTCAATCACGAATCGGAGCGCCGCGGCGAGACCTTCGTAACCCGCAAGATCACTCGGGCGGCAACGCGCATCGTCCTCGGCCTGCAGGACAAGCTCTTTCTTGGCAATCTCGATGCCAAACGGGACTGGGGATATGCCAAAGATTACGTTGACGCCATGTGGCGGATGCTGCAGCAACCCGCCGGATCCGACTATGTCGTGGCAACCAACGAAACCAAGAGTGTTCGCTATTTCGTCGAGCAGGTATTCGGGTCGCTTGGCATCACGATAGTATGGCGTGGGAACGGCCACGACGAGGTCGGTGTGATTGGAGACATTACGCCCGGTGATTATGAGATATCGGAGGTGGTGAAATCAGGCGACGAGATCATCGCGATTGATCCGCGCTATTTCCGACCGTCAGAGGTTGACCTTCTACTCGGCGATCCCGCGAAGGCAAAGGCAGACCTGGGATGGGCGCCGTCCACTGACATCACGCAGCTCGCAGATATCATGGTTGCACACGACTACAGACTGGCGAAAAATGAATTGCGGCTTGTAGACGAATGAGTCGCCTCGCGCTGCAGATATGTCGGGGTCCGACATGTCGCTCACTAGGCGCCGACGACATTTTGAAAGCTGTGCGGCGCAAGCGGCTGCAAGACCGCGTTGCCGTCTCCGAATATCACTGTTTCGGCCGCTGCGAAGCGCCCGAAGGTCTGTGTCCGTGCGTCAAGCTCGGCGACCGCTGGATATTCAACGCGACGGAAAGCATGATTATACAAGCGGTTGCGGACCTTCCAGACACACGAACCAACGCTGGCGAGACGGAAATAGACCCGTTCGCGAAGTACTTCGCCGATTGAACCGCCTGAATATCGATCTGAACGCGGTAACTGCGGCTGATCCGCCTTGAATAGCAGCCTGTTCGAAAAAGTCTCTAAAGAATCCGGGCCCAGAGCACCCGGCTTTGAGGTTGCCCCATTGAAGGGGTGAGCGACTGCTCCCCAAAGAGGACGCATTAAGGGACATCAATATCGAACACCGAACAAGAAATGTCGAATTCTGAAGTTTTTTTCTTTGACATTGAAAACATTGAAGTCTATTTGCCGCTGGCGGCAATAGCATACAGGTGTGTCTGTGTGGCGATATACAGCACACCGTTTGCAGCCACCGGCGACGAGTAGACCGGCGCGCCCATATCGATGGTCTGGCGTACATCCAGTTTTTTGCCGGTCGCGTACACGTTAAGCATGCCGTCTTCGTTGCCGAGATATACCTTCCCGTCCGCCACCAGGGGCGAACTCCAGATATTGCTCATGGTGTCATGCACCCAATAGACCGTGCCGGTTTCGGCATCCAGACAATGAAGCCGACCCGTGTAATCGGCCGCATATACCAGCCCATCGTCGATTGCCACAGTAGAAATACTCCGATGAAGGTCGGTATAGGTCCATTTTTTCCCGGTCTTGGTAATATCACCGGCGCCTTTGGCATCGATGCAAGCGAGCATACCGACGCCTTGACCATGTTCGGGATCCTGCCCGGTGGCGACGTATACACGGTCATTATGGAATACGGGAGAGGCAATGATCTCACTCTTGCCTTTGGGGGACGGGTAACGGATCGGCTTACCGTCGTCGAGCAGGTACTGTGGCGGGTTACAGTTGAATCGCCAGATTTCTTTAAGATAGGCCAAACCATCGGCCCCTTTGACCGGCTCCGGGCCGTACGCGTAGCAATACCCGTCGCCTGCCCCGAAAAACACCATCGGCTGACTCGCTGCCACACCAAAGGCCGGCGACGACCAGTTGCAGTGAAACAGGCGCGTACTGATGCCGGATTGTTCTTCCCCCAGGAGTTTTCCGCTATGCCTGTCGAGGACGATCAGACACGGCGCCCGCGGCGAAGGGATGTTCACATGAGACCAATCCTGGCCGTTGGAAGTCGTGACATATACCTTGTCGCCAACAAGCAGCACCGAACTGCTCGCGATGTTGTGAGGAAAGACACCAAGTTCGTCACGCATATCAAAACGCCAGATGATATCGGCGTCACTGGCGCCCGGCGTGAGTGCCGGCTTCCCGGATCCGGCCATATAGCTGCCTTCATCCTTAAACGGTCCGTCGTTTCCGTTCGTAAAACCATTGAGATCAAGACATACAACTTCGCAGCGATTGGTTACCACATAAACCCTGTTGCCTTCGATATGCGGTGAAGAGCATATTCCCAAATACTCCCAGTCGCTGACCTTCCCCGCACCGAGTTTCGGCACAACAAGCTGCCAGCGAAATGCACCGTCTGATTCGTTGAAACACATCACGATGCCGCGATCACCTTTGTGCGCAGGGTTGCGGGGCGATTCGTTGTTCGTTCCCACCATCACCACGCCGCCTGCGACGGTCGGATTTCCATAAGCCTGCGACCCGAGTTTTGCGATCCATTTGACGTTGCGCGTTGTCGCTGCATCGACGACTTCGGTATCGAAATCCATTTTGCCGGCATCAAAGGACTCCGGCAAGCCGGATTCCTTCGCCACCATGTTGCGCGAGGCATCGCGGCCCCATTGCGGCCAATCTGCTCCGTTCGCTCCCGGCAGTGTCGCCAGCCATACCGTACACAGCGCCTGTAACCATCGTAATGTCATCTTCGGGTTCTCCAATATTTTTTGCGGTTGTTGCGACGGCAAACACCAGCCGGATCACTCACCCCGATCGTTCGCAACCACCGAGATGTTGTCTATGTACACGCGCTTCTGGCTCTGCGGCGAAAAGCCGAACAAACCCGGCGCACCCGCACGGTGCGCGCGACCATGATCGAATGTCACGGTCCAGTCATCCGGCTCGGGCTCGCCAACGCGCCAGGCCCTGGCGCGCACCGCGCCGGCCCCATCCGCGGCGACGTCCACACGGGTTTTCAGCCGATACCAGGTATTCGGCTGCCAGGCAAACGGTACGCTGTATTTCACGCAGTCATGATTCGAGCTTATCTCGAGAATCTGCCAATTGCCGACCAGAGCGATGATGTAGCGCTGGTTTACGACGCCAACCGTCGACATGATCCGTCTGTTACCATCTGTCATAACGTCCGCCGACATGGTGTAGTTTGCCATATCCGGGTGACCGATAAACGTCATTGCCCGCTGGAAGAGCAGACGGTCCAGTGTTTTGGCCAACACCTTGTTGCCGTCCAGTGATCGGATCTCCCACTTGAATCGTGCGCCGATCCACGGCAGCGGGGGATAGGCGAACATCACGCCCGGCTCCGCAGGATGTTCGTGACCGATGTCGAACGTTTCGAAATTCTCGGAAAAGGGTATTGCGGGCAATATTCTGCCCCGTACGAATCCAGTCAGCTCACCGATATCCACTTTGAACATGCCTGCCGATGGCACATTCCGGCTATCCGCTGTCACCACGCCGTGTGCGTCGACCGCAGCGTTCAGCGAAGTGCGAACCTTGGCGGCCGCCGGAATGTACGGTTGCCAGGTCGCCGGCCCGGACGGCAGCTGCGAGGTTGCGAATCCATCCGTGTCGAGGCCGTCAACAACCAGCTGCTCGACGGCGCCGGGGCGCAGCAGCAGCTCACCGGGTACGCAGCGCAGTCGCGCAGCCTTGCGATTGGCCGGACGGTCCCGCTTGTCCGACGTCACCGACGAGGCCGCGACCGCCGACCGCGGTACGCCGGAATCGCTACCGAAACAATAGAGTTTTTTGGTTGTATGCACATAGACCTGTCCATTCCACACAGCCGGCGCGCCCAGGCAATTACCCTCAAGCTGTACACGTCCAAGCTCAACCGCACCGGAGTCATCCGGCCGCAAAATGTGCAACACACCGTCTCGCATCGGTACGTAGAGTTTGCCGTCCGCGTAAAGCGGCGAAGCGTGCAACTGTGAGTTACTAAGCTTCTTCTCCCACATAATGCGACCGCTATCGGCATCGACACAGGCCAGCTCTCCTGTATGCGTGACCTGGTACACCCGATTACCCACCAGGACCGGCGAACTGGTGAATATACCAAGATGATTCCGCCATAATTCAGCGTCGGCCGGCAACACTACGGGTCCGCTTTCCATAGCGGCTGGGAACGCGTCCATTCGGATCGCAGCCATACGGCCGATCTCGGATGAATCCAGATTTTCTTTGCCGTGAATGGCAATGATCGTATTATCGCCGTAGACGAGCAACGAGCCGTTTACGCCGCCATGAAGAAACTGAAATCGGGATAATGGTTCGCCCGTGCGCGCATTCACACAGACAAGATTCCCGCAACCGGTACCGCTGTAGAAGACGCGCTTCCCGTCGAGCCACGAAAAGATCGGCGTAGAAAACGAACTGTCCGTTGGAGCAACCCCGGGTGTCGATGCCCAGACATTTTTTCCGTTCAGCTTATTGAACGCATAAAACCGATCCCGCGCCGGGCCCTCTTTGCCCCAATTCGTGGTGATCCCGCGAACAATCACAAGGTCATCGTCGATCACAGGCGCGCCAGTACGGCCGTTCGGAAATGTGAGACGCCCGAAAGATTCCATCATCGAATGCTGCCACAGGATGTTTCCGGCCTGATCCACGGCAACGAAAATTCCCGGCGACGTCATCAGATAAATATTCCCGGTATCTGCATCGACGGTCGGACTGCCGATTGAATAACGTTTGTAAATAATATCACTGAGGAAGTCGCCGAACTCGAGCCGCCACACCTCCTTGCCGGATGCCGCGTCTATGGATACCAACACCTCTACCAGATCCGGCCCTTCGCCCTCATATCCAAAGGCATATACACGATCCCCAGCCACCACGGGCGTACCGCGCCCAGCGAGATCGAACGTCCAGCGATAATTTTTGCCGTCAAGTTCAACGTGATCTGGAAGGCCCGATTCGTTGGACACGCCGGCCTGTCGCGGCCCACGCCAATTTAGCCACCCCTCAACAGCGGCATCTGCACGGCATAGCAGCACACCTGGAAGGAGCAAGGCCAATGCCAGTTTAGTGAAACGATTTCGTTTGCAGTCTGTGATCATTTTGCTCCCTCATTTTCCGGCATTCGAACATCGATACAAACGAGATCACCCCCGGCAGCCCGCGCATAGATGCGGCCGTTGCTCAACGCCGGAGCTGTCCAGCACTTGCCCTTCAGAATGTGTTTGCGGGCAACTTCGCGGTACCCGTCCTGCGTGGCTGTGGCGACGACCAACTCACCGCCTTCATTCAGCATGATCAACCGCCCGTCGGCAAGAATCACAGAACCGAATCCGACATCCTCAGTCTGCCATTTCACGGCGCCCGCAGCCGATGTCGCGCATACAAGGCGACTGCGCCGATTGGCGTTGCCGTCGAAACCGTATACGTGACCACGCCACAGTACACTGGATGAGAAATGATTGCGTATTTCCTTATTGGTCCATAGCGCAACCGGCTCGGCGCCACCGACATCCACAACGGCGCACCCCTTACCGTAGCCCGAGGATAAGAAGACATAGTTGCCGAAAACCACTGGGTCCGCTGCATTCACCTCGTAATCTGTTTTCCATTTGTGCGACCAGAGCGACTTACCGTCGACCACGCGCGCACCATTCAGGCGCTCTGCCCCGAAAATCACCACGGCGACCTCATCGCGGAAGGAATACGGCACCGGAGTAGCATATCCGCTTATTCCGCTACCGGAACTCCACAGTGTTTCGCCTGTATCTTTATGAAGGGCGAGACCGGCCGGTCCGACGTTGAAGATCACCGCATCTCCGATCACGGTAGCAGAACCTGAAAAGCCCCACGCCGGCCGCGACGCTCCGAAATCCCGGACTGCGTTTCGTTCCCAATGCTTCTTACCCGTCTTCGCATCGAAGCACAGCAGGTGCCCTTCCTTACTAACAGTATAGACCTTACCGCCGCTAACGGTCGGGGTCGCATTCGGCCCACCCTCGTACATGTTGGGATCGAGCTTACACGGATAGCTGTACGACCACACTGCGTCGCCGTTCTCCGCGTTGCGGCAATGGACCACGTCGGTACCATCGCGATTGCCCATGGTATACAGCAGTCCACGGACTACGGCGAGCGATGAAAAACCCGTATCGACATTTGCCTTCCACAACTCCGACATATTGCCGAAGTTCAAATTCTTTTCGGTGGAAATACCGTTATAGTCTGGTCCGCGATAATGTGGCCAGTCGGCGCCGTATGCAGTCCACACACAGATCAATCCGGCGACAATGTATGCCGGGAGCGGCGACCGGAATGCACGACGCGACATGCTTCGAGCGGTACGCGCGTCGTTGTCGTTACTGTGACGGCTTGGGAGTGAAGGTGACATAGGGAATACTATGGGATGAATGATGTAAAAATTCAAAATGCCGTGCACCAGTTTGGCTTAAAGCCTTACCGGCAGAATCAATTGCGCCATGCGTTCTTCACGTCCCACGTTGCGTCGTACGCGGAGATCAGCACTCTGCCCGCCTCCCTGCGGCGACGACTCGGCGAAACATTGCCGGCAATGACGGTAGCACAACAGCACCTGCAGGTGTCCCGCGACGGACGAGCGAACAAAGCGATGCTGACCCTGGCCGATGGAAAAATGGTGGAGACAGTCCTGTTGAACCCGAAACCCGGGTTGTGGTCGTGTTGCATCAGCAGCCAGGTCGGCTGCGCACTGAACTGCAGTTTTTGCGCGACCGGAAAAATGGGGTTTTTACGCAATCTTACCAGCGAAGAGATCACCGACCAAGTTCTCTTCTGGCGGCAATACATCGACCGCGAACGTCCCGATGTGCGACTGCAAAATGTGGTCTACATGGGGATGGGCGAGCCGCTGCACAACAAGAAAAATGTTTTTTCAAGTATCAATGAACTTAGAAATCCCCATACATTCGCCATTGGATCCAGACATATTTCAGTATCAACCGCCGGTATGACGCGGGCGATGGTTGAGTTTGCCGACCTGTTTCCCCAAGTTAATCTGGCGGTTTCACTGCACGCCGCCGACGACGATCTCCGACTTCGGCTGATGCCGATTAACAAGGCCAATCCGATCGCCGAGCTGATCGCCGCGTGCGACTACTATATAGCGAAAACGCGGCGCAAATTATTTGTGGAATACATTCTCTTAGACGGCGAGAACGACACAAAGTTGCATGCCGGCAACCTTGCCGATCTCATCCTGCGCATGAAGACACCCGCCCTGGTACATGTAAATCTCATCGTGTACAACGCCACAAACTCGAATCACGCAGAATCCTCTGCCGCGACCGCGCGTGCATTTAAACACACGCTCGGCAGTCACGGTATCGCGACGACGATACGGAAGAATCTCGGACGCGACATTCAGGGCGCCTGCGGACAGCTCGTCGTCGAGCAGCAGCAACACGCAGGCAGTCTGCCGGAAGATACGTGATGGGCAGCGATTTTGCCCCCTACAGACGGGCCTCGCAGCGCGCGTGGCTGCTCACAATAATCGACACGTATCGCGAGATCTGCCGGACGCATAAGGCGTTGAACAAATTGGCACTCCCGAACTTCGTCCTGAACGATCAGCTTACGGCGACCCTCGGGCGATGGGATGCGAGCACACGTACGATCACGCTGGCTGCCACGATGTACAATCGTGCCACGTGGCACGACGTCCAGTTGGTCCTGAAACACGAAATTGCACATCAGGTTGTGTCGGAGATATTCGGCGTACAGGGCGACACGCCGCACGGACAGCATTTTCAGCGGGCGTGTGCAATTCTGGGCATTTCCGCTGCGGCGCGGCACCGATTGGCGGTACCGAGCAAATCCGATGCCTCGCGGCTGAGCGACCGCATTAGAAAGCTGCTTGCCCTGGGGCAATCGCCGAACAAGCATGAGTCGGAACGGGCGCTGGCCAAGGCGCGCGAACTCTCGATAAAATACAATCTCCGTGAACACACACCGCGCACGCCCGCCGACTACGCCCTGAGACCCCTCGGTCCGCTCTACAAACGCGTGCCCTCATTTATCTGGTATATCACGGCGATACTCACCGAACACTACTTTGTCCGCTATATCTGCAGACCGCAGGGAGCGGCCGAAGCGGACGGTACCAATGGCGACGTGCGCCGCGTGATCGAGCTTTACGGTACGCTCGACAATCTGGACCTGGCGGAATACATCTATTATTACCTGCTTCATGAAGGTGAGAGGCTTTGGTATGTGTATCGAATCGACAATCGGCTGCGAAACAACCGCCTGCGACTATCGTTCCTGAAAGGGTTGTACAGTGGTTTCCGAAACAAGCTCGATACGGAGCGGCAGCAACAACAGAACACGGCCGAAGCGGCGCTGGTGCAACGCGGGGATCCGGCACTGCACACATTCTTTCGGGAACGTAATCCGCGAGTGAGCAGGCGCCAGACAAAAAACCGTGTTGACCGGGCGTCGCACCACGCCGGATACCAGACTGGCCAGTCGCTGAACATCCGCCCAGGTGTAACCTCCGGAGGTGTTGCCGCTCCGCCGCTCCTGTTGCCGCATCACGAATGATGCACGCCCGGCCACGACTTCACGGCCCAAAATGGCGACTTTGGGTTGCGATCGGAGGTTTCCGTATTCTGTTACGCCCGTGAGTAATTGACGTTACCCAACAAACTACACGCAACGCAGCCGCATGCATTCACGCCACAGGCCCGGTGGGGATAGATCGGTCGATTTTCGTGCCCGCGTCGGCTTGTGTCGAATCATTCAGGTCAACACATTGAGGAATTATTATGGATAAAATACGAGAGTGGCTCCTGCTGAACGGTATCAATCTTGTCGTCGATCTGGTCGTCTTTCTTATCATTCTTGTGGTTGGAAAGATCGCCATCGGCATATGCTGTGACATCATGCGGAACGCCATCCGGAAATCCGGCAAGATGAGCCCGATCCTGGAAGGCTTTCTTGTAAACGTCGTTCACAAGGTCCTCTGGTTCATTGTCGTCATGATCGGCCTGCAGCGCCTCGGCATAGATATTGGACCACTGATCGCAGGCCTCGGCGTCACGGGATTTGTCATCGGATTTGCGTTTCAGGAGACGCTTGGCAACCTCGCCGCAGGATTGATGATCGCTGTGAATCGTCCGTTCCGCATAGATGACTTCGTTGAAGTTGCGGGCATTTCCGGCATCGTCAAAGAAGTGAACATGATGGCGACGACACTGAATACGCTCGACAACAAGAAGGTGGTCATACCGAACGGCAAGGTATGGGGCAGTGCGGTAACGAATTTTACCGGCCTGGAGACACGGCGTGTCGACACCGCGGTAGGCATTTCCTACGGCTCCGACATCGGCCATGCAAAAAAGGTCATTCGCGATGCATTGAAGCAGATTCCGGAAATTCTGCCCGAACCCGCGCCCGACATAGAGGTGGTCGAGATGGGGGATTCTGCCGTAAACCTGGTAGTGCGCCCGTGGTGTAATACCGCAGATTACTGGACCGTTTTCTTCAAGACGCACCAGCAGGTCAAGGAAGCCCTTGACAAGAATCATGTCGCAATTCCGTTCCCGCAGATGGATGTCCATCACCATGGATTACCATCGGCATCACATTGAGACGATGTTGGGCGTATACGCCCGACAGGCTGCTCGAACCACAATTTTATCTACGAGACGCCTGCCCAGGAGCGGCCGGCCGATTCATACATCGAATTAAAACATTAAGGAGATTGACATGTTGAACCACGCATCCCGTTCGCCTTTAAGCACCGTCTTTACAATTCTTATTGTCGCCGTCGCCGCCGCGACGACACACGGCGATTCGGTACGACTTCGAGACGGCTCCGTCATCCACGGCAAAATCAAGGGAACAAAAGACGGAAAAGTGTCGGTAGACACATCCTTTGCAGGCGTCGTGTCCCTCAAGCCTGACATGATCCTGATGGTCGAATCCGACAGCGACCTACATATCGCTCTGCAAAGCGGCAACGTCGTACGCGGCAAGATGATTTCGGACAACAGCGGCCGGAGGATCCAATCTGACCAGGGAAGTATAGATGCCACGCATGACCAGATCATTGCGGTATGGCTGCCGGGCCAGAAGAACCCACTGGCGCCGCCCGACGACGGCGACAAGAGAAAATGGAAGTACGAGGCTCATCTCAACATCGCCGGAAAGACCGGAAATTCAGAGGAGATTTCTACCGGCGGCGGTGCGAAAGCAATCCTTGAAAGCAGCGAGGACAAACTGCTTCTGTATATGCGCGGCGAAAGCACGAAGAACAATGGTACCAAAACCACGGAAGAAATATTTGGAGGTATTGACTACGAATCGAGTTTTTCCGAACGTCACTCATGGTACACACGAATCGAACTTGAGGTCGACGACATCGAGCAAATCGAACTCCGCACGACCGCGGCGGCTGGGTATGGACATTTCCATATCAAGCGCGATAATCGCACGCTACGCAGCAGGGTGGGTCTCCAGTTTCGGCATGAGTCGTTCGAGAAAGGCAACAGCGAATCATCTCCTGGTCTCGACCTGGGCCTGTTCCACATGGTGAAAGCGACGGAATACGGAAAACTCACGTCCGAGATAGTCTACACGCCGAGCTTCCGCGACTTCGGAAACTACCGCGCGTATCATGAAAGCAGCTGGGATTTTCCGCTGCTTAAATCCAACAAATGGTTTCTGCGCACAGGTGTATCCAATGAATACAACAGCATGTCGGCAAAAAACGCCGACCGCCTGGATACTACGTACTTTACGCGGTTGCTGTTGCAGTGGGAATGACCGCAATCGCCGACAATATGTCGAACGTTGGGAAGCCGAAGTCGGACAGGCTGCTTCGAGGGTAAAACATGACTAACGCAGGAAACAATGCTGCTCCGCCCCATCGACTCGACCCCGATTCGATACGAACGAAATACCTGCCGGTTGCCTTGGTCGGGCTCATCGGGTTCATTATAACGTTGATCGCATTCGACACGACCAGCGAGATGGCGGAACGATGGGCTGAAGACGAATTTACCCAGGTTGCCGCCGCGCTTACAATGGCGATCGAGCGCAAAAAGAACGACTATTGGGAGTTTATTTACGCTGCAAATGACCCAGAACTGCTTGCGGACCGGAGTGCCTTTTCGCGATACGCCAATTTTACTATGCTGCAATGTCCATCGATATGCGCGATGGTGTGGAGCCCCGGATATGCAGTCGCACGCAATCCGGCATCAACAGGAGCTGACCACGGCGAGCACGCGGATCACTCGGACCGATCCTCGCTGTCGTCGATGGCGCCGACGACGGAACGTGCTCATCGGGTACGATTTACCCAGCCGTCAAACCTGGCGGCGCTTCCCCCCGGAACCGATCTTTCTGCGGTGCCGGGCGTTGCACCGCTCATACCGGCTACGCGGGGACGGCGACAGATTGTCGCCGGCAACAGTATGCCCTGGCAGAAGTCAAACGGTGAATGCCTTGCGGTGCCGGTAGCACTATCCTCCATGTCGACGGCAATGCAGCCTCGACCACGCGAAGATCCGCGGATGGAAAGCGGTGTTATTCTGGTAATTATCGACATTGAAATGTTTCTGAGAAGCGTGACTCGCACCGCCGATCAGCGTCAGCTCACGGAATGCATTGTTATCGATCGATCGCTTATCGGCGAGCCTAAATTGCTGTTTTCCTCGCACAACACCGCGTCCCCAGACGCTGACACATTAGCAGCTGCTTACGAAAGCGGCATCCACTGGTCGCGTAGCGTCAATGTTGGATCCCGCCATTGGGAGATTTTGGTACGACCATCGCAATCGTTCACCAACAATCGGTCCCGTACGGTAACCTACGCTGTTCTAATGTCCGGACTGATCCTCACCGCCGTCCTGATTCTGTACCTCGGTAGCCTTACTCGTCACATCATTCAGATCGAACACCTGGCCTCGGCGCTCACCCGTACCAATCATGAACTCGAACTGGCGCATCGTGAACTCGAGGCCAACCACAAAAAAATACTGGAAACGGAAAAATTCAAGACGGCACAAGAAATGGCTCGCGTGGTTGTTGGCGAGTCCCGGCAACCACTAACGACACTGTTGCTGGGTATACACATCATACAGGAGAACACCGACCCTGGCCTGGCGGTTGAAAAGTCCCGGGAGCTTCTCGGAGACGCGTTCGAACGCCTAAGCGGGTTGCTACAGCGCCTCATGCAACTCACCTCAATGGAAGATGAGAAGACTATAGACGCCAAAATCGTAAAGACCCTGAGCCCGTATCGGCAAGCGGATGACGTCCGGCAAAGGCACATTCGCCGCATCCTGATCATCGAAGACGAAGAGTCGCTGGCTGAAGCACTCGCGATAATCCTGAGAAACATGAACATGGACGTCGAGACGGCTGCGACCAGCGATGACGGCCTGGAACGCCTCAAGCAGGAAACATTCGATCTTGTTTTTTCCGACATCACCCTGCCGGGTTCAATGAACGGCGTCGAAATCGCAAGAGCGGCAGGTCGGTGCGGCCGGAACGTACCATTTATCTTCATGTCGGCATTTCCGATTCGTGATGAATGGCGGGACGTGGTCAACAAGAGCGGTGGATTTTTGCTGAAGCCGTTTAATATGGCAGATGTTCGGCAGGCACTGGAAAACAGCACGCATGTGAAGACCGGCCATCGCAACGGGGACGAAGGAGACCACTGACAAGTTAAACGCCAGCACCTCAGCCCCGTACATTTAGGCAACAAACTTGTCTGCACCAGTGAGGTCTGGTGTCTATCCCGCCTGTCGGACGGAGCGGTATCAGGCAAGGGCCTGGCGGATCGCTGTGCTTATTTTACCGAGTCGAAACGGCTTCTGTACCATACCGAGAAAACCATATTCGGCATAGTCCGCTAATATTGGATTCTGCGAATAGCCACTCGACACAATGCTCTTGACGCCCGGATCGATTTCTTTCAATTGATTCAATACCTTATCGCCGCCAATCCCACCCCGAATTGTAAGATCCAGGATCACCAGATCAAAGCACTTTTCGGTCTTCATTGCGTTCCGGTACGTCGAGATCGCTTCGTCGCCGTTGGCAACACACGTTACCTCGTAGCCCAATTCACTCAGCATATCCCTGACGGTGTCGCGCACAACCGCTTCGTCATCCATCAAAAGTATGTTCTCGGCGGCAGCGACAGCTTTTTCCTCGACAACCGAGATTTCTGGTGTCACCGCCGATTCTTCGACCGCCGGAAAGTATAACGTGAACGTCGTCCCTACGTCGACCTTCGACGAGACCGCGATATAGCCGTCGTGGTTGTGGGTAATCGAGTACGCCGTCGATAATCCAAGTCCATGCCCTTTCGCCTTCGTTGTAAAGAATGGATCAAAGATTTTTTGCACAACGTGTTGAGGAATCCCGGCGCCTTCATCTGAGATCTTTATCGCTACATACCGGCCCCGCTGTAGCGGCAACTTGTTTTTGGCGCCGATATGATGGTTGGTTGCCGAGACGGTGATCGTCCCAGGTTTTTCATCAGGCGTTGCCTGAAGCGAATTGATGATCAAGTTCTGAAGCACCTGCACAAACTGGCCGCAGTCTACATCGATGTGCCATAACTTATCCTCAATATTGTAATTGCCCCTCGTTCGCGAGCCGCTCAATGTAAATTCCGCAGTATCACGCAACACGCCGCGGACGTCCGTAGTGCGTCGAACCGGTGCGCCACCGGTGGCGAAAGTCAACAGACGTTGCGTCAACTCAGCGGATTGTCGTGAAGCATTTTCGGCGCGCTCAAGGATACAATAAATCTTGTCTTCCGGATTGGCCAGCATCTTTGCGAGCGACAGATTACCCAACAGCCCGACGAGCAGGTTATTGAAATCATGAGCGATTCCGCCGGCAAGAATGCCGACGGACTCAAGTTTCTGATTCATCATGATCTCATCTTCCATACGACGTGTATCGGTGACGTCATGAAACACAATTACAACGCCGATCGTTTCCGTGTCCTGGTCGTGGATCGGCGCCGCTGTTACCGTGACGGCGTACTCGATTCCGTCACGACTCGCAAGCACCGTCTGCGCGCCGTAATCGCGGATGCCCCCGTCTTGCATGACATCCGCGACTGGATCGATTCGTCGCGGTTCCTTTTGTCCGGCCATGACGACAAAAACATCGGAAACGGCCTTACCAACGGCATCGTCCCTTGTCCAACCAGTGAGCTTCTCAGCCAATCGATTGACCAGCGTGATTTGCCCTGCAGTGTCGGTCGAAATCACACCATCGCCGATAGAGCGTAACGTGACGGCAAGCCGTTCTTTTTCGGAACGAAGATTGTTTTCGGCACGCATGCGTGCCGTGATATTCACGCTGAAGCCGCGCAAGTACGCCTTGCCGTCGTGACGC
>JAJFLQ010000054.1 GCA_021772615.1 Verrucomicrobiota bacterium | reverse complement strand
CGTCTCACAGAGACGTGGCTACACGCTGCCGCTTCCACCAGCGTTTGGCGTACAGACTTTTGACGTGTAGCTGCAAGCGACGTTGGTTTCGGGGTGTAGGCGACCGCTTTACAGTTACTCGGCCGGGTAACCTCAAAATCTGCGCGAACTGTAAAGCGGTCGCCTACACCCCGGACGCGGCATGTTAAAAAAATGGGCGTTCAACCTCACAGCTCTGTCGAACTCTGGTCGCCATGAGGATGTCGGGCGAAGCCCGACAGGCTGCTAGGCTAAAGTATTCACCTGAATCCGTCACGCCATTTGCCCCCCCAAGGGATCTTGCCTTTTGAAGCAATGGCAGCCAATCCACAGCAATTCTGCCCTTTACATAGGACTGTCCGCTAGTTGTTTTCCGGGGAACCATTGCTCTATTGGGGCAGACCCCATAGTGTCGACTGGAATCCGGCTGAGTAAGCCAGTTTTCTTCATGTTGTCAGGTTGGCCGCATGACCAAACCCGACCGCATTCGAAACATCTATTCAGGAAGGGCAAGACCATGTCGGAGACCGCTACGCCGACCCGTTGAGCCGCGATTCCGGAGATGATCAGGTGTTGCCGCTATAGGTTCTCGGACAGAATCGCGATGTCTTTCATTTTCTCCGAACTTGCTCGGCCTTAAATTTGGTAACACGTTTGGATGTAAGGGGACCAGAGATGACCGCAGGGCAATCTGAAGAGAGCATTTGGAATCAACGGCTCGCCGCGCGCGGAATCGACCCGAAGGCGTTGCTCCATGCCAGCCCGTGGGATACTGCCAGGCGAGTGTATGCTCAGGACGATCTGATCCATAAGGTCACACTGAAGGGTGAGTTTTCGCGAAAAACCGAACGAATGGCTAATTCCGCGGAAGAGTTCGCCATGCTCTCCCGGCTCGCAGGTCTCAGGGGATTTCCAGAGCCGATATCTTACATAAGCGATGAGTGGATGGATTGTCTCACTTTGAGACGTATTCGCGGACAAACGTTGGAACAGTCGCGCCTTGGATGGCTCACGTTCTTACAAGCCCTGGCGGCAGCGATGCTACTTGTACTTCGGCAGGCCTGGCGAGGAATCAGTCACAACGATATCAGTATCGACAACATCCTGTCGGGAGTCGACGGCCGGGTGTGGCTGTTGGACTATGATCAGGCATGCAGGGCAAACTTTCCAAGCGCTCTGTTGCGCGATTTTTTCGGGATTACGGTCGGAAATGTCACCGTTCGAGGGTCACTGCTATTTACCTTTCGGCAGTACGTACGGAAACGACGGGTGACGCTTCCTGGACTGAATTTGGTCGCCACAAGCCATGACCTTGTACGGCGGTTTGTTCTGGTCACCCGAGGAAACCGCTTACTCGGCAACGTTTATAGTCGTCTCTACAGCATCGCTTTCGGTTTGGCTGTGCGGTGGTTGAGCACCGACCGTCGCGTGGTCGCCTTGTTGCTCAGAAGCGGCGGTGAGCCCGGTGGATGGCGACCCGGACTCAGTGATTTCGATTTCACTGTTCTGATCACGGACATGGACACCACGGTCCGGCTCGCCTTCCTTGATACGTTTTGGAAACGCTACACGCGTATCCGCAGGTTGATTCCCATGGTGACCGAAGTCGATGTGCTGTGCCAAAGCGAGTTTGTCGCGGCCCATAGGCTCTCCAGGGGACCTATGATGTCAGACAAGACGTTCGTACGCGCCGGTGGATCCGATGACATAGAAATCGCCGACTTTTTGACCCATGCGAATGCCGTTATGGATGAAACGGATCGATTCAGAGACGCGTTAATTCGATACGAGTATTTTACCTGTCCCCACGTTTTGAATCGGCGGACGGCATTGGCGGACCATCGACTTAAACATCATCTGCAGAAACTGCAGCAATTATGTGCCCCTGGCCAATCCAGGGTCTCTGACTTCGCGGGAATTTTCCAGCTTATGGTGAAATTCTGCAAGTCCTACACACCGCACGGCGGAGATTCGCTACAGGTTCACCCACAAGAGAATCATCTCAACAGTATGACTAAGAAGACCATCTGCACGTCTGGCTTGTCGGATGGGATGCGCTTCGTCTGCTGGGAACCCTGGGGGGGCGGCGATACCTGCTCGATCGCCCTGGTCGTGCCTGATGACGTATCTCCGGAAAGACTCGAACACGCCCGTATTCTGGCGCGGCAAATGCCCGATGAAATCGACGGCGACATTCAACTATTGAATGATCCCATGCACTTTGGATACGGCCCCTATACGGTGCTTCTACTATCAGAATCAATGTGGCGATGCCGGCTTGCCCTGTTTCCGTTGGAAAGCGCGGCAATACTCCCACCCCATACGCCACCGTCTCGCAGTTCGCTCTACAGGTATGCAGCATTGCAATACGGGGTTTGGCTGAGCAGCCGCAACGACTGGGTGAAAGAGCAAGACTGGCGTAAACGATTCTGCGCTTTAATTTGTCGTGCACAGCAACTTGCCGGAGCAATCAGAACCGGTATTCTTCAGACCAGAGATGACCATGTGCATCAGTGCAACGACTGTTCGCGATGGGAAATATATGAGCGCTCATCGGAGGTACTCGGTAGCCTGGGAAAGGAATTGAGGCTACATCGATGATATACCTACTCACGAGAGATGAAAATTCGCACTCGGGAATGAAAACCTATGCAGCCGGTCTCTCGGAGATCGCCGGCAACCGCTTACAAGTGGTTTCGCTGGTGCGCCACAAGCTTTGCCAACCCAAGCCGGGTGATTGGGTGCTCTTCAACGACCAGATCTGTCCGGCAGATCGAGATTGCATAGCGACCTGGGGCGCAAAAATTCACTACGCCCTTTTACTGCACAGTCCCTTATTACAAATGGATTTATCCTCCGAATTGGCTCGCACACTGGTGCAGATTCGGAGCAGCGACATCGATCTTGTGTTGTGTGCGGACCGCGAAACCGCACGCCTGATCGATCAACTGCTACCCGGAATTCGGGCGGAATGGTTGCCACACTGCCTGCCCCAACTTTCCACGTGCGCGGAACGATACACGCCAAATTCACCCATCCAATCCCCACTGCTTTGTTGGATGCCCATGACATTGCCGGACTCGAGCCCTTACTACCGCCACAAGAATCCATTTTGTCAAATTGCCGGCGTGGCTTTGGCAAGCACCTCCCTCGGCAGACCGATAAATGTGGTAGCCAACTACGCCTCTGATCTATTATGTCAGTTCGCAGAACAAGTGAATGTCCCGCTGCAATTGTACGGTAGTCTCGACCCTGAAGCGCACTTGGATTTCCTTCGTGACGTCACCGTCGGTCTATGCACAAGCCTGTCGGAATCCTTCTCTTATAACGTGGCCGAACTGATGATTCTCGGTACACCGGCCCTGTTCGGTCCGGCAGTGGGATGGGCCTGGAAAAGCCCGAAATTGGTGCAGCACTGCGGGATCACTGCGCCCGGTTCTTCAGAGGAGATTGCGATACGACTCGAAAAGCTGTTAGGCGACGGCCGCTGTTATGAGCGCGCACGAATTGTCGGCCGGGAAGTGGCCTTGAAAACGTTGCACGAGCACCATGCGCAAGCGGAAAGGAAACTCCAACAACTTATTAATTATACGGTCAAAGAATAACCAAAATACGATGGGAATCGAGCCCAAAAAACGCATCGCCGTGCTCTTCCCGGCTTTCAACGGCGGCGGTGGCGAAGCCGTTGCGGTGTGGATTCTCCAGGCGCTGCATGCCCACTACGACGTGACGCTGATCTCGCTCACCAACCAGCAGCTGGGCAGTCTCGATCGCATGTACGGAACCCGATTGGTGTCGGCCGGCATCAAACTGGCATGTCCGGGGCCACATTTTTTGGCCGCGGCTTTACGATTCACGTTCTTCCACATCGCCGAGCTGCCGCTCCTGCGACAGCATATGTTGATGCGTCAAGGCCGACGTTTAAGCGAACGATTTGATCTTCTCTTCTCCGGCTCGAATGAAATGGAATTTGGCGAACCCGGCCTGCAATATATGCATGATCCGCCGCGATGGGCGACAGGATCGCGCTGCGTTCAGGCACTGACTGGGTATTCCGAAAAACGCATGGGCCGCAACCTGAGTCTGGTACCGTCTGCATGGCTGAGTGACCATTACCAGCGTGCATACGGTATTTGTCCGCGAGTCATCCCGCCGCCCTCCCGCACAGAGTTCCCCCGTCAAAGCTGGGCGTCGCGTGATGGAGAGTTCTTGTGCGTTGCCCGTATCGCGCCGGCCAAGCGTATCGAGGATGCGATCGAAATATTGCGACGAGTAAGAGCGCTGGGACACGCCGTTCGTATGCGGATCGTGACCGCCGGCGGCAAGTGGCTCCATGAAAAAAAAATCCAACTGCTTGTGCGGCGCCATTCGTCCTGGGTATGTGTCGAACGAAATGTCTCCAATGATCGCTACCTTCGCCTATTAGGTAGCCGGCGTTACGGCATCAATGCGGCGCCGCACGAAGGTTTCGGTATCAGCATTGCAGAAATGATAAACGCCGGCTGCATCCCGTTCATAAGGGGAAAAGGCGGACAATCGGAAATCCTTGAAGATTGTTCAGAAATTCATTTTAACGACCTCGATGAGGGCGTGTGTCGTATCGTAAACATACTAAACACTGAGGCGTTGCAGAAGAGAATTCTTAGCAGTCTAAGCCTTCAGCAAGGACGCTTCTCCCGCGAACGGTTCATGAAAGAAATTCGAAATGTGGTTAAGGAACAACTTGCTGCCAGACAAAACTCAAGGGAAGTGCAACGTAAAACAAGGGGCTATTTTCAGCCGAATCTAAATTAAAGACGTGACTCGAAAAAATCGTGAAAACTTTAAATTAGATTCCGCTGAAAAACCCCTGTTTTTGACTGAGATGTCAAAATAGCATATTTATAACATGTTTGTTTTCAATATTTAATGATTCCGTCAATTCTTCGATAATTGCGAAAAAGGGGGTTTTTCAGCGGAATCTAAATTAAAGGCGTGACCCCAGGAATGCCGGGAATGCCAGAAATCCCAAGAACCGGAAAAAAAAGCCGATTCTGTCATGTGCGCAGTAGGCACGTCCAAAAGTCCGACAGGCCGTGCGGTCAATATTGGATCGTGCCCGACACGTGAATCTCGCCGGAATGACTGTCTCTGGTCTCATTTGTTGGAAAGGCTACATCAAGATTAAACCCGATGAATCGTTTGTATTGGTATGTCACGCCGACTCCGACCCCAAGCATGTCTTCAGATTTCGGATCGCCAGGTCCGGGGTGTTTCGTGTCGATATATCCGAAATCAGCGAATATCTTGAAAATGCAATGCGTCGATGGCGTACTCCCCACCCAAAACGGACTACGCAATTCAAGCGTACCGTTGATGCCGGAATCACCAAAAAATTCCCGTACCGGGTACCCTCTTACGGTGTCGTTACCCCCAATATATTTCTGCTCGATGATCGGCAGTGAATCGTCGGCATACTGAGCTTGTAACTTGGCCACCAGCAGAAGTTTTCCGGGACGAAACTCACCGGTGTGAAGTCGCTGAAGGCGTTCAAGCTGCAATTTGTAGATTCCGAAGCTGCCCTCCGCCGCAGGGTCACGATAGGTGAAAAGATTCCCTCGCTTGATCTCATCTTCATCGTCAGAGCCATATTTTCCGGCGCGGCTGAAGTCATGCCGAAATTCAACCGTCGAATATCCATTCATACGATCTACTTCCGGGCCGCGGTATCGGAATCCAACAGACCACACTGCCAGGGTAACATTGCTGTCACTAAAATTGGAACTGAGAATAAAGTTACTGCTCTGAACCGTTCGCCATGTGGTGCCGAGTACCAGATCCACGTGATGGTCGTTCTGCGAATAAAATTCGTGCCCCAGCTCGAGCCCCATGAACCAACCTTCGGAACCGAAGTGAGAGCGGACGTCATTGTATCCGCCCACTACCGTTATCCAATTTTGTTTTTCCCAGGTAAAAGGCAAAAAATATCCGGCGGATACGACCCAATCGTCATCTCTTGCTTCGTTGAACGTCCTAGAGTAGTTCGATACAATCGCATCCATTTCGGAAATGATCGATCCGTAGCCGGCGCCCATATGCAATTGCCGCCCGTTGGTGAAAGGGCTTCCGTGGTTGTCGGCACCAATAGAAAGGTTTAATCTTCCGATCTCAGAAAGCGTGGGCGCCAGTCGGTAGGTTGAGATCACCCCTTCTTTATCTCGTGAGGATGGATACCACGGCTCCAAAGATGCTCGAAGGCGGTTTTCCGCTCGCCTTGTTTCGTATGCGTCCTGTCCCAACGAAATCTGGGAGATTGCCGCAGTGAGAAGTAGTGTTAGACGCATCCATTTTGCATTTGTTTTGATGAGCATTTGCATAGTTCGCCTCCTTTCCCTTGAACGCAGGCGGAATGTTGGAATTCCGGGCACAGTGGTTCTGTTTGAAGGGTTCTCAACGTTGCTGCCGCAAGTTTTCACGAATTTGGGTTGAGGTTTTACGACAAGTGGCATTGATTGATCAGGTTTTGGACGATGCGGAAGCTAAGGTTATTCAGAAATTTATCAAGGCTTACGGTTTTGATTACTCGGTCACAGAGATGAGAGAAAAGGTGTTGCAAGGAGAGAAAGCCGATTTTGTCAGGCTGCGCCAAAGTGTGTTGAAATACCTGACTCTGGGTGATATTTGCGACCAAAAAACAATCGTTTTCCGCCCCAGCGATCAAGCTCAAGGAACGACGGAAAGCATTTTCAGGCGTGTAGATAGTACCGCCCAAGACTGTACGGTGTCCTTGTAACATATCATAAGCGGCTTATGATATGTAATGGATTCTGCTGTACGAGATTACTTTTCTGCCATCGGTCGGCGAGGGGGACAGCGCAGCCGGCGAAAGCTGGACCCGGAAACGGCCAGGAACATGACCCGGGTGCGCGATGCCAGGCGTGCGTACAAGAAGTTTTATGCAAACTGCTTCTGGTCATTCGCTCCGGACTACATCGTGGAGATCGATGATATTCCCTGGGTTGCGGACCAGCTGATGAAACATGGCGGCAGAGACGCATGGGAAGTGGGAACACGCTTATGCCGCTGACCGAGTACCAGGCAGCGCTCGCGCGCCTGCTTGCAGTGAACCGGACGACGGACAGCCATTTTGCCGGTGGTGCAGCGCTGCATTTCGAGCCGAACAGCCTGCGGTACAGCAACGACTTGGATTACTTCCACGATTCCGTCGAACGCGTCGCCACCGCGTTCGACGCCGACGAACAGCTGATGACCCGCGAGCAATATGAGGTCGCGATTGAAATCAAACAGCCCGGTTACATCCGCGCTCGCGTCAACAAAGGCGGCGGCGCGACGCGGGTAGAGTGGGCACATGACTCTGCGTGGCGATTCCTGCCGCCTGTTTACGGAGCGGAAATCGGATACCGGCTGCAAACGGTCGATCTGGCAGTGAACAAAGTGCTCGCGCTTGCCGGACGGGATGAGGCCCGGGATTTCCTTGACGTCCTGACTATCAATCAGCGGATCCTCGAACTTGGCGGCGAGATGTGATTCGTTGGGCGAATCGCCGGCAGTATCTAAGCTTCTTACTACGATTAGAATCAGATGCAATCATATGCTATACTAATCTAGTTTGTAATATTAAATATCGAATAAAAAAATCTATTTTCTTTATTACAGGATATGAAAACAACAATTGAGATTCCAGAAAGTGAACTCGCTGAGTTAATCAGAAATACCGATTCGAAAACGAAGAAAGACGCTGTTATCACAGCGGTCAGAGATTACAACAAGCGTCACAAGATGGCCAGGCTATCCCGAATTCTGGGTACATTCGATGATTTCATGACCCAGGACGAATTAACGCACATGCGGAACGAGTCGTAGAGCATGACCTTGATCGATACATCCAGCTGGGTTGAAGCCTTGCGACGGGACGGTCAGGCGAACATTCGCGATCGGGTACGTAAACTAATGGTAAGTGGCGAATCGGCCTTGTGCGATACGGTATTGGTGGAACTTTGGAATGGCGCTCGCGGCTCATCTGAGATCAAGAAACTCAAAGAGCTGGAGAGCGAGATTACCTGTGTTCCAACAACGGAGGGGACATGGGCTCTGGCAAGAGAATTGGCACGCCGATGCCGAAAAACAGGTATAACCGTACCTGTTTCAGACCTGGTCATTGCTGCATGTGCCGCGCATCATCAAATGGAACTGGAACATTGTGATCGTCATTTTGATCAAATCGCGAAGCTTCTCTGACAGGGCCACTGGTTTGCAGATACAGTTCCAGCATGTGGCGGGTTAATTAGGGTATGAAGACTCCGGTCCAACTCATCCACGATGAATACTCTGGAGATTCGTGGTGTCGCCAGCATCAGAAACACCGGTAGTAGATCGATGACACGTCGCGAACCATCCGATTCCGCCTTCAAATCGAATTTGATCGTTCCACCTTTGTTATCGTTATGATAGGCTATCAGCTTTCGAACCTCAAAGTCACCGTTTCCTCCAGAAACCACGTAACGCTCTCCTCGCGGGTCCAAGATTCGAACCGTAGTGTCTGCAGGGATCTCCGCCCGAATCTGATCCCAGAATTGCATACGATTTCTCAAAAACACCATACCAGAGGGCGGCATCTCTCTTGAGGGTTCCCTTGTTGGCGTCTATCAGCTGCTTGAGTTTGTCTAAAATCTCTTTTCCCGCAGTTAACGGCAGTATTGCCTGCTCGGGGCGCGGCAATGCGGGAAGTCAACGCTGGCGGAGTATTTGGAGCCGGAACGTTATTATATCAGCCTGGACGACGCCAATATATTGAGTTTGGCAAAAAGTGATCCCCAAGGGTTTATCGGGAACTTACCGGAATATGTAACGATCGACGAGATTCAACGCGTCCCGGAGTTAACCCTGGCCATAAAACGAAGTGTCGATACAAACCGAAAGCCCGGGCGTTTTTTGCTGACGGGCTCGGCAAATGTACCGGTGCAGGGCACCAAAAGGGGTTGTATAGTAGTAATTGGAATGTTCTCCTCTTGTTGATTGGCGTTGACAATACCTGACCATTGGGTGTGAGGGAGAACATTCCACTCATTTTATGGCGCAAGCCACCCGAGGATGAAAAGAAAGCTGTTGAGAAACCGGGGGAACCGGGAAGCGGCGCCCGCTCTAGTCGGCCAGGGCGTGACGAAGCGGAAAAAAGTACGTAGTTCCTCATGCCGTTTTCTTTTCTTTGCGGCTTTGCGTCTCTGCGCGAGATCAATTTCGTTACGGATGTAGCCACCGCTCCTCGGGACGCCGTAGCTGAATCCTTAGCGTAGGTGCCTGTGAGCCGTGCCCGCAATGCGAAGAAACGTAAAAACGGCACGTCTCACAGAGACGTGGCTACATGCTGCCGCTTCCACCAACGTTTGGCGTGCCGACTCTTGACGTGTAGCTGCAAGCGACGTTGGTTTTGTTGTTCTCAACGACCGATTTGATCTAGCGCAAAGCCGCTAAGACGCAAAGGGTTATCCAAAGCTCGACGACAGTCTGGAAATCGTTTGCCGGCGGCGCGCGGAAGCCGAACTGGTTTACCCTATGAGCCTCTTTGACAACAGCAGAATCGGGCTTCCCTGTGCATGCCTTGCAATGAGAATAGCGGGAGAGCCGTATTGTGTGGAAATCTCTATCTACGGTTCGACGAGGACCTCGGGCTTAAACCCCCGAGGTTACTCTACTGTGTTTCGCCTGCTATTGATATGGAAGAAATAAAAACAATCGGAAATCCTTCTCCGGTCGGTGACGATTGGAGGGTCGGCGGCCTCGACGACC